>JAEUIU010000060.1 GCA_016795065.1 Phycisphaerae bacterium
TTTTTGGTGCGGGCCTGTTCACCGCCGCGGCCCCGCCTGCCCCGCGCATCGCGCGGGCCGGGCGCTGTGCCCCAAGTGCGTAAATCACTGGGGGGGCCGGGCGGCCGACGGCCCACCCCTGTCTTGCCTCTGCGTCAGGCTCTGCGCTCTCCGCGCCTCTGCGGTGAACCAGTCGTTCCCCCGCCATCACTCCTCCGGCAGCTCCGCGTTGTGATAGGTCTTCTGCACGTCGTCGTGGTCCTCGATCGCGTCGATGAGGGCCAGGAGCCGCGCCCCGGCGTCGGCGTCCGGCGAGACCGTTGACTGCGGCGTCCAGGTGATCTCGGCGTTCTCGATCGTGAACGACGCCGCCTCAAGGGCGCCCTTGACCTTCTCGAAGTCGGCCGGCTTGCAGGTGACCTGGATGTAGTCGCCGTCGGCGCTGACGTCCTCGGCATCGCAGCCGAGGGCGACTTCCATCACCGCGTCTTCGGTCGTGCCCTGGGCTGCCACGAGGATCACCCCCTGCTGGGTGAAGCCGAAGGCCACCGAGCCGGGAACGCCCATCTTGCCGCCGTTCTTGTCGATGATGGTGCGGATCTCGGCCGCGGTGCGGTTGCTGTTGGCGATGAGGAGGTCAATGATGATTGCCGCACCGCCGGGGCCGAAGGCCTCATAGCGCACGTTCTCGTAGCGTTCGGTGCTGCCCTCGCCGGTCCCCTTCTTGATCGCCTTCTCGATGGTGTCGCGCGGCATGTTCGCCGCCTTCGCCTCATCGACGGCCAGACGCAGCGTGGCGTTGAACTTGATGTCCCCGCCGCCTCGCTGGGCGGCGACGATGATCGCTCGGCTCACCTTGCTCCAGATCTTGCCGCGCTTCGCGTCCACGGCTGCCTTGCGACGCTTGATGTTTTTCCATGCACTGTGTCCGGCCATAGCTCAACTCGATCCCAAAGGCGACGCTCAGAGTTCGCTTCCCGATCCCACCGGTTCCTTCACCTCGTCACGCTGGGCTTCGGCCTCGCGCAGCTTGGTCGCGGCCCGTTCGGCGACGTTACCGTAGTTTCGCTGCCACAGGGCGGCGGCGTCGATGACCCGCACCCCATGCTCGTTCATCTCATAGGTCGGGATGCGCTCCATGATGACCTTCCTCCCGTAGAAGGTCTCGACCATCCGCCCGACCTCTCGCCACGCCTCGATAGCCTTCTCGCGAAGTCCCGTCTTCATGGCCGCGTCACCGAAGTGATCCAAGGTCTCGACGCTCGGCTCGCCCTTGCTGGCGGCGATGGCCTGGCTCAGCAGGTCGCGAGCTTCCTCAAAGCGACCCTGTCGATAACGAAGCCAACCGATCGAGTCGAGGATCGACGCTTCGTTGGGCATCGCCGCGTGGGCCCGCTCGATCATGGAGGCCGCTTCAGGCGTGACCCCTTCGTGCTCCAGGAGATCCCAACCGAGGTTGTTGAGGCTCATCGCGTGGTTGGGATCCCGTTCGAGCGATACCCGGAGGATGGCGTTGCTCCCTTCGCGGTCATGCACCAGCGAGTAGATGCCTGAGAGGAGATACAGTTCGTCGGAATCACGCTCGACCACGCGGTCGCGCCCGGCGAAGGCGCGGATGCCGCGGAGTCGGATGATGTCCAGGAGGGCGACCGAACGGTCCGAGCGCCCGCCGGCGGCGGCGTCGAGGGCGAAGCAGGCGGTGGCGATGCGGGCGGCAACGTCGGGTTCCATACGGATGTCGCTGGTCGCCAGCGAGCCGAGGAAATCGCTGCCTTCGGATTCGCTCCCCTGATCGGCAAAGCGTTGGGCAAGATCAAGCCAGACCGACGCGCCGCTGCGGTCAAGCGGTGTCGTCCGTGCACTCAGCGCCGCGACCGCCCGGTTGGCCATGGCCAGCCGCTTCACGATCGATGCGGCATAGGTCTTGGCTCCCTCCGCAGTTCCATCGTTCGGCCTGGACCAGACCAGAGCCAGCGCCCCGGCAGCGCGAACCATGGCCGCGGGCTCAAGATCGGCCGCGGTGGCGGGATCGTCGCCGCGTTCGAGCAGGATGTTGGCGAACTGCTGAATGAACTCGTCGCGTGCCGCCCGACGCGCTTCCCCTTGGGTGGTCCCGTCGGTCGGCAGGCGCAGCGCGAGCTCCAGCCCGGCGAAGCACTCGCGCGAGCCAAGGTCCTTGGCGGTCGACGCGAAGGTGCGCAGCGCCTCGATGGCTTTCTCGGTCTCGCCACGTTCCGTGAATTGAGCGATCCGTGCGATCTCGCGGCGAACGCTCGGCGCTTCCCGCTGACGCTGGGCTTCTTCGGCGGCGTCGGCCTCGGCGTGACGCTGAAGTGCACGAAGCGGCCGCGAGACGAGGCTCTGGGCGATCGGGTCAGGTTGCGGCTGGTCGATGCGGGCTTGGAGCCGGTCGAGCGCTTCCTCGGCCTGGCCGTCGGCGATGATCAGATCCGTCCAAAGCTGCCAGACGATCGGTGAACCGGGTGTGATCGAGATCCGGCGGTCGAGAAGGCTAAGCGCCTCCTCCGTCCGATTGGACATGGAAAGCGCGGCGATGGCCTCCTTGAGAAGCGACTCGTCCCACGGCATGGACTCAGCCTTCGCCAAGACCGCCTCGATCGCCTCACCTGATCGTCCTTGGGCGACCAGCGCTTCGCGCCGTAATGAGAAGCTGAGCGGCGAATCGGGGACCATCTCGAGCAGCTCAGTCCGCAATGCCGCCTCTTCCTTCGACGGACCGCGGGCATTCGCCGGCGAGGAATTCAGCGGGCGTGAGTTCATGCGCGTGAAGGAGAGAAGCTGGATCCAAGCCGGTTCGTAGGTTGGGTCGGCGGCAATCGCCGCTCGCCACTCGCTGGTCACCTGGTCGTTCCAAATGCCTGCTCCCGCCCCGTGGGCAGGCTCACGGGTCCCTTGTCCCATGGTGGCGACCATGGCCGCGCCGAGCAACGAATGAGCGATGGCCTCGGCGCGACGATCGGGGTGATTGGGTTGGGCTGCTGCAGCAGCGAGCACGCGATCGGCGGCGGTGCGGGCGTTCGCGAGTTCGCCCTTCATGCCATAGGCCCGAAGAAGCTCGATCTGGCCACCGATGTCGTCGGCGGCGATGGCGCTCGCGAGAGACTGGATCGCTTCAACACGTTGGGTGAAAACCGCGACCGAGAGCAATGCGCGAAGGATCGCCGGGTCGCCGCGGCCTTCGTGCCCCAACGTCCACGCTTCGGCGGTGCGGCCAAACGCGGCGAGCAAGCGAATCTGGAGAGCTCGACGCCGAGCGGGCATGGGCGTAGCGTCGCTTGACGCGACAAGAGCGAGAAGACTTGGAGCGTCGAGCCCGCACGAGAGTAGCCCGTCGATCACCACGTCCGGTTCTGCCGCACAGTCGTCCAGGATGTTGAGGGCTAGATCGACCACCCGCTGCGGGTGAGGTGTCGCCGTCGCGTCGGCCTCGGAAGAGCCGCGGGCTGCCGCTCGAAGCCAGGCAGCGATGTGAGCGCGATCCGGGTGTCGCCGGTCGTGCGAGGCGGCGAGGCGTTCGAAGGCACGGGACGGAACGAGGGCTGCGGCGAGCCGCGCCGATCGAGGGTCACCGATGCGGACGTCGACCGTCGCGGCGAATGCCCGCCGCTCGGACTCGGTGTTGGCGCCGGCCATCGCGGCGTCGCTCTCGCCCTTGGAGGCCGCGGTGGCATCGGGCACCGACGCAAGCCACGAAGCAAGAGCGATCCACTCCTCGTGCACGCCGGTCGTGTCGACCAGACGACGGAGCGTGGCCATCGCGGATGTTCCAACCGACGTCTCGGCCCAGAGGAGCCTCGCCGCAAGCGGGGCCAGAGCAAGGTCGTCCTTCGAGAGGCGGAGGAGAATCGACAGCCCCTCGCGCCAGTCAAGCATCGCTCCTGCGACATCTCCGCGCCGGGCGCGGGCGTCGCCTGCGACGCGACGACATTCGATGGCAGCAGGACCCGTGAACTCCGGCTCGCCTCGGGCGAACGAGCGGTCCAGGGTCTCGAGGATGGCAGCGTCGGCACCCAGGTCATTCAGGGCCCTGAGGAGCGAGATCTCGGCGGCCAACAGGGCTTCGGGCCGCAAGCTCCCCCAGAACTCCTCGAGTTCGGCCCGCTCATCGGCATCGCAGGTCGCAGGATCGGCAAGAAGCCGCCCAAGCGTGGCGACGGTGAGATCCGCCTGTCCCCGACCGGCGGCCTGCAGTCCCATCGTGAGGAGCGCCTCGGGCCTACTCGGATCGACCTGCAGCAGCCGGGCGTAGAGTTCATTGGCCTTCGACGCGTTTCCCATGCGGCCAAGCAGTCGCGCGTAGGCGACCAGGATGTCCGCAGAATCCGGGTCGATGAAGAGCGCCGACTCGAACTTCTGGGCAGCGACGAGATCCCGACCTTCCAGCGAAGCGACGCGACCTTGCACGTAGAGGCGCGTGGCCGATGCCCGAGCCTCCGCATCCCGCGGCGGGAGCGGCTCGAAGTTCTCCGGCTGAAGCTTGCTGGCGAACTCGGCAACCCAGGTCTCGAGCGAGCGCTCGGCCCGGACTTTCCGTTCGCCTGTCCACGGGTCGAGGAGTCCTGGCCTCAGGAGAAACGGCGGGGCCGGAATCTCCGACGACTGCCGTTCGTGCGGCGCGGCGACGACGCCCTGCGCCGTGCCCAACGCTGCTTCAAGAAGAGCCCCGACACTGGGCCCGGCAGCGAGCGTCGATGAGAGCGTCATCAGGCTCGCCACGAACGGGGCCAAGGCCCGGTTCATTTCTTCGCGCCCTTCTTCGCGGAGCCCTTCTTCGCCGATGCATGGCCTGCGCCGCCCTTCGCTTTTGAGGATTTGGCTGGGGATTTGGCTGCGACCTTGGCTGGCGCCTTGGACGGGACCTTGGCGGTTGGCCGCTTTGGCTGCGACTTCGCGGGGGGTGCCTTCTTTGGCTCACTTCGCTTCGGGTCTTGCTTTTTGTCGGCGGGCTTCTTGCCAGCAGGTTTCTGACCAGGAGCTGGTGTTTTCGCCGCTGCCGGCTTGGTAGGCAACTTCGCTGGAGCTTTCGGCGCCGACTTGGCCAAAGCCTTCGCAGCTTGGGCCGCCAACGCCGCTTGAACCGCCGCCTCGCGTTGGGCCGCCTCACGCTGAGCGGCCTTGGCCGCCGCGGCTCGGGCTCGAGCCTCGGCACGGGCTTGGGCCCGCGCTGCCGCCTTCGCCGCTTCGATTCGTTCCGCTTCCGCTCGCGCTGCCGCTTCCGCAGCGCGGGCGGCCTCGGCGGCGGCCTTCTCGGCTTCCTTCCGGGCAGCACGCTCCGCCGCCTGCTGGGCAGCGATGCGGGCCGACTTACTCTTCATCATCGCCTTCGGGTCCTTTTCCCAGCAGGAGTCGGCAAAGCCAACCAGCGCCCGATGGACCTTCAGGGCCTCATCGACGGCGGTGTACTGCTTGGTCAGGGCCAAGGCGATGTCGGTCGTCGAAGCCTCCTTTGCGACCAGCTTCTGTTCGCGGAAGACTTCGGCAAGTTGCTCATCAACCGGCACGCCCGGCTGCCCGAAGTGGATCAGGAGCACGCGGGCGGCGACAAACGGAACCATGCCATCGAGATTCTCGATGTAGGTCCGCTGTTCCCGCTTTGCCATGGCGGCGGCATGCTCGAGGCTGACCTTGTGCTCGCGGCGATAGAGATCGTTGAGCGAGCGCCGCAGCCGGTTGGCCCGCTCTTCCGCGAACGGATACCGGCTGCCGAGCATGCCCACGATCTCCTCGGGCAAGCAGACGCGCAACTCGTTGAAGTCAACGCACTCCTCGCGGAAGCGGGCGAGGGCCTGTGTCGCTGCGGCCGAATTGGATTCCCACAGCAGGAATCCGTACACCAACGTCGCGATGGGGTCAGCGTGGGCGTTGACGAGAAGGTCAACCTTTGCGTCGGCGCCGTCGGCCTTGGAACCTGACGTTGCAGAGCTTGCGGGCTGCCCAAACCGCTTCAGGATGGGTGCGAGCTTGGTCGCGGGGAGGAGCGTGGCTAGTGCATCAGTCTTCACGGGCTATTCCCTTGGATGTCGCCGATGTGGTGTGGGCGTGACGCCAATCGGTCCCATTCGGTCACGAAATCTCAACTCGAACGATCAGGCTCGTGGTTTGGTCGTTCGAGGCTGGTCTTCCTGGAAATCTGATCGGGGGTCACCTGAGCGGCGACGTCCGATGCCTCGCCAGGTGAGGAGGTCTGGTCATCCGGAACGACGTCCGATGGCAACGTCTCGGTGGTGCCACGAGCGGAGCTGAGTGACTCCGTCAGGGCGGCCTCGCGCTTCATCGAGTCATCGATGTCAAAGACAAGCCGAGGCACCTTGCGCAGCCGCGTCGCCTTGCGCACGATTCCCTCAAGATGCCGAGTCGCACTCCGTAATCCCGAGAGGGTGAGACGACTTCGCTCGGCGGGCAGGACACTTACCCGCACATGGGCCGTGGCCAAATCCGGCGTGCAATCGACACCGACGATCGAGACCATGCCCTGCACGCGCGGATCGTTGAGTCCGCGAGCAAGCCGCTCCTGGAGGACTCGGGCAATGAGCGTGCTCACCTGAGCGACACGGTGCGTCGAACCGCCGCCGAAGCCGCCCATGCCCCCCGCATCGCGAGCGACCTCGATCGATTCGCGCACGGAGGATCGGGGTTCCCCGCTCCGTTCGGCGTCCCGCTCCCCACGGAATGGGGTGCGGGACGAGGAGCTTGAGCGCCGGGGGCGCCCGGATGGGTCGCGCCCGGAGCTATTGGGCTCAGAATCGTGGGGCATGGTTCGCGAAGGGATGGGGCTGAACGTGGGGTTGGGATTGGAGTTGAGTGCGCGGGTGCGTCGGCCGGGGCCCTTTGGATGGCTCACAGGGTGCGGGCCACCTGGACGGTCTTGTAGCACTCGAGAACGTCGCCGACCTTGATGTCGTCGTAGCCAACGATCTTCATGCCGCACTCTTGGCCCGCGCGAACTTCCTTGGCGTCGTCCTTGAATCGCTTGAGCTGCTCGAGCCGGCGGTCCTTCTCGATGACGATGCCGCCGCGGGTGACGCGGATCTGGGCATTGCGTTCGATGGTGCCGTCGGTGACGTAACAGCCGGCGATCATGCCGACCTTCGAGATCTTGAAGGCCTGCCGGACGTCGGCGTGACCGAGGACCTCGAGCTTGAGCTCCGGTGCGAGGAGACCCGACGCGGCCTTGGTGACGTCGTCCTTGAGGTCGTAGATGACGTCGTAAAGACGAATCTCGATCTGCTTGGCCTCGGCGACCGAGCGGGCCTTGGTCGAGCTGGTGACGTTGAAGCCAACGATGAAGGCCTTGGTGGCTTCGGCGAGGGCGACGTCGTTCTCGGTGATGCCGCCGACGGCACAGTGCTTGACGACGACCTGAATCTCTTCGGTACCGATCTTGGAAAGCTCGGAGCGAAGGGCTTCGACCGACCCCTGCGAATCGGCCTTGACGACGAGAGCGAGTTCCTTCCGCTTACCCTTTTCGAGGCTCGCAAAGAAGGTGTCGAGGGTGACCTTCGGGGCCGCAAGCTCGCGTTCGCGGTCGAGACGACGACGTTCCTCAGCGGCCTCTTCTGCGGCCTTGATCGTCGGCACGACAAAGAACTTGTCGCCGGCGTCGGGCAGTTCGTCGATGCCGGAGATGGCGATCGGCGTGGAGGGACCGGCTTCGGTGATGCGCTGTCCGCGATCGTTCATAAGGTCACGGACGCGACCGAAGCCGCGACCGACGACGATGAAGTCGCCCTTCTTGATGGTGCCTTCCTGGACGATGACGCTCGCGACCGGGCCGCGGCCCTCTTCCATCTTCGCTTCGAGGACGGTGCCGCGAGCCTCGCCGCCATAGGCAGCGGTGAGCCCGAGGAGGTCCGCCTGGTAGTCGAGGATCTCGATGAGCTCCTGGATGCCGGTGCCCTTGGTGGCACTGGTCTTGATCACTTCGGTCTGACCGCCCCATTCGACTGGGTTCAGCTCAAACCCGGCGAGTTGGCCGAGGATGCGCTGGATGTTCGAGTCGGTGGCCTCGGGCTTGTCGATCTTGTTCAGGGCAACCACGATCGGGACGCCCGCCGCCTTGGCGTGGGCAATCGACTCGGCTGTCTGCGGCATGACACCGTCGTCGGCCGCGATGACGAGCACCGCGATGTCGGTGACCTTCGCGCCGCGAGCCCGCATGTTGGTGAAGGCCTCGTGGCCCGGCGTATCGATGAAGGTGACGACGCGGTCCCGCTCGCCGGCCCGAACGGGCACGGTGAAGGCACTGGTCTTCTGGGTGATGCCGCCGGCCTCGCCCGCAGCGACGTTGGCGTTGCGGATGCGGTCCAGAAGGCTGGTCTTGCCGTGGTCGACGTGACCGAGGATCGTCACGACCGGCGCACGTGGCCGTTCGTCGATCTTCTCGCGATCGGCGAATCGCTCCTCGATGATCTCGGCCGCCGACTTCGATTCCTCGACCACCAACTCGATGTCGAAGTCCATCATGATCTCAATCGCCCGCTCGCGGTCGATCGCCGAATTGATGGTCGATGGTGAACCCATCAGGAAGAGCTTCTTGAGGATGTCCGCCGCCTTGACGCCGGAGGCAGCCGAGAGTTCCTTGATGGTGATCGGTTCGCTGATGTGAACCGGACCGGCCGAGTCTTCCTCACCCGGACGTCCGCTGCCGCCAGGGCCGAACTTGCCGGGTTCGTGCCGGTGGGCCTTGAAGAAGCCGCCGGCCTTGTTGAGTCGAACCTCACGTTCGGCCAGATCCTGGGCACGCCACGGTTCACCCGGAGCTGCGCCACCACGATCGGCTCGAGCCAAGCGGCCGCTGCGACCGGTCTCGTCTCGACGACCCCGACGATCGTCGGTGCGTCCGCCAGCACCGGCACCGCCCGTCCGACCTACACGCGAACCGCCACCGGTACCGCCTGCGGTGCCCGGGCCACTCCTCGGTCGAGGAGTGGGGAGCGATTCGGGAGCTTCAATGCGAACGACGCGCGGTCCCGAGAGGGCGCTCTTCACCGGGGCTTCGAGCTTGGGGCCGACCGGCCGAATGACCTCAGGCCGCTTCGGCACGTTCATGATCGGCGGAGCAGTCGGGGCAAAGCTCGGCGGTGGTGGTGGTGGATTTGACGGGCCGACGCGCCGGGCTGGCGCGCTGTCTGGACCAGATCCCGGGGTTGGCCCGCTTGGTGCCGACGGCGCCGGAGGGACGATGCGTGAGACGGCACCAGGCCGCGTAAAGTTCGTGTTGCGAACTCGCTCGGGCGGCGCGCCGGTGCCGGGGGCCTGGCCGGAGGAAAGCGCGGCGGCCGAGGTCGGTCCGCTGGGACGCAGAATGGGGCGCGCCGAGGGACCGCCGGTGGTCGGTGCAGAAGGCTTTTCCGCCCCCCCGCGATCGCTGTCACCAGCGGGCGCTTTCGTTCCGTGTGAGGTCGGGGAAGGAGCCGCAGTGGCGTGTTTCGCCTCGGGCTTGCCTTCGGCGTGGGCAGTCTGGGGAACGTCAGGCCGATGCTCGGCCTTCGAATCAGGTCTCGATTCGGGCTTCGATTCTGGCTTCGATTCGGGCTTCGATTCTGGCTTCGATTCGGGCTTCGAATCGGGCTTCGATGCTGTCTTGGCTTCGGGCTTGACTTCGAGCCTGGCTTCTGGCTTGCTCTCGGCCTTGGCTTCTGGCCTGTGTTCTGGTTTGGCTTCTTGCTTCGATTCTGGCCTGGTTTCGATCCTGGCTTCTGGTTTCGCCTCGGACTTGGTGTCCGGCTTCAGTTCCGTCTTCAGTTCAACCCTTGGTTCGGCCTTCGCCTCAGAGCGAAGTTCGTCGGCAGTTCCTACCTTCGGTTCCGCAGCCGGCGACTTCGCGTCGGCATGCTCACCCGCCTTGGCATCGTCGCTCTTGGCCGGAGGCTTGGCTCGAACGACCTTGCGGTGCGCCTTCTGCGGTTCGCCTTCGGAGACGGTGACCTTCGCCGCGGGGGCGGGCTTCACCTCGATGTCCGGCTGGACCTCGGCGACGGGTGTGGCCGCTGTTGCGTTGCCAAACCACTCGCGAATCGTCTGGGCCAAGCCCACGGAGACGTTGGAGAGGTGATTGACGATGTCAGGAATGTCTTCCGACTGGCATCGAGCCACGATGTCCTTCGAGTTGACACCGAGTTCCTTCGCAAGTTGGTGGACCTTCAAGGCCGTCTTCTTCATCGTCGTCAAGCGAATCTCCTTGCCCGCGAACCCTTACACGCCATCCCCTTCACGATCAGCCACACTCATCAGCCAGCGCCGCCGCCGAGGATCTTGTCCGCGGCCGCCTCTGCCGTTTCATCCGGCACGACCGCACCTTCGGGAGTGGGTTCCGCTCGGCCTGATGCCGAGCGGCTTCCCCCGAGAATGCTGTCCGTCGCGGCCCGATCCTCGTCGGCCCGGGCATCTGCCTGGGCCTTCTCGGCGGCCTGCGTTTCGGCGACCTCGCGTGCCCGCATCGAGCATTCCTGCACAACGCGATCAGCCAGTTCGTCGGACATGCCAAGTTCCTGAACGAGCACCGGCGTGCCAACCTCTTCGATGTCGAAGACGCTGATCATGCCCAAGGCGCCCATTCGGTCGAGCATCTCGTCGGTCACGCCAGAGACCGAACGGACGGTGCTCTCGAGAATCCCGAGGCCCTTCGCAAACTCGGCCGGGGTGAGAATGTCGACGTCCCAGCCGGTGAGGCGGGCCGCCAGACGCACGTTCTGTCCGCGCCGACCAATCGCCAGGGAAAGTTGGTCCTCACGCACGATGATCGTGGCCCGCCCGAGTTCGAAGCAGAGGCTGACCTCTTCCACTTCGGCGGGTTTCAGGGCGTTGGCGATGAGGATCTGGCTCGATTCGTTCCAGCGGACGATGTCGATCTTCTCGCCGCCGAGCTCGTCGACGATGTTCCGGATTCGGCTGCCGCGCACGCCGACGCAGGCTCCGACCGCATCGACCTTCGAGTCGACGCTGGAAACCGCGAGCTTGGTGCGGAAGCCCGGCTCCCGGGCCATGGCCTTGATTTCAATGACCCGCTCGGCGACCTCGGGCACTTCGGTCTCGAAGAGCTTGCGGATGAAGTCCGGGTGCGACCGGGAGAGCACGATCTTGACTTGGGTCGGGGCGTCGCGGACGTCGAGGATCAGGCAGCGGACCCGATCGCCGGGCTGGAACTGCTCGCCCGGAATCTGCTCTGAACGGGGCATGAAGCCCTCGGCCCGGTCGATCTGGACAACCAATGCCCCACCTTCGTAACGCTGGGCAACGCCCGTGACGAGCTCACCCTGTCGCTTCGCAAACTCGTCGAGGAGGCTGTTGCGCTCGTCCTCGCGGAACTTCTGGATCATCACCTGCTTGGCGGTCTGGGCAGGGATACGCCCGAGCTTCTCAAGGCCGATGAACTCGCGGGTCCCCTCTTCGGTGTTTCTCCAAAGGGTGATCTTCCCGCTCAAGCGATCCATTTCACACCCGAACTCCTCGGTATCGAGAGAGTTGAAGTGCTTTCGGGCCGCGCTGATCATCGCCTGCTCCAAGTCGTGGATGAGCAGTTCACGATCGATGTTCCGGTCGCGGGCGATGGAGTCGAGGATGCGAAGGGTTTCGGAATTCATGGGAAGCTCGAGATGGGTTGTTGGGATGTGCTGGACGGACGAGGGGGCCTTGGGCCCGCCGCGACCGAGGAGGAGCTGGTTCAAAAGCAGAAAGGCCACCTGAGCGAAACGCTCACGTGGCCTGTCGTCGGACCGAGGGGCGAGGACCTGCTACTCGGGCGCAGGACCCTCCAACGGGTGCCAAGTGGAACTCTTCAGGGCCTTGATGCGCCCCCCCAGGAAACGGGAGGGGAGCTGCCTTGCCGCCCGGCATATGAGCCGAGCGCCAAGGCCTAGGGCCTTGCCGTGACGACAACCATGGACGCGCAACGGCGTCATGGCTGGGGCACGGTCATGCAAGAGCTTCCGCCGGTGGGGCAGTTGCCAAGCATGGCGAAACTGGGTGCGAGGTCGTTCATGCCAGTCATGATGTTCTGGGCTCGAAGGACGGAATCGCGTACCGCAGCTCTACAGGAGTTCCAGCAGAGCAGACGACAGGTCACCGACCCACAAGTCACCCCCCACGCGGAGGGTGGCAGTGGATCAGAAGTGGACAGTCTACGGGGAAGCCACCGGATGCGTCAATAAGCGGATTGACTTGGCGTCGAGCTTCGTCCCCGACCCCCCTTCATCCCCCGCTTCCAACCGAAGCTTCCGGTGGCAACGCAGTGCGTTTCGAACGCCCCAACTCCGTCGCGACCGGGGTGCATTCGGTCATTTCCTGAAGTCCGATCGGAGACTTCGCCATGGAAATCCGCCTTGCCGAGAGAGATCCTCAGCCCGGCGGGTGTCGGGCGGGATTCGTCTCGAGAGGAGACTCCGCATGAAGTCCATTCGTCGCTCCGCCGCCACGGCCCTGATCGCCTTCAGTCTTTCGGTTGGCTTTGACGCCAGCCACTCCGCCTCGGCCGATGGTCCGGTTGGAACAGGAATCACCTACCAAGGACAGCTGCGTCAGGCGGGCCTCCCCTACCAGGGAACCGTTGGCATCCTTCGTTTCCAACTCTTTGACGGTGCAGGAGCTGGAGCTGTCGCCGTCAGCGCCCCCATCGAGTTCAACGATGTTCTGGTGACAGACGGACTCGTGACGGTGGACTTGGATTTCGGGCTGTTGGCCTTCGCCGGAGACGAGCGCTGGCTTGAGATCACCGTCGACGGAACAGTGCTCGCCCCCCGTCAACGTTTGGCTGCCGCTCCCTTTGCGCTCTTCGCGTTAAGCGGCAACGAAGGTCCGCAAGGCCCGACGGGCCCGGCAGGCCCCACCGGAGCAACGGGACCGCAGGGGCCGATCGGCCAAACGGGTCCTGCGGGTCCGACCGGAGCGACCGGGCCACAGGGCGCAACGGGGCCGATCGGTCCCCAGGGCGTCGCCGGCCCAACCGGCCCGGAGGGCGCGACCGGTCCTGCCGGCCCGCAAGGTCCTGCCGGCAGCAATTCGCTCTGGACCATCAATGGCACAGCCATGAACTACACCGGCGGGAACGTGTCCGTCGGCACCACGCTTCAGCAAGGCCGGGTGACCATCTATCCCGCGGCTGGCGACGGCGGCACGCAGATTGGCCTCTACGTTCGCAACACCAACACGTCCCTCCAGACGGTCGCCGGTCAGTTCGTGAGCGATTCGACCAACGGGACCGCACTCATCGCCAGTGCCCTGGCAACCACCGGGCCGGCTCGAGCCCTTTCCGCCAGCACTGCGAGCAACAACGGCCGCGCCGTCTACGGCCTGGCGTCCGCTGCGACCGGCGAGAACTACGGCGTCTATGGCGAGTCCAACAGCGCCACCGGCTGGGCCGGGTACTTCGATGGCCGTGGCTATTTCGCTTCGACCACGCTCATCGGGCGCACCACGACCATCGGCTCCGAGATCTTTGGCATCCGCCATCCGACAACCACTGGCTATGGCGGCATGTACGTCGATGTCGCCGGCGCGAACGCCCAGCCTTTTTATGGCTATGCGTCGGCGGGTAGCGCTCTCGGCTGGACCTATATCGAAGGCAGCACGGGCACCTGGTACCTCAACAACAGCGGCACCCACCTGACGGTCGAAACCAGCGGCGATGTGGGCATCGGCACGACCGCCCCTGCCACGAAGCTTCATGTGGACGGCGGTTCGGACGCCAGCGTCGCCGGCGGCGGTTTCGCGACGTTCGGCTCCACGGCGAGCCTCAACGTCGTCATCGACAACAACGAGATCATGGCCCGCTCCAACGGCGCGGTCGCAGCGCTTTCCCTCAATCACGAGGGCGGCGAGGTGCGCATCGGCCAAGGAAGCGGCGGCACGGGTCGCCTGATCACACCTGTCCTTCAGATTACCGGCGGATCGGATCTTGCGGAAGGATTCGATGTCGCTTCGCACGGTGACGTGAAGCCCGAAGCGGGCATGATCGTCTGCATCGATCCGGCGAATCCGGGCAAGCTCGTTCTGAGCAGCAAGGCCTACGACCGCACCGTTGCCGGCGTCATCTCCGGGGCCAACGGCATCAAGCCGGGCATGGTCATGGGCCAAGAGAACTCGATCGCCAACGGACTTCTGCCGGTGGCCCTCACCGGTCGCGTCTATGTCCACGTCGAGACCTCGGCCGGCGGCATTGAGCCGGGCGACATGCTGACCACCTCCGATGTTCCGGGCTTTGCGATGAAGGTGACCGATCCGAATCGCTGCCACGGGGCGATCATCGGCAAGGCGATGTCGGGTCTCTCCGAAGGCGAGCGCGGCTTGGTCCTCGTTCTCGTCAACCTCCACTGATGTCCGCACGTCAGAAGCTTGCACTTCAGAAGGAGACATGGATGCATCACATTCATACAACCGCGCTGGCAGCGGTCTTGGGAATCGCGACGGCTGCGTCCGGGCAGACCTCGTCGCTCATGCGGTTCGATACCACGCCGCACATCGAAGGTTCGGGCGTTCATTCCCGACCGGCTAGTTCGCCGACGAACGACACGCCAGGCGAGACCGATCTCGAAGCACGCTCGTATTCCATCGTCCGCTCGCCGGGGGCGCACTTCATCCGGGTGCACTTCGGCACGTTCGATCTCGATACCGCGAGCGAGATCCACATCACGTCCGTTGCCGACGGAGCCACCCAACGCTTCACGCATGCGATGCTGGAGGCCTGGGATGGCTGGAGCGCGATCTTCAACGGCGACGCGGTCGTCGTCCAGCTCATGGTCGCATCGGGCGAGAGCGTCTCGTTCTCGACCGACGAGATTGCCGTGAACATCCAGGACAACGACGCCGGCGCGGGTGAGGGCGGCGTCGCCACCCTGTGCGGTGCGGACAACCGGACCGCTTCGAATGATTCGCGCGTCGGGCGCCTTTCCGGGGCCAACTGCGGAAGCGGTGGCGGATGCGGCGGCTGCACGGCGTGGCTCACCTCGGTCGGGTGTGCCTTGACCGCCGGTCACTGCGGCATGGCCTCTGGCGGGCTCATCGAGTTCAACGTTCCCGCATCCAACAGCGCGGGACAGCCCGTCGCTTCCGCACCGGAGGACCAGTATCCGGTGGGCAACTTCTATTACGCGTTCCAAAACGGCGGCGTCGGGTTTGACTGGGCAATGATGGATGTGGGCCCCAACGCCAACACGGGCCTGCGTGCCCATTGGGTGCAGGGCTACTTCCACCTCGATCCCGAACTCTCCGGCGACGGCACGACGCTGCGCATTACCGGGTGCGGCGTCGACAACTCGCCTTCGGGAAGCCAGCCGGGCGCCTGCTGCGCATGGGACGACAACGGCAACTGCACCCACGCGGGCTGCAACTCCACGTCGCTCACGGTGCAGACCTCCACCGGGCCCCAAACCGATTCAGGATCCAACTTTGTTCGTTACGCGGTGGACACCGAACCGGCGAACTCGGGAAGCCCGGTCATCCGGACCTCTACCGACTTCGCCGTCGGTATCCACACCAACGGTGGCTGCACATCCGGAGGAGGAGAGAACTCCGGAACGCGGATCGCCCAAGCGACCCTCTCGGAGTATCTCGGGGTCTTCCTCGGAGCCGACTCCGTGTTCGTCGACTACGCGGACATTTCGGTCTTCGAGTTCGGCACGGCCGTCTATCCGGCCCAAACGTTCACGGCCGGCTACTCCCTTGCGGGGAGCGGCGACTCGGTTTGGTTTGCGGGTGGCAGCTATACCTCAGCCAACGGAAACACCGGCACCTTCACCAAGGCCATCACGCTTCGTGCCGCCTCCGGCGTGGTCACGATCGGAAACTAACAACTCGCTCACGGCAAGGGAGACATCTATGCGAACACGAACATTCTGTCTGGCGACGACGGTGATACTCGTCTCGTCCATCGCCTTGGCGGGTGATGACGACGGCGCCGGCACGCCGGACCTCTCCTGGCACACTGTCGACGGCGGCGGCGGGCTCTCCAGCGGCGCGGGCTTTTCGCTCGAAGGGACGATCGGGCAATGCGACGCTGGCGATCTGCTTGTCGGAGGTGAATTCACCTTCGAAGGTGGCTTCTGGGCCATCATGCCGCAGTCTCCTGCCTGCGCTGCCGACTTCGACCAGAGTGGCGATGTCGGAGCTCCGGACCTGGCCATCGTCCTCGGTGGATGGGGAACCGGCATCGGCGACCTCGACGGCAATGGCATTGTCGGCGCGCCTGACATCGCCATCCTGCTCGGTGCCTGGGGCGAGTGCCCGTAAGACGAGCGACTGGCGGGAATGAGAGAAAGGGGGCGGACCGGTGTGTGCAAGTCGGTCCGCCCCCTTGTGTGATGACGTCAGATGTCCCGACGGAAGTCGTTACTCGTTGACGCTGGCCGTGCGGTTTCGGTAGTAGTTCTCGACTTCGCTGTTGAAGGTCTGGTTGGCCGTCGTCGGCCAGTTGGACTTGTCGAAGCCAGGGGCGTTCTTGAGGCGGTCCTTCGTCACCGGGAAGACCACGCTGCCGTCCTTGCGGGCCGTCAGGGAGGTCCAAGGAACGGCGAAGAGCTTGTCGTTGAAGCCCATGAAGCCGCCGAAGGAAAGAACGGCGTAGGAGACCTTGCCGGTTGAGGGGTCGACCACGACGTCCTCGATCTCGCCGAGGGCCTCGCCAGACGGGCTCTTGATGTTCATGCCAAGCACTTCGGTGAGCTTGATCATGTTCATCGCCGTGCCCTTCGGAACTTCGACGTCCTTGCCGTAGAGATCCGTGTGGTAGTAGTCGGCGATTGGACGCCCGAACTCCTCGGTGTGCATGTTGGGCCAACTGTTCCACTGGAACGAGGGGGCGCTCTCAAGCGTTCGCCCACCATCAAGATCAAGACGATCGGGCTTGCTGTGGTGGCGGAAGGAGTTCCACGGGACCGCGACCAGGCGATCGACGTTGCCGTCGAGGTCCACGATCACGTACGCCACACGGCCGCGGGCATCGTCGATCGCGATCTCCTCGATCTCACCGACCTTGCGGTTGGTGCCGTCGTAGATGTCCTTCCCGATGCACTCGCTCGCCTTGGCGATCCCGTAGGCGCGATCGGCATCATGAGGGTTCTTCGGATCGCGCGGTTCGCGTACATCGCGCGAATCGCGAAGGTAGGTCCCGTCGTCGGAGTAGCCACGTGTGGCGACGACCTTGCCGGTTCCAAGATCGACCGCCGCGACCATGACCTTGCCTTCCTTGTCGACGACGGTAATGTCGATCACGGAGCTGCCTCCGTCACCGCCCTTGCGGCACCGTGCCTCGACGGCCTGGCCGTTGAACTGGCGCTCGGCGGCATCAATGGCCTTTTGAAGCGTCGTACCGTTCTGGCGCATCATCTCGGCGGTGCGCTTCGCATCGGCGGACTGGCCCATGGCGTCGGCCTTGCCTATCGTGCGATCGTCGCGGGTTCGGATGGTGGCGCCATCGGTACCAGGCGCGTTGTCACGCTGGCCGTCCTGATCGCGAATCGGCCCGCCTCGCTCCTGGAGCAAGGGGGCGGCGGCCACGGCACCGACGATGGAGCCGACCACGAGGGCAGTGCCAAAGAACTGACGATAGGTACTTGCTGCTGTCGCTGTGCTGAGATTCATCTCTTCCAATCCTTCATGAGTGGTGCGCCGATCGGTCTCGCCCACCGGTCAGCGCGCATTCGAAACGCGGAGTCACAAACGTGAGATTGAGGACCGGAACGTTCTCTACCGCGAGGCAACGGCCCGTTCGCCGCCGACGCCGACGTCGGTCGCGCCGGCCCGGGTGAGAATGTCCTTGGCCCGGCTGACTTGTTCGCTCGTCGTGGTGTGGACAGAGATCAGTACATTGCCGTCCTTGATCTTGCCCTCATAGCGCTTGGCCTCAAGTTCGGGGATGCCAATGCCAATGAGCGCACCGGCGATCCCACCGACAGCGGCGCCGACGGCAGCGCCACTCAAGGCGGCCATGATTGGCCCGGCCGCGATGAACGGGCCAAGTCCCGGGATCGCGAGGAGACCGGCGCCGGCGAGCAGGCCTATGGCTCCACCGAGGACGCCGACGGATCCAGCGCCGACCGCAGCGCCTTCAGGGGCCTTCGTGTTGGCCTCATGGGCAAAGTCGCGAGATCCGGAACGGTCCGGTAGCAGCACGGAGATGTCGCCGCGGTTGAAGCCACTGACGTCAAGGTTGCCGACGACCTCGTTGGCCTTGACGGTGTTGGGCACGATGCCATAGACGGATTGGGGCATTGGTTTCCTTTGAGAGGATCCGGACGGAACCGGATCGGGGTGAGGCCGGTATGCGCCGGCGAGTTTGCGAAGGTGGATGCAACGGTCCGGCATACCCGATCAGGACGTCTTGACCGAGAGCCGGTTGAGGACGGAGGAGACTCCGGCAACAGTCTTCGCCTTCGATTCCACGGTCGACCGTTCCGCCTCGGTATCCACGAACCCATCGAGGGTGACCAGGCCGTTCGCGGTGACGACCGTGCAGTTCTTCGCC
This sequence comes from Phycisphaerae bacterium, assembly GCA_016795065.1. Lineage (GTDB taxonomy): Bacteria > Planctomycetota > Phycisphaerae > Phycisphaerales > SM1A02 > JAEUIT01. The sequence continues at coordinate 18,455 of JAEUIU010000060.1, forward strand.
TGAACGGAGAGAGACGGGTCGTCGACGAGAAGCCGGCGAATCTCGGCGCTGATCCGAATGTCCTCTGGCTTCTCGGATTGTTCGAAGGCCGAGGTTGTGCCGCTTTCGCCATTGCGTGCCGTGCCGCTGCTACCGTTCGCTGGTGGCGAAGGAGAGGTTGGACGATCGCAGCCTTGAGCGAGAAGGACGGACGACGTCAGAAGGGCGCCGAGTGCGATGCGTGGATGTCTCATGTCAGATCTCCTCGGAGTGGTGGATAGGCTTGGACCAGGTGCGCCGCGTGCCGTCACAGGGAGCTGCGACCGACATGCGCTGTGGGAATCGGGGCTGTCTCGAGCAGCGTCTTACGGACCTTCGCATTGGGCCTCGCTGTCGACGCCTCGTCAGGGCTGCTTCGGCACGAGTTGTGCGGCAGCCGTTTCAGTGGTCACCGGCGGATAGGCCTGGGCCTCTCTCTCAGGCTTCGGAAGGACGACGGATGGATCGGGTTCCAGGGGATGGGCAGCGAGGCCGGCATCAACGAGCAGGTCGCATGCAATCTCGCACGCGCTCGCGTCGTCGCATTCGACGACCGCAGACGTGACCGTCACGGTCCGAATGGTGAGACCGTCGACCTCATACAGCGTGCGTTGGACGCGATCAACGCGATCGTCGTCGGTCGCCCCGTCGTCAGGATGCTCGATCAGAATCGTTCGACGTGTCATTGGGTCACTTCCCTTTCGGCCGCGGGGTCGGCGCTGAGTCCCCGTCGAAATGCGATGCGAGTCGGTTGTCCGTTCGCTCCGCTTGCATGCGCAACGCTACGTCTGGTTCGCAGCGGAGCCACGACCTGCATCGCACTGTTGACTCGTTTCGGCGGATCGCCCTACACCAATCGAAGACGCGCTCCGCCCTCGCACTCGCGCGGACGCAGCGGTTTCGGGCAATCGCCTCAGGGAAGCCGACGCGAAGCGCAGGTAGGTTCTCGCATGTCAGGCGAAGGCCAAGCGCTTCGCCATCGTTTCGTCACACCGGGCCCCGCCAATGGGCAACACAACCGTGGAGTCATGACATCATGTCGAAAGCCGAACCAGTCGCAGACATCGATACGATCAAGGCGGACCTCGCCGCATTGCGGGACGATTTCAGCTCGATCGCCTCAGCCCGCATGCGGGACGGAGCGGTCTCCGTGCGAAAGGCCGCCAAGGCCGTCCAGGAGAGCGCCGCCAGCGCGGTGGATCGCTTGGACCACTTCATCGCCGAGCGCCCGTTGACGTCCGTTCTCATCGCCTTTGGGGCGGGAGTGCTTACCGCGCTGATGGTTCGTCGACGCTGATTCGACGCCACCAGGTCATCGTTCCGCTCACCGGTGCATTCTCTCGGCCCACTCCAGCATCGAGGCTCTCCGCCGTGATCAACTCCATGTCGGCCGTCATTCGACTCCTGTTGCGCACGACCGATCTGGTCGAAGCCCAAGGCCGTTCGCTTCGCCGCGTCGTGACCGAGATCGCGCTCTCCTTTGCGATCATGCTCGCGGCGGCGGGACTGGGATTGGTCGCCTGCACCACCGCCGCCGCCTCGCTCACCCTTGCGTTGGCGTCGGTCATGCCGTTGGCGGCTGCATTGGCGTTGGTCGCGGGTGTGGTTGGGATTGCGACCCTGATTGCGGGTTTCGTCGCGGTTCGCCTATCAAACGCGCGACGGTAGCCAGTCGGTCTACGTCAAGTGGGGCTTGTACGGGGTTCAGGATTCCAATTGGCCTGGTTCGAGGCGCGGTCGCTAATCCCCCCAAGCACCCAAGAGTATGCCGAGGTCAACGCCGCCGACGGATCCGTCACCATTGAGGTCGGCGCTCAGCAGCGTGCCGAGGCTTGACCATTGACCAAGCAGGATAGCCAGGTCCGCCGCATCGACTGACCCGTCAAGATTGATGTCCCCGGTCCTTGCCGTTCCGCTATTGGAGACGAGCTTGATGATGTCGGCGTTCTCGTCCACCAAGACGAGGTCTATGTCGCCGTCATTATCCAAGTCGGTTGGGAGGATGCAGGACGCCGCAAGTGGCGAATCGAACTCAAGGAGCGTCGTGAATGTCCCGTTCCCGCCATTTCGGAGAATGCGCCAGTCGCCGCCGAAGCTCGAGAGGCCCCAGTCGAGGTCTCCGTCACCATCGAGATCCATCAGGTCGGTCGCCACCACTTGTGGATCCACCGGATAGGGAACGGCCGTCCCGAGGGTGCCGTTTCCATTGCCGAGGAGAATCGCCCCATTTGGGGTAGCACCATTGGCCACGGCGACATCTTCAAAGCCGTCACCATTCACGTCGCCAACACTCAACATCCACGGCGCCCCGGCCGCAGCCTTGACGATCGGCGCGGCGAAGGACCCATTGCCGAGACCCAGCCGGACGATGATGGTCGCCGATGATTGGGCACCGATCACCAGGTCGAAGATGCCATCGTTGTTCATGTCACCGCACGTCAACGGCCACTCGGTAACGCCACCCCCATCGAAGTTGGTGACGCGGCCGAAAACGCCGTTCCCTTGGTTGATCGAGAGTGAGACGTTTCCCGCGAAAGGATTGGCAGCGGCCACGTCGAAATCCCCGTCGCCGTCAACATCCAATGCCGCGACGCCAACCGTGGTCGATGCGGTCGTCGAGATGGACTGCACCGGGCCGAACGTCCCGTCGCCTTGTCCAAGAAGGACGCCGATGGTGCCATCGCCATAGTGGCCGACCACAATATCGGTGTTCCCGTCGTGATCGAAGTCAGCGAAGTCGCTCGGGCTGGGCGTATCGCCGCAATGGGCTGTCGGCTCGACGATGGGCCCTAGCGCAACCGTCCCGTTGGCGGCGTTGGGGAAAACTCGAATGTCATCGGTCCCCTCGTTGGCCAACACCACATCGGCGAAGCCGTCGTGGTTGAGGTCGGCGGGGTTTCCGCCATAGGGCACCGAGGATTCATGCGCGATGTTGGTCGACAACGTGTTCACGATCGCAAGGGAAAGGGGCGATGCCCTGACCCGCGTGGTGAATCGGAACGCATAGCCGGCTGACCTCATGGGGGACCCGTCGGCTGCCACGAGGTCGTGCGAGAGAAGGACCGTGACCGGCTCACCCCAGAAAAAGGGAGCATCGGGGACAAGTGAGACCGTGGCATTCCCGTCGCTGAAGACGAAGTTGCCCGAAACGGTCCCACTGGTGCGGGCGAACGCCCAAAAGCTGTCGGAGGTCACGCTTGCGGGAAGCACGGGGCGATCAAAGTGCACAGTGATCGGCGTGACCACCGGCGCGTGCACGGTCGCGTTCTTGGGCGACACGGACAGGACGGACAGCTCGGCTGCCCACGCCCCTCGGGTGATTCCGCTAAGCACGAGGCCACTCACCAAGAGCAAGAGCGTTGCGAGCGCCGAACGACTAGCTCGCTCGTTCGAGGGCGACGGGACCACGTGCTGCGTGCTGCTTTGGACACACATCGACTCCACCTCCACCGATGCTGGGGATTCCATCTCTGATTCAATCCGGGCCGCCACGCGGCACTGAAGGAGAAGCTACAGCGCCACGATGGCACCTCCCGATTTCTAGGCACTTTTTCCGAAAGATTCTCAATGCGTCGCGCGGAGCTTGCCGCTGTGGACACGTTCCCCCGCATCGAGGCCTTCGCGCCAGCTTGCGGCTCGCCGCACCGCTCAAACGCCTCGAACGTGAATCGAGTATGCCGCAAGCGCCGCCGCCATGCAGAGATAGAAACCCCAATGGAGCAAGCGATCCAGTCCCTTGCGGCGTGACGGCGACGATGGGCATCGCCCAACTCCGAAATCGAAGTGTGCACGTCCTCGCGCGTCGTCCACCGGACGCCCTGAACGCTCCCGGAGAACGCTCAGGAGAATCAGCCTCGCAATCCGCAAGGCGATGATTCCCCCTGCGGTCACGGCAAGAATGCGGGCAATCGTCAGCCACATACAGGCGAGCGTATCGAATCCGATGCCACGCCGGGAGCCGGTCGCTCCGCGGCGAACCTCTCCCCCGATTGGGAGTTCCGTGCAGACCGACGAGAGAGCCATTCGCCTCGGTCGATGGCACTGAAACGCTCCGACGGACCCTAGTCCCAAGCTCCAAGGAGAAGCGCGAGGTCCGCCGCACCGACCGTGCCGTCCCCATTCAGGTCCGCCGATCCTCCGGTTGCCCCCCACGCTCCCAGCAGGATGGCAAGATCAGGCGCCGCCACCGTCCCGTCGCCGTCGAGGTCACCGAGCATCACCGCCTGACATGAATCAGGTATCCCGTCGCGGTCCTCGTCCGGCGCAGTGCCTCCGATGATGTCGCACCAGTCGCCAATGCCGTTTCGGTTGCAATCCTGACCGGCGATCTCGACGATCCAGAGATCTCGCTCAGATCCAACGCCGGCCGGCGCAACGAGTCGCCCGTTGGACTCCAAAAGCACCGCGATCGCCCCGGCCGCCCCGAACAATGCCGGTCGATCCTCCAGGCGATCGCCGTCGGTTGCCGCATCCGCCATCACGATGGCCGGAGGCAACCAGGTCTCGCCATCGTCGAGGCTGGCTGAGGTCATCAAGTCCAGGTCGCTTCCGTGCAGAGCGTTTGCCGCCCCTGTCATGCGCCAGACGATTCGCCATTGCGAACCGTCGCGAGCCAGATCCGGAACCCCCTGATCAAGCGTGTCGTCACCCGAGATCACTGCGGCCGGTAGCCAGACGCCGGCGCCGGTCCGTCGACGGGCCACCACGTCCCGATCGGCGAGGGTGCTGCCAATCGCACCTTGCGACGACCAGGTCATGACGAAACCGCCAACCCCGTCACCTTCGACCGCCGCATCGCTGTCCGCCCGATCCCCATCACTCTCTGCCGAAGGGTTCACCGCGAAAACGGGTCCCCAGGTAAGGCCGTCATCAACGCTGACCGTCCCGTGGATGTCCAGGTCCGAGGCGCTTTCGCCCGAGAGTGGATTCCGCGACTGCCACACCACAAGCCATCGTCCCTGCCCGCCGTAGGCAACGCGCGGCTCGATGTCCTCAAGGGAATCTGTCACGGCGTTGGAATGAAGCGGAGTCGGGGTCGTCCACGTCGCACCCCCATCAACGCTGCGGGTGACGGCGATATCGCCATCACCGCCAGTTCCTGGAAGCGTCTTCGATTGCCAGACCGCGATGGCCACTCGGCCAGTTCCCTCATCCGGGTGACCAGCTAGGTCGGGTGTCTGTTCCGGCGCGATGTCGCTCAGGGCATCGGCACGCACGTAGGTCGGGGCCGTCCACGTTGCCCCAGCGTCGAAGGAGCGGGCGATGTGAATCTCCCGGAAGCTCGTTGCACCTGGTTGATTCAGCTTCGCCGTGCTCGACCAGATGATGGCGATCACGCCGTCGCCCAACGAGGCCGTGTGGATACTCAGGTCACCGCCGATATTGGTCGCTGCGGTCGGAACGACTGCGGAAGGGGCACTCCACGTTCGCCCCAGGTCGATCGACCTCGCCGCAAACACCTCGCCATCGTTTCCCCACTCACCCCCCGTGCGCCGCCACGCGGCAACCACGATCGGGCTCATTGGGTCAACCGCCGTCACCGAAGGGGTCAGATCCTCAACCGCGTCGACCCCGGCATCGGTGTTGACGGCCGCCGGCGGAGCAATGCCCTCGTGCCATTGGCAATCGTCGGGCACGCGATCGCCATTGCAATCCGGCGAGAAACCGACAAGCACGTCGTACCCATCAATTATGCCGTTCCCGTTGCAATCGGGATCACATTCGTCGGGCACCCAGTTTCCGTCGATGTCTCCGCTCGTCCCGTCAGCTATGTCACAGATGTCAAGGGTGCCGTTTCCGTTGCAATCCAGCGTCGGAAGGCTGGCCTCCTCGCACCCGTCGAGCGTCCCGTTCCCATTGCAGTCCAACTGTGGGTTGTCCATGATCTGGCATTCGTCCGGAACGCCATCTTCGTCGCAATCGGCGGAACTGCCTTGCTGGATGTCGTACCCGTCGGCGAACCCGTTGACGTTGCAGTCGGGGTCACACTCGTCCGGAATGCTGTTGTGGTCGAGGTCTCCGCTTTGGCCGCTCACCAGATCACAGACGTCGGGCAACCCGTTCCGGTTGCAGTCGTTGGTCGGGCTTCCCCCGCTCTCGCAGACGTCGAGACTTCCGTTTCCGTTGCAGTCGGTGAAGCCGTTTGCTAAGTCACATTCGTCGGGGACATTGTTCGCATTGCAATCTTGGCTGGTCCCGGTGGCAATATCGTCGGCGTCCCCGATGCCGTTGCCGTTGCAATCGACCGGAACGCACTCGAGGCAATCGAGTGACTCTGCGAATGGGATGATCTGACCTGCCGTGGGCGAGGACTGGAAGGTGTTGGCGCAGAGGATGAACAGGTGCATCGTCGATGGGGGCGCCACGCAGATGCAATGCGTCGCGCTCCAAAGATGCCCGAGCTCATGGGCACTCAGGTCCGTCGAACAGGCCAGCGTGCCATCGAAGTCGGATTGCACCAGGCAGTAGGAATTGGGAACGTCGCAGATCTTGCCGAGTCCATAGGCATAGCCGACGACGTTGCCCACCAGCTCCTTGCCGGTGAAAAGCTGTGCAACGTCTCGCTCGACGGCAGTCTGGTTGACATTCCATTCCTGGCGGAACTGGCCGATGAGCGTGGCGTGGGCATTCGACGTGTACGGCGCACCGGGCTCGGTGCGGACAAGGATCGTCGTAAGCCGGTGAGCGATGCCCACATCCGACTCGTACTGGAGATTCATCACGTTGGTCACCAGTTCAACTCGGGCGACCACCGCCGCAACGTCGCTACCCTGCGCCGTGAAGTACTCAAAGTCGGCATCGCACGCCATCTCGGCGATGCAGGTCTGGTTCACCGGCGGTGCGGCATCGCTGGCGACGCCACCTTCCTCACTGAGCATGGCATCCTGCATGCCACATGCCCCGGGCGACAACGGCGGAGCGACTGCTCGCACCACATAGGCACTCGGCGTGGCCGTGCCAAGCGGAGCGATCTCCACCCGTGAACCGTCGGGCCGTAGGAACAAACCATGAAGGCCGCCCTGCCCAAAGGCGCCCGCGAATCGCACGCCCGATCCATCCAGCGCGACGCCTCTCACAGTCGACGGCGGCGCGACCGGCGCAACCGTTCGGCCTCGACCACGGGCCACCTGCACCGAGAATGACTCCGCCCGCACGGAGTGAGGCCAGAGCCGAAAAGGAACCTCGCGCTGGCCGTGCTCATCCAGCAAGGGGAGGAGGTGAATCCCAGGCTCGACGACCCGCCCGTCGATCGGGAGCTCAATCGGCGGCAAGGCGAACAACGCCTCACGCGTCGGACTCTCCGCCCGGACCGGTCCGGTCCACGCTGAGGTCAGGAGAACGATTGCCCCAAGGAGGTGTCGCTGAGGAGACATGGGACTCCGGGTCGGAAGGGCCGAGATGCGCGGGGAGGGATAGTGGGAGTGGCCGCCGTCGGCAACAGGTGCATCGTGCCCTCGGGAAAGCCCATGGGCAAGAGAAACGCCCCCACACGGCGAAGGTCGTGCGGGGGCGGTCGGATTGCCGGAGCCAGCCGTCGGCGAAACGGCCTTCGTTGGCGTTCTCGCTCCTACTTCGAAGTCGGAGCAAGAACCGACGGCGGCGGAAGGTACTGGGCGGGAATCGGCGATGCCTGGGTCTCCGCGCCCCACAGCACGCTGGCGATCCACCAGCGCTCGCCGTCAAACACAAGCTGGAAGCTGTTCAGGCCGCGACTGTACGGCGTGTGCTCTTCGAGATGGCGACGCGATTCGTAGGTGCTGAAGACCTGGGCGATGTTGCCGAAGATGTCGGTCTTCCGATTCACTTCCTTCTCGTAGTAGCCGCCCTTCTCGAAATATTTGCGGTTCGCTTCGATGTAGTCGTCGATCTTGAGGACGATGGGCAGCAGCCGGTTGCCAGCAAGGCGCGTCGAGAAGAGTTGCGTCTCGGGAAGCATGAGCGACCGAAGGCGATTCCAGTCGCGGGCCTCGCCCTTCGCTCCGGAGACCGTGGCGTAGTAAGCGGTGACGATCGCGTCGACGGACTTCACGTCCTCGGGCTTGCCGAGTGGCCAATCGGGCGAGAGAACGAGCTCGGGGTTCTCGCCAGGCATCGGCGGGTGGCCAGCCGGCACCTGTCCGGGTGCCGGATGCCCGCTCGGAAGTCCGGGCAACGCTGGAGCCTGTGGCTGGCCCCCTGATGATGGCGGCACCGCGGGGTGATTCGGCGGAATCGTCGGTTGCGATGGCGGGGCGGCTTGGGTCTCACTCTTGATCAGAGGTTGCGACGCACCCAACGACACGATGCAGGCGGCCAAGGCGAGACAGGCGGCGGTGTACTTTTTCATGGAATGCTCCTTCACGACGTCGCGCCGAGGTCCAGCGCACGGTTGTTCTTGAGAATGACGTGGTTCGAATAGCCAGAGTTGCTTGCGTTCAGGGTCGGCTTCCTCGTTGCCGCAGCGCTCGGAGTTGCCACCACAACAAGGCGCCATATCCCCAGAGAAGACCCAGCGCGACCGAATAGCCAAGCGTCAGGTAGCCGGTGCTGGTCATGCGACACCTCCGGAACTTCCGCTTCCCCCGCCGCCGACTCCCGATGCGACTTCGGAGCGCGAACGTCCGGTTGAGGGGCCTGTTCGCGGCGATCGTGCCGGCGCGTCGACGGCGTTACGTAGCCGAAGCGCAGTGTTCAGCCGGAAGTTGGTGTGCACCAGGCCGATCATCATGAGGGTCACGGGCGCAAACCACGCCAACAGGGTGTGCTTCATCGCCGGCTCGAGCGTGATCGACGATGGGTGCATGTCCGGCATGAGCTTCACGGAGAGGTACACCAGCGGCACATCCAGGAACGCAACGACGCCGTACACCGCACTCACCACTGCTCGTCGTTGCGGCGATTCGATCGCCCCGCGAACCATGGGGTAGACAACGTACAACAGCAGCAGCACAAGGCTGAAGGTCAGGCGCGGACTCCACGTCCACCAGACCTGCCAGGCACTTCGAGCCCAGGTCATGCCGGTGAGGAGGACGATCGCACAGAAGAGGGCCGTGACCTTCCCCGCGGCATCCGCCAAGTCGTCCCACCAGAGTTGTCGTTGCCAGAGGTAGCCAACGCTGGCGATGAAGACGATGAAGGCGGCGACGAAGGTGTTGATCGCGACGGGGAGGTGGGCGTAGAAGATCTTCTGCGGCAGGCCCATCGACTTCTCGATCGGGGCATACCAGAGTGCCATCGCGAGGACCGCTGCAAAGAGCACGGCATTCAGCGCCCAGAACCAGGCGCCGAAGAGCTTCGGCCCGACGCGCGGCGAGGCGAGATTCGCCTCGTCGGCGACGGCGTGATCCGCTGGACGTTGTGCGGTGGGTGCGGGAGGCATGTCAATTCCTAGGGCTCGAGCACGAGCTCAAAGACAATCCAACTGGAAGCAAGATAGATGATGTCGGCGAGGGCGAGCATGGTGATACCGCTTCCCCAGCCGGCCGATGCGGGGTCCGGCTGGGACGCGAAGGCGTGGCGCATCACCTGAGTCGACATGATCACAATCGGAAGGCAGAGGGGAAAGACCAGCATGGCGAGCAGGCCACCCTGCAGGCGGGAGGAACTGACCGCCGCCGCAAAGAGGGTCCCGATCGCGGCGAAGCCGATCATGCCCAACGACATGATCATGGCGAAGGAACCGAATGCGGCGGAGAGGTCAAAGCGGAAGAGGGCGACCGCGACCGGCGTGACGATCACCGCCAAGGTGAACATCAAAGCGACGTTGGCGAGGAGTTTCGAGATATAGATCGCCGAACGGCTGATGGGGGCTGCAAGCAGGCCGGCCATCGCGTCGTCGTGACGCTCCCACGCCATCGTGCGCTCAAAACAAAGGACGCCGCCGAACAGGTAGGCGACCCAGAGGATCGCGCTGGCGCCGAAGCCGTCGACTGGGCGACCCGCACCAAGGCCCAGTCCGAGCACCACCATGATCAGGATGCCAAGAACGACCACGAGCTGAATCGTCTGGCGGCCTCGGGCTTCAATGCGGAGATCCTTGCCGAGGAGAAGCAACACCTGCTGCGGGAAGGGAATCACGCAGCACCTCCCCTGTCGTCGCACTCATCGCCTCGCACTTCGGCGAGAACCGTTCGTGCGTCCATCGAGTTCGTTGGGCCATCGAGAACGATCTCGCCCTGCCGCAGGACGATCGCCCGATGGGCAAGCTGGATCGACTGGACGATGTCATGATTGGTCAGAATGATCGTCCGTCCCTGCCCGTGGAGCGCCGTGAGCATCGACGAGAGCGAGTCCATCGACGGCGCGTCCAGGCCCGCGAAGGGCTCGTCGGCAAGGAGGAGGTCCGGCTCGTGCATCAGGGCCCGAGCGATCGCGACCCGCTGAAGCATGCCGCGGCTGAAAGTCTTCACCGGGTCGTTGGCCCGCCAGGAGAGTTCGAGCCAATCGAGTAGGTCGCGGGCCCGCTTCGCCGGTTCGCGCACTCCGTAGAGACGACCGAAGAAGGTCAGGTTCTCCATGGGAGAGAGGTCGCGATAGAGCATCGCCCCATGGCCGATGAGGCCGATACGGGCCCGCAACCGTGCGGCTTCGAGACCGCAAGGTTCACCGAAGAGTTCGAGCTTTCCCGAGGTCGCCGGGAGAAGCATGGCGAGGATCTTGAGGAGCGTGCTTTTCCCGGCCCCGTTTGCGCCGAGCAGGGCCACGAACTCGCCCCGTCGCACCTCGAAGTTCAACGACTGGAGGACCATCCGACCGTCCAGCTCGCGGCAGAGGTCTGCAGCCGCGATCGCGACTGTCTCATTCTCGGCAGCCGAACGGCCTTTCGCGCCATGAGGTTCGTCCGCTGGCACGCCCAACTCGGTGCCCGCGGTGGATGGCACAGACCTCCCGCTTGGCTTGGTCTGTGTCATGGCTGCCATGGCTGTCATGAGGGCATGCCCGCAGACGATCGGCCCGACCTTCGAATCAGGATGGCCGCGGCGACCAGGAGAATCGCCCCGCCGCCGATGCCGGCGACGATCTTGGCGACGGTGCCGCTGGAGGATTCAGACGAATCGGCACTATTACTGGCGGGCGTTGTCGCAGCGCTGTTGGCATTCGTGTTGGCGTTGGTGTCACCGCTGCTGCCCATGGCGGCCGCAACGGGGGCAAGATTCACGAAGGAGATGCTCGCCCGACCGCCAGAAGCCATGGCGCTTGCGCTGTAGACGCGGGCCTTGATGTCGCCCATCGCCTGCTCGCCGCCGTCGTTGAGCCCTTGAAGAACGCCGGTCTCCAGCATCGTCGGCGTCACCACCATCGTCGCGTCGACCGTCGACGGAGCAGTGATGTCGAGAGTGACGGTGCCGTCCTTCGCGGGAACGAGGTAGGAGAACATCATCTCGCTCGTGTCGGGCATCAGCGGCAAATGGTTTACCAGCTTGTCACCGATCAGGGTCGAGCAACACCACTTGTGGAAGCCGCGGCCAAGCTGAACATCCTTCGCTTCCGCGGGGAGAACGAAGGCTGTCGTATTTCGCTTCGGCCCGCCAGCCTGCACGCCGATCCAGGTTCGGTGATCGGGGTTCTCGACCATCATCACCTCGGTCACCCGAAGTCCCGCCGCTTCTGGCGTGATCATGAGGTGCCGCGTCTGGATCTTCCATGGGGGCGGGACCTCGCTCGCGGCATAGCAGACGACTTCGATGTCCTGATGGGCGTGCTGAGCATCCATCATTCCGCCGCCGATCTGGTAATCGAGCTCTTGGAACTTGACCTTGACGATCGGTCGCACCGGCATGGCGATCGGTAGTTGTTCAAGAATGACGACGCCGTGCTCGTCGGTCTGGGTGGTGATCGTGTCCAGCACCATGCCGCGGTGATAGAGATCCACTGCGACATCGATAACGCCAATCGCCGGCTCACCTGGCGTTCCTTGCGTCACGCGAATCGAAAGCGATCCGGTGACGTTCTCTGCCGGCTTCGCACCATCGCGGCTCGGCCAAGGGATGCCGCCGCCTTGCTGCGGGTTCGTCGTGGCGCAGAGGCCTGACGAGACTCCGAGAACCGCTGCGAGAGCGACTGCTGCAAGGCCACCGCGGCGGGTACGAGGGTGAAAGGTGGACATGGGGGCCGACGGGGCGTTCATACTGGCACCTCCACACTGCTGCGAGGCGTTGCAGGCAGGCTCTGGGGATCGGTGGGAGACCCGCCGTGCGCTTCAGGCGGACGCTGCTCCCTTCCTACGGAAGCCCCGACACGAGTCTCGGCACGGGCCTGTGGAAGGAGTTTCGGGAGCATGCAGAAACACCCGCCGACGACCATCACGATACCGCCGAACCAAATCCAGATGACCACGGGGTTCACTCGAACCTGGATCGCCGCGACGATGCCGCCGGCATGGCCACCGGATTCCCAACCGGCCAACGAGATGTAGAGGTCTTCGGTCAGCGTCGATCGCAGGGCAATCTCGGCGTTGGGCTGTTCGGACCATTTGTCGTAGAAACGCACCTGAGGCGTGATCGTCTCGCTTACACCGGCGGCATCTACCAAGTCAATCGACGCCTGAACCGCACTGAAGTTCTCGCCGCGCGTCTCGTTGAGGGTATTGAAACGCATGGTGAAGCCGGCCTCCTCGAAGGTGTCGCCGGGCTTCAGGGTGTGAGTGCTCTCGGTTGAGAAGAGACTTGAACCGGCAACGCCAACGACGATCAGCATCAGCCCCAAGTGGGCGATCTGTCCGCCGTAACGACGATGATCGCGGTCGATCAGCCGGGCCATCGCCGGAAGGAGCCCTTCACCGGTGCTGCGCTGCCGGGCGCCGACCGAGCGAATGAAGTCGACGACCACGGCACCCGTTCCAAGAGCCACGATCGCCACGCAGAGAAGCGCCCAGATGTTGAATGTCAGAAAGAACGCGACCAGCGAGGTCACGATCAGGACGCCGACCGCCGGCCAGCGGAGATTGTGGGCGATCCGTTGGGCCGCCTGTTGACCGAACGCCAGAACCGGCGCCAGAGCCATCAGACCGACCAGTCCGATGCCCATCGGGGCGACGACGCGGTTGTAGAACGGCGCCTTCACCGTGACGCCATCGGCCCCGACCAGCGGCCCGATGAGCGGGAAGATCGTGCCGATGAGGGTAACCATCGTCATGACCGTCAGCAGGACGTTCGCGCCGAGGATCGCACCCTCGCGACTGATGAGCCCTTCGATGGGCTTCGGTGGAGCGAGCTCGCGCCGTCGCCAGATCATGAGGCCGACAGCGAGGAGGGTTGCGGTCAGGAGAAATACGAGGAAGAAGACGCCGATGAGACTCTCGGCGAAGGCATGCACCGAATCGATCACGCCGCTGCGCGTGATGTACGTGCCGAAGATGCAGAGGAGGAAGGTCGAGGCGATGAGGCTCGCGTTCCAGATCTTGAACATGCCGCGATGCTGCTGCACGAACATCGAGTGCAGGAGAGCGGTACTAGTCAGCCAAGGAAGAAGTGACGCGTTCTCGACCGGGTCCCACGCCCAATAGCCGCCCCAGCCAAGTTCGATGTACGCCCACCAGGCACCCATGAGGATGCCGGCACCAAGGAAGACCCACGAGAAGAGGACCCACCGGCGAATGGAGGCGAGCCAGCGGTTCTCCTGCGGACGGACGATGAGGACGCCCAGCAGGATGGCGAAGGGCATCGTGAAGCCCGCGTACCCCAGGAAGAGGAGCGGCGGGTGGATGATCATCGAGAGATCCTGAAGCTGCGGATTCAGACCGCGGCCATCGAAGGGCTCGAGCCCAGTGACGAGTTGGAAGGGATTGGCGGCAAAGAGGAGAACCGCCGCGAAGAAGCCGCAGACCAAGGCCAACACGGCGTGGCCGATGGCGTACTCGCGTCCTTCCAACCGTCGCCAGCCGAAGACCGCGGTCATGCTGAGGATCGCGAGGAGCCAGCCCCACAGAAGGAGGCTTCCCGCCTGACCTGCCCAGAGAGCGGCGAATTTGTAGCCGCCGAGCATGGATCGCTCGGAATAGGACGCGACGTACTCAAACCGGAACTGGTCGGTGAGAAGAGCCGTCAGCAGCAACCCAACCGCGGCCGAGAGAAAGAGCCCGATCAGGACAAAGAGCCAACGGGCGGTGCGCATCCATAGGTGCGCGCCTTGCGGCGTCGCATGGCGACCGGCGATGACCGAGACGAGCGTTGCCCCAGCCGCAGCAAGCACCGCCCCGCTGAGGCTCAGGTTGCCAAGCGGTTCGATCATCTCGATCATCCGCGGCTCCCTGCCTTTGCCGTGTTCGGCACAATCGAGCCGGCAGCGTCGGCTTGGTTCTTCAGGTGGGGATCGGCGTGCGGCGCTTCGCCACCGGATTCATACTTGCTCGCGCACTTGGTCATGAGGGTGTCAGCACAGAAGACGCCGTTCGCGTCGCGCGTGCCCTCGACCACCACATCGCGGCCAGCGTCGAACATCTCGGGAATCACGCCGGTGTAGTGGACGGGGATCGCCTTCGTCGTTCCGCACAACTGGAAGCCGGCGGAAAGTCCCGCCCGGTCGATGGTGAGTTGGTCCTCGCCGACGCGACCGTGCAGGCGGACGCGCTCGTCCCAGCGATGCTCGCTCGCGACGAACTCATCGACGGGAAGGAAATACACCCAACCGTCCCGCATACCCGAGAAGGCGAGCACGGCGGCAGCACCGACGATGGCCACGCCGGCACCGATGATCTTCATACGAATGGGGGTCATGCTGCTCTTCTCGCTGTTGTGGGGCAAAGCGTGCCGCGGTCCGCGGGGTGAACTCCGACCATATCGCAAGAGTAGTGCCAATTCACGCCGGTCTGTCGTCGACTCTCGCCTCACCGCGAACAGGCATGCTGCTCTTCTAAAGGAGGGTGCTGGCCCCAATCGCCCTCTGCGTGGGCTTCGTGCAAACCCGAAATGAGAACCGGCGCCTGCCGTCGTTCCCAGGAATGGGATTCGACCGCAGACGCCGGTGTGGGCTCATCACCCACGATGATCTATCAGCGAACCTTCGTCGCTGATGACCATTCACATTCGGTGGCAGCTCAGGCAGAGCACGCTTCGGTCGTTCCGGAAGACCAGGTACTTCGATTCGTCGGAGTAGATCGAGTGGCAGGAGCCACAACCGACCTGCTGGTTGAAGAGGCGGATCCGAGGGTCGAGCGAAGCGGCCGAACGGAGTTCGATCGCCGGGCCGGAGCCTCTCCCCCCCGTCGTCGACCGATAGGGGACGCCGATGGGGTGACTGGCGGGGCCTTCCATCGCCATGATCTTGCTGCTCTTGGAGGATCTGGCCTGTTCGCCGGTCTCGGCGTGACCGCCGACATCCTTGGCAATGGTCCCGTCATGACAGCTCAGGCACGAGGCACTTTCGCCGTCGATCGCCGCAAAGCCGAGAGCCGCCCCGCGAGCTGCGCTGCGGGAGGAGCCTGAGAAGCGCCCTCCGTTCAAGTGGGCCTGCAGGAGTCCCATCGCATGCACCGAATCGAGGTCGCGGTGGCTGGCCCGGGCGATCGCCAGACGCCCGGGACCGCTATCGGGCCGGGCAGTCGAAGGCTTCTCTGCCCGTCCACCCCCGCTGCTGTGACAAGTCGCGCACAAGGCCTCGACCGTGTCGGTTCGAATCATCGGGTCGCGGTCGCCCGAAGGCGGACTTCCCGACGCGCCGCTTCGAGCTGTGCGCGACGCGTGTGGGCGTTGGGACCGCTCGTCGTGGCAAGTGATACAGACGACACGACCGGCCTCGAGCGGCAGGTCCGCCGGCATCACCGATGGGGCCACGCCGATCGGGTGCGAGAGGCCTTGGGGAAATCGATGGCACCTTTCGCAATGGGTGTCCAAGGGGCCATCGGTATTTGCTGATTTCGAGGACTGGTCGCCGAACAGGTCTTCACCCGCGCGGCGGACAATGTCCGGGTCGAGACCTTCCGCAGCGTTCACCCCGGTGCTGGCGACCTTCGTGTTCGAAGATTGGACAGGCACACTCGAAATTTGGACAGGCACATTGGGCTGTCCCGTCGCTTTCTGGACCCCGGACTTTCGATCGGCGTTTGACGCGAGTGGTGCTTTCGCCGCGGGGCCCTTCGTGTCGGCTCCGTCTGCTGGCCCGCCCGCGGCGTAGGTGGTCATTGGCGCTCGGAACGCCGCGATGACGATGGCCGCGCGCGCCCACCGCTGCCAACTCGCCCAATGAACAGCGACAGACTCCCTCTCAAACCACTGTGTGCTCATGAAGCCTCCCCTTCCCTGGTTTCCTTCCAGTGGGGCGGATCGGCTTAGGAATTCATGAACTTCAGGCGGTCAATCACCCCGAACGCGATGGGGCATCGTTCGCAACTGTCCAACCCGCGGGAACCGCACGGTTGGAGCTTTCTCATCCATGGGAGAGGCGTGACCGCTTGGACCGCTCCAACCCCCGATATCCACCGAATTTGGCCGTCGGCACCGCTCGTGAGGAGTGGCACGATCATTGCAATTCAGTCTTCCCGCCTGGCGGAGAGATGAATCCAGAGCTGCGTGTGAGGTTCTGATCGCCGCCGAAGCACTCAACAACGAGAAGAAGGAAGACAACAATGACTCGTAAAGACAGAATCTTCTTCGGCTTCGCTGTGGCGACCGTTGGTTTCGTCACTGCCGCCAGCTCTGCCCAAATCGTCGGCAGCGCTCACGACTTCAGCTCCATGGCCTGGTCGGGCGGGCAAATCTGCCTGCCGTGCCACACCCCGCACAATGCCATGGTCGGCGTGCCACGCCTGTGGAACCACGAACTGACTATCGCCACCTACGACATGCACGAGGGCACCGGCACCGCGGAAGACGACTTCGACTACAAGTCCCGCATGTGCCTCTCCTGCCACGACGGCACGGTCGCCTTGGATAGCTTCGGCGGCCAAACCGGCGCCAACTTCATCCCGGCGAGCGCGAACTTGGGCACCGACCTGACCAACGATCACCCCGTTGGTGCCGACGCCAAGTACCCCCCGAACCCACAACCCACGTGGTGGGCTGGCTCCTTCAAGGCCGCCTCGTCTCTGCCAAGCACCCTGCGTCTGTACGACTGGACTGACGGTGGTGGAAACGCCTACAAGGTCGTCGGCTGCGGCACCTGCCACAACCCGCACAACAAGGGCTTCCCGCACCTCCAGACCATGAGCAACTCCGCGTCGGCTCTGTGCTTGGGCTGCCACATCAAGTAAGTCCTCAGAGAGGTATCTCTGACCGAAGGTCAGGGATGCCTCCATCAGAGAGACATGTCACCTGCACCCCCGTGAGTTGGCTCCTAGCAGACTGAGACTGGGGCAGGTAGAACATAAGGGCCGGACGCATCGACGCTCGTACGAACGACGCATGCGTCCGGCCCGTTTCTATTCAGGCCTTGAATGACGATTGCCGATCGGGAATTCGTCGTCTGATCGCACCCACTTCTTCATGTGGGTCCGATCGGGCTTGACGACGCGCACCTCGGCAGAGCCTTCTCGCCGACAACTCCCCTCGACCCTACCCCTCCCCCTCTGAGGATCAGCGGCATGCTTCCCTCCCCGCCGAAGGCAGTTCGACACCACCTCACCGCCCTTCTCCGTCCAGGTGTGCTGTGCTGCCTGGCGACCCTTGTGTTGACATCAGGCTGCGCCAGCAACAAGGCTGCGAAGCCCACCCCGGCGGACTCGCGACAGTACTCCTTCTGGCCGCCGCCGCCATCGGAGCCGAAGATCCAGTTCCTGAGGTCGTTTGGCAGTTCCACGGACGTCACTGGCGTCGAGCAGAGCGGGTTCGACAAACTCGTCTTTGGCGAGGAGAACAAGAACACCGCCGAGATCAACAAGCCCTATGGGGTCGCAAGCCATCACGGCCGCATCTATATCTGCGACATCCGCAACACCGGACTGATGGCGATGGACCTCGCCAAGCAGCAGACCCGCCTCCTCGGAACGACTGGGCAGTACAAGCTCATGCAGCCAGTCGACGTCGAGGTCTCGCCGGACGGCATGATCTACGTCGCCGACTCTCGTCGCGGCATCGTGGTCTTCGACGCCAGTGAACGTTACGCCGGCACCTTCGCTCGCGAGAAGTTCGAACCGATCGGCGTTGCCGTGCATGGCGACCTGATCTACGCCTGCAACCGCGTGTCGCAGCTCGTCGAGGTGATGAACCGGACCGACGGCACGCTCATCAAGACGATTGGATCCGTTGGCGATGACGACGGCCAGTTCCGGCTCCCGCTGGGCATCGACACGGACAAGGATGGCAACATCCACGTCGTCGATTTCATGCGCTGCCGGCTCCAGAAATTCGCTCCCGATGGCAAGTTCCTGGCGGGCGCCGGCTCGGCCGCGGACACCGCAGGTAACTTCGTCAAGCCCAAGCACGTCACGATTGATCGCATGGGAAACCTGTTTGTCGTGGATGCCGCGTTCCAGAACGTGCAGGTCTTCGACAAGGACTATCAACTGCTCTCGTCATTCGGCGGTGGCGGAGGATTCCCGGGAGCGATGAACCTGCCGGCAGGCATCGCCGTCTTTGATGGCGATCCGCAACTTTTCGGCCAGTTCGCCCATCCGTTCTTCGACACACCGACGATCGTTCTCGTTTCCAATCAGTTCGGACGAGCCAAAGTGTCGGCCTATGGCGTTGGACAGTTGAAGGCAGGCCACACGGGCAAGGAACTTGCCGCGTCGCTCGTCCCCATTCCGGTCGATACCCCAGACGCGAAGCCGAACCCACTCAGTGGCCTTGAGAATCAACCGCTTCCCGAGGATCTCCCGCCACCAGAAGCCGGTCCCAGTACACCGACCGAGGGTAGTGCTGCTCAACCGAAGTGAGGTCGCAGCGAGGTGGCATGCGGGCGAGTAGCCTGTCCACGTTAGGAGACTGGCGATCATCCGAGGGAACACGGTTCGACGATTGACAGGTCCCAGAGCCAGACTTGGCTTGTGGGCTTTGATCGGCGCGGCCATGGCGTGGGTCGGGTGCAGCGTTGAGCGCGACTACAAGATGCTCAGCCTCTTCTTCGACGGCGTGCCAGATCCATCCATCATCCGTTCGAACGCGGACGCCATCCGATTCGCGAAGGAAACGGGCGGCACCGTTTACACCCATGAGCCCTTCGCCAACAACCAGTGCGGGGAATGCCACAAGGACCTGTCGGGCGAGATGGCCCGCAAGGTGGACCCGACGCTCTGTTTCCGTTGCCACGAGGCAGCCGCGAACGAGCATCCCAAAATGCACGGTGCGGTCAGCGCTGGAGCCTGTGTCTTTTGCCACAGTCCGCACGAGTCAACCATCAAGCATCTTCTGCGGGACCGTGCTCCGAAGATCTGTATTCAGTGCCATACGGCCAAGAGTTTCGGCGATCCGCCAGCCCCCGTCCACGCGGACATGAATCGCGATTGCCTCGAATGCCACTTTGGTCATGGAGGCCCGGAGCGGTTCTTCCTGCGATCGGGATGGCTTGAGACCATGCCAGGCGAACCGCAGGGGATTTCCGATGAGGCCGCGCCGGGTCCAGAAGGAGACCCGCCCGTGGACTCGACGGCTCCGCCTCCGCCTCCGTCCCCCACGGAGCCATCTGGCCCGTAAGCGTCATGCGAGTTTCCGCCGCCCGAATCCCCGCTGGAATGTCCATGGCGATTGTCGCTGCGCTGCCGTTCGGGCTCGCTCGCTTGGCCAACGCCCAGGATGTCATTCAGGAAGAGGGTGGCCCGGTCATCGTCGGTGAAACCGAGGAATGGGAAGGGCTTCGGTTCGAGCCCTTCCACTTCGCGTTCGACCTCTATGGCCGTGTTGAAGAGAACAAGATCTCGACGCTCGGGGTAAGCCGACGCGAGAGCTACAAGGAGATCCGGGCGACGGGGAGCGCCTGGAGTCGCGGCTACATCGGCCATCCCAATTTCATCGAGCTCAACCTCGCTGGCACCTTTGGCCTCAGCCAACAGTTCATTGACAGCGAGTCGAACAACCGGCACGAGACGCCACTGGAGTCGATCGACGAGTACGACGTGTCGGCGAACATCCTCCCTCACTCCGACTACCCCACGACGATCTATTCTCGCCGCAACCACAACTACCTGACCCAACAGTTCGGCGACACGCTGGACAGTCTCGTGACCGAAACGGGCGTGCAGGCGTCGCTGCGTGAGACTGACTTCCCAACCACGCTGCACTACTTCCATCGTACGGAAGAGCAGTCCAGCAATCTGAGCCCGACGAACTTCTCGATCGAGCAGGACACCTTCGAGTGGCTCTCGACGTGGCGCCCCGCAGAGAACCAGCAGCTCACGTGGGACTACACCCTCGACAGCGTTACCGAGACCGGTGACCTTCGGCCAACCAATGATTTCCTTCGCCAGCACGCGATCGCCACCCACGAACTCACTTTTGGCGAGAACGACCAGCATCGACTCCGAAGTAACTTCTTCGGGTACAACGAGACCGGCGACACCGAGTACTCCCGATTGCGGCTCGATGAGTCGCTCAATCTCCGGCACACGCCGCGGTTTGAGACCCTCTACAACTACTCAACCGATTGGTCGAAGTACAACGGCGAGAACAGCTTCTTCAACCGCGGAAGCGCGGGACTTCGCCACAAGCTCTTCGAGAGTCTCTGGACCAGCTTTGACGTCGGCGCCAGCTCGCTCTCGTTGCCCGAGGACAATTACACCAGTGACCAGTACTTCACCGATCTGGACTTGGACTACAAGAAAAAGGTCCCCTATGGCGAGCTGAGCGCCTCGGTGGGACTTGGCTTTGACTTCCAGGCCGACAGCGACCGTGGCAGCCCGATCAGCATTCTGAATGAGGGACATGTTGTCCCGGTGAACGGCATCGTCGAGATTCAGAAACAAAACGTCACGCCGGGTTCGATTACCGTCACCGACGCAAGCGGCTTCATTCAGTACGTTGAGGGGATCGACTACACCCTTGAGTACTTCCCCGACCGAGTCGAGATCCGGCGTATCCTCGGCGGTGCGATCAGCGACGGGCAGGCACTGCTGGTCGACTATGACATTGGCCCGCAACCGGGCGCGGACACCACGACGTGGACCATGTCGAGCAATGTGCGCTACGACTTCGAAGAGGGCTTTCTACGCGGAGTCGGGCTCTTCGCTCGCTATCTGCATCAGGACCAGGATCGCCGCTCCGACGATCCGGACGTGATCATCCCAGCCGACGTCGACGATGTCACCGTCGGCGCCGACTATCGTCTCGGCTACCTGCTGGTCTCCGGCGAACAGCAGTGGCACCAAAGCACGCTCTCTCCATACGATGCGACCCGCTTCAATGCCCACTACCGGCTGCCGCTCGGGGTCGGCAGCACCCTTGACGCGTTCGCCGGATATGACCTGGTGGAACGCACTTCAGAAAATACGAGTTCGACCATCAGCACCGTAAAAGGGCGCTGGACCCAGCGGGTCGACCGTAACCTCTCGTTTGCGGTCATTGCCACGTGGCGCAACGAACATGAAGATCCGGGCATCAACATCGATGCGTTCGAGCAACGGCTTGAGGTGACCTGGAAGTACCGCCAGACGAGCGTCTATGGTTCCATTGCCAACTCGTTTGTCGACTCCGACACCGACTACTCGACCTACCTGACCGTTCAGCTTGGGCTGCGAAGGGAATTCTGACGTGAACGATCGCAAGCGGAACGAACCGATGTTGGACGCGAGGCGCGCGATGCGGCTCGGGGCGACCATCGCGCTCGGCTGCGCGGCACTCAGCGGCTGCGCCTCCCCGGCCGGTCCCGTCTTCCCGCCGTTGACCGAAGCTCGCGTCTTTCCGCCGCCACCTGACGCACCTCGCATTCGCTACGTCGGTAGCCTCAGCACCGAGGCCGATCTCAAGGCGGGCAAGTCGGCCCTGGAGAGTTTCGGCGAAGCCCTCTTCGGCAAGAGCTCGGTCCGCTCGATGCTCTCGCCCTATGCCATCTACGCCCGCGGCAACGAGCTCTTCGTCTGCGACGGCAGCGCCCAGGTCCTCCACGTCTTCGATCTTGAGACGCGTGCCTATCGCCAGTGGCGACCAGATGTCGAGCCCAACGGTCAGACTCATGCGGCCGCCGACGCAGATGCAGGCGCAGCGAGCCGGTTGCGCTTCAGTCAGCCCGTTGCGCTCACAGGCGACGCCCAAGGCCGGATCTACGTGGCCGACTCGGTGGCTGGAGCCATCTTCGTCTTCGACGCGACCGGGCATTGCCTCGGCGATCTCGGCTTCGGCACGCTGAAGCGCCCTTGCGGCATCGCCTACGACCCCCTACGCGACCGCCTCCTCGTGACCGATAGTGGCCACCATCAGCTATTGGTTCTCTCCACCGACGGAACACTTGTCGCTGCGATCGGCACCCGCGGCACCGCCGCGGGCGAGTTCAACTTCCCGACCAACGTCACGATCGATCACACCGGACGAGTCTTCGTGAGTGACACGCTCAATTTCCGCGTGCAGGTCTTCGACACTGACCTCAAGCCGATGGGGCAAATCGGACGCCTGGGGGACATGCCCGGCTACTTCGCCCAACCCAAGGGGGTCGCCGTCGACAGCGAGAACCACGTCTATGTGGTCGATTCGCAGTTCGAGGCCGTGCAGATCTTCACCCCCGAAGGCCAGCTTCTCTTGAGCTTTGGGGAGGAAGGGTCCGGTCAAGGCGAGTTCTGGCTTCCAGCCGGGATCTTCATTGACCTCAACGATCGGATCTGGATCGCCGATTCCTACAACCGGCGGGTCCAGGTCTTTGATTATCTTCGGGAACCCCTCCCCGCTTCAGCCGCCCCCTCGCCTTCTCCCGATCAGCCTGCCGCCACCACCGAGCCTCGCCCATGACCGCCCATCGCCTTCCATCCGTTGCGACCCTCCTCGCGGCGGTGTCCTTCGCCTCGGCGGCACATGCACAGATGCAGAGTGTCGTGATCAGTCCCCACAACCTCTCCGCAAGCGGACCGGGACAGATTCGGGCGACGAGCGAACAGGAGATCTGCATTTTCTGCCACACGCCGCACAACGCGACGGCGATCAAGCCCCTCTGGAACCGCGAGCTGCCGACCAGTTCCTACACCGTCTACAGCAGCCGCTCGCTCGACGCCCAGCCGGGCCAGCCGACCGGAGCATCGAAACTCTGCCTCTCCTGCCACGACGGGACCATCGCTCTCGGCAACGTGGTGTCGCGCGATCAGGTCATTTCCATGGCTGCAGGAGTCACGGTTCTCCCTCCCGGAGCGAGCAACCTCGGGACCGATCTCTCCGACGACCATCCGATTTCGTTCGTGTACGACAGCGCCCTCTGGCAGAAGGACTTGAAGCTGGTACACCCCTCGGGGCTTCCGAGCGCTCTCAAGCTCGACCCGAATCAGGAACTCCAATGCACCACCTGCCACGACGCCCACAACAACGTCTATGGCGACTTCCTGACGATGTCGAACCTGACATCGGGACTCTGCACAAGCTGTCACAACATCTCGTCGACCACGATCACCTCCCACACCTCCTGCGCATCCTGCCACAAGACCCACACCTCACCGAGCGGACCCTACCTGCTCGGTCATGAGCGCATTTCGACGACATGCACCGGATGCCACGACGGTTCGCATCCGGGAGCCAAAAACGTGGCCGCCGACTTGAACAAGTTCAGCGTCCACGACACCGAGAGCCCCGTGGATCCGCCCGAACCGCTTTTCGGGCATGCGACCTGCGCCGACTGCCATGAACCACATTCGATGAAGACCGGCCTCGCTGTGGCTCCCGCCATCCAGCCGACGCTGGGCACGATCAACGGGGTCAACGTCTCTGGCGCACCGATTGACGTCGCCCAGAACGAGTTCCAGGTCTGCTTCAAGTGCCACGCAGATCAGAACGCCATCTCGCAGCCCTTGGTCCCGCGGGTCATTGCACAACTCAATACCCGATTGGAGTTCGCGTTGAACGCCGTTTCGTTCCATCCGGTCGAGGGGCCGGGGAAGAACGCGAATGTGCCGAGCCTCAAGGCGCCATGGACGACCGCGAGCGTCATGTACTGCTCTGACTGCCACAACTCCAACACCGGAACCAAGGCCGGCGGTAGCGGCCCCAACGGCGTACACGGCTCTGCCTTTGAGCCGCTGCTGATCGCCCGTTACGAGACCGCGGATCAGACGATCGAGAATGCCAGCGTGTACGCCCTGTGCTATCGATGCCACAACCGCACCGGGAACAACGGGATCCTGTCTGACAAGTCCTTCAAGCTCCACAAGAAGCACATCGTGGACGAACGGACCCCATGTTCAGCCTGCCACGATGCCCACGGCATCTCCAGCCTCCAAGGCAACCAAACCAACAACTCCAACCTGATCAATTTCGATCTCTCGATCGTGCAAACCTACAACGGACAGCGTAAGTGGGTCGATCTGGGCCTCTACCACGGCTCATGCACACTGACGTGCCACGGTGAACAGCACAACAACGAAGACTATTGACAGCCAAGAGCAGGACGGCCTCGCGATCGGCGCGTTACCGTCTTACCGGCGCGGCCCCTGCTTCGGACTCAGGTCCGGCTTCGGAACAGCCTGAAGCCGGTCGTATGTGCGGGACTGGTGGCATCCTGCCGCACAGGTCCCGCCGTTGTCAGTCTTCGTGAACTTGATCGGGATCTCCCACTGGCCGAAGGGCGTCGATTCGCGAAGCTGGCGGTCGTTCACGGCCGAGTGGGTCGCGTGGCAACTGCGGCAACTGCGACCGTTGTCGCCGGGCCCGATGACGTGGGCGTAGTGCAGGTTCTCCTCACCGTTCCGGAAGGAGGTCGCGCTGTTGGTGGTCTTCTCGGTCACGAGCTCGCGCTTGTGGCAGGAGAAGCAGAGGTCGTATGCGTTGCTGTTGAATGGCTGGTAGAACTCTTGCGAGTAGGGCTTCGTGAGCAGCGCTCGATGCGTGCCACCGTGAACCTCATGGCAGCCGCTGCAGAGTCCCTCGACCAGCGGGCCGTGCAGGTGATGGCCCTTCTCTTTCATCGACGAAACGCTCTCGACCATGCTGCCGTCGGCCCGCTTGACCGGGGCGTTGTGGCATTCGAGACAGAGCTTGGTGGAAACCGAGCGAAGCAGGTTCTGATCGGTGCTCGTGTGCGGGGTGTGGCAGTTGAGGCAGGCCCGATCGACAGTGACCGCCGAGTGCTTAACGGTTGAGCCGGCGATTGCGGTGGCGATCGGCTCGTGGCAGGAAGTGCAGAGCCCAGCGACGTCCTGCTTCAGGAGGGCCGGCTCCTTCGAGGCATGCTGCTCATGGCACTGGGTGCATTCGCCCTCCAGAGGCTTGTGCACGATGAAGGCTGCCGTGGGGGTTGAACTCGGTGTCTCGTCGTCATGTTCGCCGCTGGCCAGGACTCTCGGCTGTCCCGCAAGCGCCTCGGCGCCGTCCGCCCCGACGGACGACGGCCCGTGGGCCGGGCCCGCAACGGAAGCGACCTGAGGATGCCCGACGTTCTCGTGGCATCGCAGGCACAGGGCCTTGCCTTCCTCGATCATGAGTTTCGGCAATTCGGACGTGTGGGCCTTGTGACATCCCAGGCAGTCGCCCTTGGCGATCGGGGAGTGGACGTGCGGCCGTCCCTCCAACACCGCGGCATGGCAACTGAGGCACATCTCGCTGGTGGTGTTGGCCTTGATCAGCCGTCGCTGCACCGAACCGTGCGGCGAGTGGCATCCGATGCACTTCCCTTCCTCGACCGGCTTGTGCACATGAAGCCCGGCGTTGTCGGTCTTCCCGATGTGGCAGAAGTTGCAGAGGGCCTGCCCCTCGTGGCGAAGGGTGAAGGTGTGCTTGGTTTCGTCGGCATTCTTGTGGCAGACGTCGCAGGCTCCGGCCGCGACGGGGGCATGGAGGAACGCGAAGTCGATCTCCTTCGCGTGGCAGCCGCTCGTTGTGCAGTTGGGCATCCGGGTCGTCGGGCGGGCATTCGGATCGATGTCCCCACCCGCTTGGGCCGGACGATCCGCCGGAAGCGCTGGCTTGTCGCTTTGCGGTGCGGACGGGTTCTCGCCTGTCGCAGCTCCAGCGAAGGCCACTGCGATCACCGCCGTGATCGACATGCCCCAGATCACGACCTTGACGCCGACGGAACTCACTTGGCTGGACTTTCCTTAGGTGTTTCGGCCTTAGGTGTTTCGGCCTTAGGTGTTTCGGCCTTGGACGACGACCCCGTCGTGGACGTCAGGCTACGAGCTTTCATGATCTTCTGCCGAGCCTGTTCCAAGAGCTGCTCGGTGTACCGGGGGTTGTGAACACCCCAACTGCCATCGACCCGCACCAGTTCGAGGAGCCGTCGGCCTTCGCCAACAAGCTTCTCGGCCTCGGCATTGCCATTGGCCCACGGTTTCGAGTCCGTCGGCAGAAGCGCCTCGACGGCATCAAAGACGGAGTGGGTCGCCTTCTGCCAGTTGCCAACCAGTTGCTTGCCGAAGCCCGGCTGGTGGCAAGCGTCGCAGGCCTCGGGCACCGCCTTGTTCACGGTCGCCCCGCTGGTCGGATTGGAGCTGAGGGAGCTCGGCTTAATGTGGCAGCCTGTGCAGTCGACGTGAACGAGGAACATCGGGCTGACTGCGTCGTCCTCAGGATTCAACTCATGTCCGGGTGCGTTGGCTCCGTTGAGGTGAGCCGAGGTATACGCCCCACGCTGGACCATGTGCTGGCCTTGGTGGCACTTCATGCAGTCGAATTCGTTGATGACTGCCACCTGGGCCTCTGGGCCGTGCGGAATCAAACCGTGGCAGCTAAAGCACTCGACCTTGTGCTTGCCCATGGTGTGCGTGCGATGCATCTCTTCGACGTTGGTGAATCGCTCCCGCCCAAAGTCATGGCATTCGTAGCACTGACCGCTCTCGATAGGTCGCGGCTGCAGCGTCGCATTCTTGTGGCAGGAGACGCACTGGGCACCGAAGCGAAGGTACTCAGCGTGATCGATGGTCAGGCCTCCGTACTTGAAGGGCTTCGACGGCGCGTCGTGGCATGAAGTGCATGCCGAGGGGGCGATGAGGGGCTTGGCTGCATCGGCTGGCTTGGCTGCGTCCGCGGGGGGAGTTGGCTGCGCGGACGGCGCGGCGTCATCGCCTGGGGCCGCGACCGCCGAAGCGACCAGGCCCGACGCAATCGGCGAGCTTCCGCCCTTCGGCGCCTCGGTGATCTGTTTCAGGATCTCACCAACGTCGGCGACCTTGCCCGTCGGCTTGGTCTGCAGCAGGTGACAGTTGACGCAAATGTTCGTGTCGACCTCGAAGTGATTCTCGCCCTTGACGTGCGAGTGGCAGGTCGTGCAGTGAAGTTCGATTCCCTTGTAGGTGAACGAAAGATGCTTCGAGTGGTCGAACTTGAAGCGCCGCTCTTCCGTCTGCTCGAGCTTGCCGAGTTTCTCGTTGACATGGCAACCGGAGCGCAGGCAGGCGAAGTCGCTGACCGATGCTGAGGGCTTCATCGTCGTTCGATGAAGGAGGTCGTCGACGACCTGGCCGAGGCCGTTCAGCTTTGCTTCCATGTAGCTGGTGACGCCCGGCGGAATATGGCAATCGACGCAGGCGGTTGTTCGGTGCGTCGAGTTCTGCCAGGAGACGTAGTAGGAATCCATAATGTGGCAGGTCTTGCCACAGAAGCGCGGTGTTGCAGTCCACTCGACGCCGGCGAACGCCGCGCCGCCCCCGAGGAGGACGATGATCGCTGTGTTGCGCTTCGGGTTCTTCCGGAAGAATCGCCAGACGGCCTTGAACATTCCGTTGCTGCCTCCGTCACGCTGGCGGTGATCCCCGCCCTGCTGGCTTCTGACGGCGAAGCGAACGGGCGGTCCATCGACCAGTCGTGTACCCCGCGAGGCGTCTGCCCCGGGGACCGCTCGTCAAGCATGGATCGTGCCATGGGAATCAGCGGTCGAGCCGCTCACGAGGGGCGGGGAAGGTACCGCGCACGCCCTTTCACCGCGTCCCCGTCGTCGGCTGTTCTCAGATCTTGGAATCTTCGTCGTTGTCATTCCCGAGTCCGGAACGAAGATCCGTGTTTGAATCGCACCGCTGATGGGCACTGGGCTTACGACGGAGCGCCGGTGAACGTCGGAAGGCAGATCCGGAATGTCGTACCTCTCCCCACCTGGCTCTCGACTTCGCACTCGCCACCGTGCCGCTGAATGACCGAGTAGCTGATCGAGAGGCCGAGCCCCGTACCCTGACCGATTGGCTTGGTCGTGAAGAACGGCTCAAAGACGTGGGGAAGGTGCTCGGGAGCGATCCCGTGGCCGTTGTCCTCGACTGAGATGACCGCCATCGGTCCATTGGGCGAGGCAGTGATGGAGGTCGAAAGCACGAGCCGCGGGTTAGCGACCTCGGCCATCGCGTCCACCGCGTTAGCGATCATGTTGACCAGCACCTGCTGGAAGAGGTGAACCATCACCTTCACCTCTCCCGCCTGCGGAGCGAACTGCCGTTCCACGGTGATACCGCGAAGGCGACGGTCGAAGCGCATCATCTCAAGCGTCGATTCGACCAGTTCGTTCACCCTGCGGATTTCAGAACCGGTCTCGTTGGGATGGGCGAAGTCGGTGAGCTGGTGGACGATTCGGTGGATCCTGGTCACCTGCTCCCTGAGCGCCGCGGCGGCGTCGGCGTTGAGTCGCTCGGGGTGACGCTTCACGAGTTGAAGCAGCGTGTCCATGCTGGCCAGCGGGTTGCCGATCTCGTGGACGATGCCCGCGGCCATCTGCCCCATCGCGACCATCTTCTCGTTCTGGATCAAGGCCTGCTGATGCCGCTGAAGCGATCGGTTCATCGCCAGCAACTCGGCTTCGGATCGCTTCCGCTCTGTGATGTCACGCACGATGCCCGTGAAGATGATGCCTTGGCCGACACGGACTTCGCTGACGGAAAGGTCCAGCGGCACGCGGGTGCCGTCCTTACGCAGCCCCACCACTTCGCGGCCGACGCCGATGATTTTCGCCTGACGCGTGCGAAGGTAGTTGTTGAGGTAACCGTCATGCTGGCTGCGATCGGGTTCGGGCATCAGTTCGTTGACGCGTCGCCCAACCAGTTCGCCCGGCAGGTATCCGAAGATCCGTTCGGCGGCGGGGTTGGCCGAGAGCATGAGCCCGCGGGTATCGATCGTGATGATGCCCTCGATGGCCGTCTCGAGAATCGCCCGCAACTGCTCATGACGGCCTCGCATCGCCGCGTGATGGCGACGGGCATCGTTGGTGATGCGACCGGTCAAGAAGCAGGTGGCAAAGAGGACGACCGCCCAACCGATCCAAAGGACGGCCTCGGCTCGATCGGTCGGCATCTGACCTGTGACCAAAAGGGCCGTGCCAACAAAGCCAACCGAAAGGGTGGCGACCAAGTACGACTGCCGCACCGAGAGCAGCATGCTGCTCAGCACCATGTGCAGGACAAACAACCCTGCGGCTGGTCCGCATCGCCCGCCCGTCCCAGCCGTCACAATGGCGAGGCAGATCAGGTCCAAGACGATCTGGACCCATGCCAGCCCCTCAAGCCACGCCCGGCTACGTGTTCCGTCCGGCTTCGCCACCCCCTCCGGGTCGCTCAGCCGCAGAAGAACGGCCAAAGCCGCGTTGTAGGCAAGTACCGCACCGCCCAAGGCCATGCCGTAGCCCCAAACCGACGGCCAAAGCGACCGTCCGGCTCCGGCGCCCAAGGCGAGGGCGATTCCCGCACACCAGCGCAACTGAACGAAGCGGCGCATCTCCTGATGAAGGAGGGAGGCCGCCCCGGCTGGCTCGTCACGGAACATCATGATCGCTGTTGTGGACGCTGCCCGGCGCTGAGGACGGGGCTCCTAGCGTAACACCCTTGGTCACTTCGACCGTGACCGGGCCAAGGGCTGGGTCGGGGACCCCGGGGAGACTCTCGGGATGAACTTCGGAAGGAGCGGTCTCGGCTACCGAGGCCTCCAAGTCCAGCATCTTGACCCCGCTCAAGTAGTCGGTCAAGACGATGCGGCGAACCCGAGTGAGGGCAGACACCGTAGCCGCCATCCGAGAGAGGGCCTGCTGGATCTCGCGCAGTCGGCCCGTTTCGAGCGCTCCGGCGCCAGTTCCGCGCGCCACCAAGGCGAGTTGGAACTGGATGATGGCGATCGCATTATTGAGTTCGTGGTTCAGCGTGCGCGCAACCTGGAGGAGCGTCTCAATCTTCCGCTGCTCGTTGGCCTGCAACTGCTCGGCGAGGCTGTTGTAGGCCCGGGCCAATTCGCTGAACTCGTCGCGCCCACTCAGTTCCACTCGATGGTCGAACTCCTCGCGGGCTAGGCGTCGGCTTGCGTCAACGAGCCGATCGATTGGCTTGAGGATCATCCCGGCAATGCCGGAGAGGAACACGACCGAGACGTTGATCACGAGTACGAAGCCGATGCCCAGCCAGAGAGCGAGAGTCTGAAGCCCGCCGACGGCGGCATCGAGTTTGGCCTGGTTGTGACCGCGCAACGCCACCTGCAACGCGTCGAGCCGCGTGCGGACAGTGTCCAACTGCTTGATCGCTGCGGTGATGGCGCCTTGTCGCGCTGGCTTTGAGGTCGCGCTGTCGTCACCGACGAGCGCAGGCTCCAAGACCAGCAACTCCTCGACCAGCGTGCTGAGCCCGTTGCGTTCCGCTTCGGCTTCCGGACCGATGTCACCGATCGCCCCAAGGGCGGCGGCATCCTCGGTGACCGTCTCCGCCAAGAACTTCCAGCGCGAGATCGGGACGGGTTGGTCCAGTTCGTCCGCCCGCTCGACCTCGCGCCGGAAGTTCCCGACGCTGAGTTGCATCGCACTGACCACCGAAACACCGGACATGCCGTCGGTGCTGACGGCATGGAGTTGCCCAACGACGCCCTGAAGGAGCATGACGACGCCGACCCCCAAGACGAGGAAGAGCGTCACGAGGCATCCGAAGAGGAGGAGGAGGCGTTTCCGAAGCACGACAGAGCCTCCGAATACAAACGCCGAGCCACCTTCGTGAACGGGGGTGACAACCCGGTCGGCGATCTGCTGGGGTACCTGCGTCGCTCGGCACCCCCGTTTTTACACGTCGCAACGCGGATGCCGAATCGACGCGTGCGATCGAGAGAGG
The DNA here is from genome assembly GCA_016795065.1 of Phycisphaerae bacterium. GTDB lineage: Bacteria > Planctomycetota > Phycisphaerae > Phycisphaerales > SM1A02 > JAEUIT01. The sequence goes on from JAEUIU010000060.1 coordinate 49,497, forward strand.
TTCTCGCCTACCCCATTCGGGAATGACCAGTCGCGTCATTCCCGATTTCGAGAAGCAGCGTCCGAGCTGGTGGGAGGCGCTGGCTGATTGGGTGCGACGCTGTTGGCCGGGCCTGCTGGAGCCGGAGGAGCATGCGTTCCGACCGGATGGGACGATCGTTCGATGGCCAGTTCGGCGGCCCTTCGGTACGCCGCCATGGCACCCGCGGTGTCGTTTCGCTTCTCGCACCACTGCCCGAGGGCGAAGTGCACGCGGGCCATGCGAGGCTCGAGCCCATCGTCCTTGGCGAGAAGATCCCGCAGCGCCCGTTCAGCCAAAGGCAACTGGTCGCCCCCCCGGCGAATCTGAAGCGTGGCCATGCCAAGGTGGGCATCGAGTGAGTCGGGGTCATTCACCAAGAGCGATCGATAAAGCGGTTCCGCGTCATCCAAGCGCTCCTGTCGCAAGAGGAGATCCGCCAAGCCCAGTTGCGCCGCCACGTTGCCGGGAGAAAGCTCCAAGGCTTCGGCGAAGCGGGCCTGAGCGACTTCATAGAGGCCATGCTGGGTGAGCTGTCGACCGAGGTTGACCAACCGAATGACATGCTCGTCCTGTTCCGCGTTCTGGTTCGGGTCGCCGCCTCGATTGGGATCCAGTAGTCGATCCAAATCGGCCATGGTGTGCTTCCCGCCGGCCACGAGAACCGCTTCAGCCACGGTCTCGCGGAATCGGGCCACCAAGCTTGGCTGGGCGAAGCCGGGCAATGCATGCACGACCTTGCCCGCTCCGTCGATGACGACGACCGAGGGCACGGTCACGATGTGGTACGCGGCGAAGAGCTCGCGCTTCGGATCGGCCACGACGATCGACGGGAACGGTCCCTTCGCCGCTTGCTCCTTCAGCGCGGCCGCCGGAGCGTCTTGGGCAACGACCATGATCGCGACTGGCTTTGTGGCCGCGACTCTTGCTTCAGCGAGCGCCTTCAAGAGCTCTCCGGCGGTTTGGCGAACCGCGTCGTGATTGAGTTCGCCGAAGAGGAGGACAATCGGGCGGCCTGCATAGGCTTCGCTTCGCACCGGGGTGCCGTCGAGGCTCACCCGATCAATCGTCGGGGCGTCACTTCCGCGCGGGGGAAGGGCCGACGCGAACGTGGTCAGCGCCGCAGCCAAGGCCCACCCAAGCACGACAGCGCCTCTTAGGTTCGCCGCGAGGGCGAGCGGGGCCTTTGCTGGCCCAATTCCAAGGTGGAAGATGCGCCGATTTCGCTTCGAAGGTGTATCCGCAGCGATACATCGAGAGGCGAATTCAAGCATCGACGCAGCCAGCGAAGGCCTCCGCTCGGCCGTAGTAGAAGCGAAGGGGCGCTGTCGTGCTCGCCAAGGCAAACGAAGCCCTTCCCGCGCCCGAACGGTCGACATCGTCGTCTTCATGGTGTGGAATCACTCCCCTTCACGGGGCTATCGGCCTTGAGCACCGTCGGTTTGACCGAATCGCCGCGCACATAGGTCTTGGGCGTGTGGCATCCTGGCGAACAGGATCCCCCCTGCTCGTCGGCGCGGAAGTTGATCTCGAGCATCCAACCCGAGGAGCCGAAGGGCACGGCCTCGCGAATGTGGGCGGGGCGCTTCGATGCGTGCACCTCGTGGCAAGCTCGACAGGTTCGTCCCTTCTGCTGATTGACATGCAGGTAGTGCAGGTTGGTGTCGCCGCTTCGGAACTGGGTCAGCCCCCGCCCGGTCTGCTTCAGAACGAGGTCGGGAATGTGGCATGTAAAGCAGAGTTGGAAGTTCTCGAGCTTGAACGGGGCGTAGAAGTCTGGCGTGTAATCCTGAATGAGCAGTCGGAAGTGATCACCCGCATGCGGACTGTGGCAAGAGGTGCAGGCCCCCTCGCGAATCGGGCCGTGATGATTGGGGTTGTTCTTGAGGAGCGCCGCCATGTCGGCCAAGTCGGTGCCGTCAGGGGTCTGCGTGGGCTTGTTGTGACAGTCGAGGCAGATCCCCGGCTGCGTACCCCGCTGCAGCGCTGGCAACGTCGAAGAGTGCGCCGCGTGACAACGCGAGCAGCCACCTTCGACCGTGACTGCGCCGTGAAGCACCTTGGCGTTCTTGGTCATGGCGTCGAACTTCTGCTGATGGCACTGCAGGCAGAGCTTCGGCGCTAACTCGTGGAGCTGATACGGGTGATTCGACGCGTGGGCGTCGTGGCAACGGGTGCAGCCCTCTTCGAGCGCCTTGTGGCCATGCGACCCCGTCTTCGCTTCGACCTCCGGGTGGCAGCTCAGGCAGAGGGTCTTCGAATCGACGGAAAGGAGCTTTGGCTCCGACGAGCCGTGGGGCTTGTGGCAGATGACGCAGGCGCCGAAGGCAACCGGACCATGGACATGTTTGGCCTGCCCCACGGTCTGGCTGTGACAGCGGGTACAGAGTTCGCGGCGCGGATCGGCGACGAGAAGGTGTGGATACTCCGAGCCGTGTGGGTCGTGGCACTCATAGCACTTGCCGTCCCGCACCGGAGGATGGGCGACGTTCTGGTGCGGAAGCGAGTGGCACTTCTTGCACAGCTCTTCGCGCGTCTTCGTCACCAGCGAAAAAGTGTGCTTCTCTTGGTCGGTGACGACGTGACAGGACTCGCAACTCTCTTGGGCGGCGCGGTGCAGACCTTTCCGCTGGGTGATTTCCTGGTGGCACTCCTTCGCGCAGGTGGGCGACACGAACGGCTCTCCTTTACCGCCCGGCTTGGCACCTTCCTGCGCAAACGCTCCATCCCCCGACGCTGCCCACAGGACGTGCGCGACGAGAGCGGTCAACGCCCCGCCAGTACATGCCCACGAGGCCCACGGGACTCGAGTCGAAACTCGGCAAAGGTTCGCGAGCGCGAACCGAGATCGCCCACTTCGCATCGCCGACGTTTGCACAGGTCGTGCCACGACGTGTGCGATGCTCGTTCGTCCTTCTATGAAGGAAGGCCACAACCGTGAAGCGTTGCTAACTCGTTGTTGCGACTCACGCGCCGACGAAACGACGGATCACACGAATCATCTCCGAGCGAGCACCACAGCGAACACCGACAACCGTTCCGACTCCCGCGCTTGGGAACGGCGCTCCTCGCACTCTCGACCGTGAGACAGCACGCGTCGGCGTTGTGAGCTACGACCTGGAGCTCATTCTGGCGCGCAGCATGAGGAGTGACAAGTGATTCCGTCGCGCATGTTGGTATCGCGCTTCCATTGCCCGATGCATGGTCCCGGATTTGCATCGGCGCCGACGATCTGAGGGATCCATGCCGGTCCGACCGAGTGGGATCACAAACGCGTCGTTCGCTCCGTGGATCGTGGCACTGGTGTTCCTTGCGCTCGCCGCATGGCTCACCTTTTTTTCGGCGCGCCCCGATCTGGGGCCCACTGTTTCGGCCGCACTCATTGAGCAAGCCGACATTCGTCCCGAGCCACGACGCCACGTTCTGGGTGAACCTGCCGCGATTCCGATGGGCGGCTATTCGCTGCGCTGTATGGAATGCCACCGCTTCTTCCAATCACCACCAGTCGAGCGGCGAATCCTCACTCAGCACACCCACATCGTCCTTCGCCACGGGCAGAACACGCGATGCTTCAACTGCCACGATCGGGCCGATCGCGGCAAGCTGATCCGCTATGACGGAACGCGACTGGGCTTCGACCAGGTTCCCCGCCTGTGCAGTGAATGCCATGGCACGGTCTATCGCGACTGGGAGCGGGGTACACACGGGAAGACCTTGGGCTCGTGGGATCCGGCGAGCGGCAAACAGCGGCGCTTGGCCTGCCACGAATGCCACGATCCGCATGCGCCCGCCTATCCCGACTACGTCCCCCTACCACCGCCGAACACGCTTCGGATGGGGGAACAAGGCAGCGGGCATAGCGCGGGAATCGACTCCGAGCACGGTCAAGCCGAGTCCGCAACGCTCGGGGGTAGCGGACACGACTCGCCGCTGATGCATCGGTCGTCCATGCCACGTGGGACGAAGGAGCCAACCGAATGACCACCCCAACCTCGGCCACGACCGACGTCAGGATTTGGGATGGGCCATCCGCCGATGCCCCGCAGCCCCGTCGGAGCTTCCTGCGCTCAGCCGTCGCCGGTGCAGCCGGGCTTGCGGCCTTCGCTGCGGCGCTGAGCCCGCTCAAGGACCTCGATGTGATGGAACTGGCCGACCCGCAGGCCTTCCTCCAGAAACACTACAAGGAGATGACGCCGGCCGAGATCGAGGTGGCGCTGGAGCGCATCCGGAACAAGGTAGAGGCTCGTTACGGGGTTCGGCCGGACATTCGCGACCTCCGACCGCAGGCGGGCGTCGAGTTCGCGTACGCCCTGAATCTCAGCCGCTGCATCGGCTGTCGCAAGTGCGTCTACGCCTGCGTCGCCGAGAACAACCAGAGTCGCTCGCCGCAGATCCAGTACATCCGCGTCGTCGAAATGCCCCGCGGAACGCTTGATCTCGAGCGCGGCAACCACCACTACGACCGGCCACGGGTTCCCGACAACGATCACTACTACATGCCGGTGCAGTGTCACCAGTGCGCGAACCCGCCTTGCGTCAAGGTCTGTCCCGTCGAGGCCACCTGGAAGGAACCCGACGGCGTCGTGGTGATCGACTACGACTGGTGCATCGGATGCCGCTACTGCGAAGCGGCCTGTCCTTATTGGGCCCGCCGCTTCAACTTCGCCGAGCCGACGCTGCCCAAGGAGGAGTTGAATCCGACCATGTCCTACCTCTCCAACCGCCCGCGACCTCGCGGGGTGATGGAGAAGTGTCACTTCTGCCTCCAGCGCACCCGCGAAGGGCGCATGCCCGCCTGCCTCGAGGCCTGCCCGACCGGCTCGCGAAAGTTCGGCAACCTGCTTGACCCTACGAGCGAGGTCTCCCAGATCCTGAAGACGAAGCGCGTCTTCGTCCTGAAGGAAGAGGTCGGGACGCTGCCCCGATTCTTCTATTACTTCGACGAACGCTACCCCAGCGCACACGACGAAAACGTCGACGACCCGCGGCTGCCGACCTCACCAGCGCCGGAGGCCAGGCCGTGAAGACGTACCTCACGTTTCTCATCCGCTGCTTCCGGCTGAGTTTCGTCGGGGATTGGCGCTATTACGGCTGGATGGCCCTGCTTTCGGTCACCGCTCTCTTCGGCCTGAACGCCTACTGCAAGCAGATGGTCTTCGGCCTCGCCACGACCGGCATGACCGATCAGGTCTCGTGGGGACTCTATATCGCCAACTTCACCTTCCTCGTCGGCATGGCCGCGGCGGCGGTGATGCTGGTCATTCCCGTCTACATCTATCGCAACGAGGAGCTTCACGACCTGGTCATCTTCGGTGAGCTCTTCGCCGTCGCCGCGATCCTGATGGCCCTCCTCTTCGTGACCGTCGATCTCGGTCGACCGGACCGCTTCCACCATCTCTTGTTGCGGTTCAACTTCCCGATCTCGATGCTCACCTGGGACGTCATCGTCCTCAACGGCTACATCGTCCTGAACCTGCACATCTGCGGCTACCTCATCTACTGCGCCTACCGCCGCCGCAAGCCGAGCAAGGCCTTCTACATCCCCTTCGTTTTCATCGCGATCGTCTGGGCGATCAGCATCCACACCGTCACGGCGTTCCTCTACAGCGGCCTCGGCGGCCGACCCTTCTGGAACTCGGCGGTTGTCGCGCCCAGGTTCCTGGCCTCGGCCTTCGCCGCGGGCCCGGCGTTCCTCATCCTTTCGCTCTCGGTGCTCGCACAGTTCACGACCTACCAGGTGCCCCCGAAGGCCTTCATGACCCTGCGCAACACGGTCGCCATCGCCCTTTCGATCAGTATGTTCCTCCTCGGCTCCGAGATGTTCACGGAGTTCTACACGGACTCGGCGCACGGGGCATCTGCGAAGTACCTGTTTTTCGGCCTGCACGGCCGCCATGCGTTGGTGCCGTGGATCTGGTCGGCCATCGCGCTCAACCTCGTGGCGATGCTTCTCCTCTACCTCCCGATCAGCCGCAAGCTCCCGGTGCTGCAAGCCGCCTGCGTGATGCTCATCGTCGGCATCTGGATCGAGAAGGGGATGGGCATGATCGTGCCTGCGTTCATCCCCACGCCTCTGGGCGAAATCGTCGAGTACCTGCCCACGCTCAACGAAACTCTGGTCACCATGGGCATCTGGGCCGGCGGGTTGCTCATTTACACGATCTTGGTGCGAGTGACCGTGCCGGTCCTGACCGGGCGATTGACGTATGACCAGGAGTTCTCAGTTGCGACAGACATGCGTTCGCCCAGCGTCGCAGCAACCCCGGAGGCTCACTCGTGAATCCCCACCCAACCGCCGAAGAGGCGCAGCAATCGCTCCGCGATCATGTCGTGACCAAGGCGATGGATGCCCGATTGCGTCGTGGCGGCCTGATCGATCGAGTTGAGATGATGCGACTGCTCGAGGACCGCGCTGTCGTCCGCTATCCGCTGGGTGTTCGCTTCGACGCCGAGCCGCTCCTGCCTGGCGAGTTCGCGTGCCTGGAGAGTCTGGGCGAGCACCCGAGGGATGGCTTCTGCCTCTTCATCCATCCAATGTTCGAGATCGTCGATGACCTGATCCCGCTGCTGGTCGCCTACTACATTCCAGCGATCAACTACGGCGAGGTCGCATCGCACGTCGAGGCCGAACTCTTCGGGGCCACACTCTTGGGCATCGACGTCGAGGAGTACTACACGATCCTCTGCTCGGTCGCGGACACGGTGAGCGATCCGTCCAACGCTTCTTCCTCCACGCCGGGCTGCGGAGGGCATCACCCATGAGCGCCGCACGCAAGCCGAAGGCACCGACGAGCAAAGCCGCCAAAGTACCGGGCACGTACAAGTCCTTCGTGACAAAGTACCCCGCGCTCGGCCGAGCCCACGACCACATCGCCACAGCCGTGGAGGCCGCCGGCCCGCTCGACGCCAAGACGCTGGCCCTGATCAAGATCGGTATCTGTGTCGGCGCGGGGCTTGAGTCCGCGCTCCGCAGCCACGTCCGTCGCGCCATGCAGCACGACGCGACACCGGCGGAGGTCGAGCAGGCCATCCTCCTCGGCATGAACACCGTGGGGTTTCCGCGTACGGTCGCGGCGTGGAGCTGGGCACAGGAACAGTTCGAGCGGGGCGTGTGATCGCCAGCCCTTCATCCGTGTCCATTGGAGATGCTTTGCGACAGACGCACTCGGCCAACCCGATCACCAAAGACAAGCCGGGGGTGGCTACCCCTCGTGCTCACGTGGCACTCGCGCAATTGAGCGCGTCGCAGTCGCTCGCCTCCGGAAGCACGCCGCCGCCCGCCCCGGCGTCTGTCCGCGCGGCCCGCCGCATGACCGACTCGCACGGCCGCACCATCCGCGACCTGCGGATCAGCGTCACCGACCGCTGCAACTTCCGCTGCGTCTACTGCATGGAGCCAGACGTCCGCTTCGCGCCCCGCGAATCGCTCCTCTGCACCAGCGAGATCATCCGCGTTGCCCGGATCGCCGAGTCGCTCGGCGTCCGAAAGATCCGCCTCACCGGCGGCGAACCGACGCTCCACTCCGAACTCGCGGCGATCATCGCCGGCATTCGCGCCGCGACCGGCGTCGAGATCGCGATGATCACCAACGCGTCGCTGCTGACCCGTGACGCGCTCCGAGAGTGGAAAGCCGCCGGACTGGCCCGCGTGACCATCAGCATCGACTCGCTCCGCCCGGACCGCTTTGCCCGCCTCACGCGCTCGACCTCCTCGCCCGCCGACGTGCTCGCGGGCGTCGAGAGGACAATCGCCGAGGGGCTCACGCCGCTCAAACTCAACGCCGTGCTCATTCGCGGGTTCAACGACGACGAGGCCGCCGATCTCGCCGAGTTGGCCCGGCTCTACTCGATCGAGATGCGCTTCATCGAATACATGCCCCTCGATTCCGGTCACACCTGGGACTCGTCCAAGTGGGTGAGCGCCGCCGAGACGCGGGCCGCGATCGAAGATCGCTTCCCGCTTATCGCCCGCGATGACGACGATCCTTCCAGCACCGCCCGCACCTTCGCCTTCGCCGACGGCGCCCCCGGCCGCATCGGCTTCATCGCCCCCGTCAGCAGCCCCTTCTGCGGCGCGTGCAGCCGCCTCCGCCTCACCGCCGACGGCAAGGTCCGCCCGTGCCTCTTCAGCACCACCGAGTGGGACCTGCGTGCCGCGCTCCGCGCCGGAGCCACCGACGACCACCTCGCCGACTTCCTCATCGACGCGACGTGGACGAAGCAACCCGGGCACGGCATCGCCTCCCACGACTTCCGCCAGCCCGCGCGCCCGATGTCGGCGATCGGTGGCTGAGCTCAACCGATGCCCGCCGACGCCCTCTCCATCCTCGCGGCCTGCTTCCTGATCGTCGGCGCGTTGTACGCCTCGGTCGGCCACGCCGGCGCCTCGGGCTATCTCGCGGTCATGGCCCTGCTCTCGGTCGCGCCAGAGGTCATGCGCCCCACGGCGCTGGCAATCAACGTGCTGGTGGCCACCATCGCGTTCGTGCAGTTCGCCCGCGCCGGGCACTTCTCATGGGCACTCTTCTGGCCCTTCTCCGCCGCCTCGATTCCCGCCGCCTTTGTCGGCGGCATGATCCACCTGCCCGCCCACGCCCTCAAGGTCGCCATCGGCGTCGTGCTCCTGCTCACCGCCTTCCGCATGGCATGGGTCGCAATGCATCCGCCCATGTCCAAGGCCGCTCCATCGCCCCCGCGCATACCCGTTGCGATGGCCGTCGGTGGCGTCATGGGCCTGGTCGCGGGTCTGACGGGCACCGGCGGGGGCATCTTCCTCAGCCCGGTGATGCTGCTGTTCAACTGGGCCGACACCAAGCGCACCGCCGCGACGGCCTCGCTCTTCATCCTGCTCAACTCTGTGGCGGGCCTGTCGGGCCTGGCCAGCGCGGGATGGAGGCCCACGCCGTCGCTCGCGGTGCTCGCCGCCGCGGCGTGCGTCGGCGGCCTGATCGGCTCAACGCTCGGCAGCCGCCGAGCCACGCCCCGCGCCCTGAACCTCGCCCTCGCGGCGGTCCTCTTCATCGCGGGCGGGAAGCTCGTGCTGAGCTGACCGGATCGCCACGAAGCCGAAGGAGCACTCGCCACAACGGTCGAGCGCGGCCAAGCGGCCAAGGCGAGAGGGGCGGCAGGAGTGCTGCGGTTGGCTTACGGCGCGGTGAGCCGGTAGACCTCGACGACCGGGGGCTCGGCCAGCAACCCGCGCCAACGGGCCAGGTACGCTTTCATCGTCGGGTCGCCGGCGACGCGCTGCTGATCGCGCTCGTACGCGGCGTGATCTTCGTAGAGCACCAGTTCGATGAACCGGTGATCGTCGCTCATGTCCTGGAGCAGACGGACCGTGATCCCGCCCGGCGACTCATAAAAAGGGATCGCTTCCCGCAGGAACGCGAGGAACGCCTCGCTCTGACCGGGCACGACGCGGCATCGCAAGTGGAGATCGATTCTGCCCGGCGTGGCCATGCCGTGATCATAACGATGCTCTGTCGTCCTCGCGCTCCCGCCGTTGCCGAGCACCGACGCCTCGCACTCTCCAACGTGGTGGCCCGCACCCCGGTTGATAGAATGAGGCGTGCCCACGGTCACTTCACGCCATGATCTGTTGGAAGAGATCGACGCGGAGTACGCGCGTGTGACCGGCTTGATCGACCGCGTGCCGCCCGGGCTCTGGAATTCACCACGGGTCAACAGCGCGGGCTGGGCGCTCAAGGACGTGCTGGCGCATGTGGCCGACTGGGCCCAGCGATGCGACGGCTGGTGCGCCCTCGGCGACACGCGCACGGACATGACGCAGCCCGCCCCGGGCTTCAAGTGGAATGAGACGCGGGAGCTGAACCACGCGATCTATCTCAAGCGCCGGCGGCACACGCTGGCCCGCGTACTGCGCGACTTCAGGGCTGGGCACGCGGCGCTGCGGGCCCGCGTCACGACGATGAACGAGGCCGACCTGCTCACGGTCGGGCGTTTTGCGTGGTGCGGCAAGACCTGGAGCATGGCAAAGCACATCCGCGCGAATACGGCGGCCCACTACCGCTGGGCGAGCAAGCACTTCAAGGCCGCGCTCCGGGCCGCTGGTGCGGACTCGCGCGCGGAGAAGACTGCGCGAACTCTCCTCAGTGTGCGAAGACCGCTCCGAGTCACGAGCAGAAGCAAGAAGCAGCGTCGCTGACCTCACGCCGCCACCGTCGCGCTGCTGGTCTCGCTCCACGGGCCGTAGACGCTGCGCCGCGTGACCCTGCGCGCCAGGGAGTGCGCCTCCATCCCACCCTGCTGCGATTGGTACGAGATCACGGCAACGACATCCTCGGACGCGTGGTGGGTTGAAGCTTCGTCTTAGGGTGTAGCCGTGGGCGAGGCCGGGCTATCCATCGGTCGTCCCGATCGTCCCCCCGCATCCGCGGAGCATGCAGAGACGATCCTGTGGGTTGCGGTCGTCTACTTGGGCACGTCGAAGTACTCATTGCGCGTGCGGTCGAGCCGCTCGCGGACCCGCGCGAAGTTCTCCGGTGTCGGCTTGGCGTCCAACATCGTGCCGATCACGCGGCTGCGCCGGTACAGGATCATCGTGCTCCCCACGTCCGGGCTGATCCGGTTCAGCGCCACCTCCGAGGCCTCGTCCGTCACCGACGGAACGAAGGTCAGCGCCACGTGCTTCAGGCCCAGTTCTCGCCCGAGGGCTTCGAGCTCCCGCTCGCGCACCGCCGCGTTGTACCCGCGCGGGTCGGCGTACACAAAGTAGACCTTCAGGCGATCCTCCCGTGCCGCGCTCTCGCGCTCAAAGAACGCCAGCCACGACTTGATCTCGGGCCAGTTCGGGTCTTTGGCGACGACGTAGAGCACGCCGTGGTACCAGCCGTACTTGCACACCGGGCACGTGCTGGTCCCTTTGTCGGGCCCCCACGCGTGCCGCGGCGTGAACGACACCACGTCCTCGCCGACGTTGGGTCCCGAGACGACGCCCTGCGGCTTCGCGCCCGGGTGCCCAGGGATGTTGCGGCCCAGGATGATGTCCCGCTCGCCGACGAAGAGGTCGCCGACCTTGACGAGCCGAAGCACGCCGCTGCCGCATTGATTCTCCAGCTTGCGCCGCTCCTTCGCGGTGAGCAGCGGATCGTCGTCGAAGACGAAGTCGTCGATGTAGTAGGCATCGAGGCCCGGCTCCTTGATCGTCGCGTGAACGTGATCGGGCGCATCCCGCGTCGGGTACGTCCCCGGCCGAACCGTCAGAATCTCGTACCGCCCGTCGGCCCCCGTCTTCACCCATCCGCGGATGGCGCCGTGCGTCTGCCCGAGTTCGTTGGGCGGCATGCTGCGCGGCTCGGAGGCGTCGTGGATGTACCGCCCCTGCGTATTGGTGTGGTAGTAATAGAGCACGACACCCGGCGCGGGCGTGCGCCCGTCGGGCTGGAGAATCGTGCCCGTGAGTTTGATCCGTTGGCCCTGCTGGGTCCATCCCGGGCTGGTGTCCTGCCACGAGAGTTCCGCCGGCACGCCCTGCCATCCGTCCGGCCCGTCGATGCCGCCGCCAACCACGCGTTGCGCGGGAGTGGGCTGCGCCGTCGCCGGGCCGCGTGCGTCGCAGCCCATGAGCGACAAAGCCCCGAGCCCAGACGTGAGCACGACCACCAATGACCTCCACCCGGCGCATCCCCTCTGCTTCGGCCTAGGCATGACGTCGTTCCGCATGCCGAACTGTATCGAGCCGGCCGATATCTCGCCGCCGGCGGCCCGTGGCGCAACCGGGATGCGCCGCGGCGTGTGCTCCCGTGCGAGGTGCAGGTCCTTGCACGCCGCGACTGCGGAGCAGACTCACGCCGCCACCGTCTCGCTGCTGGTCTCGCTCCACGGGCCATAGGCGTTGCGGCGCGTCAGCCCCACCGGCGAGCGCGGGCCGTGGAGCGAGCAGGCGCAGGCGACGATTGCGGCTTGAGTGCTGCGCGGCGCGGCGTGTGTCGCACGCCAGAACCGAGTGATTTGGTCTTGAGATGCCGTCCGCAGGATGGTCCACCGGCACCCCCCGCTTCGAAACCGCCGCACATGGGGAGCGACGTCGGGCGTGCGGCGTTGGTTGGCGGGGAGGCGCGGGCCCAACGCGTCTGCTACTTCGCGGGCCCGCCGCGGAGCAGGGCCGCACGCATGTTCGCCGCCATGCGTTCGGCCGGGACCGTGAACGCGGCCCGGGCGGCTTCGGGTACGACACGCTCGACGGTCCGCCGCCACAGGTCGAGCCAGCGGGCGAAGTGGGCCTCGGTGAGTCCGGGCAGGCGCTCGTGCGCTTCGAGCGGGTGCCCGGCGTATCGCCCCGAGCGCAGCACCACCGTGGACCAGAAGTCGTACATCTTCGGCAGGTGCAGCGACCAATCCGCGATGTGCCGCGCGAAGATCGGGCCGAGCAGGCAATCGTCACGCACGCCTTCGTAGAAGGTGTCCACCAGCGTTCGGATCATCGCCTCGTCAGCAGACAAGACGGGCGCGGCGGGGCGACTCGGCGCGGTCAGCGGGAGTTGGTGGCCAGTGTCGTTGGGATCTTCGTGAGAACTCATGTACGTACTTCGGTCCTTACTCCCAAGACTATCTCGCATCATGGAGACGGCGCGCGACGCTCTGATGCCGGTCGCGGGACCGGCATCAGAGCCGTCGTGCCTGGCCGATGACGAACTCGCCGGGGATCAGCCCTTGAGCACGGACAAGTCCGCGCCGTGGTTGATGTGGAACGCCTGCCCGCCGATCACCAGCGCGGGGACCGACTTCACGCCGGCCTTCTCCGCCTCGGCAACGCGGGACTTGCTCTGCCCGAGATGGACGATCTCGACGTTGAACTTCGTCCGATCGAGGCCCTCGGCAACCGTCCGCTCGGCGGCGACGCAAACGGGGCAACCGGCGTGGTAGAACGTGGCTTTCGTGCTCATGATGTGCTCCTACGTGCTGACATGAATGGTCCGGCGGGATTTCGATGGGCTCCGCCGTGTGCCCGGTCCTTGATTGTCCAGTGCTTGCCCGTTCACAAAGACGCTCCAGAGGCGCGGGCGAAGTGCGGCCGCGACCGGCTGCATCTCGCCGCAGTCGATCCGGAGATCCGAATCGCCGATCGGCGCATCGATGAAGAGGCAATGATGCGACTTGGGTCGCCCGGGGTACTCGTTGGGTCGGAAGTACGTACAGCCGACACACATCCGCGCCGTCGGCACCGCACCCTGGTCCTGAAGCGTGCGGATCATCCCGATCAGGCCCCGCAGCAGCGCCGTCCGCTCCGGCTCGGGCAGCGCGTCGATGGCCTTGACCAAGGATGCCGGCCACTCCGCGGCGGTCGCCGCCTCCGTGTTCCCTCGCTTTGTGAGCGCGAGGATGATGGCCCGTCCGTCAGACTTGGACTGTGCTTTGCGGACCAACCCCTTGGCCACCAACGCGGCGGTCGCCTCGCTGGCCGTCCCCATCGTGATCGCCATTTGTCTCGATACTTCCTTGAGACCGATGGGCTCGGGCGAGCCCGCGAGGATCGACAGGATCTGAGTCTGCGTCGGCGTCAGCCCGCGTCTCCCGGCGGACTGCCACGATTCGTGCCGCATCACGAGCGAGAGCTTGGCGAGGCCGGTGAGGACTCGATCGGCCGTGGACGGGTTGGTGTTGGTGCTCGGGGGCATGGGCGGCTTGCATATAGTATGGAGTCCGAAGCATTCGGGCAAGCCGCGGAGCGAGGCTAGTCCCATGGTCGGCGATCTGCATCAGCGTGTGTGCCATTGGCGATCCGCACGGTTGTGGGCGGGCACTTACGCTGCGGTCTCTTGCGTCGCGAGCGGTGCTCGCGTTCTTCAACTGATGGTCGCCCGATCGCGGCGACCTAAACCGATGTGCCTGTCGTGGCGGCGAAGATCGCCAACGATACACCGTCATGATCACCGAATCTCTTACCGCTCTGCTTTCCGCACACGACCTGCCCGAGCCTGCACCGCCAGATCCGATGCCGCTGTTCGTGGGGTGGTTCAGGGACGCCGAGGCGTGCGGCAAGTACGACGATTCAAACGCCATGAGCCTCGCCACCGCGACACCCGATGGCTGGCCCTCCGTTCGAATCGTCTTGTGCAAGGGCATTGAGGCAGATACCGGCGCTATTCACTTCTACACGAACTACGGCAGCAGGAAGGGATCGGAACTCGAGCACAATCCGCTCGCGGCGGTTGTCTTCCATTGGCCCCACGCCAAACGCCAGGCTCGTCTCGAGGGGACCATCGAGAAACTCACCGAGGCCGAAAGCGACGCGTACTTCAAGAGTCGCCCGCTGCTCTCACGTATCGGCGCGAGCATCAGCCGCCAGAGCACGCCGATCGAATCGCGGCGGCAGCTCGTCGAGGCGGCCCTTTCGCTCGCGAAGTCGGTCGCCATGGGCCAGGAGATCCGGCGCCCCGAGGATTGGGGTGGATATCGCATTCGTCTCCGGTCCGTGGAACTCTGGTCCGGGCGCGACGGACGCCTGCACCAGCGCATCGTGTGGCGTCGCGGATCGACCGATGCTGGCGCGGCGTGGACGAGCACACTTCTCTCGCCGTGAGCGACATCCATAGGTTGCAACGCGTCGAATTCGGGCATGACGCCCACGGGACTGCACCCAACTGCGCGGCTTCCGCGGTCAACAGCCTACGGATGCGGCTGAGACGCGGGGCCGTGTGCTTCGCACGAGGCGGGCGGCGGCGTACATCACGCGCGCTTGAAGAGCGTGAGCACGAAACGCGTGGGCTCGAGCGCCGTCAGCCGGTGCGGGGCGTTCGCGGGCATCAGCAGCCAATCGTTCGGCCCCATGATCTTCTCAGCCGCTTCCACACCAAAGCGCAGCCGACCATCGAGCACATGGACCGTGGCGACGAACGGCGCCCGGTGCTCGCTCATCTCCTGCCCGGCATCCATCGCGAAGATCACGACCTTGCCCTCGGGCAGGTTGAGCAGCGGCTTGCTCACCGTGGCGCCGGGCACGATCGGGCAGATCTGCAACAGATCGAGAAACTCGGGTGTGGTGGCATCGAGAAGTGGGGCGGCCATACGGGGCTCCTTGCGATCGACTACGCGGACGCAGCGATGCACGCAGTGCAAGACTCACAGTACGCCAAGGGCATCGGCGACGATGCGCCGAGCGACGTGACGCCGGTCACCCTGCCGCGGCGTCGGGGCTCTCCGAGGCGTGGACCGCCCGCCTGGGGCGAGCACCACCGCGGAGTGCGGGGCGCTCCCGTATCAAAGCTCCTCGAACTTCGCCGTAAAGTGCCGCAGAACCTCTGGAGCCTCGACAATCCGCAGCCCACGCATCTCCTCGCGCTTGCCGAACAGCTCCGCGCACGCTTCAGCCACGTAGTCGTAGTGGCTCTGCGTGTACGCGCGGCGAGGCAGGGCAAGTCGCACAAGTTCCATCTTCGGCGGTGCGGCCGGGCGCGGGCCCGTCATCACCGAGCCGATCTCGCACGAGCGGATACCCGCGGCGCGGTAAAGTCCACAGACAACCGCCTGTCCCGGGAAACGCTCCGCAGGGATGTGAGGGCAGAAGTGTCCAGCGTCGATGTAAATCGCATGCCCGCCTGGCGGCTCGATGATCCTGATCCCCGCCGCGAGCAGCTTCTCTCCCAAGTATGCGACGCTGCGGATGCGGTAGGAGAGGTAGTCCTCCTCCATCACCTCCTTGAAGCCCTGGGCCATCGCTTCGAGATCTCGCCCGGCGAGCCCGCCGTAGGTGACAAAACCCTCGGTCAAAATGAGTAGGTTGCAGGCTCTGTCGAACAGGGCCCGATCTTTGATCAAGAGCATTCCACCGATGTTCACGAGGCCATCCTTCTTCGCCGATATCGTGGCGCCGTCGGCCAGATCAAACATCGCTCGCGTGATCTCACGCACGCTCATCGCTGCGCACTCGAGTTCGCGGATCTTGATGAACCAGGCATTCTCCGCAAAGCGACAGGCATCCAGGAAGAGTGGCAGCTTGTGGCGGTCGCAGACGGCCCGAACCGCTCTGAGGTTGGCGAGGCTGACCGGCTGACCGCCGCTGGTGTTGTTTGTGATGGTCATCAGCACAAGCGGAATGTTCTCGGCTCCGACCTTGGCGACCAGGCTTTTGAGCGCCGCAACATCCATGTTGCCCTTGAACGGATGACGGTTGGCGGGAACGGAGGCTTCGGGGATCGGCAGATTGACGGCCAGTGCGCCGCTGTGCTCGATGTTGGCACGCGTGGTGTCGAAGTGGGCATTGTTGGGCACAACCTTGCCCGGGCCGCCAACGAGTTCGAAGAGGATGCGCTCGCTCGCGCGCCCCTGGTGCGTCGGCAGGAGGTTCGCAAACCCGGTGAGGCCCAGCACCGTTTCCTTGAGCCGCCAGAACGACTGGCTTCCAGCGTAACTCTCGTCGCCCCGCATGATCCCGGCCCATTGCTCGCTGCTCATCGCGCTCGCCCCGGAGTCGGTCAGCAAGTCGATGAGCACATCCTCGGCACGCAACAGGAACGGGTTGAAGTGAGCCTCGCGGAGTAGCGCATCCCGCTGGTCGCGCGTGGTCATCCGAATTGGTTCGACGGCCTTGATACGGAACGGCTCGATGATGGTCTTCATGAGGGATTACACTCCATGACTGTGGCCGAGACCGATGCCCCGGTTCTCCCGCCTTCCGCTCGTGCCCCGATGGTGCCCACACCACATCGACGACTCACCCCGCCCACACCGCCCTCTTCCAGATCGGGACGTCCTGCTTCAGCCGGTCGATGAAGTCGGCGACCGCGGCGAGGATCTCGGCGCGGTGCGGCGCGGCGACCTCCAGCACGAACGAGACCTCGCCCACGCCCACGCGTCCCCGGCTGTGCAGCGCGACGATGGACTTCAGCCCATGCCGCTCGGCCACGCTCACGGCCAGCGCTTCCAGCCCGCGCTGGGCCATCGGGTCGTAGGTCTGGTAGTCCAGCGCGAGCAGGTCACGCTCGACGTCCGCCGCCTCAGGGTCACGCTCCGCTCGGCGGACGACTCCCTCAAAGCGCAGCGTCGCCCCGATCGTGCCGTCGTGCGCGAGCGAGCGCCACTGGTCCGCGTGGGCGAGCAGTGCGCGGGCCTCAAACTCGGGTGTGAGCGGGCCATCGATGATGAG
>JAEUIU010000014.1 GCA_016795065.1 Phycisphaerae bacterium
CCCGCCTGGGCCGACTCGACGGAGAAGGTCGGCGCCGCGTCATGGGCGGGAATGCGATCGGCCGCGGTGAACGCGGCGGCGAGCCCGTCGACGGCGCTCTCGCCAAAGACCGGCATGCGGGTGAGCATGTAGGGACGGACCTTCTCGCCACTGGCAAGCACCCTGGCCAAGGCCTCCGGACGGAACTTGTCGCCGACGCCATCGAGGCGCGGCGGAAGCCGTCCCTGATCGCCAAGCTCCGCGCTGCCGTCGGCGACAAACGACTCGGCATTGAGGGCATTCGGCCCGCCCTCGCCGTTCCGCTGGTGGCAGAGCATGCAGCCCATGCGCTGGAGCGAGTGTTCAACGACCTTGGTCGGCGGCAGGGCGAGCGTGAGGTCGCGGCGGTGGTCGACCACATCGCGCAGCAGTTGGCGCGACGGGCCATCGAGGCCGAAGTCCAGCGCCGCAGCGTTGGGGGGGTCAGCGAGGCAGCCAGCGGTCGCATCAAGATCCGCGAACTTCGGTGCCGTTGTGGTGGGCGCAGCGTGACAGCTCGCGCACCCCGATGACGAGAAGAGAGCTTCTCCGCGCTTCGCCGCCTCGGGCGTCACCCAATCGGCCTCGAAGAGGGGCGTGAGGGCGACGGTCTCGTGGCTGAGACGTTCGGCCACGATGGGGCCGCGCTTCAGTCCGGGGCCGGACCACTCGAGTCGCAGCTCGTTGTCGACGGAGATCTCGAAGTAGACGAGTCGGAAGGCGACCGGTCCCTTCTTGAGGGTCATGCGACTCGATTTCCAAGCGAATCCGTGCGGCCCCCAGTGGTCGATCACCAGCTTGCCGTCGAGGAGGAGTCGCGACCCGTCGTCGGAGCCGAGATGAAAGGTGTACTCGCCGTCGGCAGGCACATCGAGCGTGCCGATGTAGCGCACGCCGAACTCCTCATCACGGTGCGGGAAGTCGATCGAGACGCTGGGCAGCGCAAAAATCCGGCTCGGATTGTGGGCGTCGTCGGGCAACCCGTCCGAGGTCATCGGCTGTTCGAAGTACTCGACCCGCAGGCCCGGGGAGCTCGAGACGCGCAGGGTTCCCGAATCGTCCTTGGCCTGCCCGGTCAGCATGTATGCGGCTATCGCGCGGGCCTCGTCGGCACCTAACGGGACGTTCGGCATGAGCCCCGACGGGTGCGTCGCGAGCGGATCGCCGAGCAAGGCGACGAGGGCATCGAAATGGGTCGCCTTCGCCCATCGGTCGTGGTCCGCGGCGCCGTGACAGGCGGCACAGCCGATCGTGCGATAGAGCCGCTCGCCGTTGGCGAGAAGATCCGGCAACACGAGCGTGGGCTGCGGGGAAGCCCAATCGGCCGGCCGCTGCGAGGCGAGGTAGGCGGCGATGGAGCGAGCCGCTTCGGCGCGAGCCTCGCCATCCAAGGCATGGAGAGCCTGCGGCATGCGCGTGCCGCGCTTGGTGGCGTGCGGATCGGCGATGAAGGCCGCCATGTACGTCGGCGAGAGCCGCGCGCCGACGGCCGCGTCAGCGAGCAGGCGCGGCCCTATGAGCGGGCGGATGCGGGCGACGGTCTCGGCGCTCGCCTCATGGCAGGCCATGCAGTTGCCGCGGGCGAGCATGACCTCGCCGTCGCGTGATGCATAGGTCGGATCGGGCTTCGGGTCACCACATCCCGGAAGCAGGATCCCTGAGAGGGCAGTGAGAATCGGAAGCGCCAAGGCGCCGGGCGAGATGCGAAAGCGCATCCGGGCACTATAGAAGAGCGGCCATCGCAGATGCGCGACGGAGATGCAAGCGCAACGCCCCTGCGATGTCATCCCAACGATGGAATTCGCGTGATGACGACGCTCGGGAAAGTGCCTACGCTGCGCGCATGACGCTGCCAACACTTCACGGCCTTTCTGCGGAGGAAGCCCTTCGTGCGGTCATCGCTCACTTTCGTGCCGAGACCGGCACGTTGCACCTGCTTCAAGGCGGACTCCTCCAACTCGCTGCGCTGCACGGCGATTTTCCCCCGCCGCTCATCGACATCATCCGAACGATCCCGGTCGGCAAGGGGATGGCAGGGCTTGCGGCCCAGCGCGGCGAACCGGTGACGGCGTGCAACATCCAGACCGACACGAGCGGCGATGTCCGACCGGGAGCGAAGGCCACCGGGATGGAAGGGGCGATCGTCGTGCCGATGTTCGACGCCCGCGGCGAGCTGCGCGGGACGTTAGGGATCGCTAACCGCAACGAGCGAACGTGGACCGATACGGAGCGTGCCGACCTGCTGGCGTGTGCGCGGGCGGTCGCGGAGCAAGTGGCGCTGTAGTGCTAGCCAGGCACCTTGTTTGGCGGCGGAACCGAGGGCTCCTCCGTCGCCGGCTTGCTAGGCAGGAATCGGACCTCTACCGGTGGCTGATCGACGCCCTCAAACTCCAACTCGATCGCCTCGTCGAGGTAGGTGAAGTCGTCGTTGAGCCGTTCGCGCATGCCCGCCACGTCCGGCTCGATGCGAAGCACGATGCGCTTCGTCGTGTCGAGGGTGAGGGCTTCAACCTGCTGGGAGGCATCTACGCCTCCTCCGCCGCCTCCGCTTCCTAGGCTGGAGTAGAAGTACCTTCCGACGGCATAGGACGCGCCGTCGTACACGACCGTGTACGGGCCACCAAAGTGAATCAGCTCGCCTTTGCCACGGCCGGCGGCTCCGGCAAGGCGAGGGAATCCGAACTTTGGCTGAAGCGTGGACGCGAACTTCCTCAAGCGGATCGTGCGAAGCATCGGATCGAGCTTCGCGCGAGCCTCCTCGCCGTGGGTCGCCGTCGCCTTCAGCGATTCGGCTCCGATCACCTCGACGCGCACCGTACGGGCCACCCGCACGGTGCGTTCCTTTGACCCGGCAGCGATGAGGTTCTTGGCGATGTTGAGCTCAAGGCTGAGTTCGATCTCGAACTCGCCGACCTCCTGGAGTGCAGGCAAGAAGCCGTCCTCGGGAGGAATCACCACACTCTCCGACCACGCTTCGCTGCCCAGGGCCCGCCAGCGCACCGACTGAACGCGGGGTTCGAGTTGCTCGTTGAGGAGAATCATCCCTGTCCACGCGGGACGAACGCTCAGCGGAGCTCCGCGACGGATGCGCGGCTGGACCGGGAGCTCGATGCAGGCCGCAAGGAGCGAGTCCGAAGAGAGAAACTGGGCCTGCAGCTTCGGATCGTTGCGGGGCGCGACGGTCGAGAGCAGGTGAACGGCCACCTTCGCATCGGCTTCGCTGGCATCGGCCCGCCGGATCAGGGTCGTGATGATCTCATCGAGTTGGGTGAGGTACGGGTTCTGGCCCTGCGGCGCAGCGTGCAGCCGTTGGACATCACCGGCCATCGGATCCGACTTCGAGAGCGGGTCGTCGCGGAAGTGACGAATCGTTTCGTCGATGAACATGCGAACGTAGGCGTCGTCGAACTGCTTCATGCGCTGCGAGTGCAGGGAAGCCGCGAACTTGTTGCCGGAGGTCGCAAGGCGATAGACATCGCGCGGGTCGAGCCGCTCGGCCAGCCACTGTCGCACCTCGTGCGTGGAAAGGCCGAGGTAAGGCGACGCGCCGAGGGCGAGCACAACGAGCGAGGCAGCGAGTGGCACCCAGCGCACCTGTCTCCGCCCGGAGCGGACGGCGTTACGGGCCTTCAGGTCGCTGCCGCACTCGGGGCAGCGATCACCAGATTCTCCGCGCAGGTCATGTCGACACCGTCGGCAGGTCGGCTGCCAGCCGCGTGCGGTAAAGAGACCGACGCCCAGCAGCATGCCGCCCAGGATCGCAAGTGCGAACGGGGCATAGGTGAGGGCATCCCAGAGCCCCTCGAACACGACGATCGACTTCAGCATCGGCGGCGCTCCTAGCGGATCGGATGCAACTCAATACGCGAAACCGCGACGGGTTGCGCGCCGCCCGATGCCATTTCATCAAACCCGTCGAGCCAAACGGCTACCCTCCGACCGCCGAGGGCGAGGCCGACGTCGCCGTTGCGTCGCCCGTGCCGGGTCGTCGTTCGAAGGTGAAGCTCTTGCCCGCGTACGCGACCACGATGGTGTCGCCGGGCTGGTACTCGCCGACCAGGATGCGGGTCGCGATTTGGTTCTCGATCCGCTGCTGGATCACCCGCTTGAGCGGGCGGGCGCCGAATTGCGGGTCGTAGCCCTCGGCCGCGAGGTGGTTCTTCGCCTCGGTGGTGATGTCCAGCGAGAGATCCCGTTCGCCAAGCCGCTTGCGGAGGTTGCGAAGCTGGATCTCGACGATGCCGCCGAGTTCCTTTCGGCCGAGCTGATGGAAGACGACCTTCTCATCGATGCGGTTGAGAAGCTCGGGGCGGAGGTGCTTCTTGAGGATCGAGGTCACGTGGGCCTCGATCATCGCGTCGGCCTCGCCCTTCTCGGCCAGCTCGAGAATCGTCTGCGAACCGAGATTCGAGGTGAGCACGATGATCGTGTTCGAGAAGTCGACCGTGCGGCCCTGGCCGTCGGTGAGTCGGCCGTCGTCTAACATTTGGAGCAGGACGTTGGAGACGTCCGGGTGGGCCTTCTCGAACTCATCGAACAGGACCACGCAATAGGGTCGGCGCCGAACCGCCTCGGTGAGTCG
>JAEUIU010000039.1 GCA_016795065.1 Phycisphaerae bacterium
GGTCCGTCCCTACATGCTCACCCGCATGCCGGTCTTTGGCGAGAGCGCCGTCGACGGGCTCGCCGCCGCGTTCACCGCGGCCGATCGCATTCCCGCCCATGACGCGGCGCCGACCTTCTCCGTCGAGTCGGCCCAGGCGGGACGGACGCTCGTCGGTTCCACGGGCGTCAGTTGCATCACCTGCCACACCTTCAACGGTCGGGCGTCGCTGGGCGTACCGGCGGTGGACTTGGGAGCCATGCACGACCGGCTCCGCCCAGGCTGGTTCAACGCCTTCCTCGAGCATCCGGACAGCTTCACCCCCGGGACGCGCATGACCCGCTTCTGGATGCCCGACCTGCCGATCTTCACCAACCTGCTCAACGGCGACGGCAAGCGACAGCGCGAGGCGATCTGGAACTACCTCTCGATGGGCGAGTCGATGGCGCCGCCCGCGGGATTGCGGATGAGCGATGACGACTGGGACCTGATGCCCTCGGTCGAACCGATCCTCTTAACGACATTCATGAAGGGCGTGAGCCCCCGCACCCTCTGCGTCGGCTACACCGACCTCGTGCACGTCGCCTACGACGCCGAAAACGTCCGGCTCGCAAAGGCCTGGCGCGGCAAGTTCATGGATGCCTCGGGCACCTGGGACGCCCGCGCGGGACGGGTCTGCTCGCCGGCGGGCTCCTCGATCATCGACCTTCCGCCGGGCGAGGCGATCGCGATCCTCGCCTCACGCGACCTTCCCTGGCCCGAGGCGTCGCTGCGGTACGTGGGCATCGAACGCGATGCGGCACGGATCCCCCGCTTTATCAGCGAACTGTTAGCCGACGGGGTCGCCCTGCGCGTCCGCGAGTCGGCCGTCCCGGTCATGAGCGGCCAGGGCGTGCAACTCCGCAGGACGATGGACTCCTGGGCCGAGGCGGACCGGAGCGACCTCTACATGCGCGTTGCGGTCGGAGGGACGATCGCCGAGCGAGGCGGTTCCTTCGTGATCGACGACACCCTCACCGTCACGGTCCGTTCGCCCGGTGCGTTCGTCCGCGACTCCAACGGCAAGCGCGAGCTCTTGGTGCCTGTCGACTTCAAGTACTTCGAGAACGAGACTCCCCGCTACAAGGCGACCGTCGAGGTCGACCTTCTCTGGTGATGCCCATGTCGACCCTCCTCGCCACCGCTGCTCTCGCCACGCTCGCCCTCGCCCAAGGCGGCCCTCCGCGCGAGGCCGACTACTGGCGCATCGAAACGCTCGCCGTGCCGGACACCGTTTGCATGGAGGCGACGGGGCTTCTGCCGCTCGACGATCGCCGCCTGATGGCGACGAATCGGCGCGGCGAGGTCTGGATCGTCACCGATCCCTGGACGGACAAGCCTTCGTTCAAGCTCGCCTACGACGGACTCTCCGAGCCGCTGGGTCTTCTCGCCGCCAAGGGCTGGAAGGGACCGACCGACTGGATCTACACCTCGCAGCGGGGTGAACTCTCCCGCATGCGCGACGAGAACGGCGACGGCACGATCGATCGCCTTGAAACCGTCAGCGAGGCCTGGGGCATCTCGGGCAACTACCACGAGTACTGCTTCGGCCCGGCCCAGGACGCCAACGGCGACCTCTGGCTCACGCTCAATCGTCCCTTCGGCGAGGAGCCTTACGGCCACAAGGATTGGCGCGGCTGGGCGGTGCGGATCGATGCCCAAGGCAAGCCCCACTTCGAATGCGCCGGACTGCGCTCGCCCTGCGGCGTCGGAGCGAGTCCCGAGGGCGAGATCTTCTACACCGACAACCAGGGCGAGTGGTGCGCGACGAACAAGCTCTGCCTCCTTCGCCGCGGCGACTTCCACGGGCACCCGTGGGGGATCGAAAGCGCGAAGCGCCCTGAGTCGAAGGTGCCCTACCCTGGTGATGTCGAAGAGATCGCGCGCAAGGGCCTCCTGATGCCCGAGGCGATGCGGCTCATTCCGAACCTCCGTCTCCCGGCGATCTGGTTCCCCTACGACAAGATGGGAAAGTCCGCGGCAGGCTTCGTCTGGGACACCACCGGCGGGAAGTTCGGACCGTTCGAAGGCCAGGTCTTCGTCACCGACCAGCACCACGCCTCCGTCATGCGCGTGGCGTTAGAGAAGGTCGGCGGCGAGTGGCAAGGCGCCTGCTTCCCGTTTCGCTCCGGCTTCCAGTGCGGGATCATCCGCGCCGAATGGTGGCCCGACGGCTCGCTCGTCGTCGGTGAGACCAACCGTGGCTGGGGTTCGCGTGGCCAGAAGCCCTGGGGCATCGAGCGGGCAGTCTGGACCGGCAAGGTGCCGTTTGAGATCTACACCATGTCGGCAACGGCCGGGGGGTTCCGCCTCACCTTCACGCAGCCGGTCGATCGGGCCAGCGCCGGCGACGTCGCGTCCTACCGCATGACTTCCTACACCTACGAACTGCACGAAGCCTACGGCAGCAACGAGATGGACACGAAGCCGTGCCCGATCACCACGGCCACCGTGTCCGCCGATGGCAAGTCGGTCGAGCTCCAGGTCGAGGGCCTGCGGGCCATGTACGTGCACGAACTGCACGCCGAGGGCGTGAAGAGCGCCGAGTCGATTCCGCTCCTCCACACCGAGGCCTACTACACGCTGAACCGGCTGCCGTCCTGATCAGAACGCGACCGCCTAACGTTTCGCTCGTCGCGGCGGTCGGACCTTGGCGACCCGCCGCCAGGTTGCGTCGCACGCGGAACAGTGCAGCATCTCGCCGTCGCGCCGCAGCCGCTGACGGCAGGCGATGCAAATGCGGCGGGCGAGGAGAGCCCTTCGCCCGGTTCTCTTCTGCGACTGATGGGCCCAAATGATGGCTAGCGGTGCGCAACCGATCCCTGCGGCAAGGCAACCGATCCCGAGGAAGGCCGCCACCGAACCGCGCAGGAGAATCGCCCCCACAATGATGAGTAGGATCCCGGACATCATGCCGAGGGCGAAGAGCAAGGTGAACGGCCAAGTTGCCCTCAGCGCCGCCCGATCGCCGGGCACCTTCGGCATGTTCATGTGCGTCAGGCGTGGGAGCTCACCGTAGGGTCGTCCCGCGTCATCGCGGAGTTTCGAACGGCACGCTGCACTGAGCCCAAGGAGCGCCTTGAACGACATCTTGAACTGCGGCGGACCGTCGGGAACGACGGTCGACCCGAGCCGCTTGTCGTTCCACAAAGCGCCGCATTCGCTGCACCGGTGTTCACCATCGCCGGGCTCGGCATCGGCGGCGAGCGGATAGCCGCACGCCGCACAGCGACGGAGGCGTAGGAGAGCATCCGCGATCAGGTCAGCCCTGGCCGCCGCAGCCCGGGCCGAAACACGCGGCAGGACGGTGATCATGGCCCCCGTTGCGACGAGGACGGACGTCAACATGGTTCCGAGCATTGCCCACGGCGGCAAGAGCATGCGCCGAGCGAAGTAGATCGATCCGAAGATGAGCCCGGGAACGATCAGGATGGCCAACAGGACCGTGAGGATGGTCGCGTTGCGGAGCGGGGCGCCATGCCGCTGCGTGGCCGCACTGCGGAGTCGGGCCAATGCACCCATCGTCTCTGGATGGGTAAGGTCGGGTGCCCCCTCCGATTCGAAGGTGGCGATCGTGCGCTCGACGCCCGCGTCATCCCGAAGGGTGATCTTGGCCCCCATCACGCGGCCCATTCTCCGACCGGTTCTTGGGGGCACGAAGACCATGGGTCCGCAGTGTCGCACGTCGGGCTGGACGTTTCCATGCCGCACCGCACTCCTGACAAGCCAGCAGCTCGCCACTTCGCCGCAGCCGCTCGTGGCAGGCAAGACAAAGGCGAAGCCGAAGCTCGTTGTGCAAGGCCAAGGCCTCAAGTCGGCGCGACGCAACGATCCCCGTCACGATGAAGGGGACGCATATCAATCCGCCCACGATGAACATCCAAGGCATGGCGAGCTTCCCGGCAACAAGGCCGGCCAATGGCGGGGCGCTGATCATCAGAAGAATGCAGCCGATGATCCAGGCTCCGTGACGAAAGGACTCGCGCCGAAGCGCTCGTCGGGCGAACCTCGACAACCCGTCGGTAGCCATCGGGCCGGTGTATCGCCGAAATGGTCGCCCATAGGCATCCTTCGAGCCCTTCGTGGCCGAGTAGGCCGACACAAGCCCCGTTCGGAATCCCATCACCTGCCCCGGGACGCCATTGGGCACTTCGACCTGGCCGAGTCGTTCGCGCCGCCAGCACGAGCCGCACTCGGCACAGCCGACCAGCCCACGCCCGTCCGCTGTTGCAGGGTCAAGTTGGTAGCAGCAGCGCGGACAGCGCCGAAGCCGCAGGAAGAAATCGGCGACCAGCGGCGCTCGACGCTCCATCGTCCGGGCCGTGATGCGAGGCACGATGACCCCGATTTGCAACCAGCCCGCAGCGAGGGAGAACCCCATCACCATGAGCAGCGTGAAGGCCCGCGACAACCCGGTCCCCCTCGTCCATGTCATAGAGAAGTAGACAACCAGCGGCACCAGAATCATCGTGAAGAGAACCATCACGATCCGCAGCCAAAGCCATCCCGGCGGTGTGGAGATCGCCGCCGACCGCAAGCGGGCGAAGGCGCCGCGCGTCGAAGCGTGAACGAGGTCGGGTAGTTCGCTCGCGTCAGCCGCTGCGATCTCGCATGGCACGCCCGCGTCGTCTTGGACGAGAAGGTGGCGACGCATCAGGTGTCCCTCGAGCCATACGGCACGACGTGGTGACAATCAGGCATCAAGCATCGTGCCGTCCCACCGGACGAACGCCTCGATGGCCTCGTATTCGGCCAGGCCTAACGCGTCGAACAGTTCGGCGGTCGACCGGTTCCGCTGCTCGGCCCGCTGCCAGAACTCGCGGTCATCGGCGCCGGGGAACATGGCCCTGTCTTTCTGGCTCTGATGGCGGAAGATCGCGGCGCGCTTGCGGGCGACCTCATCGGGCGAGAGCGGCACGGCGATGTCAATCTCATCGATTCCCCACTCCTGCCACGCCCCGCGATAGAGCCACGTCTCGCACTCGGCAAACCACGCCTCGGAACGGGCCCGCTCGAGCGCCCGGAACACCGCGGCAAGACACACCCGGTGCGTGCCGTGCGGATCGCTCAGGTCGCCGGCCGCGTAGACCTGGTGCGGCCGGATGCTGCCTAACAGTTCGTGCGTGATGCGGATGTCCGCCTCGCCGAGCGGCTGCTTGCGCACCCGACCCGTCTCGTAGAACGGCAGGTCGAGGAAGTGCAGCCGGTCCTCGGGGATGCCGCACAGGATGCCTGCCGCCCGGGCCTCGCCACGACGGATCAGGGTCTTGAGCTGTTGCACCTCGGCCGGATCGACCGTGGCCGGTCGCTTCTCGCGGAGCTTCCGCTGGATGCCATGCTCGAAGTCGGCGGTGCGCGTCCCGTCGAAACCGAAGATCCGGTTGAAGTCGGCGGCGAAGTCGGCGAAGCGAAGCGCGTCGGCGTCCGAGACCGCGATGTTGCCCGAGGTCTGGTAGGCGACGTGCACCTCGTGCCCCTGATCGACAAGCCGCAGCAGCGTGCCGCCCATCGAGATGACGTCATCGTCGGGGTGCGGCGAGAAGATGAGCACCCGCTTGGGGAAGATCCGATCGACGGGGCGATCGATGTCTCCGGCCTGCTTGGCGCTGGATGGCTTACCGCCCGGCCAGCCGGTGATGGTCCGCTGAAGCTCGCGGAAGACCTGAAGGTTCAGGTCGTAGGCCTTGCCCTTGAGGGCGAGCAGCTCCTGAAGACGATGTTCGTTGTAGTCCTCGGCGGTCAGCTTGAGGATCGCCTTGCCCGTCTCGCGGGCAAGCCACGTCACCGCCTTGCGAACCGTCCGCGGCGTCCACTCAACGCCGCCGAGCGTCCATGGGCACTTGCTTCGGGTGAGTTCCGCGGCCGCCGCCGCGTCAAGGTAGACGCTGGCGTTGGGGTGCTCCTGAAGGAAGCTCGCCGCGACGCTCTCGGTGATCGGTCCCTCGATCGCCTTCGCCACCACCGGCGCCTTGCCTTCGCCGAAGGCCACCAGCAGGATCCGACGCGAGCGGAGGATCGTGCCGACGCCCATGGTGATCGCCCGCAGCGGGACGTTCTCCTCGCCGAAGAAGTCGCTCGCCGCGTCCTTCCGCGTGACCCGATCGAGGGTGATGAGCCGGGTGCGGCTGCCGCGCCCCGAGCCAGGCTCGTTGAAGCCGATGTGCCCGGTGCGGCCGATGCCTAACAGTTGGATATCAATGCCGCCGGCCTCCTCGATCGCCCGCTCATAGCCTTCGCAGAACCCGCGCACCTCGTCCGGGGCAACCGTGCCGTCAGGCACGTGGATGTTGCGCGGATCGATGTCGACATGGTCAAAGAGATGTTCGCCCATGAAGCGGTGGTAGCTCTGAAGCTCCTCCGGACGCATGGGGAAATACTCGTCAAGGTTGAAGGTGACGACGTTCGCGAACGAAAGCCCTTCCTCACGATGGAGACGGATGAGCTCGGCATAGATGCCCGTCGGCGTCGAACCGGTCGCGAGGCCGAGAACACAGCGTTTCCCCGCCACCGCGCGGGCGGTGATGAGGTTGGCGATCTCCCGGGCAACCGTCACGTTCACGTCGTGCGAGCGGGCGAACGCGAAGGTTGCGATGCGCTCGGCTTCGGTGTGGGCGGCCAGCGGACGCGGTGGCGAAGAGTGTCGCGGGGACGCTGCGGCGGAGGTCATGCCGCCAGCGTAGCGGAGGCGGCTTGGCGCGGCCCGCGGGGACTTTTCCCGGCAATTCTCGTTCGCGGTCACGGGCCCGCTACACTGTTCGCGAATCGCTCGGGGCGTCGCCGCGGCCGAAAGCCGCGGTGGACTGAGAAGCACCCGTCGAACCTGACCCGGTTAGGACCGGCGTAGGGAAGCGAACCGACTTCGGGCAGTGCCGTCGTCTCCGCCTCCTATGCCGACCGCAAGCGAACGCGCTGGAGCTGAGCCCATGACCATGCACACCGAGCCCGACCGCACCTACGACCTGCCGCTCCACGGCGCCCACAATCCCTCATCCACCCGACAGGGCACCACGCCGGGCTCCTTCGCCCGTCGGGCCGACATCGGCGGACCGCTCGCCTTCACCTCGCCGGACACGCCTGGCATGCCCGCACCGAGCGACCGCACGGCGTGGGATTTCCTCCCCGAGGGATGGTCGATCGTCGCCGCACCAAACCACCAGCTCGGCTGTGCCGGACATAACAAGTCGTCCATCGCGACGCACATCCGCTGCGTCGCGCCGGCTGGGTTCACGCCCATCACCCAACTCGAGCACGCCCGACTGGGGACGATCACGCCCGAGATGCGCCGCGTCGCCGAGCGCGAGGGACACCTCAGCGCCGAACAGGTGCGCGACGAGATCGCCGCCGGGCGCATGGTCATTCCCGCCAATCGCGTGCACCTGGGCTATCGACTCGATCCGATGGCGATCGGCCGAGCAAGCAGGACGAAGGTCAACGCCAACATGGGCGCCTCACCGGTCTCGAGCTCGACCGACGAGGAGGTCGAGAAGCTGCGTTGGGCCGAGCGATGGGGCGCTGACACGGTCATGGACCTCTCGACCGGCGGCGACCTCGACGCGACGCGCGAGGCCATCGTGCGCAACTCGAACGTCCCGATCGGCACCGTCCCGATCTACTCGATGATCATCGGTCGAAAGATCGAGGACCTCAGCGAATCGATCGTGCTCGACACGCTCGAGCGGCAGGCCCAACAGGGCGTCGACTACTTCACGATCCACGCGGGCGTCCTGCACGAGCACCTTCCCCTCATCAAGAAGCGGCTCATCGGCATCGTCTCTCGCGGCGGCTCGCTGCTGGCGAAGTGGATGATCGTGCACAACCGGCAGAACCTGATGTACACGATGTGGGAAGAGATTTGCGACGTCATGCGCCGCTACGACGTCACCTTCTCGATCGGCGACGGCCTACGTCCGGGCGGTCTCGCCGACGCCTCCGACGCTGCCCAGTTCGCCGAGCTGGTCACCCTGGGTGAGCTCACCGAGCGGACCTGGCGAAAGGGCGTCCAGGTCATGATCGAGGGCCCGGGCCACGTCCCCTTCGACCAGATCGAGTTCAACATGAAGCTCGAGCGCCGGCTCTGTCACGGCGCTCCCTTCTACGTGCTCGGTCCGCTCGTCACCGACATCTTCCCGGGCTACGACCACATCACGAGCTGCATCGGCGCGACGGCCGCCGCCTATCACGGGGCGAGCATGCTCTGCTACGTGACGCCGAAGGAGCACCTCGGTCTGCCCAAGCGCGATGACGTCAAGCAGGGTTGCATCGCCTACCGCATCGCGGCCCACGCGGCGGACGTGGCGTTAGGGATCCCCGGCACGCGCGACCGCGACGACGAGCTGACCAAGGCCCGCGCCGCCCTCAACTGGGAGAAGCACTTCGAGCTCTCCTTCGACCCCGACACCGCCCGCGCCTACCACGACGAGGACCTTGACGTCGACACCGACTTCTGCGCGATGTGCGGCCATGACTGGTGCTCGGTGCGCATCTCGAAGGAGATCGTCGAATTCGCATCGGGCAAGAGCGACGAATACGCCTGGGAGAAGCCCAAGCGGTCGGCAGCCCTCACCTCGGAGCAACAGGAGATCCTGGCCAAGCGGGGCGTGCTTCCGCCGGAGGAGATCCACCGCCTCGCCTCCAAGACGAAGCGAGCCCTCGGCGCGGTCGAGGGGAAGGCGAGTTGCCACAGCGATTTCGTCGATCCGGAGACGGCCAAGACTCTTCAGCAAGCGAAACTGGTCCAGCTCAACACCGCTCCGGCTCACAACCTGCCCACACACGATCCGGTGATCTGACCGCGGCGATCTCGGGAAAGGCGTTCGTTTGGGCGGCCACGTCCAAACCACTGGATCTGATCGCCCTTGTTGGCGACCATGACACGCATGCGCAGGACGCGGACAGTCCGATCGGCGGGGCTCGCGCTGGGCGCGGGGCTGGCCGTGAGCCTTGCCCTGGCGTGCTTCGCGCATCCGCTCGCTTCGGCGATCGTGCCGCGCCTTGCGGCGTTCCAGCGCATCTCAGCAACGGTCGTTCTGGAAAGCGGCGAGGCGGTCCCGTTCAAGGTCGAACTCCGCCGATCGCTCTTCTGCGATTGGTGGGAGGTCTACCCAAGGTTCGACACCGACGAATCGCCAGCCGAGTCGACCATCGTCGCGCGGCCGGGCAGCGTCGCTGGTGTCGCGCCAGACGGTACAGACGGATTCGACCGCATCGATACAGGCATCGGCGGCTGGCCCTTTCGTTGCATGGCCAGCGAGGCGTGGTACCCCATTGAATCGGGCACGCCCGATCTCCGATGGAATCTGGACTTCGGCGTGATGCCGAAGGGCGGCATGGTGCTCGTGCCGCTCCGCCCGATCTGGATCCCGCTCGTGGGCAATGTGATCTTCTGGGCCCTCGTCTCTCTCGTCCTTCTCGCGGCGCCTCGCGCAGCGCGAGTGTGGTGGCGACGGCACGGCGGGCGCTGCGAACTCTGCGGTCATACTGTCGCCTCGTCGGGCACCGGATGCACCGAGTGTGGACACGGACTTACGGTCGCGCCGACATCCGCCGCAGCGCTTCAGCTTCCGAATCCTGTCCCTTACCATCCGAGCATGTCCTCTTCGCCGCCACACGCCCGCGCGAGCGCCGCCCTCGCCGCCAACCTCGGCCGGACAGGCGATCCGGCGCGACCGGGCCCAGCAGCGACGACGTCATCCGCAGGTCCGACCGGCGTTCCGGCTGCGGCCCAAGATGCAGCCGACACCGACCTCAGCAAGGTTCACACCGGCGAAATGCGGTACCAGTCCGCATACGTCTGGCTCATCTTCTTCTCCAGCCTCGACATCATGCTCACCTGGGCGATCCTCCGCCGCGGCGGCGAAGAAGTGAACCCAGTCGCCAAACATGTCATCTCGATGTGGGGTTTGCACGGCGCGATCGTCTTCAAGTTCGCCCTGATGCTCTTCGTGATCGTGAGTTGCGAGGTGATCGGCCGACAGCGGGACCGGGCTGGTCGCCGACTGGCCTATCTGGCCGTGGGCATTGCCGCGTTTCCCGTCGTCTACTCATTTGCGCTGCTGGTTGACCACATCCTGCTGCGGCCGCCGCCGGTCTGACCGCGCGGAGACTTGCGGGGATTGGTACTACCATGGGGTCTCGACCGGACCGCCGAGCGATCGGTCGTCGATCCCACGCGCCACCCATGCCGACCTACCGCATCCTTCGGAATCTCCTTCTCGTCGCCGCTGTGCTGGCCTGCCTCGTCTCGACGGCCCGCGGCGCTGATCCGACACTTCGACATGTCGCCGTGCTCGGCGACTCAAGCGTCACCGGGGCCGGCCCGACTGCCCGCGTGGACGCGTGGCCGGAACAGCTTGGCCGGCTGCTCGGCGATGAGTTCGCGGTCCGGACCTTCACCCGCCAGAACTACAGCGTCGACCCGAAGTCGCCTCGCTTCGTCACCAACTTTCCGGAGTGGGCGTGGCTGACCGAGTTCGCCCCTGAGGTCGTGATCGTCTCGTTAGGTGGCGCCGATTCGGTGACGGTCGGGTTTCCGGCGGCATCGCGCCTCGATGAGGGCATGAGCGCCATCATCAGTGCGATCGGTTCCATGCCGTCGGCACCGCGCGTAATCGTCGCCCTTCCCGGCCCATGCGCTCCCTCTTGGAGTCGGGCGAATACCTATCGCTCCAACCGCCTACGTGTGATCGACGCGTGGAAGCGCATCGCCACGCCGCAGGCAATTCCATTGGTCGACCTCGAGCCGGCCCTCGCGGGACTTGAGACGACCCTCGTCGATGGCGTCAACGCGGACGCGGTGGCGGGTGAGCGCATTGCCCGGGTCGTCGCGACCGCCGTCCTTGGCGCCGAGCCTGAACGCACCTCCTCGATCTTCCGCGGCGCCGAGCTTCCCGCGGTGATCGGACGGGTGAACTATGTCGACGAGGGGATCGTGAAGAGCCCGGTGGTGGGTCTTGAGCGATGGGTCCAAGAGGGCTCGACTCTGGTCGCAAGCGGCCCCGGTTCGCCGCTCTTCGTGACGCTCCACGCCGGCGAGGGGCCTTTCCGCGTGCGCTGTCGGGTCACCATCGAGGGCGGCGACGGCGCGGCTCTTCAGGTCTCGCTTGACGACCAGTTCCTCCTTCTTGAGGACGGGGCGAAGAACCTCACCCTGATCGGGGACGTCTATCGCGGCAAGCCAATCATCGGCCCGTCGATCGACCACTGGCAGCGAGGCGAGGAGTTTGAGCTGGAGATCCGCCGCTCGCATCAGGACCTCGAGTACCTCATCGACGGGCGGCGCTTCTTCGCCTGTCCTTCCGCAGGCCGGACCTTCAAGACGCTTTCGCTGATTCCGATGGCCTCGACGG
The DNA here is from genome assembly GCA_016795065.1 of Phycisphaerae bacterium. GTDB lineage: Bacteria > Planctomycetota > Phycisphaerae > Phycisphaerales > SM1A02 > JAEUIT01. The sequence continues at coordinate 11,364 of JAEUIU010000039.1, forward strand.
TGCGGCTCCGGTCCTGGAGCGTCGATGAGGGAATGCCGACGACCGATCCGCCTCCCGCGCTGGACCTCGCGGCGCGCACCGAACTTCAGGTCGTCATCGATCGGCGCGACGGCCAGTACCTTGGGCATCCATCGACCGTCATGACGCCGGACGGCAAGTCCATGCTCTGCGCTTATCCGATGGGCCACGGCCGCGGCGCGATCGTCCTGCGACGAAGCGACGACGGCGGTCTCACCTGGAGCGAACCGTTAGGCGTACCCGCGAACTGGGCGAGCAGCCTCGAGACCCCAACGCTCCATCGACTCATGGATCCGACCAAGGGCGGCGGTGAGACCTCGCGCCTGATCCTCTTCTCCGGACTTCATCCGGCGCGACTCAGTTCCAGCGACGACGGCGGCATCACCTGGACCGACCTCCGACCGGTAGGCGAGTGGGGCGGCATCGTCACGATGTCGAGCGTCATCCAGACCCGCGACGGCCGGGCCCTCGCCTTTTTCCACGATGATGGTCGCTTCTTGTCGCCAACGGGACGCGGCACCGGCGTCAGCACGGTCTATTCGACGGAGTCGCGCGATGGCGGACGATCCTGGAGCGCGCCCAAGGCCCTCCTCTCCAAGCAGCAGGTCTTCCTCTGCGAGCCGGGCGTGACCCGTTCGCCCGACGGCAAGCGTCTGGCGATGCTCCTTCGCGAGAACACGCGCACCCACAACTCCTACATCAGCTTCTCCTCCGACGAGGGCGGCACCTGGAGCGAGCCGCACGAGGTCGCCCCCTGGCTGACCGGCGACCGGCACGTGATTGCCCGCCTGCGCGATGGACGCTACTTCGTTTCGATGCGCGACATGGCCAGGACATCGGCGACGTACGGTGACTGGGTTGCATGGGTTGGCCCCTGGGACGCGCTGGAGCGGGGCGACCGCGGCGACCTCCGCGTCCGGCTGATGGACAACCACGACGGCACCGACTGCGGCTACGCCGGCGTCGAGGTGCTCGAGGACGGCACCGTCGTCGCGACCAGCTACGGCCACTGGACCGAAGGCAAGGAACCCTACATCGTCTGCGTGCGCATTCCGCCGGGCGAGCTTGTTGCACCAACTGTTAGCCCGCCGGCCGGTCGGGAGGGCGCTGCGACGGTCAGTCCCCCTGCGCCCGAGCCCCCCGCCGCGACAGTCGAGCCGGCGCCCGAGCCGACACCCGAGCAGGCGCCGAACCAGCCGGAACGGTCGGCGCCACCGCCGGAGAGTGCGCCGCCGAGTGGGTCCCCCTCGCAGCCATGAGCCGCTCGATCTCGTCGATCCCCTTCGGGATCATCGCGGTCAGAACGGTCGGCTTCCTGCCGACGAGGACATCGTCCTCGATGCGCACGCCTAACCGCTCGTCCGGAAGGTAGATCCCCGGCTCGACGGTGATGATGGCGCCGTCGGGAAGCGGGCCGTCGGGGGTGATGTCGTGGGTCTCGAGCCCGATGTGGTGTCCGATGCCGTGGATGAAGTAGTCGCCGTAGCCGGCCTTCACGATGATGTCGCGTGCGGCGCGATCGACATCGGCGAAGGTCGCCCCCGCCTTCGCCGCGGCGATGCCGGCCAGTTCCGCCTTCAGCACGATGCCGTAGATCTCGCGCTGGCGGGCGGTGAACGTCCCGTTCACCGGATAGGTGCGGGTGACGTCGGCGGAGTAGCCGCAATAGCCCGCGGCGGAGTCGATGACGATCAGCTCGCCGTCCTGGAGCGGCTGGTCGTTGTGGTGATAGTGAAGTACCGTGGCGTTGAAGCCGGTGCCCGCGATCGTGCGATAGGCGGGCCGTCGCGCGCCGTGGGTTCGGTAGGCGTGCTCGAGCGTCTCCTGCACGTCGAACTCGCTGATCCCGGGGCGGATCGTGCGAAGGACCATCTCGTAGCCCTTCGCCGTGATCTCGGCCGCGTGCCGAAGGACCGCCTGCTCCGCCTCGCTCTTTCGGGCCCGCATCTCCGCGATCACGTGCGTCCGATCCTCGATCGCCAGTCCTGGCATGCGGACCGACGCGTCGCGAAAGAGCGCGAGGTCCGGTGAGACCGGGGCGTTGTAGGCGGCGAAGGAATGCAGGCAAGCGACCTTGCGTGCGCGACGAATCGCATCGGTCACCCATCGGGCCATGATGTTGGTCCGCATGATCGTCGCGGTGCCGTAGCGATCGCGCAGCTTCTGGCAGATCGTCTCGCGGAAGCCGTCCCACTTCTCGAGCTCGGGATTGAGCGGCTTGAGAAAGAGGATCACGCGCCGCGATGGCACTGGGCTGCGCGGATCAAGGAGCAGCACCGATCCTGGCTCGTCGACGATCCCGGTGAGGTACTCGAAGTGCGGGTGCGGCCGCCATTCGCTGTGCAGGTCCGCGGAGGCGTCGCCGGCAAAGACCAGGCCGACGCTGTCCTTCAGTGCGGCGAGCACGTGTTCGCGACGCGAGGCGTACTCGGCAACGGCAATCGTGGGAGCTGACATGGTTGGTTCGTGCGGGTTGAGTGGAAGGAAACGGTGACGGACCTACCGCCCGTCCAGCGGAAGGTTCCCGGCAAGGGTGAGGAACGAGTCGAGCGAGGCTCGCAGCTCGATCATCGTGTCGGCAGGGAACTTCTCGAGAAGCGCCCGTGCAATCTCAAAGGCGACGACGTTCTCGAGAACGACGCTCGCCGCGGCAATCGCGCTGACGTCGCTTCGCTCGTACTGCGAGCCGGTCGCTTCCTTCGTGTTCAGGTCGACGCTGGGCATGCCCTTGCCGAGGGTCGCGATCGGCTTCATCGCTCCGGTCACGACGACGGGCATCCCGTTCGTCATGCCACCTTCCAAGCCGCCGGCGTTGTTGCTCGACCGCGTGAAACCGAGATCGCGTTCGCCGCGTCGCGATGGATCGAAGGAAATCGGATCGTGGACCTGCGAGCCCGGACGGAATGCCGACTCGCGGCCGAGGCCGATCTCGACACTCTTGAAGGCTTGGATACCCATGACCGCGCCGCCGATGCGGCCGTCAAGCCGGCCATCCCAGGTCATGCAGGAGCCGAGCCCGATCGGGCAGCCGAAGACGTGGCATTCGACCAGTCCGCCAGCCGTGTCGTGCTCGGTCTTGATGCGGTGGATGCGCTCGATCATCGCGGCGCTTGCGGCGGAGTCCGGACAATAGACCTCACTCGCGTCACGCGCCTCGCGCAGGGCGTGCCACGATGACGCGGTCACGTCCGTCGCGCAGCGCACGTCCAACACGGCCCGCACGAATCCGAAGCACTCGATGCCGACCTCGCGCAGGAGGCATCGTGCGACGGCACCCGCCGCGACCCGCGCGGCCGTCTCGCGGGCACTGGCCCGTTCGAGCGTTTCGCGACAGTCGGTGGTCAGCCATTTCACGCTGCCCGCGAGATCGGCGTGGCCAGGGCGCGGCCGATGCACGGGCGGGGTGCGTTCGAGGTCGTCGAGACGGCTGTCGCGATTGGGAATCTGCATCGCAATCGGCGAACCGATCGTCTTGCCGAGCCGAACGCCCGAGAGAAACGTCACCGCGTCTGATTCGATGCGTTGGCGCCCGCCGCGCCCGTAGCCTCCCTGCCGACGGCGCAGCTCGCCGTCGATGAACCCGACGTCGATGGCGAGGCCGGCGGGTAGTCCCTCGACGAGCGAGATCAGCGCGGGGCCGTGCGATTCGCCGGCGGTTCGGTACGTCAAGGCCATGATGGCGGCGATGATAGTGCCGACGGGGCTATCGCCGCGGGCAGAGGGCAGCGATGATGGCTATCGATCATGTCCGGACCGTCCAGCGCCAGTTCCCCTGCCTCAACCTCGCCTCACCATCGGCCGGTGGCGCTGGTGACCGGCGCGTCGGCCGGAATCGGGCTCGCCTTCGCAGAGCTGCTGGCCGCCCGTCAGCATGACCTGCTGCTGGTCGCGCGCCGGCTGGATCGCCTCGAGTCGGCGGCGGTCCCGCTCCGCAAGCGAGGCGTGCGGGTCGAGACGATGGCCCTCGACCTCGGACAGCCCGGTTCGACGGAACGGCTCGCCCGCGAAGCCCTTGCCCGGATGGGGCATGTCGACGTTCTGGTCAACAACGCCGGCTATGGCATAGCCCGACGGTTCGGCGAGGTCTCCTGGCACGAGCACCAGCAGTTTCTCGAGGTCCTCCTCAACTCACCGGTCGAACTCACCCATCGGTTGCTGCCCAGCATGCGGTTGCGGCGCTTCGGCCGCGTCATCAACATCGCCTCGCTCGCCGCCTTCGCCCCCGAGCCAGCCGGCTCGCTGTACACGGCGACGAAGCGCTTCATGGTCAGCTTCACCCGCTCGCTTCAGTTGGAGCTCGAAGGGACCGGTGTCACCGCCACGGCGGTCTGCCCCGGATTCACCTACAGCGAGTTCCACGACGTCATGGGCAACCGCGCCCACATGGACACGCTGCCGAAGTGGCTCTGGCTTGATGCGGCCACGGTCGCCCGCATCGGCCTGAATGCCGCGGAGGCCGGGCGAACCGTGGTCGTGCCCGGCGCGGTGAACAAAGCCATCGCGCTCCTCTGTTCGGCGCTTCCCACCGAACTGCTCGTTCGCCTCGCACCGCGAAGCCTCACCGATCGCCACGATCGCGCGAATCGTTAGGGAGCCGGTGGCCGGTCCAACGCTCGAACTGTCGCCGGGCCTGCTCGGTGAACATCGCCGAGCCGCTGATGCCGCGTCCTCCTTGGTTGCGAACATCGGCAAGGAGGGGCGTCACCTCCGGCGCGTAGACGGTGTCGAGCACCACGGCGTCGGCCAGCCGAACGTGCCCGCCCGCCAGTGTCTCGAGGGCGTGGCCGTCCGGGTCGGGTCCCTGCGACATGCCCACCGGCGTGCCGTTGATGAAGGCATGGAAGCAACCGCAGTCGAGAGCATCGCGGCGCCCGGCGACGATGCGGCCGCGTTCCGGCGCGATCGGGAAGCGCTCGCAGGCGTCGAGCGTGGCAGGGTCAAACCGGGCGATCGCCGCCGAGAGTTCCGATGCGAGAGCCTCGGCCTTCGCGTCCGTTCGATTGAAGAGGACCGCCTGGCCGCCGGCAAGGGCCACGACGCCTGCGGCGGCTCGGGCAACGCCGCCCGCGCCGAGAATCGCGACGCGAAGGCCGTGAAGGTCCGAGCGATCCGGGAACGCGGCGATCAGGCTGGCGGCAAGGGCCGGAGCGTCGGTGTTCGCACAGCCGAGCGTGCGATCGTCCTCGACGATCAGCGTGTTCGCGGCTCCTAACGTTTCGCTCAAGCCGCTGACCTGGCCTCCACGCTCCCGTACGAACCGGACGCAGTGCTCCTTGTGGGGAATCGTCACGCTTGCCCCACGGAAGTCCAGCCGCGGATGGTCGATCAGCGCTCCGACGGTCGCCTTGAAATGCTCCCACGCATCGGGAACGGGCAGCGGCAGGTACACCGCATCGACATCGGTCGCATCGAAGAGGGCATTGTGGAAGGCTGGGCTTCGCGAGTGGCCGACCGGCCAGCCGATCACGCCGTAGACGCGGGTCGCCCGACCGATCCGGTCAAAACGGTAAAGCGAGGACATCTCCTCCAGCGTCGGCTGGCCCGGTGCCGACTGGAGGCCCCCTTCGAGCGCCGCGAAGGTGAAGAGCCCGCCGAACTTCGAGGCCAGCACGCGCGAAGGCAGTCCGAACTCACCCATGCAGAGAGCCACCATCGGCTTCGCCCGCTCGGAGAGGAGATCGAACGCCTCGAGGTTGTCGCGGAGCGAACGGGCCATCCACGCGACCTTCATGACGGCGCAGGCTGGCTCAGAGGCCATGGCGGCCACGCGCTGAAGGAGATCCGAGGGACGCTCCCGGAAGTCATGGGTCGAAAGGACCAAGCTTGCCGTGACCTCGCGCTGCTGGGCGTCGTGGCGTACCGCAAGATTCACTTTCTGGCGGCGGTTGCGGCTGGTGCGATAGGCATCAAGCTCGATATCGATATAACGGGGGGCGTCGTCGGAGGTGCCGATCGCCTCGATGAGGCTGATCCGGTCGGTCTCGCTGCCGCCGTACTGGCCACCCTCCCAGGTGGGGCGAATCGTGACGATGCACGGGGCCGGCGATTCGGCGACCAAGCGGCGGATCGAGGCCAACGCCGCATCGTGAGGTTCTTCGGCCAAAGAGTCACAGCGCCACTCGATGAGGCGGGCTCCGCGTCCGACCGCCGCCGCCGCGCGATCGAGGGCCTCACCGAGCTGTTCGGTCGCGTCGACGTGGATCGGGCAGCAGAGGAGCGACATCGGTGTGGAGCATACGGTCAACCGCGGTCCCGCCGTGCAGCGCGGGTTCCCATGGAGATTGGCATTACACTCCCCCGCCATGACCGATGCCGATGATCCAGCGCTGGAGCCAGCCGTCGAGAACGCGATCGCGTTCCTGCGCGGTCACCTTTCGGGCATGCTCCGATTTGACAGCGAGGTCAGGCCGGTCAAGGTCGTCGTGGCGCCGGACGGAACGATCGCCCTCTCGGCGATGGTTGCGATGGTTCGCTCGCTCGACACGACGCTCTACCTGCCCGACGAGGGCGAGACGTCGATGCATCTGCACGTCTCGCTGGAAGAGATCCCCGAGACCGGACCGAAAGCAGCGCTCTGCGATCGATGGCGCATCTACCACGGCGATCCGCCGGATGTCCGCTGGGCGCTGGCGACCATCGACGCTGCCCGCTTCGATGGTTTCTTCATCGACGGCGAGGCGATGTTGCGGCCGAATCCATTGGCGTCGATCGAGCCCGGACTCTGCAAGCGCATCAACGCAGAGCACACCGCCTGTGTCCGCGAGGCGTGCAAGCGGCACAACGAAATCGTGATCGAGAAGCCGATGGTGGTCGGTGTGGATCCCTACGGCTTCGACGTGCGCGGAGCGTTTGAGATCGTGCGGCTTGAGTCGCCGAAGGTGCTCCGCAGCGAGGCCGAGGCGATGGCCGTACTGAAGGAACTCGGCGGCTAAGACCAATCCAAGCAGTCCGTAGCGCCCTCCAGGCGCACACTCCTTCTGGCGCGACAGCCACGTGGCGAAGCCTGAACGCGCCGGGACCTTCCTAGGTTGGTATGAGACTCTCCTGCTCGCCGACAACCCAACAGAAAGCAGCGGCCCGCGCTTTCGCGCGGACCGCTGCCCCTCTCTGTGTCGGGAGGCGCCTCCGCCCCGGGTTCGGGGCGGAGGAGTCCGGTGAACACTCCCCTCGGCGCCAATCGGGAGCATCGCGTGGTGCGGAACTCGCCATTGGCGGGACTTCGGAGGCGACGCGGAAGCAGTGCGTGGCCTCTCCAGCCCTATCGGTCGTTCGCTCGGACAGATGTGCTGCGTTCCCCCTGACTGGTGCGGTGGAAGTCTCGTTCAGGCCTTGGGGCGCTCCGCGGTTGTCGAACCGGTTCGCTCCGAGTGCGGGGGCGTTCCTCTCCGGCAGTCCCCGCATCAGGTGAAGGCTGACCAGCGCGGTGCCCCAAAGTCCTGTCGAGTCTGTTCCGCTTGGTCTGGCTTTGCTCCGCGGTGAGAGGGGCAGTTCGGGTCGGTGCCCGATTCGGTCCGTTCTCAGTCAGGCGGAGGGTTGGCCAGGCGTTTCCGTCAGTGGGTGTTCCCACTCAAGATCCGCGAGGCTTCTTCTCCTTCTCTCAGGACTGAGATGAAGTTTGTGATGGAAGTGGGAGTGCCCCGCGAGTCATCTTGCACTTGCATCAGAGGCACGAGTCGGGTTCGCAGGGCGGAATTCACCCCGCCGAAGAGGGCGAGCGAGCCAGAACCGATTGCCGTGGTGGGCCTTCCCCCCCGATAGGATGACCGCGGACAGGCCGCCGGTGATCCGGCGACCGCACCGTTCGACTTCAAGCTGCCGCTACAGGAACCTCGCTATGGACTCGTCCGCTGGAAAGATGTCCGGGAGCCTCAATCACGCCATGATCGATGGGGCTCAGGCGAAGGCTGCCCAGTACTGCGCCGACCATTTCGGCGAGCCCGGCTACGACGACCCGACCAAGCTCTATATCGATCAGAACTACGCGGGGTACACGCAGGAGAACCAAGAGGCCTGGACGACTCTCTTCGATAGGCAGATGGCGTTCCTGGCCGACAACGCCTCGCGCACGTATCTCGGTGGGGCGAAGGCCATCAACCTGAAGCGCGAGCGCATCCCGCCGCTTGCCGACATCAACAGCAGGCTCCTCCCGATGACCGGTTGGCAGAGCAAGGCCGTGCCCGGCTACATCCCGGCCAAGGGCTTCTTCGCCTGCCTCGCCCGACGCGAGTTCCCGACGACGATCGTGATCCGCCCGAAGGAGTCGCTCGACTACCTGCCCGAGCCGGACATCTTCCACGACATCTTCGGCCACGTGCCGCTGCACGCCGACCCGATCTTCGCCGACTTCCTCCAGACCTACGGCAAGGCAGCGCTCCTGACCGACGACCCCTACCACACCGAGCGCCTTGCGCGACTCTTCTGGTTCACCGTCGAGTTCGGCCTCGTGCGCGAGGACGGCCGCATCAAGCTCTACGGCTCCGGCCTCATCTCAAGCCCGGGCGAAAGCAAGCACGCCCTGCAATCCCCGGAAGTCGACCGCCGCCCCTTCGACTTCGAGCGCGTCTGCGACACGAGCTTTGAGATCGACCACTATCAGCCGATTTTGTATGTGCTGGAGAGCTTCGAGCAGTTGCGTGATGCGATGACGCGGTATGCGAATATGTTGTTGGAGATGAAGGCGAAGCGCCCGGCTGCGGTGGGGTGAGAGTGGCGGAGTGCGGCCGCGAGTTGCTCACTCTTTCGAGAGCTGCGAGCAGAAGTCAGGCAGTGATGCGGCCTCAACGCCATCCGCGAGCGGGTAGCGGTCGACACCGCTGTAGACGACGAAACTGCGCTCCGGCCGCACGACTTCTCGAGCGACATGGAAGCCTCGCTCGAGCGCTGGCGCCGAGCCTCGCTTGATCTCGACCGCCCACACCTTGCGGTGGCCGGGGAGCTTCAAGAGAAGATCGATCTCGTCACCGGTACTGGTGCGGAAGAAGTTCGCCTCCGTTTCCGCTGGGCACGCAGCGATGATCGACTCGATGGCCATGCCTTCCCAGCTCGCGCCGGCGACGGGGTGAGCCAGGAGCGCCTCGCGATCGCTGACGCCAAGGAGCGCGTGCACCAAGCCGCCATCGCGGACATAGACCTTCGGCGACTTCACCAGCCGCTTGCGCGTGTTGCTGTGCCACGGCGTCAGTCGACGCACCAGCAGGAGATCCACCAATAGGTCGAGATACGAGGCGATGGTCTTTCCGTCGACCGCGAGTGATCGCGCGAGCGAGGCCGCATTCAGAAGCCCCCCCTGCTGATGAGCAAGCATCGTCCAGAACCGCCGCAGTGTTTCAGCCGGAATGCGCGGCCCAAGCTGCGGAATGTCGCGCTCGAGATAACTGCGGATGAAGTCGGCGCGCCACCGAAGGCTGGCGGCGTCCGATGCCGCGAGAAGGCTCTCCGGAAATCCACCTCGCAGCCAGAGCGCGTCGACACGCGCAGGACCGACCTCTCCGGCGTCGAACGGAGCGAGCTCGAGATATCGAATGCGACCGGCGAGCGTTTCGCTCGATTGCTTCAGGAGGTCGATCGAGGCCGAGCCGAGGACGAAAAATCGACCGGTGCCCTTCCCCTTCCGCCGGCCAGCGTCGATGAGGCCGCGCAGCGTGCGGAAGAGCTCCGGCGTGCGCTGGATCTCATCGAGGATCACGAGCTTGTCGGCGTGCTGTGAGAGGTAGAGCTCAGGGTCCGAGAGCTTGGCCCGATCAGCGTCCGACTGAAGGTCGAGATAGACCGAAGGCCGACTTCGCGCAACCTCCAGAGCAAGGGTGGTCTTCCCCACCTGCCGCGGCCCAAGCAGGGCCACCGCGGGGGACTCCGCCAAAGCGGAGCCGAGAGTGGGCAGCAGTCGCCGGGGGATCATGCGTGCAATTATGGAGTGCGGCTCCAGCTTTGCAAGGCCTGGGAGCCTGACCGCTGTGCGGAGCACAGGACCGGTTAAAAGGACCTACCAACCCATGGCCTGCACGACCGACCGAGCGGACCTGCGTTCTGAGCAATTTCCCGAGCTGTCAGTACGAGAAGCCATGCAGCCTCGCCGCCGCATAGCAGGCCGAGTCCCTAGCACTACAGCGCCCCTTAGGTTCGTCGCGAGGGCGAGCGGGGCCTTTGCTGGCAAGGAGATGCGCCGATTTCGCCTCGATGGTGTATCCACAGCGATACATCGAGAGGCGAAATCAAGCATCGACGCAGCTAGCGAAGGCATCCGCTCGGCCGCAGCAGAAGCTAAGGGGCGCTGTAGTGCTAGCAAGCACCCTATTCGCGCGCTGCGATCAACCGCAGGCGCGGCGTCTCTTGACGCTTCCGCGATTCACTTTTCGGGGTCCACCATGGCGGACCGACCGCAGCACCTTGGAACTGGACAGCCGGTGCGGCGATCCGATGACTCGCTGCAAGAGCAGGGTCATGACAGCGGTTTGAATCCCGCGAGCTCGATGAACGCCGCCGTCTCGTCAAGCTCCGCAAGCTGAGGCACGAAGATGACCGTCGCGTTTCGGCCCCGAGTAAGGAGTACCCGATAAGCGTTCACTCGCAGTCGATGCGGATCTTTTACGGAGGCTCGCCCCTTCCGCATGTACTTGCTCGCGCCCTCTATCGACCATTCGCCGTCTACCCTGCGAAGATCGGTCCCCCATGCAACCAGGGCTGCGTCAAGCTCGAGGCCCTGGCACTGGAACTCCGTGACGCACTGCTCGAAAGAGCAACACGAGTCTCGCCCCCCCGTCGTCTCAGATGCACCAAACCATCGACCGACGCGAATCCGCTTTGTGCTTTGAAAGTCGTTGTAGACGCGAAACCGCTTCAGGTCGCGATCCCTGCTTGACGCGACAATCCCGAATCGCGCCTCCGGATCATTCGAGAACCTATCTCGAAGATACTGCTGCCCGACTTCGAGCTCACGGACCATTCGAAGCGAGTAGCCGTTCTCTTCGAGGGTTCGCGCGAGATCGGCACAGCGAGCGTGATCCCCGTATTCGACGAGCGCGGCGACGAAGGCGTGCACATCGCGGGTCAGGTGAAACCGCAGCTCCGCAGTCAGCGTCAGCTCTTCCGCGCATTGCTGAGCGACCTCGGCGTCCCCGAGACCGGAGAGAACTGTCGCCGAGGCGTGAACGACCCACTCGTCGCGGCGCGGCGACCGCGAAATCGCCTCCGTCCATTGGCGAAGCCCGCCCTCTTCACCCATGTGGATCTCTTGACCACTTCCTACCAAACCCAACACGACGCACCAATCAGGCGCACGCTCCGCGAGTTCAATGAACAACTCAGGTTCGCTCTGCATGAGTCCACCATGCTTCTCCGCAACGTAGTCCGCATCCCATGCCCTTTGCGCCTCGTCGAAAACGAGGACATGCTGAGGAGGGATCGCGTGCTTCTTTGAGGCGTATGTGCGCAAGTAGTCCTTCACCCCGCGGACAAAGGCCTTTCCATCTCCACCGGCGCCAGCGAGCTCGTACTGGAGAACCTCCACGAGCGGCGCGTTACCTGAGAGGAACACGGCAGGCGCAGTCGGCTTTCCAACATTCCTGGCGACGGCGAGATCATCAAGGAAGTGTGCATGTACCAGTTGGAGTCCGACCAAGGTCTTTCCGGATCCCGGGACACCACTGAGGAGGATGAGCCGTCTGCTCTTGGTCCGCGCGGCCTGGTGCACGATCGAGCACACGCGCTCAAGCGCGGGCTGCGTCACAGCCGCTGCACGCTTTACACGACGTAGAGATCCGGTCTCGAATAGCTCCCGTGCCGCCCGCACCAGCGAGGGAAGCGGCCGATATCGATCTACCGAGAGAAACTCTCTCGCCAATATCGCGCCGGTGCCGCTAGTTTCCAACCGAGCAAGAAGTCCATCAATGGCGTCCGGGCCACAAATGTGAACGCCCCCCACCTCGCCGCGATAGCCCCGCGATCGCATCGGAACAAGCGCAGCATGGACCGGCACTGACTCACACGACTCGTGGTAGCACCGCAAGTCCCGTGCGTATGCCGACGCCTGGTCAAGATCGGCTTGAGAAGGCTCGTGTTTCCCCTTGAGCTCCAGAACCACGACCGCGCCCGAGACCAAAAGAACAACGTCCGCTCGTCTCGCTTCGAGCGGCATCTCGTACTCGAGCAACGCCGTATCGAAAGAACTCGCTGAGCATGCCTGGATCCGCTCGTCAACCTCGACCTGGAGACGCGGGACCGAGTCACTCCAGGCGCGCATCTGCTCTTCCCCGGCATCCGCGACAAACGCTCGCAAGCGAGCAATCACGTCCGAAGCGGAAGCGCTTCGAAATCCCTCAAACGTGGAGTCCCAACCTCGTCTAGCACTTCCTTCGAACATCTGGTCATGCTAACGCAAGTGCCGTCTCCATATGCATCGATCCGTGGCTCTCTATAGGCGCCATACCTGAATGTCGGATGCAGCGATAGGTGCCGAGCGCCCCCTCCCCAGAATCTCGCTGCGAATCAAAGCAGGTTCATCATCGATTGGCGTGCGGGGCACTCTCAAGGGCCTCACGAGGAGTCGAGCAAGAGCGTCCGCGCGCTTCGTCTTTCGCAGACGCACATCCCGAGCTTACCCCAACCTCACCCCAAACCGACCGCAGATCTCCGCGACCTTCGCCGGATCCGGCGGTCCGGGCGGCAGCTTCTCGAGCTCGATGAACATGCCTTCGAGACCCGCAGGCGTGATGACCAGGAGCACGCGCGCTCGCTTCGTGCCTACCGCCTCGAAGCGGTGCGGGACTCCGCGCGGGACGAAGACGGTGGTCCCTGGCCCTGCCACCGTGCGGTGGCCGTTGAGCTCGTACGCAACCTCGCCCTCGAGGACGTTGAACGTCTCCTCCTCGCGCTCGTGGTAGTGGAGCGGCACGCCGACGCCCGGGTCGAAGCTCTCCTCAATGACGGTGAGCGCGCCGTCGGTGTCGGCTCCGGTCAGGCGGATCGTTTGGTGATCGCCCAACACATTCACGCGGGTGCCGCTGCCGGCGGCGACGATCTTTGGTGCGGCCATCAACTCAGCCCTTTCATTGCTCGTAAACACAACACTTGGCGTCGCTCATCGGTCGCGCCGCCACGCCGAGCTGGAGTTTGCCACGTTCACCGATCGGAGAGGCGGCTCGACGCCGAAGCCGCGCGCGGGCTCGTCACACGGCGTCGAGGCGAGCAGAGTTTTTGCCCTCGTCACGCTGACATTCCGGAGCAATATGGCCTATAACTGCTGACATCGCAGGGATCTAGGAACGCTCATGCAGATCGGCGAAAATTTCGCCGATTTACATGGCGAGGCTACACTCCCGCCATGCTCGTCGCCCGAGACCTGCTTTCGAAGCTGAAGGACGCTGGCAGTCGGTTCCCGTCGATCACGGTGAACGGCCCGCGTCAGAGCGGGAAGTCGACCCTCTGCCGGATGGCCTTTCCTGACCTGCCGCACACCAACCTTGAGTCGCTCGAGGTCCGCCGCAGCGCGATCGACGACCCGGTTGGATTCCTCGACCGATTCCCGCGCGGGGCGGTGCTGGACGAGGTGCAGCGTGCGCCGGAGCTCCTCTCGTATCTGCAGGTTCGGATCGACGAGGACCGAATGCGCTCTCACGGCATTGGCCCGCGTTCGACCGCCGGTGCTTCGCCGTCGCTTCGGCTATGGGTCCTGACCGGCTCCTTCAACTTCGCACTCCTTTCAACCATCAGCCAGTCACTCGCGGGACGCACCGCTGTTCATCAGCTCCTGCCACTCTCCTGGAATGAGATCACCCAAACGACTCGGGTGCCCGCGACACTCGACGAGGCGATCCTCGCCGGCGGCTACCCGGCTCCGTTTGACCTCGGCCTCGCGCCGTCGGAATGGATCGAGAGCTATGTGACAACCTATATCGAGCGCGACGCTCGCGAGCTGGTCGCAATCCACGACCTCCAACAGTTCCACAACTTCATCACGCTCTGCGCAGGTCGGACGTCCCAACTAATGAATCTCACATCGCTCGGCGGCGACACGGGAGTTGTCCAATCCACTGCTCGCGCCTGGCTGGGCATCCTTGAGACGCTCTACATCACGCACAGGATCACGCCGTGGTTCGTCAACGTCGGCAAGCGACTCGTCAAGTCACCGAAGCTCCACTTCATCGACACGGGCATCGCGAGTTGGCTGATGGGCATCCAATCGCCCGAGGCGCTTCGCTCGCATCCGCTCCGCGGAGCGCTCTTCGAGAGCTGGGTTGCCGGCGAGATCCTCAAGCACCGATTCCATCGCGGCGAACGACGCCCGATCCACTTCTATCGCGACTCCAGCGGCCTCGAGGCCGACATCCTGATCGACCACGGAACGCATCGCACCGTCGCTGAAGCGAAGGCAGCGAAAACGGTCTCGGAGGACGCGCTCGCGTCAACGAAGCGTGTCGCCAGCGCGATCGGCAACGAGTTCCCCGCTCGGAGGGTCGTCATCTACGGCGGCGACGAGCGGCAGAGCCGCAGCGACGTGGACGTGGTGCCGTGGCGAGAGATTCACTCGGTCGACTGGGTCTGAAGCCGTCTCATCACCCCTTCCACTGCTCCCGTGCGTACACGATGAAATCGCTCATCGGCAGGTCACTCACGCCGAGCTGCCTCAGCATGTTCTTGAACTGGGCCGCGTGATACATCTGGTGCATGCTCACGTGCAGGAGCACGTCGCCGAAGGTGGTCGTGTAGGTCTTCCCCTCGCGGACGCGGGCGATCGGGCGGCCGAGGTCGGCGTCGGTCGCGGTTGCGAGCACGCGTTGCCATCGGGCGTCGGTTTCCTTCCAGAGTGCCGCCAGGGCGTCGACGGTCGGCAGGTCATCGGGCGGGCTGAAGGGCGTCGACGGTTCCTTCCCCTCCAGCAGCGTGACCCACAGGGTCTCGGCCGCATAGCAGTGCGAGAGCAGCTTGAACACGCTTCCCGGTCCCATGTCGAAGGGCCGTCGCAACTGTTCCTGAGAGAGCCCGCGGGCCGCGTTCAGCATCTTCTCGCGAAACCATGCTCGGTGGCCGTGCGTCGTTCGGTGAAGGTCGAGGGCTGTGTGCATGGCGGCGAAGTGTAGCGGTTAGGCTTCGCCTCCATGCCAGCTCCCGTGCCGACGCCCGCGACCTACGCCGCCTCGATCGACTCCGTGCGCGAGGCCATGCGTCGCATCGCGCCGCACGCCCACCGCACGCCGGTGATGTCGTGTTCGACGATCAGCCGCCTCGCGAACCTCGACCTCCGCTTCAAGTGCGAGAACTTCCAGAAGGTCGGCGCCTTCAAGTTCCGCGGCGCCTGCAACGCCGTCTTCAAGCTGAACGAAGCCGACGCCCGGCGCGGCGTGGTCACGCACTCCTCGGGCAACCACGCCCAGGCCCTCGCCCTGGCCGCACGACTTCGCGGCATTCCTGCCCACATCGTCATGCCGCGGAACGCACCGTCGGTCAAGCGCGAGGCGGTCGAGGGCTACGGCGGCATCGTCTACCCGTGCGAACCGACCGTCGCGGATCGTGAGGCCACCGCCGACCGCGTCTGCCGTGACACCGGCGGAACGCTCATTCCCCCCTACAACCATCCGGACGTCATCGCCGGCCAGGGGACGATCTCGGTCGAACTGCTTGAACAGTGCCCCGAGCTCCAGGCCATCGTCGTTCCCATCGGCGGCGGTGGCATGATCTCGGGCGTCGCGATCGCCGCGAAGGCGATCAGGCCGTCGATCAGGATCATCGCCGCTGAGCCGATGAACGCCGATGACGCGGCCCGCTCGAAGTCTGCCGGTTCCATCCAGCCGATCTCGAACGCCACGACCATCGCCGACGGGTTGCGCACGTCGTTAGGCGACCTGACCTTCCCCGTGGTGCGCGATCTCGTCGACGAGGTCGCGACGGTCTCCGAGGAGGAGATCGTCCGGGCCATGCGCCTCGTCTTCGAGCGGGCGAAACTGGTCATCGAACCAAGCGCCGCCGTGGGCGTCGCCGTCGCCCTCTCGAAGCGCTCTCGCGTCCTTACCTCCCTCGACGGTCCCGTCGGGGTGGTCCTCTGCGGCGGCAATGTCGACCTCGACGCGCTCCCGTGGACGAAACGTTAGGCAGCCTTCCGTTCGTCGGCCTCGCCGGTCAGGGACCGGCTTCCGGCTGCGGTGCCGGCCAGCGGATCGGCCGGCAGCTCGGCGCGAAGGCGCATCGGGTCCGCCCGTTGCGGCAGCTCCACCAGCGTCCCGCCGTCCGAGATCGCCCCGTCGGTGGACGACTCGCCCGCGCCGCTCACGGCGATGCGGTAGGCGGTCCCCAGCGCCGTCGCCAGGAAGACGAAGCCGATGAAGCCGATGTTGACGAAGGTCCGAAGCATCAGAAGGAGCGGCGACACGGCCTCCGCCGCCTCCTCGCCGTCGGCCTGCAGCTCCGCCCTGAGCCGTTCGACCTCCTCCCCGCTCATCGCGGCAAGCTCCTCGTCGGCCTCGTCCGAGACCCAATCCGGATACTCCTCCGCGTCCACGTCGATCTCGCCGGCATCGATGGCACGGGCCGCAATCCGTTCGGCGATGACGCCGTGCAGGTCGTCCCCGGTCACCTCGGACATCCGTTCGTTCCACGCCCGCACGTCGATCCATCCGAGCGTCACCCGCCCGGCCAGGATGGCCACCAGCGTGATGCCTGCCGCGGCGATCCCGTGCATCATCGCGGGGACCCTCGTCGCCGTGCCGCGCAGTCCGGCGACATACCCCACGCCCGCCGCGCAGCCGACCAGCGGCGCCAGGAACATGAGGGTCGCGCCAGTGGCCCAGCTCGCCAGCGTGAACAGGGCCCCGATGATCGCGGCCGCAGCGCAACTCCAGCCGATCGCCTGTCGGTTCATGGGCAGTCCTCCGCCGTGCGAAGCGCGGTCCGGGTGCCTGCCGCCCGAGGAAGGGCGTCATCGGCGCGTCGGGCCGGCCCATCCTGCCGTCACGACCGGCACAGACCGACCGGTCCGCGGCATGAACGAACTGCTATGAAGCCGTCCCGCGCTGGAGGCGGCCTACGCGCTCCACGCCCCCAGCAGGATCGCCAGGTCGATCGAGCCCACCACACCGTCACCGTTCAGGTCCGCAGCCCCGACGCCGCCCCAAGCCCCAAGCAGGATCGCCAGGTCGACCTGTCCGACGAGCCCGTCGCCGTCAAGGTCGCCGAGCACGCAGGAGAACGCATCCATTCGCATCGCATAGCGCAAACCGTAGGGACTTGGAATGGGCGGCGGGTCCTTCGGATCAGGCGGGTTCTCCGGGTCGATCTCGTCGCAGGTGAAGGCGTTTCGGTAGATGCGCCCCGGCCCGGCCGAACCCACCAGGCAGGCATAGGTTCCGGGCTCGAGGCAGCGATCGATCACCGCCTCATCGCAGGGAAGGCCGACCGCCTCGTCGACCACCACCATCGGCCCGAGACAGGGCCCTTGGGTGAGGACGATCTGGCCGGGAAACTCGGCGTTCAGCACGATGCGAACCCGCTGGCGCGAGGCGATCGTGAACCGATACCAATCGGTGTCGCGCGGCGCTCCCGAGGAGTGCTTGCCGCTGCGCACCGTCGGCAGGACAACATCGACCATCGGGAAGCCCGCAATGTTGCAGCCGTCGTTGTCACGGTCGTAACAGCGCTCGTTCTCGTCGACGGCGTCCGCCGGAATCTCGATCGAACACATCCCGACGGGACAGAGACGCATCGCCTCCTCCACGCAGAACGCGTCCCAGACGGTGTAACAACAGTACGCATCGAGCGGGCAGACCCACTCACAGCAGCCGATGTTCTCGCAGCCGGGTGTTGCGTGGATCGTGTAGCACTCGCCTGCGTTGCCGCACGTGACCCAGTCGCAGATGTCGATCGCGAGGTCCGCACACTTCGCATCCCAGTTCGTTTCGCAGCAGTACGCGGCGTCAACGCACACAAGCTCGCAGCAGTCGGGATTGAGGCAGCCAGGCCCGGCGTGCGGCTCGGTGCATGGACCGGCACCCTCGCCACATTGGGCCGACGCCGGCGCTGCCGAGAGGACCGCTCCAGCAGCGAGCGCGAGTGCGAAGAAGCCCATGCGACGCCGTGCCGCAAAGACGTTCATCGCCGCGCCTCCCCGTGGCCGCGGCCGTCCCAATCGGAGAGCCACTTCGCGACATCCGCGGCATCGACCTTGCCATCACGGTTGAGGTCCACCTGCACGGGCATCGCAGCGGGCCGCGACGGCTCCGCGCGTTTCGCCGGCTTCGACTCGCCGTTGGCCACTCCTTGCCCGGTCATGTTCCGCAACGTGAAGACCGAGCCATAGGCAATCTCAACGCCAACCACGTCGGCATCGCCGTCGTTGTCGACGTCACCACTCACGAGGTCACGCACGAAGAATCCATACTCCGTGAACGGCCATTGAAACGTGAAGGTCAGCGGCGCCGAGGGTCCGGTCGTCTCGTTTCGCATGAAGAAGACCGCGCCGGTGATGGCCGTGCCGATAGCGAGATCGAGCTTGCCGTCTCCGTCGACGTCAATTGGCGTCGAACTCCAGATGAAATAGGCGCTCGGGGTCGGGGCAACGGCTTGGTCGCCGAACGCGCCGGTCCCATCGTTACGCAGGCTGATGACCTGCTGTGACTGGGTGACCAAGAGCACGGGCAACACCACGTCCACATCGCCATCGCCATCGAAGTCCGCAATGCTCGATCCGATCACGGCCGGAATCTCGCCGTTCACAGGTGCGGGCTTCCAATCGACCGTTGGGGCGAACTCGGTCGGCGAGGTGCGCTTCATGACCGAAATCCGTCCGCCGCCGATTGAGGTGGTGAGGACGTCCGGAAGCGAATCGCCGTTCACGTCGACGCCCGTGACCTGCTGCGGAAACGGCACGCCGCCGAGGTAACGCATGAGACGAATGGTGCCAGCACCGGCAAGCGTTCCCTGATCGTTGCGAAGGATCGACAACGAGCCCGACTCATAGTTGGTCTGAACAACGTCGAGGTCACCATCGCCATCGGTGTCGACCGTGCACAGGCCGCGCGGTACGCGCTCGATCGTCACGTACCGTGGCGGGTCGAATGCGCCGCCGCCCTTGCCGCGGAAGGTCGCGACGCGTGACGTCACGCCGAACACGCCAACCACCAGGTCCAGCGTGCCGTCGCCGTCCAGATCAGCGATGCGGGCGTCCTCGGCGTGCCCCTCATCGACGAACACCTCGTGCCAAGGCGCGAACGTCCCGTCTCCAGCTCCCTTCAGGAGAACGACGCGTCCCTGCGTTCCCGACTCGCCATCCCAGTTGCGGCCCGTCACCAGCGCGTCGAGCAACTTGTCGCCGTCGAAATCGGCTAGCCGCACGGCGATCGGCGTCTGCCCTTTCGGAAGCGCCGAAGCGATGGGCGGTCCGAAAGAGAAATCCGCCGCCATCGCACTGGTCGCGAGAGCGGCGGTAAGGATCGAGGGAGCGCAACGCATGGGTCGCCTGACTGTACGCACGAAGCGAAACTGGCGATCCATCAATCGCGCGACGGTTGTTCTTCTGGATCGGCCGGTTCCTGCTCGTGAGGGCATCTGCCCCAACCATGCGGCGAGCCCCGCCACCGACATCAGCTCCACGCACCAAGAAGAAGAGCCAAGTCCGCCGCGCCGACGGTGCCATCGCCGTTCAGGTCGCCGGGACCGCTTGAACCCCAGGCTCCGAGCAGGATGGCGAGATCGGGTGCGCTCACCGAGCCGTCGCCGTTCAGATCGCCGGGTTCAAGCTGGGCGGCAGCATCGGCGACGATGTCAAAAGTGAGCGACTGTGTGACGCTCAGGCTCGCGATCGAGCCGCCGAAGAGAATGTGAGCGGTGCCGCCGGGCGGGAGCACCGTCGGCAGGTCAATGGCCTGGTTCTCGAAGGTCGCCGGCGGATCGATCGCCTGGGTTTCCTCGATCGTGTTTGTGCCGTTCAGGGTGATGACGACCGATTCACCGCCGAAAGTGACCGTGCCCGCGATCGGAAGGGCGAAGGGAACGGGCGTTCCGCCGAACACCTGACCGTTGGCCTCGATAGTCGCCAGGAGATCAACCGGCACCGCAGTCGCGAAGGTGAACGAGTCGGGACCGCTTGGCACGAGGATCCCAGCCACTGCTGCGCCGGTCTGAGATGCAGAGAGCTCGGTGAGCAGCGCCTCGCCCAGCGGCAGTGGAATCGTCACGCCGCCCGGGAAGATCGCGGTGGGATTCTGAGTGTGGAACGAGCTGTAATTGACGTTGAGTGTCGCGTCGACTCCAGCGGTCTCCCCAGAGAGGAAATCAAGCGTGAGCCCGTCGAGCGTGAACGAGAGGGACCCGGTGTCGACGTTCATCTGGAAGGTGCCGCTGGGCACCGTCGAAAAGCTGCCGTCGGCGACGAATGTCGCGGAGTAGCCGATCGGGTTGTTGCCGCTGCCGCCAAAGAGCCCCGGAATGGTCTTCGTGCCTGTCGGGTTGGTTCGCGCGTTCCAGTTCCCGATCAGGGTGCCCGTCAGCGGAACGCTGAGGTTCGTTGTCGAGTCGATCGAACTTTGCGAGGTGACGATCGTGACGTCGTAGTTGACGCCCGCGTGGCAGATGGCGTTGGCAATCGCCACAGCGCCGAGGGCCAGGGTCGTTCGGGTTACGGTCAGAGTCTTCAGTCGGGACGTCGCTCGGGACATGTGTCTCTCCTCACTCGTGCGGCCATTGCGCGGAGCGGCGCGATCGCGCTCCGTTCGGGGTCGGCTCTCCCACGAGTCAATGGAAGATACTCGCGCATTCGCAGACAGCGAGCGGTTGAATCCGTTTTGCGTCCGAAAACCCGCTGGTGGATGGGAGAACGTCAGCGGCCGGACGCGGGAGGTACCTTGGAATCGCCTCCCAGAAGCTCGTCGAGCTTGCGAAGTCGGGCCTCGTGTCGCGGCTGGCCCGGCTCGATCCGGTTCAGGGCCTCGACGTGCCGTCGTGCCAGGCTCAGTTCGCCCGCTTCGATCGCGATTGCCGCCGCCAACTCGTGCAATGCGGCGTCGTAGGGGTCCATGCGCACCGCTCGCTCGGCCGAATCGCTCGCCTTTCCCGGGTCACCAGCCTGGCGATAGAGGCGAGCCAGTTCGATGGCGTAGGCGTTGTTGTGCTCCTCGCGCATGTCAAGCTCGATCAGGTGAGGGATCGCCCGCGTCGGGTTGTCCGAGGCGAGTTCCAGCTTGGCGAGAATGCGATGCGGATACGGATCGACCGGCCGGGCTTGCATGTAGCGATGGACGAGTTGAAGCGTGAGCGGATCGATGGTCGCATCGCCTAGGCGTGCCATCGATCGGCGCAACGCCCGCTCGAGCACATCGGGGTGCTTGGGGTACTCGGCCAACCATCGCCCCATGACCGATTCGTCCAAGTCCAACGGGGCGAGGTCGGCTCGGGTCCACTCGCCGCCGCTCAATCGGTCGCGCTTTGGGTCACCCGGCTCACCAATTCGTTCGGCGATGCGCTCGGCGGTCGATCGCAGCGCGTCTGCCGTCGCGCTCTCGAACTGTGCCTTCAACTCCGGATCGCGCGATCGCTCGGCGATGACGAGATCCTCCATCGATGGCGTCGGGGCAAGTCCCCACGATCGCACCTGCTCGGATGCCCACACCAGGAACGAGCGGTAGAAGATCTCTCGCGTGACGCCGAGCGCCTGCGGCAGCGCCTCCGTCTCGTTGACGCCGGTGCTGTAGAGGTTGAGCAGGCGCACCAGCGCTTCCTCACCAAACCGTTCGTTCATGAATTCGACCATCCAATGTCCCTGCGAGTACGCCAGGTGACGGTCCTGCGGACGGATCGGACGAACGAAGCCCCAGTTGATCGAATCCAGATCGAAGAGCGTCCCCTGCTGCAGCTCGCGGGCGAGCATTTGGCAGGTGGACCAGTCACGCGGCGTGAGCTCCATGCTCACCGCCGCCGCCTCGGTCAGCCAGTGCGGGATGCGGTTACGGGTCTGCGAAAGCGTGATGGTGTGCGTGTACTCATGGCGCAACACCTTGAGCCAGTCGAAGAGCCCGAAGTGACGGCTGCGCGGCCCTTCCTTCGGCACCTCGATCGCGATGAGCGGGCCCGTGCACGCGGCAATCGTGTGGATCTGCGGCATGCCGGTGATGCGTACCGCGAAGCTCGCATGATCAGGCATCAAATCGATAATGGTCTTCTGGGCCGGCTCGTGACGGAAGCGACCCGCCACCACCTCGTGCATCGCGTCGAGGGCCGCGGGCATGGTCGCGGCGATGATCTCGTCGGGACCCGGCTTGCATCGGACGATGAAGTGCCGGCCGTCGAAGGCCTTGTACCCGGCGAGTTCGTTCAGGAGGAGCAGGCTGTTCTGGGCCCGCTTGTTGAACGGGTCCAGACGCATCGCCTCGGTAAGCGCCTCGCGCGAACGGTCGTCGCGCCCGGTCTGCGTCTCGAGAAGACCTAACGTGATGTGCGGCAGCGACCATGACGGCTCGCGCCGGATCGCCTCGTGCAGGAATTCCGCGGCCACGTCGTATTGCCGCGCATCGGCGAGGTAGCGCCCGACGGTTGCCTGACCCAAGGCGCTGCCGGGGGCGATCAAGTCGAGCCGGGCGAGCCATTCGCGGGCCTCGTCCATCCGGTGCCGCGTCGCCGAGGCGGAAGCTCGCAAGGCGAGGGCCTCGAGCATGCGGGGCTCGCGCTCGAGCAGCCGATCCAAAGCCTGCGCCGCCAGATCGGGGTCGCGTCGTTCGAGGGCCACGCGGGCCTCGAGGAGGAGCGCCAGCGGATGTCCTGCGCGAGCCCGCTTGAGAGCCTTCACGGCCCGCTCGGCATCCTCGAACGAGAATCGCTCGACGGCCATCATGCCCAGGCGATACCAGATCTCGCTTGCCTTCGGCCCGAGTTGGATGGCCTGCACCAAGGCCGGAATCGCCTGCTCGGGATGGTGCCGCTCGGCGAGAAGCGTCCCCTCGACCAGGAGCGACGGCCAGTGGAGCCGATCGATCGCCTGACGGGCGCGGCCCAGCGCGTCGAGAACGCGCTGCCAGTCGGCGACGGAACGCGGCTCGAGTTCGCCTCGCACGAGCGCCGCCCGCGCTGCGGCAACGATCTCGACAGCGCTCTGCGTCGCGCCGTCGTCGAGAAGCCGATCAATCGACCGGGCGGCGGCGAGAGCCTCGTCGCGTCGTCCGAGCCAACGCAAGGCGTCGGCCTTCACGGCGATTGCCTGGGGAGAGTCATCGCCGGCCAGGGCGGCTAACGCTTCGTTCAACGCGCCGCGACGAATCAGGGCCTCGGCCCGCCATGCCGGTGGCACCGAGGGATCGTCGAACGCTGGACTCGTGAGGTCCCACGTGTCGAGTGCGACGCGACCGGCCCGGCGCGGTGCGGCAAGATCGGCATCGGTCCAGGCACCATGGACAACCCGCAACTCGGCCCGTTCCTCGTCGGTCAGCCACGTCGCGCCGATGGCACGCGTCACCGCTTCGGCCACGGGGGGCACGTCGGGAACGAGTTGCTGGGCGAGAGACACAGGGGCCCCGACGCCGAGCGGGCCAAGGCACAGGGCGATGGCCAGCGTGAGTGATTGGGGGAGTCGTAAGAGGTCGTGACTTCGCACGGAGCGCTCGAAAGGTCAATTGGATGCGCGCCGTCGGGTCTCGTTGCCGAACTCCACCAAACTTCACCTACCTAGGGCGGCGTGCGCCCTGACCTTATCGGTCAATCGCCGCCTCGCCAACGGTTTCGTCCGTGAATTCCGAGACCAATCAACCGTCAGAGGCCTGGGGTGCCGTAAGCCGGTCAGGTCCCGCCGGGGTTCCGCCTGCCGACTCCCAGTCCCGAATGTCAATCGACCACTCTTTCGGGTCGGGGTTCGGCATGGTCAGGAGCGCCTGCTCATCCTTTGTGAGCGGCACATTCATCCGCGGGTCCTTCAGCAGGAACGACGACTCGTCGCCGTTGGGTCGCCTGAGCACAACGACACGCGGAATGAGTCCATCGACCGGACCCGTCGCCGAGTAGAAGACGTCGACGGTCGTGATGTCCTTGGCCAAGGGCGTGTTGGGCTTGGGGGTCAAGCGAAGTCCGACGACGGTATCGGTCTTGAGCGCGAGGCGGATGCGCGGGCTCTCGGGCAATGTGACGGGCTCGACGGTGAAGCGTGCTCGCACCTCGTGTTCCGGCTGGCCAAACGGAAGCGGAAACGGGCCCTCGCCCAGCTTCAGCGGATCCCAGCTCTCGCCGGGCGCCACCACGCGGCGCTTGGTGAAGGACTTGAAGCGCATGTCCGCTTCGCCCAGCCACCCGTCGGCATAGACCCAAAGGTCGACCGACTCGCGCTTGGCGCCATCGCCGCTGTAGAACTCGGTGAAAGCGCAACCAAGACGGCGCGATTGCCCCTGCCCTTCCAATGCGAAACGACCGACCCGCCGTTCGCGCTCGTCCTCGAAGGACTTGAAGCGATCCCACTCAATGCCCGCCGAAAAGCTTGTGAGCCTCGATCCTGAGCGCTCGAGCCCCCAGAGCATGGTGTCGGAGTTGAGGGTCGGCTGCCACAACGAGGCACTGACCATCGCGACGGCGGTGAGGGACATGGGGTCGAGCGGAAGCATGGCGTGTAGAGGGGCCGAAGGCGTCGCCGATTCCGGCGCCGACTCAAGGGATTCAGCGAATCGGGACGTGCTCGGTGATTTCCAGTCCAAAACCGTGCAAGCCGGGGAGCGGCCGGGGATGGTTGCTGAGAATGCGAAGCCGGGTCAAGCCCAAATCCCTCAGGATCTGCCCGCCGATCCCAAACTCTCGCTCGGACATCGGCTGGGCCCGACCGCCGATGCCGTCGACCCGGGTAAGGTCGGGAGCGTTAACGTCGTCGGCCCCACCGCGGCGAATCTGTTGAAGGCGATCACGAAGGTCGTCGCCGACCGCTTCCGGCCGGAGGTAGACCAGCGCGCCGCGTCCCGCGGCCTGGATCTGGCGCAGGGCGCCGCGAAGGGTTTGGCCGGTCGATGCGCCGCCGTCGCCGGAGGGCACGTTGAAGATGTCACCTAACAAGTCGCGCCTGTGCATGCGGACCAGCACCGGATCCGTCACCGGCGCGACATGGCCAAAATCGTCCGGGCGGCCAATGCCTCCGACGGTCAGGGCAAGGTGGGGCGTCGGGTCGATTGCGCTCGACCATGCGAAGAGGTCGAATTCGCCTTCGGGCGTTCCGATGCGTGTCCCGTGCAGGGGCTCCATGCGATGGACTAACGTCTCGCGCTGCAGGCGGTACTCGATGATCTGCTCGACGGAGCACATCTTCAGGCCGTGCCGGGCGCAGAGTTCCTCTAGGTCCGGCATGCGGGCCATGTCGCCGTTTTCCTTGACCACCTCGATAAGGAGAGCCGCCGGTTCGAGTCCTGCGATCCTGCAGAGGTCGACCGAGCCCTCGGTCTGCCCGGTGCGAACCAGCACGCCGCCATCACGAGCCCGCAACGGGTTGATGTGGCCCGGACGGACGAGGTCATCGGGGCGCGTCGAGCGATCGACGATGAGTTGAATCGTGCGCACGCGGTCCGCGGCCGAGATGCCGGTGCCGACTCCATGTCGCGGATGCCCGTCGACCGATACGGTGAACGGAGTGCCGCGCACGCTGGTGTTGAGCGAGACCGCGGGCCCCAGGTCGAGCCGGTCGCAGGTCGCGCCGTTGACGGCAACGCAGAGGTAGCCGCCTCCGACGCGGGTCATGAAGTTGATGATCTCGACGCTGGCGAATTGGGCGGCGCAGATGAAGTCGCCTTCGTTCTCGCGACGCTCGTCGTCGACGAGGACAACGATGCGGCCGGCGCGCAGCTCGTCGAGGATCTCCGGGATCGGTGCCAAGGGCATGGGACGGAAAGTCTAGTCCGGACCGCCCTTTCCAGTAGGATGCCCATTCACGCAGGCCGGCTCCGAATGGGCTTCGAATGAACACACACGCCTCCCGATCAGCCTCCGTCGCGCGGTCGCGCGCCCCGAAAGCCACGACACCCGCGGCTACCCCACCCAAGAGCCGCCCGAATCGAAGGAACTCGCGACCAGCGGACGCCAAGATCATCGAGCGGACGCTGCTGGATTTGACGGCCATTCCGACCGCCGCCGGTCGGGAACACCGCGTCGTCCGTTGGATCGAGGGATGGGTCGCCAAGCGTCCAGACGTCACCCTGAGCCGCGACCGTCATGGCAACCTCCTTCTGCGGCAATCGAAGGTCCGCCCGCGAAAGGGCATCGCCCCCATCTGGTTCCAGGCCCACCTTGACCACCCCGCATTCGTCGTACGGGCACTCGCTCCCCAAATCGAACTCGAGTTCCGGGGTGGCGTGCACGATCCTTATTTCGTCGGAGCGGCGCTCGAGATCTTTGATTCGCTCGACCGCGCGCACGTCGCGACCATCACCTCCGTCGACACCAACAGCAAACCCTTCAAGATCGTGCGGACCAGCCTCGCGAAGCCCGCTCCAAGCCTTGCCGTCGGCGACATCGGGCGATGGCGTCTGCCGAAGGCGAAGATCGCCAACGGCCTGCTGCACACCCATGGCTGCGACGACCTCGCGGCGGTCGCGGCAGCGCTCTGCGCCTTCGATCGCATTCGGGTCAAGCCGGGACACGGGCATGTCGGCGTCTTCCTGACCCGCTCCGAAGAGATCGGCTTCATCGGAACGATCGGCGCGGCCCGCGACGGAACGCTCTCCAAGGACAGCCGCATCATCTGCCTCGAGAACAGCCGCTCCTTCCCCGAAAGCCCCATTGGCGGCGGACCGATCGTCCGCGTCGGCGACCGGCGCAGCGTCTTCGTACCGGAGCTCACCAACCGGATCAGCGACCTCCTGCTCGAGTATCAGAAGACGCATCCGGACTTTCGCTATCAGCGGAAGCTCATGCCCGGCGGCACTTGCGAGGCGACCGCGTACGCCAGCTACGGACACGTCTCGACCTGCCTCTGCCTCCCGCTGGGGAACTACCACAACATGGTCGACATCGACGGCGTCCTCGCGGGACAGCGACCCGCGCTGGTCGGACACGAGTTCGTGTCGATGGACGACTGCCTCGGATTGATCGAGATGTTAGAGGCGATCACCGACCCCTCGATCGGCCTCGACGGCGCCAAGCTGATGACGATGCGGCAGACGATGGAGACGCTCTGGACGGACCTGAACTTTGTGCTTTCATGATGGACCCGATGACCACGACCGCCACCGCCGATCCCGTTGCCCTTCTCGATCGCCGCTTCCGCGCGGCGATCGCGGTCGCTCTTGGCGACCCGTCGCTTGACCTCGATCCGGTCATCAAGCCGAGCCAGAACCCGCAGTTCGGCGACTTCCAGGCCAACTGCGCCATGGCCCTCGCGAAGTCGCGGGGCATGAATCCGCGCGAACTCGCCGCCAAGATCGTCGCCGCCGTCGACCTGAGCGGCGTGGCCCACGCCCCCGAAGTCGCCGGCCCCGGCTTCATCAACGTGAAGCTCGATCTGGGAGCGCTCTCCGCGATGCTTGGGGCAATGTCCGACGCGGATCTTGGCGTCGTGCGCGTCAAGCAGACCTATGGCGTCACGGTCGACCTCTGCGGCGTGAACGTCGCGAAGCAAATGCACGTCGGTCACCTTCGGGCGACCATCATCGGCGACTGCCTCGCCCGCGTCTTTGAACGGCTCGGGCGGGACGTGCATCGCGAGAATCACCTTGGGGACTGGGGACTTCCGATCGCGATGACCCTGGCGTCGCTGCGGCGGCAGCGGATCGATCTCGACCGCATCACGCTGGACGACCTCAACGACGCCTATCGCGCCGCACAGGCTGCATCAAGGGATGACGAGGCCGGACTCGCCGCCGCGATGGCCACCGGCGCGGGTCCGCACCGGATCGCGGAGCTCTCGCTCCAGTGCACCGACGCCCAGATCGCCGTCGAGGATGCGAAACGCACGCTCGTGCGCCTCCAGTCCGGAGATCCGGAGCTCGTTCGCGACTGGCAGAAGCTGATCGACTGCACGATGCGCGAGGTCTTCCGGACCACCGGCATCCTGAACGTACGGTTAGGTCCGGAGCATTCGCGCGGCGAGAGCTTCTTCCGCGAGCGGCTCCCGAAGGTGGTCGAGGAGTTCCTGGCCTCGGGCCTGGCCAAGGAGGACCGCGGCGCGATTGTCGTGCCGTTCGCCGACCGCGAGCGGCCGCTTCTCATCCGCAAGTCCGACGGCGGCTTCCTCTACGCGACGACCGATCTCGCGGCGGTCCGTTTCCGGGTCCAGGATCTCCTTTCCGATCGTGTGGTCTATGTCGTCGACGGGCGGCAGCGCGATCACTTCAAGGACGTTTTCGACGCCGCCGACCTGATCGGCTGGAACCGGCTGCCTGACGGCTCGCGGGCGACGATCACGCACCTCGGTTTCGGCGCGGTGCTCGGCAAGGACAAGCGTCCGCTCAAGACCCGCAGCGGCGAGAACTTCACGTTGATCGAACTGTTAGAGGAAGCGAGCGAGCGAGGCACCGCGGAGGTCAGCCGGCGCGCAGGCGACCCCAACGCCCCGACCCACGGCATGAGCGACGCGGAACTCGCCGCGATCGGCCAGGCCGTCGGGATCGCGGCGGTGAAGTACGCCGACCTCTCCGGCGACGTGATGCGCGACTACGTCTTCGACCTCGATCGCATGATCGCCTTCGAGGGCGACACGGGCCCCTACATCCAATATGCGCACGCCCGCATCGCGTCGATCCTTGCCAAGTCCGAGGCAGCGATCGATTCGATCCGCGCCGCGCCGTTTGTGGTGCGTGAGCCTGCCGAGCGGCTGCTTGCCCTGCATCTCCTCCGCTATGGCGCGATGGTGCAGGAGACGGCCATCGCCCTCGAGCCCAGCCGCATCTGCTCCTACCTGCAGACGCTCGCCAATCTCTTCAACGGCTTCTATCAGGCGTGCCCAGTGCTCAAGGCGGATGACGCGACCGCCCGAACGGCCCGCTTGCGGCTTTGCGATCTCACGAGGCGCGTCCTCGCCGACGGGCTTGATCTCCTCGGCATCGTTGCGCCTTCGCGAATGTGAGCCGTATACTGGCCGCGCATGCCGATCCGACATCCGGATTTTCCGAACGCGAAGGTCTTCGACCATCCGCTGATCCGTCACAAGCTCACCCTGGTGCGCGATCGTCGCACCCCACACGCCGAGTTTCGACGCCTGCTGAACGAGATCGCGGGGCTCATGACCTACGAGGTCTGCCGCGAGCTTGAAACGGTCGAGATGGAGGTCGAAACACCCGTCGCCATCGCTCGCGGACATCGGCTGCGCGACAAGGTGACGCTCGTTCCGGTGCTTCGGGCAGGCATCGGCATGTGCGACGGAATCCTCTCGCTCTTTCCCGAGGCACGCGTCGGACACATCGGCATCTATCGCGACGAGGCGACCGCGACGCCGGTCGAGTACTACCGAAAGCTCCCTCGCGATGTGGCTTCGGGGCCGGTCTTCATCGTCGACCCGATGCTCGCGACCGGCGGTAGCGCGGCGAAGGCGGTCGCTGACCTCAGGACGCTCGGCTGCCGTCACGTCCAGATGATCTGCCTGGTGGCGGCGCCGGAGGGCATCCGGCGCATGCAGGAGGCCGATGACCAGCTCATCGTGAACGTCGCGGCCATTGACGATCGTCTGAACGAACGGAAGTTCATCGTGCCCGGTCTTGGCGACGCCGGCGATCGGATCTTCGGGACTGCCTAGCGGTTCGCTCACCTCACGCTTCGCACACCCAGGCACACCATGGCAGAACAGAAGAACATCGAATTCGACCGTCCGGGCGGATACGCGATGCCGAAAGGCGCCACCCAGGTGCAGCGCAAGTCCCGCAAGGACCTCACTGGGGACGGCGTGATTCGCCTATACGGCGACGCCGCGTCGTCGCATGTGCCGAACGTCTCGTCGCGGATCTCGCCTGCGTTTCGGGCCGACGCCCCTGACACTCGCCTCTACGTCGGCGACTGCCGCGACGTGCTCGCGTCGATTCCCGACCGCGGCTCGGTCGACCTCATCTTCGCCGACCCGCCATTCAACTGGGACGTGCCCTACGACGAGTGGAAGGATGGGATGCCCCGTCGCGAGTACGAGAAGTTCACCTTCGAGTGGCTGGACGGCTGCATCGAGGCGCTGGCGCCCAACGGATCGCTCTGGGTGAATATCCCCGACGACACCGCGGCCGAGATCGTCATGCATCTCAAGCGCCGCGGCCTCACGATGATCAACTGGTGCGTCTGGCATTTCCGGTTCGGCCAGAACCGGGACAGCTCGTTCATCATGAGCAAGGTCCACGCCCTGTATTTCGCGAAGGACCCCGACAACCGCATCTGGAACCCCGACGCTGTCCTCGAGCAATCCGATCGTGCGAGCATCTACGGCGACGCCCGCACGATGGCGAAGGAATCGAACAAGGGCATGCGCGTTCCGATGGACGTTTGGTACGGCCCGTATTGGGGACGAGTTCAGGGCAACAACACCGAGCGACGGCATCGCCACCACAACCAGCTCCCTGAGGTCTATCTGGAGCGGATCATCCTGGCCTGCTCGAACGAGGGCAGCCTCGTGCTGGACCCCTTCTGCGGTTCCGGCACGACGAGCACTGTTGCACGAGCCTGGAACCGGCGCTCGATCACCAGCGAGTTCGGCGAGGGCAATGCGGCGAGCGCGTGGGACCGCATCACGAAGATCGGCATGCTGCGGAAGGGACTGTCCGCGGGCGGCAGCTCAGCGATCGGCGCCAAGCGGGCGGCGTCGCTGACGGAGCCGCTGCCGGCGTCAATCGCTGAAGCGAAGGCGAAACCAGGAACGAAGTCGAAGCGAAAGGGCAAGCATGAGGCCGGGAGAGAGCCTGTTCCCAAGGCGACCAAGCTCCTTTCCAAGTGAGGCGGCCTTGGGTTCCGACCGCAACCCGCGTCAGGTCTTCGCGGGCACCCAAGGCACGTCGGCGACGCCGGCGACGTGATTGGCCTGTCGAGCCATGGCGAAGAGCAGGTCACTCAACCGGTTCATCCAGTGGACGGCGCCATCGCTCACCGGTTCGCTGTGACCGAGGCGGATCATGAGCCGTTCCGCGCGGCGACAGACGGTGCGGGCCAAGTGCAATCGGGCGGCAAGCTCGGTCCCGCCGGGCATCACGAAGGTGCGGATCGGCGGGTTCTTCCCATCGACCTCGTCGATCCATGCCTCGATTTCGGCGACGAATCGCTCGTCGATGCGGAGGATCTTCGCCGAGGCCTTCGAGTCCTCCGGCGTGGCCAGATCCGCTCCGATGTCGAAGAGCCGTGACTGCACATGCCCAAGGATCTCGAGCAGGCGAACGTCGAAGGAGCGGCCGCGGTCGCAGGCGCTGCACACGAGGCCAACGCACGCGTTGAGCTCATCGACCGTGCCGTAGGCCTCGATGCGAGGATGGTCCTTGCTGACCCGACCGCCGCCGAAGAGTCCCGTCGTGCCGTCATCGCCGCTGCGGGTGTAGAGCTTCATGGTGCATCCGTTCGTGGAAGGCCGCGGGCCGATTCGCCATCATGACGATTCGGGAAGGAGCGTTGCGTCGGGTTCAAGGACGCGGCTGCCCGCATCATCCCGGACTGCCACGCGGAAGCCCGGACGGAGCGCCGCGGCTGCCCACGCCCCGTCGGGGCGCAGCGCGATCATGGCGACCTGGTGATGCGGCTGGAGCTCATAGCTGGAGCGGATCCGCTCCAGCGTGGCTACGAGAGCTTCGATCGGCGAACGGCCCTGGCGCATGAGTTCGACGGCGAGGAACGAGCCACATACTCCCATGACCAACTCGCCCGCGCCGGTCGCGGTCGCCGCGCCGGCCGTCGGATCGACGTAAAGCCCGTGGCCGATGATCGGCGAATCGCCAACGCGACCGGGGACCTTGTAGGGCATGCCGCTGGTCGAGCACGCGCCTGCCAGAGTGCCGTGACTGTCGATGGCCAGCGTGCCGATGGTGTCGTGGTGCTTCCAACGGTCCTCGCTGCCGGAAGCCCGAGGAGCGTTTGCGGCGAAGAGTCGACCATCCGCTCCTGGCCCTCCATCGATCGGCCGAAGTCCCGCAACGAGCCGATCGCGACTCTGGTCGATCACCGTCGGCTTCGTGGACCACGTTTCCCACGCCGCCTTCGCTTCGGGCGAAAGCAGCTCGCTGCGCGGAAGGCCCTGTAGGTCCGCGAACTCGTCGGCGTCGATCCCGGCAAGCATGACATGCGACGTTCGCTCCATCACTCGACGGGCCACGGAGACAGGGTGCAGGTGGTGCCGGAGGGCGCAGGCCGAGCCGCAACGAGCGGGGCTGAGCATGATGCAACCATCGAGGCTGACCCTGCCGGAGGCATCCGGCAGGCCGCCGTAGCCAACTGAATCGACATCCGGAGCGGCGTCCACGGTCGCGCAGCAGGCTTCCACCGCGTCGAGAGCGGAACCGCCGCTGGCGAGCATCGGCCAGGCGGTGTCGTTACCGCGTGACGAGAAGGACCAAGTCGAAATGATCAGGGGCATGAGTACGAGTCGCCGACGACGGACGGGTTGCGTGGGCGGCATGTTGACAGAGAGTGGAGGGGCCCGGGGCCGCCTCAGGAACACTCTGGGAAGCTCTCGGCGGGGGCTGTTGAGCGGTCTTTGAGCGGTTTGGGTGAGCGGTTTTGGACAGGCACATGTGCCACAACCCCCAGGGAACGGTCTCGAGTGGCAGGAACTCGCCTACCACCTGCGGATCGGAGCGGTCACTGCCGACTTGGGCTGCGTAGACCTACGTTTTGCCGGCCACGATCTTTTTGGCCTTTTTTTCCTGACGGAACCCTTCATCGATGCCGTGCGAAGGTTCAAATACACACGGCCGACGGCGCTCCACGCCGCCCCTTTACCCTGGCAGGTTCGGCCGCCATGTCTTGGACCTGCCAAACCAAGCGCTGACACCGGCTCACCGGTACGACTCCCCCCAATCGGGTTCTTGCTTTCCATGTCTCTGAACGGCATGGGGATCCTGAACCAGAAGGGTGTCTCAGGGGTGTCACGAGAGTTTGTGTCGACTCTGTTCGCCGGAACCTCTCGGTGATGAAGGAGTCGCTTCAGTCAGGGCTTGGGACAAGCGTTCTGATCGACTTTGCAGCAGTGCGATCCGTACGCGTCACCCTCGCGGTCCCACACACCGCGGAAAGGAATCGAATGCATAGGACACTTTCAAACCGGACGGGACGAGGCTTCACGATCGTTGAGCTCCTCGTCGTCGTCTCCATCATCGCGTTGCTCATCGCGATCCTCCTGCCGGCAATCGGCAAGGCCCGCGACGCCGCGCTCGTCACCCAGAGCCTCGCCAACCTTCGGAACCTCAGCGCTGCCAATTCAGCGTACGGCGCCGACTGGTCGGACCGGCAGTTCACCGCCATCCCGGACGACGCTGGTCTCGTCTCGGGTAACTGCGGCACCTACCTCGCTTCCGTCGCTTGCCCGCCGCAGCAGTTGCTGGGCTGGGCCGCCGATGGCGCCATGTGGGGCTACTTCCTTGGCTCCGCCGGCCTTTGCGCTCAGTACGCCTATCCAGGCAACTGCGGCAACTGGGTCGTCTACAAGCCAATCGAATTCACCGGCGCGGATGCGGGCTTCGGCTCATTCCGTCTCCCGAACGTGAAGTCGTTCTCGGGGTACGTCAACAACAAGTTCTACGACCCGGTCTACTGGGCTCCGAAGGACAAGATCAACCTCGCGATCGCCGAGAAGTACTTCAGCATTCCTGACCAGTTCAACACGAACAACCAGGAAATCTCCTTCAGCACCTACTGCTGGAGCCCCGCTGCGATGTACGCCCCGGACGTCTTCTCGAACACCGGCTACAAGAACCCGAACCTGATGCCCGGCGGCTACCGCTCGCCGGCTGTCGGCATGTCGACTTACCCGGATCTCAAGACCCGTATGCTCGAGCACTCGTGGCTCCAGAATGCGGAGTCGCAGGTCAACTCGAACTTCGCCGGCGGCACTGAGCCTTGGTATTTCAACCACGGCTACAACAGCGCTCCGGCCACCCTCTTCTTCGACGGTCACGTCTCCGTCATGGGCGTCGGCGACGCGATGGAATCGGACGCTCGCGCGTTCGCAACCGCTCCGGCGACGATGTCTGAGAAGCACCTCTGGCACCGCGGCTCTCCGTTCGGCGTGAACGGTTACTTCGGGGCTCAGAGCTACGACTTCCTTGTCGACACCTCGTATCACATCCTGACCACCGATGGTGTGCAGGGCCGTGACACGATGGGCGCCAAGTAAGTCGTGAGTTTGGTTGGCTTGGTCCGCTCGCTGCAGGCGGCGCCAACTCGACTCAGCCCGACTCCATTGGAAGCACCCGAGCCTGCCCGAAAGGGCAGGCTCGGTCTTTTTTGAAAGCGAAGCGCCCATACCGTCGACGAAGACCTTTCGATCGACGGAGCCGTACTGTCATGCCAATGCCCCCTACCGGTGGAACCTTCGGATTGCTCGGCGGGCTGATCATGCCCATTTCGGTCCTGATCGCTCTTCGCAAAGCGCCGCCTGGCCCGGTCAAGAAGTTGATCATCTCAGGAGCAACCTCTCCCGAGACCGCCATGAAACCGGCCACCGCGAAGATCGCAAGGCCAATCGAGTTGGACTCGGCCGTGCGCGCCGGCGTTGTCATTGCCCTCGAGGATGGCCGCTACTGGGTGGACGTCCGCCGCTACCGCAAGCGACGGCTCGTCACGGCCCTCATCATCGGACTCATGCTGGCCCTCTTGGGTGAAGCGGTCTGGTACTACTGGGCGCACATCGCCAAGTGACGACCAACCGCGTCGCGAAGGCAGCTCAACGAGGTAAGGGCGAGGCGGCCGGTGGCTCGGGGCCTTCCGGTTCGGACTCGGGTGCCGCTCCCAAGTTCGCGGCAATGCTCTCCAACGCACGGGTAAGCGTTTCGGGTGGAAGGGTCGCGTTTGAGATGGTGATGCTCACGACCTCCGATCCGACCCGACCACTCAGGAGGACTGTCGGATTGGCGGAGCTGTCGTCCGTCGGACTCAACGAGGCCGACGAGAACGTCACGCTGCCCACATCGCGCGTCGCGCTCTTCAACTCGAGACGGATACCTCGGACCTGAAACTCCGCAAGGAGTGCCGCGGGCATGCGCCCCAAGGCCGCAGCCAAGTCGGCGGCGCTCTTGTCATCGATCATACGGACGCTGGTGATGAGGACAGCTTCTCCCTTCGAACCGCTGAATCCCAACGTCTCCGTCGTGACACATCGCTCAATGAGCCCAGGACGCTCGGCGGGAGCGATGCCGCGAATCGCCGAAAGCGCCAGGGTTGGAGCGGCGGGGGCGCGGGCCCGTTGCCAGGATGTGGACGCGAAACTCCGGTCGAGTGCGACCTGCAGCAATCTGATCATCTTGGACCGCGGGATGACCTTGGAGATTTCACGAACAGACTCGGGCTTCGTGGCCAGATAGCGCCAGACCGCTTCGGTGCCCTCTGAGTTCCAGACTCCTTCAATCACGAGCCTCCCAGTGCCATACACCGACCTCTCGAGCGATGGACCGGAGGCGGGGTCGATGATCCCCGGCAAATGAGCGCGGTAGCCGGCAAAGTACGGATCGATCCCCAGCTTCTGGGCGACCCGATCGCGGGCCGTGACCGTGAAGCCCTCACTCAGCATCCGACGAGTCATCGAGACCTCTGGGCCGTCGGAAGCCACGAACGCGACGATCGAAATCTCCTGGTCAATGATCGCCTGCATGAGGGCGTGCGCAAACATGGTCCGCAGGACCGGCGGTCGCTCGGATTCGCCGACCGATGCCAGGCCGCCGGCGCCGATGAAGATCGACTTGGTGTCCGGGTCGTACAGCGTCACTTGGCGCAGGGCGAGTTGGTCGAGTTGGCTCGCCTCGAAGCGCCCCTTCGGTTGCATCGCTCGAAGGGCACGCTCGATGGCCAATCGCATCGCCTTCGGTTCAACGATGCCCACGGGAGGGGCGACCGCGAACGATCGACCGCTGACCTGCTCCACGAGTGCCCGGATCCGAGCCTGTTCCGCCGAGGGCAGCAGCGCCTCGATGGTGTCCCCTTGCAAGGGCGGCGGCACGCTTGGAGTGGCTTGCTGAGGGAGCGTCCGCTGGGCGACGGCCTCGTTGGTGAGGGCGAAGGGCCCAAACATCGCCGGAATAGTCAACAACACTGACAACGCAGCGCCGTGACTGGTTGTGGTTCGCGAGCGCAGGATGATCGTCATGGGCATCATCGGGTTGATTGGAAGCACGTTCAATCGGCGGGTCCGCCACCAGCACACCGACCTGACAAACGCCACCGGGGCCCCATCACTCCTCGACACAGGTAGGCGCGTCGTCAGTCGGTTCGGAGAGGATGATCATGTATCCGTCCGGATCGCGGAAGGCGAACTCGCGGCAACCGTACCAATACACCTCAGGGCCCCACTCGACGCGCACGTGCGGGGCAAGCATGGCATGCATCGCCTTCGCGTCGTCGACATCAAAGTGCAGGACCACTTCCGGCAGCGATGCATTCTCGCGGAGTGGCGGTTCGGGCGTGAAGAACTGAAGCCGAACGCCGTTTCGTTCCAGGATGACGAAGGTCGGCAGCTTCTCGGGCCAGACCCCGCCGATCTCGAAGTCGAGAAGCTCGCGGTAGAAGCCAATGGTGCGCTTCAGGTCATGCACCGGCAGTCGAGGCGACACGGAACGGATCGCGGGCATGCGGGCATTGGAGCAGATTGGTTAGGCCAACGCGACACCCATTGCGGCCCCCCTCATCCGGCAACGAAGGATGCCAAGGCGTAGGCCAGCGTGTTGGCCACCAGCATCAGGACCAGGCTGAAGGAATCGAGCGCTACTCCCGCTCGAACCGTCCGCACAAAGGCGACGATCCCGAGCGGAACGCCAAGGAGCCAGATGCCTTCCCGGCCCCCCACGTGGGCGAAGAACGTCGCCACGGCCACTGCCGACACCGATGCCACCAGCGAAAGCGGCAAAAGCGAGAGGTAGGATGCGGTGGTCAGGAAGCCGAGCCGAGCTGAGAAACCTAAGGCCCCGGCGGTCGCGATCGTCATCAGCATCGCTGCAAGGGCACCGATCGCGCCGGTGGCCAGAGCGTCGCCACCAGAACGGCCGATCGCCGCAAGCGTGACGGCCCAGACTCCTGAAGCCATGGCCAGGAGCACCAGCTTCTGTCGAGACCTTCGCCATTCCGCTTGAAGTGCCAGTCGAACGGCACGCTCGTCCCGCTCCTGCTGGATGGCGTGGACGATCGACGCCGTGACACGAAGCCCGCATTCGGGACAGGCACCGGACCGGGCCAGCCCCCGAACGGGATAGCCGCAGCCCGTGCAAGGCCAGTCGGAAGAGAGGGGAACGCGAAGGAGACTCATATCGGCGACCGTCCTGTCGTCGGAACGATCCTACCGACGGGAGGTTGCCCGAGAAGCGGAACTCTGCGTCGAACAAGGCTCCGTTCGACAGGCCGGGGACGTTACCGCCCAACCCGCAGCCCGCGATTCACTCGCGGGCGCCCCCGGCGCAAGAGCGAGTGTCGGCCCGGAGGGCCGTACGGAGCGCTCAAGAAACAACCAAGCCGGACCGAACGGCTCATGCCGCCCGGCCCGGCTGTTGATGTTGATGGGAACTCGAGGGAGGCTCCGTTACCCGCCAACCCGCAGCGGCGGATTCACTCCGCCGCGCCCGCGGCGCCAGAGCGAGTGTCGGCCCGGAGGGCCGTACGGAGCGCAAAGGCTAGTAATCCATGTCATCCATGCCAGCTCCGGCTCCCGCCGGCGCCTTGGCCTTCTTCTCCTTGATCTCGGTGATTGCGCAATCGGTGGTCAGCAGAAGCCCCGCGATGCTTGCGGCGTTCTGAAGAGCGACGCGCTCGACCTTGGTCGGAACGATGACGCCCGCCTTGACGAGGTCCTCGTACTGGCCGGTCATCGCGTTGAAGCCGAAGCTCGAGTCGTTGGACTCCTCGATCTTCTGGGCGACGATCGAACCGTCGAGACCACCGTTGGCGGCGATCTGCTTGGCCGGAGCGGCGAGGGCTCGGAAGATGATGTCGGCGCCGACCTTCTCGTCGCCGACCATGTCCTTCTTCGCCTTCTCAAGAGCCTTGCGGGCCCGGAGAACGCTGACGCCGCCGCCCGGAAGGATGCCTTCCTCGACGGCAGCGCGGCACGCATGGAGGGCGTCCTCGACGCGTGCCTTCTTCTCCTTCATCTCGACTTCGGTCGCGGCGCCGACGTTGATCTGGGCAACGCCGCCGGCGAGCTTGGCGAGGCGCTCTTGGAGCTTCTCGCGGTCATAGTCGCTCGTGGTCGCCTCGACCTGCGACTTGATCTGTTCGATGCGGCCCTGAATCTCCTTGGTCTTGCCGGCACCTTCGACGATCGTGCAGTTGTCCTTGTCGACGGTGATCTTCTTGGCCCGACCGAGGTCGCTCAGCGTGATGCTCTCAAGCTGCATCCCAAGCTCTTCCATGATGGCGGTGCCGCCGGTGAGGACGGCAATGTCCTCGAGCATGGCCTTACGGCGATCGCCGAAGCCCGGAGCCTTGACGGCGCAGACCTTGAGGACGCCACGGAGCTTGTTCACGACGAGAGTCGCAAGGGCCTCGCCCTCGATGTCCTCGGCGATGATCAGGAGCGACTTCCCGCCCTCGGCGATCTTGCCGAGGATCGGGAGCATGTCCTTCGCGGAGGAGATCTTCTTCTCGTGGATGAGGACGTAGGCGTCCTCGAGGATGCATTCCATCGTCGCCTGGTTGGTGACGAAGTGCGGGCTGAGGTAGCCCTTGTCGAACTGCATGCCTTCGAGGAGTTCGACGACGGTGTCGAGGCTCTTGCCTTCCTCGACGGTGATGACGCCGTCCTTGCCGACCTTGTCCATCGCCTCGGCGATGATCTTGCCGATCTGCATGTCCTGGTTGGCCGAGCAGGAACCGACCTGGGCGATCTCGGTCGAGTTCTTCACCGGCTTAGAGAGCTTCTTCAGTTCATCAACGATCGTGTCGACCGCCTTGTCGATGCCGCGCTTGACAGCGTTGGCATTGGCGCCGGCGGTGATGTTCTTCAGGCCTTCCTGGTAGATAGCCTCGGCGTACACGGTCGCGGTGGTGGTGCCGTCGCCTGCGTCCTTTGACGCCTTGCTGGCGACTTCCTTCACCATCTGGGCGCCCATGTTCTCGTAGGGATCGTCCAGCTCGATCTCCTTGGCGACGGTAACGCCGTCCTTGGTGACGGTCGGGGCGCCGAAGCTCTTCTCGAGGATGACCACGCGGCCGCTCGGGCCGAGGGTGACCTTGACGGCCTTGGCGAGCTTCTGCACGCCGCGGAGGATCCGCTCACGTGCGTCGTTGTCATAGGCGATTTGCTTTGATGCCATGGGTGTATCTCTTTTCGATGTGTTTCGAAGCGTTGCGAGTTGGGTTATGCGCTGATGCCTGTCGTGCGTGCGGCGGGCTTGGGTTGGCTCAGCCGATCTCGATCCAGGCGACTCGGTGGGAGTCGACGATGTAAACGTGCGAACCGTCCGTCACCTTCACGAGGCCATCGGCCTCTTCGGGAATGAGCAGGGCCTTCTTGACGATGCAAGCCGCTGCGTCGGCGAATTCGATGCGAATGTCGCGAAGCCCGTTCAGCTCGTGAAAGGCCTTGCGGAGTTGCGGCGCTTCCATCAGTGGCCGTCCGTCCGGACCTGGTAGGCGACGGCGACGTGCTCAGGATCGATCCAGATGAAATTCTGGCGGGTCACGATCTTGATCACCTTGTTGCTCCGGACATCCTCAACATCAACGACGTTGCGGATCTCGACCGGCTTTGAGTCGCCGACCAGGATGAGATCGAGCTCCTTGATGGTGCCCTTCATCTCGGCCAGGATCTTGATGAGTGGACCTCGTTCCATGGCGTGCCTTTCTGCTGATGGCTACCGGCGAATTGGACGGGCTCACTCAATGACGCCGAGGATGTCTTCCTCAGTCATGATGAGGAACGCATCACCGTCGATCTTGACTTCGGTTCCGGAGTAGCTCGAGAAGATCACCGAGTCGCCCTTCTTCACAGAGAAGGGAATGCGCTGGCCGTTGTCCTTGTTCAGGATGCCGTCGCCAACCGCAATGACCTTGCCCCGCTTTGGCTTGTCCTTGGCGGATTCGGGGAGGAAGATGCCGGATTCGGTCTTGGTCGCGGCTTCGTCGCGCTTCACGAGAATCTTGTCGCCGAGGGGTCGAACCTTCATATCACTATCTCCTGCTGAACTGAGTGGGATCTGATGAGCGAACGTCGCAACAGTGGAAAACTATGGTGAAATGGCGGGGGCAGCCTGCGCCGCGAAGGCGGCTCAAGCTGCCGGCCAGTGATCTCGGTAATGGCGCCGCACGACGCGACGCAGGGTCTCAAGCATCGATTCCAGCCGCACCGGGCCATCGATGACCGCGAACGCGCCTTCGCGGAGCGCTTCGGCGAGGCCGCGGGCGCTGTCACGCGTGTTGGGTTGGGGTGGCCGCACGACGACGGTCGGCGGAGGCTGTTCAAGTCGTCGGAGAAGCTGGAGCACACGCGGTCCCGCCGGCGTCAGACGAGCTACGCCGTGCGGCGAGGGCGGCTCCATCGGAATCGAGAGGTCGACGATGGCGATGTGCACGATGCCGCGACGGAGGAATTCGGTGGCCTCGACGCCTGAGCGGCAGCGGTAGCAATCGATCCCAAGCGGCCCCAGGAGGGCAGGCAACTGGTCGGCAAAGCCGCCGTCCCGCCAGCCGCCGTAGGTCAGCATGAGCCGCAAGCGGCCGCTGGGGCGGGGTTCTCCCTGCCTTTCATCCCCTCGCTCACCTGGCTTCTGACTCGCACCGCCGCCGCTGGCTGGAGGGCCAGAGGGCGCGTCGGGTGGCTCGGGGTGGTGGAAACGAAGGTGCATGCCTGAAGTCGGGGCGGAGATGAACGCAGCTGTCGATGGCACCCCGAGCAACAAGGGCGTCGCCGGGGAGAATGGCCAAGGCAATGTTCGTGCCCGACGGTCGGGCCCTTGCTTCCGTTCGGCCAGTACCGAGCGCAGCGACACGCACACCGAAACTCGCGACAGGCATCGCACCGGATGCCCCTGCCATCGGGATATGGCGCCATTCTCACCCCCCGAGCCGCGGGACAAACGCTCCCTCGCGACCAGGTTCGTGCCTGTCCCATTTGGTGTCGCTCTGACAAGGGGACCCGGCTCAGCCGTGCCCCGCTGCCAAATTGGCACGGGCGCATCGGTCGGTCCTCTGCGGCAGCCATAGTTATCGGGCTATAGCGGGCGGCGGCAGCCCGGCGCTGGCACGGAGTTTCAGCCGAGGCCGTTGGCTGGGGAGGCCGCGGTTGGCTCGCCCGTTCGGCTCTGGGCGATTGTGTCGCTTGCGGTCCCCGGTTGACGCGTCGAACATTGCCCGCTTTCGGTCTTCGCAACTGGAGTCAGTCCATGGCCGCCGTCCGCATCGCCACCGCCTTCGCCAAGCCCGCCGACTTCATTGGCACTGAGGGCATCATTCAGGGTTGGGTCCGAACCCGCCGCGACTCGAAGGCCGGGCTCTCGTTCGTAGCGGTAAGCGACGGTTCCTCGTTCGATCCGATCCAGCTCGTCGTTCCAGCCGACCTCCCCAATTACGCGAGCGAGGTCCAACACCTGACGGCAGGCTGCGCGATCGAGGCACAGGGCGCCTTCGTCCAGAGTCAGGGCAAGGGACAGTCGATCGAGATGCAGGTCAAGAGCCTCAAGGTGCACGGATTCGTCGACGACCCCGACACCTATCCGATCCAGCCAAAGCCGCACTCGATGGAGTACCTCCGCGAGGTCGCTCACCTGCGCGTGCGGACCAACACCTTCGGGGCCGTGGCCCGCGTGCGCCATTGTCTCGCCATGGCGATCCACCGCTACTTCCACGAGAACGGCTTCGCCTGGGTGCACACGCCGATCATCACCGGCGCCGACTGCGAAGGCGCGGGACAGATGTTCCGCGTCTCGACGCTCGACTTCGTGAACATGCCCAAGACGCCCGAGGGTCGGATCGACTTCAGCCAGGACTTCTTCGGCAAGGAAACGCACCTCACCGTCTCAGGGCAGCTCAACGTCGAGACTTGGTGCATGGCGCTCTCAAAGGTCTACACCTTCGGTCCGACCTTCCGTGCCGAGAACTCCAACACGAGCCGACACCTCGCGGAGTTCTGGATGATCGAGCCCGAGATCGCCTTCGCCGATCTGGCCGCCGATGCTGACCTGGCCGAGTCGCTTCTCAAGTACATCTTCCGGGCCCTGCTCAACGAGCGCCAGGACGATCTTAAGTTCTTTGCGGAGCGCATCGACAAGGAGTGCATCACGCGACTCGAGAAGTTCGTCGAGGCAAAGTTCGAGCGGATCACCTACACCGAGGCCATCGACCTGCTTGAGAAGGCCATCGCAAAGGGTGAGAAGTTCGACTACCAGCCGAAGTGGGGCATCGACATGCAGTCCGAGCATGAGCGATACCTGACCGAAAAGGTCTTCGGCCGGCCCGTCGCGGTCATCAACTATCCAAAGGACATCAAGGCGTTCTACATGCGCCTGAACGATGATGGCCGGACGGTTGCGGCGATGGACATCCTCGCCCCGGGCATCGGTGAGATCGTTGGCGGTTCGCAGCGCGAGGAGCGGCTCGATGTTCTCGACAGTCGCATCGACGAGATGGGGCTGCACAAGGCCGACTACTGGTGGTACCGCGACCTGCGCCGTTACGGCACCGTGCCCCACGCCGGATTCGGCCTCGGCTTTGAGCGAGCCATCATCTACGCGACGGGCATGCAGAACATCCGCGATGTCATACCGTTCGCGCGAACGCCGAAGAACTGCGAGTTCTGATGCAGTGCAACATCGACGCGAAGGGCAAGGCCGTCCGGCTGATCGCAGGAGCCGCGATCGAAGGCACCGGCTGGATACTCGCGATCCTCGGATACCTCGGCATCCTCCCCGAGTGGTCCCTGTATGTCGGCGGGGCCGCGGCGCTGGGCGGCTTCTTCATGATCATCGAGGGACTCGCCGGCTGGTGCGCCCTCCGCGCGATGGGGTTCCGGACCCCGCTCTGAGCCCGCACCCGACGGACCCATGCGACGCACGATCTCTACCATCTGGACGCTGCTTGAGGGCCACCGCGGT
This sequence comes from Phycisphaerae bacterium, assembly GCA_016795065.1. Taxonomy (GTDB): domain Bacteria; phylum Planctomycetota; class Phycisphaerae; order Phycisphaerales; family SM1A02; genus JAEUIT01. The sequence continues at coordinate 54,488 of JAEUIU010000039.1, forward strand.
CGCTACGCGATGGCCCTGCTGGCGCTGCTCGCAAGCGCCGCGGTGCTCTACGCGGTTCCGATGATCTCGCAGGCTGTGATCGATGGCGTCCTCCTGATCGACGAGGAGCGATCGACACCGATCGCGAAGTGGATCGTTGCGACGCTTGGCGGCACCGATCACCTGCGCGAGCGGCTCTGGTTGCCCGGCATCGTCTTGCTCGCAGTCACCGCGGTCGCGGGTCTTCTCACCCATCTCCGCACACGCTTCGCAACCGGCGCCGCCGAGGCCGTCGCGCTCTCGCTGCGCGACCGGATGTATGACCGCATCCAGCGCCTGCCCTGCGCGACTCTCGACCTCAAGCCAAGCGGCGACCTCCTCCAACGCTGCACCTCCGACGTCGAGACCTTCCGCACCTTCCTCGCCGGACAGGCCATCGAAATCGGGCGGGCCGTGGTGATGCTCATCGCCCCGCTTCCGATCATGTTCTGGATCGATTGGCGCATGACTATTGCGTCCATCGTCGTCCTGCCGTTCATCGTCACCTTTTCGCTTCTCTACTTCCGCCGCTTGCGGCCGCTCTTTGCGGCCAAGGAAGAGGCGGAGGGAAAGATGACGACGACCATCACCGAGAACCTCACCGGCATCCGCGTCGTGCGGGCATTTGCCCGGCAGGAGTTTGAACGGGAGAAGTTCGCCGGCACCAGCGGCGCGTTCGCGAAGGCCGACCTCGTCCTCTACGCCCGCTTCGCGACTTTCTGGGCGACGTCGGATCTCCTCTGCTTCCTGCAGTCTGCGCTGGCCGTAGGCGCGGGGCTGTGGCTTCTCGCCGGCGACCGCATCAGTGTCGGCACGTTCTTCTTCTACATCTCGGTCATCGGCCTCTTCATCTGGCCGGTGCGCATGATGGGACGCATCCTCGCCGACCTGGGCAAGGCGTTAGCCGCGATCGACCGCATACGCGACATCCTCAACACACCCGACGAGCGCTTCGACGACGCGACCGAGCCCTTCGTGCCGCAGGCCGAGGGCGGCGTAAGCATCGAGTTCGAGAACGTGTCGTTCGCCTTCGGCGCGGGCGCGACCGTCCTCGATGGGGTGAGTTTCTCGATCCCGCGCGGCAGCACGCTCGGCATCGTCGGACCCTCTGGTGCCGGGAAGAGCACGATCGTGCATCTCCTGCTGCGCCTCTACGACTACGGCCAGGGCTCAATCCGGATCGACGGACGCGAGCTGAGGACGATTCCGCGGGCCGAGATGCGCCGCATCGTTGGTACGGTGATGCAGCAACCCTTCCTCTATTCCAAGACGCTGAAGGAGAACATCCTGATCAGCGCCGCAGGGCACCTGAACGATGAGGATGCGATGCGCAATGCCGCGACGGTCGCCAGCGTTCACGCGTCGATTGAGGAGTTTCCGCAGAAGTACGAGACGCTCATCGGCGAGCGCGGGATCACCCTGTCGGGCGGGCAGCGGCAACGCGTCGCAATCGCCCGGTCGCTCGTGCAGGCCCCGAGCATCCTCGTCCTCGACGACGCTCTCTCGGCCGTCGACACCCACACCGAGGCCGAGATCCTCCGCTCGTTCCGCTCGCGCGAGTCGCAGCACACCACCATCATCGTCGCCCACCGTCTGTCGACCCTGATGCACGCCGACCGCATCATCGTGATCGAGCACGGTCGCGTCTCCCAGGAAGGCCGACACGAGGAGCTCATCGCCCGCTCGGGAACCTATCGCACGCTGTGGGAGATTCAGACGAGCCTCGACGATCCGGACGAGCCCGCCGAGGCCCTCGCGACGGAGGTGCACTGACCATGTCCGGCGCCCACCAGGATGAGGACTTCAAGGGACGCTTCGATCCGCGCGTCTGGCGGCGGCTGGTCTCCTATCTCGGCGAGCATCGCGGCGCGGTGACACGCCTGGCGATCGGCGGCGCGGTGATCGCCGCGATCGAGGCCGCCCTTCCGCTCTTCGTCGCCGCGATGATCGACGAGGCACACGCCAACGGGCTGACGTCACGACTCTCGATGATCGTGACGTTCTACCTTTCGACCTTCATCGCCTTCGCGGCGTGCGTCTGGATGTTCATTCGAGCCGCCGGCGAGATCTCAACCGGTGTCGGCTATCGAATGCGGCAGGACTGCTTCCGGAAGCTTCAGGAGCTCTCCTTCTCTTTTTTCGACACGCGACCGGTGGGCTGGCTCACGTCACGCCTGACCAGCGACTGCGGACGCATTTCAGGCACGTTGCCGTGGGTCATCCTCGACCTCTTCTGGGGCTCGCTTCTCCTGGCGGCGACAGCCACCGCGATGCTCATCATCCACGTGCGCCTCTCGCTCATCGTCTTCTCGATCGTGCCGGTGCTGATTGCCGCGAGCTGGGGCTTCCAGCGGCTGATGCTCCACTCCGGGCGACAGGCCCGGCGCACCAACTCGGCCATGACGGCGAGCTACAACGAAGCGCTGCAGGGCGCCCGCACCACCAAGACCTTGGTGCGCGAGGAACGCAACCTCGGCGAGTTCCAGCGCCTCTCCACCGAGATGCGCGGATGGATGATGAAGAACTCGATCCAGAGTTCGCTCTACTTCCCGGTAATCATGACGATCGGCGCCGCCGGTGCGGGACTCGCCCTCTGGAAGGGCGGCGGCGACTATCTCTCAGGCGAGGGCCTCACGCTGGGGCGACTCGTCGCGTTCCTTCAATTCGCCGGCGTCTTCGCCCAGCCGATCCAGGAACTCGCCCAGCGCTTCGCCGACATCCTGAACGCGTCGACCGCCGCCGAGCGCGTCGTCTCGCTCCTCGACACGACGAGCGAGATTCGCGACCACCCGACGGTCCTCGCGGCCATGGCAGCGACGCACGCACCAGACCGCGCGTTCGATGGCGGTTCACCCCGCATCCGCGAGGTGCGATTCGAGGGCGTCAGCTTCTGGTACAAGCCAGGTGTTCCGGTGCTCACCGACTTCAACCTGCACGTGCGTGAGGGCCAGACGGTCGCCCTGGTCGGCGCGACCGGCGGAGGCAAGAGCACCATCGTCTCGCTGATGGCCCGCTTCTACGAGCCGCGCGAGGGTTCCATTCTCCTCGACGGCATCGACTACCGCGAGCGCTCGCTGCATTGGCTGCAGTCGAACCTCGGCGTCATCCAACAGGTGCCGCATCTTTTCTCGGGCTCGATCCGCGAGAACATTCGATACGGACGGCTGGATGCGAGCGATGCCGAGATCGAGACCGCGGCCAAGCGCGTGAACGCCCACGACTTCATCCTCTCGATGGAGAAGGGCTACGACTTTGACGTAGGCGAGTGCGGCGAGCGCCTCTCGACCGGCCAGCGACAGCTCGTGGCCCTCGCCCGGGCGGTGCTCCGCAATCCGCAGATCTTCATCATGGACGAGGCGACGAGTTCGGTCGACACGGCGACGGAACGGCTGATTCAAGGCGGCATCGAGGAGGTGCTGCGTGACCGCATCGCCTTCGTCATCGCCCACCGCCTTTCGACGATCCGCCGGGCCGACGTCATCCTGGTGATCGACGGGGGCCGCATCGTCGAGCAGGGAACGCACCGCGAGCTTCTCGCGAAGCGCAGCCGGTACTTCGAGCTCTACACCAACCAATACGCCGTCGAGCGCGAGGCGGAGCTGTTTGGTGCGCCGACGGCCTAACAGCCCGTGGCGAAAGTCATTCGGGCTGCGGACGAGCACTGCCACGGGCTGCTAAGACCAGGAGACCGCGCCGTTCAGGACGCGACCAGCATGATCGGCTCGCCTAACGGGTCGTTCAGTCGCGCACATCGGCCGTGGATCGGATCGTCCTCCCGCCGCTCAAGCACGGATGCCCCGAGGGCCACCGCCTTGAGCACGGAGACATCCAGGTCCGGCACCTCGATGCACGGGAGGCACCGGCTGATTTCGCCCGGGCCGGCCTTGCACATGGAGAGGATGCTGTGGCCCTCGTGCCTGAAGGTCACCCGCAACGACCAATCCTGATCGCGAATCGACTCGACCTGCCACCCGAAGGCCTGCCAGGCGAAGAGGGCCGTCTTGGCAGGATCGGTCGCCCGCAACTCGCTCCAGCGGACGCAGGCCGGACCTCGGCAAACGCGTCCCTCGCGGGCGTCGAAGAGGGCGTAACGAATGCCGCTCGGACCGGCCAAGATCGAGTGCCGATCGAGCCCGGCGAATCCGGCTGGCGGGGCGAGCATCGACGCCCCGAGCTCGCAGGACTTCGCCGTGACGGAATCGACGCTGTGGACCTTCATCACGGGCATCCAACAGCCGCGCGCATCGCCGCCGTCGAGGTCGGAAAGACAGAGGAGGCCGGCGACGTCAAACGTGCGGTTGCCGGAGCGGACAAAGAAGGTGGTGTACGCCCCTTCCTTGCCAAAGTGCTTGGCTCGCCACTCCCAGCAGAAGAGCTGCGAATAGAAGTGCCGCGCCGCCTCGACGTCGGTCGCCGCGTACTCGCTCCAGACCACTCCGCCGGTGGGCACGTCGACTTCCGTCACCGCTCCACCCAACATGCGCTTGGTCGTTTCGACACTCGTTCGAGAGCCTGCCATCACGCGCTCCTTCCCACTCGAAATCACTCTCGTTTGGACGCTGCCAATGTACAGCAGCCGAGAGGGAACCCGCCGGGAATTCCGTCGTGATTGGCGCAGGTTCAGGAACGACCGGAGGTGATGCCGCCGTCGGCGGGACGATTCCCGAGTTGGTGGTCATGGACACGGCCGAGAAGCAGGAGCGCACCGTTCGCGCCCAGGAGCGCACAGAGCATGTCCTTCTGGGCGTCCCACTCATCGCCCTGCGTCGCAAGGTAGGCGGTGGATCCGTCGCCAAACGCGATCGCAGCGGTCCACTCGATCAACTCAAACAGCGCACTGAACGCGAGACACATCGAGACGACGAAAAGCCAAAGCCAACCCTTCCCACGAACCGCCCCGCATCGGATGAGGATCTCCCGGCCGAGGATGGCCGGCACGAAACCCTGGGCGAGATGTCCGATTCTGTCATAGTGGTTCCGCTCGAAGCCAAACCACTCCCGCATCCACTCCCCCAGAGGGACGCGAGCGTACGTGTGGTAGCCGCCCCAGATCAGGATGAGGGCGTGAACACAGAGCAGCACGAACAGGAGGGTCGTCGGCCGACGCGTCCCGCGAAAGAAGGGATACGCAACAAGGCCCCCGGCGACCCATACGATCTCCAAGACCCAGGTGAGACGGTCATGCGGAGCGATGCCACTGGCGACCAGGACCGCGAGGACGGCGATGGCCAGGCTGTCATGCAGGAGGGTTGCCGATGGGCGCATGGACGATGAACGAACTGTTAGACCTTGACTCCCGAGCGTGACGGTATCCGAACCCCCATGTCGGCGAGTTGGGCCTCCATCGCCGGGACCCAACCGCGGTTGGCTGCCGGGCTGGCGGGACTGGGGTGCAGCACCGTCCCGATGGTGGGGCCGTTGGAGCCAAGGGCACGCCGGGCTCGCTCACTCGCGAAGGCGCCGAAGCCGATGACGCGTTGTGGCTGCAGGGCATTCACCACGGCCCGCAGGGCCTCGTCGCAGGCGGCTTCGAGCCCTGCCCGCTCCGAGGCGGGGAGCTTATCGGGAGTGAGGTTCGCACCACTCTCGACGACGAACGCGAGCGGGCACCAGTTCCAAATGAAGAAGCGATCGAAGAAGGCCTCAGGCGTGGCGAACCGATCGCGAACCCATGCCCAGACCCGTGCCCCGCTCACTTCGCTTCGCGTGCACTCAAATCCGAGCACCGGGCGCTTCGGATGCTCCCGGCCGGGCCTTCGAACGCCCTTCGTGATGCCGAGGAAGTCACGAACGGAGGCGACCTCGCCGAACGGAACCCCCGTCTGGGCCATGCCGAACGGGCCCGGGTTCATCCCGACGAAGAGAGCCTCAACATTCGGCCGTGCAAAACGCTCGAGATAGGAGCGATGCGCGTCCCACGCGTAGTCAAGCGGGTTGTACACACAGGCGACCGGCGGACCAAATCGCAGGGCACCAACATCCCTGCCGAGCCGACGAGCAATGGGGACCAGCGACATCGCCGCAAGATACGCCGAAAGACTCGCTACAATCCCCCGCGAAGGACGGGGTGTAGCTCAGCTTGGTAGAGCGCTTGCTTTGGGAGCAAGAAGTCGTCGGTTCGAATCCGGCCACCCCGATTGATTGGCGGCCTCGTTCACCCAGAGCAACTGAGGGAGATTGCTGATTGACGGGTTGAGGTTAGCAGCCCGTGGCGAAAGTCATTCGGGCTGCGGACGAGCAGAAGGGCAGATTCCTTCGTCGATGCAACTCGCTCGTATCGCTGCGGATACTGCTTCGTCGCACCACCTCGGACTCTGCCCTTCTGCTCAACCTCGCTCTCCAAAGCACATTCTCCACGGGCTGTTAGTCTGCAGAGATGACCTCCGTGAACGCTAGGGATCTGCCTGCTGAGACTCGGCGAGATTTTCTCCTTCTCGCAACGTCGTTCGCCGCTTCTGCCGCGGGGCTGGCGCACGCCGGTCAAGCGGGTCAAGCCGGCCTGGCTCCGCCTGCGGCGGCGTCCGATGCCGAGGCCATCACCGCTGCGACGCTTCGCGAGGCGGAGAAGCTCCTCTCGATTCGCTTTACCGACGCCGAGCGCGAGCAGATGCTACGGACGATTCCGGAGCGCGAGCGGATGATGCGATTGCTCGCCCGCGAGTTGCCCAATGACCTTGCTCCGGCAAGCGTCTTCTCCCCGCAACTCCCCGGCCTCGACGTGCCGCGGGTGACGACAACCGGCAGACCTTCGACGCTTCCCGATGCCGCTCCGCCGCTTCCGGACCGTGACGAGGACATCGCTTTCGCCCCGCTCATGCATCTAGCGTCTTGGGTACGGGACCGGCGCATCACCAGCGCCCGACTGACCGACATCTACCTTCAGCGCATCGCTCGCCACGCCCCGACCCTTCTCTGCTGCATCACCGTGACGGCGGACCTGGCCCGCAAGCAGGCCGCCGAGGCTGATGCGGAAATCACTGCCGGTCGCTGGCGCGGTCCGTTGCACGGGATTCCCTACGGACTCAAGGACATCATCGATACTGCCGGCATCCCGACGACATGGGGCGCCGAGCCGTGGAAGGACCGCGTTCCCACGGAGGACGCCTGGGTCACGCGGCGCCTGCGGGAGGCCGGCGCTGTCCTTGTCGCGAAGACTGCCGTCGGGGCCCTGGCGTACGGCGATATCTGGCATGGTGGCACCTGCAAGTCACCGTGGAACGTGGACAAGGGATCCTCGGGATCAAGCGCGGGCTCGGCGTCGGGAGTGGCCAGCGCCCTCTACGGCTTTGCCATCGGGAGCGAGACGTTAGGTTCGATCGTCTCGCCCTCCGATCGCTGCGGCTGCGCCAGCTTGCGCCCAACATTTGGGCGCGTCGCCCGCACCGGCGTGATGTCGCTGGTGTGGAGCATGGACAAGGTCGGGGCGCTCTGCCGCTCGATCGCTGACACTGGCCTGGTGCTTGACGCGATCAACGGCCGCGACGTTGACGACCCATCGAGCAGGGACGAGCCCTTCACCTGGTCCCATGATCAGGACGCCCGCGGACTCGTCCTCGGTTACGACCCGAAGTGGTGTCGCGACAACCCCTACGCAGACACGGCCGCCGCCGCCGTCGAGGCCGCCCGCCGCGCCGGATGCGAGGTCATAGAGATTGGCCTGCCGCGCATCGATCCGACGCCGGCACTCATCACGCTCTACGCCGAGGCCGCGGCGGCGTTTGACCAGCTCACCCGCACGAACGCCGATGACCAACTTCGCTGGCAAGTCGACGAGGCATGGCCGAACACCTTCCGTCAGGCCCACTTCCTCAGCGCGATCGACCTGATCAACGGCGATCGGGTCCGACGGCGCCTGTGTCGGGGGATGTTCGACCTCTTCGATCAGCTTCAAGCGGTGCTTGCCCCACCCTTCGCCGGTGGCCTGCTTGCCCTCACGAACCTCACCGGGCAGCCTTGCGCCGTCGTTCGCGCAGGGTTTGACTCGGCGGGCGAGCCGCAGGCGGTCACCATCATGGGGCGGATCTTCGATGAGGGAACGGTCCTCCGCGTTGCCTCGGCGATTGAGCGGGAACTGGGCGTTTCCACGCGTCGACCGACCGCGACTCCGTAGCCCGGCAGGGCGATCGGGGAGCCGGTACCATGCCCCTTCCCGCTCGCCGTTCACTTCGAGCGGCCACCGCCCATGCTCGCCACCGTCGAACTCATCGCCTACCTTCCGGTCCTCGTTGCCATCCTCATGGCAGCCGGGTTCGTCGTCGCCAATATCGTCGGCTCGGCCATCATCGGGCCGTCCAAGGCGGGCAACGTCAAGGGCATCTCCTACGAATCGGGCATGGATCCGATCGGATCGACGAAGCGGCGCTTCAATGTCCGCTTCTACATGATGGCGATGACGTTCCTCGTCTTCGACGTCGAGATCATCTTCCTCTACCCGTGGGCGGTCAGCTTCACCCAGCTCGCCCCGAACAGCCCCGAAGCGGCCGTGTTCCTCGGGCGCATCTGCTTCTTCGTCGGAACCGGCGTCGCCGCCTACGTCTACGCGTGGCGGAAGGGCGTCTTCCGCTGGGAGTGATCGTCAGCGGGACCGGCGAAACGGGTGAAGCAGTTGGCCGAGGTATCCCTTCGGCATCGGTTCGCGCACCCCGAAGGACTCGGGCTCATGGTCCGGGCATCGATAGGTCCCGAAAAGAAGGTCCATCAGGGGCGAGACGTTGGCATAGTTGCCGGCGTCGCGGTCCCGATCGTGATGCCAATGGTGGAGTTCCGGCGATCCTAACAGCATGCGCATCGGCCCTAACGGGAGGCGCACGTTGGAGTGGATGAAGATTGCCCAGATGCCTCGGAAGGCGATGAGTCCGATGAGCGTGTGCACGGGGAAGCCGAGCGCGTACGCAGGCAGGTTGATGAGGCTGATCGTGTAGATCGAGTCGATCGGATGCTCGCGATGGGCGGCCAGCCAGTCGAGGTGTTCCGCGCTGTGATGGACCGAGTGGAAGCGCCAAAGGAAGCCAACGCGATGCTGGAGCCGATGGCCCCAGTAGACGCAGAAGTCGCTGAGGAAGACCACCTCGATCGCCTGAAGCCACCACGGCTGGGCGGCAACCGACTCGCGGAAGCCCGCCGGGACGGCGACCTGTGCGGCCGAACCGAAGCGCTCCACGCACCAAAGGACCGCGCCGTTCCAGAGGAGGTACTGGCCGAGGAAAAACGCCAAGTCCGTCCACCACTGCGGCCGGAGGAAGGGCTGGCCGGGCTTCGCGGGGAATGCCCATTCGAGCGGGCGGAAGACAAGACAGAGAAAGAGGAAGCTCGCGCCCGTCGCCAGGACCAGGTACACCGCGCTCACGGCTTCGAGCCCACCGGGCCGAGATCCTCGCTGTCGGACTTCGGCGGCTCCGGCGGCGTGGGCTGTGGCGGCGGCTCAAAGACGCGGGCAGACTTCGAGCCAACGAAGTGCGATTCCGGCTGGGGCAGCGTCTCCGGGCTTGGCCTGATGACTGGGCTGGACTTCGAACCGCTGAACTGGATCGGCGGATCGCTTGGCTGAGGCGTATCAGACCCAGCCCAGACGCGATAGGCGACGTAACCGCCCACCAGTCCGAAGGAGACGAGAAGCACGATGAACCGCAATGCCGTTGAACGCCGCTTCATGGAAGGCAGATTACCTCGACCTTTCGATCGTCCTGTCACATGGTTGTCACGGACCGTTCGCCGCTTACCACATCTCCGACTCGTTGGCCGGGCTGAGCACCCACTCCTCGCCATGGACGCCGTTGATGCGCGTCCCGTTATGGATGCCCGCTCGCACGTAGTCGAGGAAGTCCCACGGGAACGCACGCGGAACGGCGCTCACTTCGTCGAGCCGAGCCATCTCGGCGTCGGTCAACTGCACAGCGCAAGCGGCGAGGTTGTCCTCGAGCTGGGCCATGGTTCTGGCGCCGATGATCGTGCTCGCGACGCCGTCCCTCTGCATGCACCAACGCAGCGCGACTTGGGCCACGGTGCAACCACGTGCCTTGGCAATCGCCTCGCACACGTCGATGATCGACCACGCCTGCTCGGTGAGTCGCTTGCTGTCGCTGCGGATGCGGCTGGATCCGTCATCCTTCGGCTTGTTGGTGCGCGAGAACTTCCCGCTCAGGACGCCGCCGCCCAGCGGGCTCCACGGCGTGACGCCCATCCCCATCGCCTTCGCCATCGACATGAGTTCGGGCTCGACGGTGCGCTGGAGGAGTCCATATTCGATCTGGAGCGCCACGAGCGGCGTCCAGTGGCGGAAGATCGCCTCGTACTGGGCCTGCACGCACACCCATGCCGGATGGTCGCTGAAGCCGATGTAGCGCACCTTGCCTGACTTCACGAGCGCGTCAAGGGTCTGCATCAACTCATCGATCGGCGTATGGCGATCCCAGAAGTGGGCCCAGTAGAGATCGATGTAGTCCGTCTTCAGCCGCCGAAGCGAGTGTTCGCACGCCGCCATCACCGACTTTCGGTTGGCGCCGCCGCCGTTTGGGTCGCCGCGAAACATGTTGCCCATGAACTTGGTGGCGATGACGACCCGGTCGCGCCTGCCCTTTCCCGATCCGCTGGTGAAGTAGTTGCCGAGAATGACCTCCGAGTGCCCCTTCGTGTACATGTTCGCCGTATCGATGAAGTTGCCGCCTCGCTCGATGTAGCGGGAGATCATGGCATCGCTCGAGGCGACGTCGGTTCCGAACCCCCACTCCTCGCCGAAGGTCATCGCGCCCAAGCAGAGCGGCGAGACGCGAAGCCCCGAGCGGCCGAGGGTGACGTAGTCGTTGAGGGCAGAGATGGCGGTCTGGGTGGTGCTGGACATTGCGGTCGCAGTGTAGGATCGGGCCCCGTTTTCCGGCCCACGCCCCGCGGCGCGGCCTTGTTTCTTGTTCGAGCGAACCGTGCCGCTCGCCGACTTCATCGCATACCCTTCCGCCGCCATGCCCCAGACCTTTGCCCAGACCTTTGCCGATCCGATCGACATGCAGAACCGCCTCTTCGCCGAGCTCTCGAGGATGTTCGGCAGGGAAGTGCCGCTCTACGACCGGTCCCTTGCGGTGAATCGCGTCTGCAACACCGCGGTGTGCGAACTGCTCGGCAAGCGCCATCTGGGATTCCGCGTCTCGGCCGACGAGATCGAGCGAGCCAGCGGCGAGCGACACGGGGCGATTCGCATCGGTCGGGCGGACGAGTATCGGTGGATCGGACGCTTCTTCGGCTGCTTCGCGATGGAGCCACACAACTTCTACGACATGACCAACGTCGGTGCGAAGAGCCAGCCGATCATCGCGACGGCCTTCCGATCGGCGATCCACCCGGATCACCGGATCTTCACGTCGCTCCTGATGACCGACTATTTCGACGCCGCGACAAAGGCCCGCATCGATGCTCTCCTCGCCGGGCGCCAGGTCTTCTCGCAGCGGGCCAAGGAGCTCATCGAGCGCCGCGAACGACAGGGCGGGCTCGACCCGGCCGACGCCGATGCGCTCATTGCCGAGGGCGTCAATCGCATCTTCAAATGGACCGGGAAGGCTCGCGACCACGAGCTCTACACGGCGCTGGGAAAGGCAGGCTTCAAGATCGCCGCCGATATCGCCTGCTTCGAGTCGCATCACCTGAATCACCTGACGCCGAACACGCTCTGCATGGACCTCTACACCGCGGCGATGAAGCACTGCCTCGGTGAGACCGATGCCGAGCGATTCCGGGCCCGCGCCGCGCTCTCCCTGGATCGACTTGCACGGGCCGCCGATCGGGACTGGATGGCCCTGCACTTCAAGCACGTTCCTGCGAGCCACTTCGACCAGTTCAGGCCAGGCGCGCCCTCGCCCGCGGAAATCGCAGCGCTGATCGATGGTCTCGTGACCATTCTCGGACAGCCCGAGTTCGACCTGCGCCGGCTGCCCCACGCCGGATTCAAGGACCTCACCGAGGGCCCATCGGAAGACACGCCCATCCTGCTGCGGCAGGATGCGTACAAGGCCCTCACCGAGCCGGTCACGTTCGCCAATCCCGACGGCACGACCACCAACACCACCCATACGGCGCGTTTCGGCGAGATCGAACAGCGCTTCTACGCGGTGACCGCCGAGGGTCGGACCCGCTACGACCGTTGCCTCGCCGCGGCCGAGTCTGAACGGGAACGCGATCCGGGGCTGCCGAAGCGCGACGTCGAGGCTTTCGAGGCGCACTATGCCCGGCACTTCGCAGAGTTCCCGAAGACACTCCCTGCCCTGCTCGCCGGGAAGCTCGTTTACGGGAGTTTCCTGCCGACGGCGCAAGGGCTCGCAGCGGCGGGCAAGGGAAGCATCCAGACCACCGACCTGTGGGAACTCATCCGCCATGGCTTCGTGGCCTTCGAAGGCATGCGTTACGAGGACTTCCTCCCGGTGAGCGCGGCGGGGATCTTCGCGTCGAACCTCAACCAGTACGGAACGAAGTCAACAGCCGCGGTGCGGCCGACCTACACACAAGCGACGCTTGAGGAGATCCTCGGCCGACCGATCATCGATGCCGAGGAGGCATACCGCGGCATGGAGGCGGAGTCGCTCTGGACGACCTATTCGCGACTCGGTCTGCTCGAGCGGCTTCCGATCGCCGAGCGCGAAGGACTTGAGCGGGCCAAGGCGTCGGCGCCACGAGTCGCCCGATCGGCGGCGCTTCCGCCCCAACATGCAGGCGTCTAACGCGGGCGTGTGATGCCGGCCTGAGCCATTCCTAACAGTTCGCTCAATCCGCCCAGGTGCGCTCGACCTCGCCGATGATCTCGCGGAGGCGCTTGAGCATGCGCGACTTGATCCGGTAAATCTCCTCCAGGGCAATGCCGATCTCGGCGGCGACGATCTCGCCGGGCACTCCTTGAAGGGCGAAGCGATCGAAGGCGTCGAGCGTCTTCGGTTCGGCCCGCGATGTGGTCCGCAGGCGAACGATCGCCTCGGCCAACACGGCCCGTCGCCACTCCGCATCCCAGGCCCCCTCGAGTTCCGCATCGTCGACCGCTACTCCCACGGCGCTGTCCCCGCGCCAATCCTGGCGGAGCCGCACCCGGCGCATGAGGTCAATCGCCCGGTGCCGCACGATCGAGATCAGCCAGACGCGCAGCCGGCCGCGACTCGGGTCGTACTCGCCCTTCTGCCAGCCGGCGTAGAACTCCAGCATCGCCTGCTGGGCAACGTCTTCGGCATCCTCCTGGGTGAGCCCGAGCTTTCGGGCCACAGCCACGGCTAGCGGTCGGTATCGACGATCCAAATCAGCCCAATCGCTCTCCGAACCGCCCGACCGCAACCGGCCTAGCAGCTCGACCGTCGTCACGCCGTTGCCCTCTCCACCGGCCGAAGTCGGAGGATTGGGGCCCTTGGGCAGGTTCGGGATCGATGGGCCGGACTCCATGCGGATCACGAGATTCTGCCCCGAACCGCTCGTTCTCGGAAGTGATCCGGTGGAGTTGGCGGGCGATTGTTCGGGAAACTTGGTTTGAGGCCTGCGAGGTCGCCCGCCATACTCCGCACTATCGAGGCGCCAGGCGGTCGTACCCCTTCGGCGCCGGCAATCAGAGAGGCTGCGTGAAGCGATGGCATTGAATCGACCAACCCGACCGACCTCGCTTCAACCCCGCAAGCGACCCCAGAGGCTCTCGCGGGTGGGATTTTTCGGCCTGACCTGCTTGGCGATTGGCGTGACTTTGGGCTCCCTGGCCTCCCCCGCTCTCGGTGGAAGTGGTCGCGGGAATGGTCGCGGCGATGGCTGCGACACAAGCTGTCCCCCAGGATCGACCGTCGAGAACGATGGCTGCGGGCCAGGGCCCGACGCCAACGGCGGCTGCACCCAGGAGCCACCTGCCTTTCAGTTCGTACCGTCCGACCTCGCGATCTGCGGCACGGTCGGCGGATGGGAGGCTCCCGACGGAACCCCGGGGCGCGACAGCGACTGGTTCGTCTTCGTCGTCAGCGAGCCCTCGATCGTGACCATCACCGTTCATCAGGAGAACGGACTGTTAGGGACGCCCTCCCCGAAGTTCGTCGTCGCCCTGCTCGACTCACCGAACTGCGCGGCCCAGAACTACCTCTCCTACGTGGTCGGTGGCACGTGCCCGATCGAGACCACACCGGTCATCGTGCAGCCGGGTGAGTACGTCTTCCTCGTCACCGTCGATGCCTTCGGCACCTCGGATCCGGAATCGGCATGCCCGGTGAGTTACGTCGCTCGCATCGGCATTGACGAGCTCTACCCCTCCTGCACCGGTTCGACCGAGACCTGCCTCAACTCGCATGCCACGCCGGGTTGCGGTGATGCCGATTGCTGCTCAAGCGTCTGCGCGAACCCGGCCTTCGCGTATTGCTGCACCTCCAACTGGGACGCCTATTGTGCAGCCGAGGCGGCGATGAAGGAAGAGTGCGCCGGCGACGGATGCCCGCGAGCCCGCGTCAAGTCCTCGATCGCACGCTTCCTCGTCTCGCGGTCGCGCGGCAAGATGAGCCAGCCGACCCCGGATCTTCTCGAGATCCACCTGCAGATGTCGACGGCGATTTCCCTCACCCTCGCGGCGAAATCCCAGCTTCCCCAACCGGACAGCGATGCCGGTTGCAACGGCATCAACATCACCACGCTCAGCGGCAAGCTCGACAAGTGCGTGGCCCTCGATGAGTTCGCCAGCGAGAAGGTGCAATACCTGATCGAGCACCCGAACCTGCCGCCGGAAGAGGTGCTTGTCATCAGCGACGTGATCCGCCACACGCTGGACGGAGCCGTCCTCCTGTACGACCTCGTGCTCCAGCAGCTCTCGCCCTGCCCGGCCGATCTCACCGGTGATGGCACCGTGGACGGGGCCGATCTTGCGGTGTTCCTCGGGAACTGGGGACAGTCGGGCATAGGCGATTTCGACGAGAGCGGAACGATTGACGGCGCCGATCTCGCAGTGCTGCTCGGGGCGTGGGGCGGATGCCCCTCGACGTGAGTCCGCCGTTCCTGAACGAAACTGTTGGCTGGAGTCACCATGGTTCGCGTGATGGAGCTTGACACCTGTCCGACCGAGCTCTCCCTTGAGCGGTTCGTGAGCCAGACGCAGGGCGACAGCGAGTCGTTCCCGTTTGGTGGGGACGAGGCGACGCGGATCGAGACCCACCTCTCGAAGTGCGACGCCTGCCGGGATCGGGTGCTGGCCCTGAAGCACGACGCGTCGCTCCTCCTGGAGTGTCGCCACGTCCTTGATGTCGCCCGCTCGGCCACGATCGAGCCTCGCGCGGGTGGCGAATCGTTAGGTCACTTCACGCTGATGGAGGAGCTCGGGGCCGGCGGCCAGGGAGTGGTGTGGAAGGCCCTCGACCGTCGCACCGGCCGTCGGGTCGCCCTCAAGGTCCTTCGTCTAGGCCAGTTCGCCCCGGCCCGACATCGGCAGAGACTCGAGCGCGAGATCGAGATCGTCGCCAAGCTGCGGCATCCTGGTGTGGTGACGCTGTACGAGACGCTGGACCTTCCCTCGGGCGGGAAGGCGATCGTGATGGAGCTGATCGAAGGCTCGCCGTTCGATGCTTGGTGCGCGAGCGTGCGCGCAGAGGGCAGCGCGAAGGACGCGACGTCGCGCATCCTCACGGCCCTGGCCAGCGCCTGCGAGGCGATCCACCACGCCCACCTGCGAGGGGTCATCCACCGTGATCTCAAGCCATCGAACATCCTGATGGATGGTGAAGGGCGACCGCACATCGTCGACTTCGGCATCGCCAAGGCCGCGAGCGCCGAAGGGGACGCCCATGCCGCGATCACCACCGAGCCGATCGGCTCGCCGGCCTACATGGCTCCCGAGCAGGTGACGCATCACCAGGACATCGACCTTCGCTCGGATCTCTACGCCCTGGGCGCGATCGCCTTCGAGGCAATCACCGGGCGACGCGCCTTCCCCGATCGTCGCAGCGTCGCCGACCTGGTGCGTTCGACCGATGCCGGTGTCCTGCCGCCGCGACCGAGCGACGTCGCCGAAGCGACGGTCACCGGCTTGCGTCCCGCGGACCTTGACGCGGTCCTCATGACCGCCCTCGCCCCCGAGCCCGAGCGGCGTTACGGGTCGGCCCAGGAGTTCGCCGCCGATCTCAGCGCCCTTCGCGACGGCGCTCCGGTCCTGGCCCGACGCGAGTCGTTGGCTTATCAGGTTCGGTGGCTTCTTCGCCATCACCGGCGCGCGGTCTTCATCGCGGCAGCCGCCGTTGCGGTCGCCACCACGGCGGCCTCGGTCTATCTCGGCACCTCGTGGCGGCACGAGGTTCGTCAGCGCGAGCTCGTCGGGTGGGGCACCTCGTTGAGTTCGCTCCTGGCCGATGCCGAGCTTGACTTTCCCGACGGCTCGATCGGAAAACCCGCCGCCATTCGCCTTGATGAGAATCGTGTCGCCGACGCCGCAGAGCGTCTCGATGCGCTCCTCACCCGAGGCGAGCTGACCAACGCCGAGGAAGCCAACCTCTCCCTTGCCCTCGCACGGGTCTGCTACATCGCCGGCGCGTCGCTTGACCGGGCTGAGCAGGCCGCGGCACGCTCGCTGGACCTGCTGCGGGCCGACGCATCGACGGCGCCCGAGACGATCTGGCAGTGTGGCGAACTGTTAGCCGCCATTCGCCTGCGCCGCACCAACGGCCGCGACGGCATCGCCCAACTCACGGCCCTGGGAACCGCGCTCGAGGGACAGGCGAACACCACCGAGGCGCTCCGCTCACGCATCCGCGAGCGGATCTCGAACATGCCCATCCTTCAGACGATCGAACAGATATCGGGCACGATCGACGACCTCGAGCGGCAGATTCGCGACGCCGAGGGCAAGTGATACAGGTTGGAGCAACCACTACGAACCCGCTGGCGGAAACGATGGTGCTGGCGATGGCAATCCTGCAGGCGACGGCGCCGGCTTCGCCTCGCGAATGCGCTTGATCGCCGAAGTCTTCCAGTCCGGCAGCTTGAACTCCCACGCCCCGACGCGCTCGTTCCAGGCGGTCCAATCGAAGGGCGTCGCCTCGTCGGGCTTTGCGGCTTCGGTGCCGGCGGCCGGCTCCGCCTTGGGCGCCGTCGTTCCCTCAACCGGCGTCGCCGAGACGCGAATCCACACCGCCTCGCCGTCGCGCGATCCTTCGAGATGCACCGTTGCCGCCTTCGCGAAGTAGGTGATGGCGAAGGCCGGGTCAGCCGTCCACGTTGTCCCTTCGCGATCACGTCGGCGAACGTCGTCGAAGTCGATCCGCGCGATCCACTGAGGCAGGGCCTGGGCCGCAGCGGTGCGCTGTTCCTCGGGCCAGGTCGACTCGTCGATCGGCGAGGGCCCGAACTCCGCCTTCCAGACCTTGTTCTCGTCGCGGGTCAGGATCAGGGCGTCGTATCCGATCGATTCGATGTCATCGGCCTTGAGGCTCAACACTTCGGTGTCGACGAAGGTCCTCACCGAAGGATCGACACGCACGCTCCCACGGCACCGATAGGTCTGGTCCTCGGCGAGCCGGCGCACGAACTGCGATGGCGGCGTGTACTTCTCCTGCCCAAGGACGATCTCGTAGAGCGCCTTCTCCTCGGCATCAAGCACGCGAACGAGGGTCGCCTCGCCTTTTGCGTCCGGCCAGGCCAGCCCAAGGTCGGCGTGCCGATCGCGCTTTGCGGTCATTGGCTCGTCGATCTCAAGCCCGGCAAGTCCGGTCATGATTCCCCGGACGCCATCCACCTTCGCGGGATAGCCGCCGGCGCTCGCGAGCGACCAATCGTCGCCCTTTCGTTCGAGCTCGATGTTCTGATCGCCGCGATGGAGCTCGACGCGCATCACCTTCGTCAGGTCCTCCTTGAGCGAGGGAAGGAAAGCGCTGCGCGTCGCGTCGACCGACGGCGCGCCGCGCGTCAGCATGAATCCGGCAGCGATGACAAGGGCGACGGCGACCGCCGCGAGACCAACTAACTTTCCGTTCATGCCGCACCTCCGCCGCGGCGCTGACCGAGCACGCGCCGCGCTAGCCATCCCATCGCACCCAAGGCCACGACTGCCGGCCAGAGGGCCACGTTCGCGAGCATGAGCCCGCTGCCGAGTCCGTCGATGTCGCGTCGCAGCCGATACTGCACCTCTCGCAGTTCCTTGCGTGCCGCGGCCATCGTCTCCTCGAGCTTGTGCAGCTCCGCTTCCTGCTCCGGCGAGAGGATGAGGGCGTTCACGCCGCTGCCCTTCTTCTCGCTCTGGAGCTGGCTGATCCGAGCCTGGCTTTGCTGGATGCCCTGCTCGAGTTCCTGCTCCTTCGAGAGGTACTTCGCCTCGGCCTCCCGGCGCAGCGTCTCGACACGATCAAAGGGACGGCGGAACTCGCCGCGCCCGCGCAACCCGGCCAGCACGCGGTCGCCGCTGAGGGCCTCCACCGCGTTGAGGACGAGGCTCCCGTTGTCGGCGATCGTTCGATAGCCCAGCAACTGCCCGGCGAATCGTTCCTCGCTCACCCACGACTGATCCTGGAGGAAGTCGGCGTCGGCGATGACGATGACATTCGCCGTGCCCTTCGCGGCCTCGAGGGCCGGCGGCGCGGGAGGCGGCGTTCCGTCGGCGCTCGGCTGGGCGGGCGGCGCGGAAGGCGGGAATGAACTGGTCACCGGCCCGCTCACGCGCACCGCAATCGACTGCGGGGCGTTGAGGGAGATGAAGTCCTTGATGAGTTGATCCGGCTGGCCGAAGAAGCCGAGCTTCATCGTCTGGATGAGCTGAACATCCGGCGAGCTGCTGATGAAGGGCTCGACCTTCGTCGTCGCCCCTTCCTTCGAGCGAACGGCCCCGACGCTCATCATGTTCAGCGTGGAGATGGTCCCGACGACCGGGTCACCCTTCGCGAATGCCTCGCGCGGGAGGGCGAGCCACGGAAGGTAATCCAGCTCCATCGTCACGCCGGCTGGCGTGCGGGCCCGTACGCGCGTCGCGAAGGACCTGTCGCCGACGACCGAGTCGGTAGGGATCTCCAGACCGAGCGTCGCGAGAAGTCCCGGCGCCTCGAAGCTCGTTCCCGCCGCGCCGCCCTGCATCGCCATCTGCCGCGACTGCGGATCGCTCTCGCACCATGGGTCAAGGAAGGCAAGCGTCGGCTTGCCAGCGACGATCCAACCGTCGATCGCCCGCAACAGCTCATCGCTGAAGCCATGTGGTTGGACCACCACGAGGACATTCGCGTCATCGGGGATCTTCGGCGCGGCCTTGTCGATCGGCCGGACATCGAAGAGTTGCTGGAGCTGCTGCATCACCACCGGCGGTTGCGTGGGCTGCATGGTCCGCTGGTCGAAGGAGCCCTCCATCGGCAGCGACGAGACCACCGCCACGACCGGCTTCTTGCCGCCCTTCACCGCGAGAATGCGTCGAGCCACCTCGTACTCGAGGAAGGACTCTTGGGCCGGGTCGAGGTAGGGCATGACCTCCGTCTTGTCGGTCGAACCCCGCAGGACCAGTCCGAGCGTGAGCGTGCGCCCGGCGCCATCAACCTGCAGCGAGGCAAGTCCCGCCGCGCGGGCCTCGTCCTCGGCTTCCGAGGATGGCTCCGGATCGATCTGGCGCACGCGGAGGTTGCCACCCGAGGCACTGGCGAGTTCGGTCAGGAACTCGCTCACGCGCTGGGCGTAGGTTCTCAACTGCGGGACGTCGTTGCCGACCGATGCCGACCAGTAGAGGTCGACCTTCACCGGCTCGTCGAGTCCTCGGACGAGTTCCTTGACGCCGGAGGAGAGCGTGTAGAGCCGCTCCTCGGTGCAGTCGATCCGCACCGAACGCGAGGTGAGTCCTAACACTGCGTTCAGCGCGACGGTGCCCGCGAGCACCGCGACAAACGAGACGATGGCCGTGGATCGCTTGGTGATTGCCATGGGTCAGTCCGCCTTCCGCCAGTCGACGACGGTGATGGTGAGGAAGAGGAACGCAACGATCATCGAGAGGAAGTAGAGAAGGTCGCGGAGGTCAATCACGCCGCGCATCATCGAATCGAAGTGGCTCATCGCGCTGATCGATCCGAGGGCCCTCGCCACCGGCTCGCCGACATCGCCGGGGAGCCACGTGCGCACCAGGTCCAGCGCCGCCGGGAATCCGGCGAGCAGCACCAGGAAGCAGACCGCCGCACAGAGAACGAACGCGATCACTTGGTTCTTGGTGAAGGCGCTGAGGCAACCGCCGATGGCGAGGAAGGCCCCGGCCATGAGGGCGCTGGCGAGGTAGCCGACGACGATCACACCCTGGTCTGGGTTGCCGAGCCACGAGACCGTGATCCAGATCGGCAGCGTCAGGGCGAGGGCGACCGTCGTAAATCCCCACGCGGCGAGGAACTTGCCGATGACCAGGTCGGCGACGGTGAAGGGAAGCGTGGTCAGGAGTTCGATCGTGCCTGTTCGCCGCTCTTCGGCCCAGAGTCGCATCGACACGGCGGGGACGAGAAAGAGATAGAGCCACGGATGGAACTGGAAGAAGGGCCGCAGGTCGGCCTGCCCCCGTTCGAAGAGTCCGCCGACGTTGAAGGTCATGAACGCGGCGAGGAAGAGGAAGATGACCAGAAAGACGGCGGCGAGCGGCGTGTTGAAGTACGACCGGAACTCCCGCCGGGCAATGGTGAGGGTGCGGGACATGGCGCCTGGGGAGTGCATCACGCGACCTCCTTCCGGCTGCCGGCGGACTTGGACGAACTGTTAGGAACGTCGCCGGTGGTAAGTTCGCGGAAGACCCAGTCGAGCCGGTTTCGGGAGACCGCCGCGGGCGCCTTCGCCTCCATCGCCGCCGGCGTCCCGTCGAAGACGATCTGGCCGCGGTTGATGATGACGGCTCGGGTGCAGACCGCCTCGACCTCCTCGAGGATGTGAGTCGAGAGGACGATCGCCCGGTCGCCGCCAAGCTGGCGGATGAGCTCGCGCACCTCGTGCTTCTGGTTGGGATCAAGCCCGTCGGTTGGCTCGTCGAGCACCAGGATCTTCGGGTCATGCAGCATGGCTTGGGCCAGGCCGGTGCGACGCTTGTATCCCTTCGAGAGCGTCTCGATCGACTGGCCGCGCACCGAGCCGAGATTGACGCGGCGGATGGCGTCGTCGACGCGGCCATCCCGTTCGCTGCCGCGATAGCCGCGAGCCTCGGCAATGAAACGCAGAAACTCCGCGACCGTCATGTCGGGGTATGCCGGGGCTCCCTCGGGGAGGTAACCGATGGCCCGCTTGGCCGCGATCGGGTCCGAGGCGAGGTCGATCCCGCAGATCGAGACGGTGCCTTGGGTCGGCGCGAGGAAGCCGGTGATCATCCGCATCGTGGTGCTCTTCCCGGCCCCGTTGGGTCCCAGGAAGCCGAGCACCTGTCCGGCGGGCACATCGAGGTCAATGCCGCGCACCGCCCAGATGCCGTTCTCGCCTCCGAATCGCTTGTGCAGGCCGCGGGCCCTGATCAAGTGGGCCAGTTCGTGACCGGCCCCGTCCGCCGCTGAACCCGAAGCGTCCCCTTCGGGTGAGGTGGGACCGGACGTTGGTGCCGGCCCCGTCGAGGACTTCGACATGGTGATTCGCTCCCGTTTCGACTCTCTTGTGTAGTGGCCTTCCGAGCCCAGACGGGCCCCGAGGTCACCCCCGCTTCGCACTCGGTTCCGACGCCGCACATCGCGTTTCCGCGGACCCGGGTCGGAGGGCGGAACGATACGGATGCCCGAAACCGGGTCAAGCCGTCACCGGTCCGGAAACCGACGGTGCCCCCTTCGACACGCGCCCCGCCAAATCCAGAAATGGGGTCTTAGCTGGATCCCAAACCTTCTTCCTGCGAAGAGTTACGCGTCGGTTTCCCTTTCGGATTTCCCCCCGTTCCCGCGATGTCGACGCGACGCCCATCGTCGCGGCGCCATCGCACACCCGGACCGGAACGTCTCCTTTCGCTCGGGCACCCGCGATCGTTCGCGGGTGTTCGCGTTTTGGAAGGCCGCATCATTTCACAAGAAACCAGTCCTGGAGCAGCCGAGCCAGGCCCAGGAACGAGAAGAACGAGAAGGAGTCGGTGACCATCGTCAGGAAGATGGTCGAGGCAGTGGCCGGATCGGCTCCGACCCGGCGAAGGACCAGTGGCATCGCCGTACCCACCACGCAGCCGATGGTGAGGGCGACCGTCATGGCGATGGCCACAACCGCCCCGAGGGCCCAGGCGTTGGAGGCAGGTTCGGTGAACCACTCGAGCGCTCCAACGACGGCTCCCATGAGGACGCCGTTGAACATGCCGTTCAGGAGCCCCACCAGTCCCTCGCGCATGACCAGGGCTCGGGCCGTCTGCGGACGGACCTGATCGAGCACGATGCCGCGCAACGTCACCGCGAGTGACTGTTGCCCTGCATTGCCGGCCTGGTTGGCGATGATCGGCATGAGGGCGGCGAGGATGACGATGGCCTCGATCAGGTCGGTGAACAGCTTCACGACCAGCGCCGCGATCGAACTCGTGAACAGGTTGACCACGAGCCACGGCAAGCGGCTCTTGAACTTCTCGCCGACGGACGAGAAGACGGCCTCTTCCTTGCCTGCACCGACCATCGTCTGGGCGTCTTCGGTTGACTCCTCGCGAATCGAGTCGATGACGTCGTCGACGGTGATCACGCCGATCAGGCGGTGCTGCTCATCGACGACGGGAAGGACGAGGTAGTCGTACTTCTCGAACTCCCGGGCAACATCCTCGCGAGGCAGCTCGGGATGCACCGCATCGACGGGCGAATCACAGAGCTCGATGATCTTCTGCTCCGGACGGCCGAGGAGGAGGCGACGCATCGTGACGCGCCCTTTCAGCGTGGCCTTCCAGTCGACGACGAAGACGTAGATCCACTCGGTCTCGGTCTCGGCTCGACGAATCGCCTCGATCGCCTCGGCGACCGACATCGTGTCGCGCACCGCGAGGTAATCCGTCGTCATCATGCCGCCAGCCGATCGCTCATCGAAATCGAGCAGTCGGCGGAGCTTGACGGCCTCGACCTTACCGAGCATCCCAAGCAACTTGTCGCGATGCTCGTCCGGCAGGGCCTGCAGAAGGTCGGTCGCGTCGTCGGGCGCCATCTCCTCGATGAGCTTCCCGGCGTATGCGGGATCCTCGACGATGAGATCCTCGAGAACGCTCACCCCAAGCGGCGTGAGCATGTGGGCAAGCGCGTCGGCGGCGCTCTCCACATCCATCTCGGCAAGCACCTCAGCGGCCTGCTCTTCCTCGAGTTGAAGGTGTTCGAGGGTGTCGGCCGCATCCGGCGCTTCCTGCTGCTCAACCGCCTCGGCGAGCGCATCGACATCGATCGAATGCTGGAGCAGTTCCCCGACGCGACGATCCTCGGCGGTGTCCTCGGTCGGGTGCTCAATGGCAATACCGCCCGCCTCATCGGTGGGAGTCGGCGGGGCAGGGACGTTGGAGAACGTCGGATCGTGTGGCGAGCCATGCTCGTCGGCCATTCGAGGCAAGTGTACCGGCGGCCCACGCCCCTGTAGCCTTCACGCATGCACGAGGGTGAGATCATCACCATCACCGATCTCGACGACCCACGCATCGACGACTATCGATCGGTGCGCGACCGCGACCTGCTTGGCCCCGATGGGCGACCGGGGCTCTTCGTCGGTGAGACGCGACTCGTCGTCGATCGCATGATCGAGCGGCCCGGCATGACCCGATCGGTGCTGGTCGAGGCCCGTCACGCCGATGCCATGCGCGCGGCCCTCGACGCCGCCGGGCGAATCGACGTCCCGCTCTTCGTTGCGGAGCAGCCGGTGCTTGAGGCGATCGCTGGGTTCAACGTCCACCGCGGCGTGCTGGCGATCGGGCATCGACCGGGTCCGGAGGCGCTTTCGCTTGGCCGTGCCCTGCCCCGAGACGGGAGCGTGCGCACGGTCCTGGTCTGTGAGGAAGTCCGCAACATCGACAACATCGGCGGGCTCTATCGCAACGCCGCGGCATTCGGAGTCGACGCGATGGTGCTCAGCCCGCAATGCCACGACCATCTCTACCGCAAGTGCCTTCGGGTCTCGATGGGACATGCCCTCGCGATGCGAACCGCCCGCAGCGTCCATTGGCATGACGATCTTGGGCGGCTGCGCTCGGAATGGGGCCTGCACCTGATCGGGCTTGCGACCGGCAAGAGCGCCCGACCGATGGACTCGATCCCGATCCCTGAGCGGGTCGCGATCGTCGTCGGCACCGAGTTCGACGGGCTCTCGGACGCTGCCATCCGCCAGTGCGATGCGATCGCCCGCATCCCGATGGCCACGGGCATCGACAGTCTCAACGTGGCTGTCGCTGCGGCAGTTGCGCTGCATCGATTTAGCCGTTCCGAGCGTATCTGAGTCGGGGCCGGGTGCCCTATCCTGACCCTTCTCGTGACGCACTCCGCCCGCACGTCCCCGCCAAGCTCGCCCGCTTCACCAAGCGCCAGCCCTCTCATGGCGTCGGGCCGGGCCGACGAAGCCTTCACCGTTGACTTCGTTCATCGCGTCCGCTTCACCAGCGACCTCCTCTCGCCCACCAACCCGGTCCTTGCGGACGCCCTCGATCCCGATCGGCGCGGTCGCGGCCCGTCGCGGCTCATCACGGTCGTCGACGACGGCGTGGCCAAGGCCTGGCCGGGTCTGGCCGAGCGGGTCGCCGCCTATGCGTCTGCCCATCCGGAGCGCGTTCCCAGGCCCGAGGCGGCGCTCGTGATCCGAGGCGGCGAGGTCACCAAGAACGACCATGAGACGGTCGACGCCGTCATCGAGGCCGTGGACCGTCACCGCATCTGCCGACAGAGTTTCGTCCTCGCGATCGGAGGCGGGGCAATGCTCGACGCGGTCGGATTCGCGGCCGCAACGGCCCATCGCGGCGTGCGGCTGGTGCGCGTGCCGACCACGACCCTCGCCCAGGACGACGCGGCAATGGGCGTCAAGAACGGTATCAACCGGAAGGGGAAGAAGAACTTCGTCGGCGCGTTCGCCCCTCCGTGGGCGGTACTGAACGACGAGCGGTTCCTGACCACGCTGCCTGCGGGCGAGTTCCGTGCGGGTTTCAGCGAGGCGGTGAAGATCGCCCTGCTCCGCGATCCGGACCTCTTCGAGCGGATGGAGCGCGACGCCGACGCGATCCGGGCGATGGATCTCGTCGCCGCCATGCCGGTCGTGCGACGCTCGGCGGAACTGCACCTTCAGCACATCGTGCGCGGCGGCGATCCCTTCGAGATCCGCGAGGCGCGACCGCTTGACTACGGGCACTGGGCCGCCCACCGGCTTGAGTCGCTGACGAGCTTCTCGCTCGGCCACGGCGCCGCCGTCGGCGTGGGCGTCGCGTTAGACACGACCTACGCGATGCTCGAGGGTCGCTTGGCTCGCAATCCGGCCGAGCGAACGATCGGACTGCTTCGTCGATTGGGCATCGCCACATGGCACGAGGCGCTCGGCGACGTCGACGCGATTCTGCGCGGCCTCGAGGAGTTCCGCGAGCATCTCGGGGGGCGACTGACCATCACGCTGCTTCGGGCGATCGGCGCCGCCGAGGAAGTCCATGAGCTCGACGGCGCAATCGTGCGACGGGCGATCGAATCGCTTCGTCCGACGGCCTGACCGGCCAGATCAGCCGGTCCAGGCACCGAGCAGAACCGCGAGATCCGCGGCATCAACCATGCCGTCGACGGTGAGATCGGCCACCCCGGCGGAGTTGCCCCAGGCACCGAGCAGGATCGCGAGATCAATGCCATTCACTGCACCATCACCGTCGAGATCGCCGAGCAGCATCGGCGGCTCGCACTCGTCCGGAATGCCGTTACCGTTGAGGTCGGCGACTTCGCCGTTGGAGATCTCACACTGGTCCGAGGCGAGGTTACCGTTGCAGTCCGCAACGTCAGTCGGATAGCTCGTATGCAGGTACCAGTCGTTGTAGCCTTCCGGCTTGACAAGGAGGTCGGGCCGGCCGTTGTTGTCGGCATCGCCTTGGGCGATGGCGTCGGGGCTGTTGCGGTATCGCATCAGGGCCGATCGCGGCCAGAAGGTGCCGTCGCCGTTGTTGAAGAAGATGGCGGGTGAGGTCACGCCGCTGATGGCGGCGCTTCCGAAGAGATCGAGATCGCCGTCGCCGTCCGCGTCGGCGATGCGCGGGCCGAACTCGTTGCGACCGAAGTTGGCGAAGTTCGCGAGTTGCTCGGGCGCAGAAAGCACGCCGCGCTGGTTCCGGAAGAGCCAGGTCATGTTCGCCGCCCCGAGGAGATCGCTGTCGCCGTCGCCGTCGATGTCCACCCACGCGAAGTTGCCGAGCGTGCTGACGAAGTTTGGCGCGAGCTCGTAGGAGTACGCCTCGTACGCGGCGAAGGTGCCGTCGCCGTTGTTGGGATAGACCAGAAGCGTCTCGAGACCGGGCGGGCCGACGACCCCCGCCGTCACGCCCGCGAAGATCTCCGGCGCGCCGTCGCCGTTCAGGTCGCCGGTCCAGATCGAGCCGAGAAACGGCGGCGTCTGAAACTCGTAGTACGGTGCGAAATGCCCGGTGCCGTCGCCGAGCGAGATGCGCACGTTGTGCGGTGCGCTCGAGATGGTCGTCCACGTCCACATCGCGTCGAGATGGCCGTCGCCGTTGATGTCAGCGGTCTGGAAGTTGCTGCCGACCACGATGGGATCGGAGAAGATGTTCGGCCCGAAGGTGCCGTCACCGTTATTGAGCTTGACGTAGCGGGCACCGCTGTTCCCGAGTCCGAGGATGTCGAGGTGCCCGTCGGCATTGACGTCGCGCGGGTAGAGCGGTGCTGCGGAGGGCAGGCTGATGCTCGTCGCCGGCCCAAACGAGCCGCCGCCCGTGCCGGGCGCGATGCGGAACGTGGCCGGCACGTCAAACGTCGCATAGGACGCAAGATCGGTGATCCCGTCGCCGGTGAAGTCGGCCAGTAGCGGGTAGAAATTCGAGTCGGAACGGCGGATGTGTTCGACTGCATCGAATCGGATTCCGCCGAGTCCAACGAACACGGAGAAGGCCGAGCTGGTGTCGTTGGCGGTGGCCAGTTCGACGACGCCGTCGCCGGTGATGTCGGTCGCCGTCACCGCAATGGGGCCTTCCGGTCCCGCGGCGTAGGACCGGGCCAGCGCGAACGCCCCGCGGTTGTTGTCGTACAGATGCACGACGCGAGCCGAGGAGTCGCACCAGGCGATCTCCGGCTCGGCGTCTCCGTCGAGGTCGGTGCAAATCAGACGATCGGCCGTGCTCGATATGACCGGCAGCGGACCAATCGTTTGGGTGTTTGCAAATGCGCCAGTGCCATCGTTTGTGAAGATCTGAATCGAATTGCTGCTTTTCGATGAGACCAGCAAGTCGATGTCGGCGTCGCCGTCGGTATCCCTGAGGACCACATCGTGCGGCTTCGCGCTGTTGGAGGTCGATGCGTGACCGGGAACGGTCAGGGTCGCGTGGGTCACGAATGCTGCGGCCCCGGTGTTTCGCAGGAGCGAGACCGTTCCCGTGCCCGGGAAGGAGATGTTGGAGTTGGCGACGGCCAGATCAATGAGGCCATCACCGTTGAAGTCGCCAACATCGACCGCAGACGGTTGCTGCCCGCAGGCGTAGGAAACGCGCGGGGCGAAGGTGCCGTTGCCGTTGTTGCGGAAGACGTCTACCGCGTTGGTCGCGAAGCCGGGGGAGGCGATGTCGAGGTCGCCGTCGTTGTCCAGATCGGCGACCGCGATGCCCGCGGCCCGCGATCCCGCGGTGAGTTTCACCGGATTGGCAAACGTGCCGTTGCCCGTGGCAAGCATGACGACGATGTTGGGCAAACCCGCATCACTTGCGACGACATCGGTGCGGCCGTCGCCGTTGAGGTCGGCGGTGCGCACCGCGTAGGCCAGGGCGTTGGTCACGGTGTAGCGCACGCCAAAGACGAGACCCGGTCCGCCGTCGTTGCGCCAGAGGGTGAGGGTGGAGTTGCTCGTACCTGACCGCGCCGAGACGACCATGTCCATGTCGCCGTCGAGATCGTAGTCAAGCCCCGCAACCCCATGCACGTTGTTCGTGACGGGAGTGTCGTTCATGTGTTCGATCACCGCCGAGTAGGCGGGGCGCACCATGTCGGCCTCGTCGGGAACGCCGTTGTGATTGCAGTCGGCACTTGTCCCGTTGCGAAGATCGATCGAGTCGCGAACGGAGTTTCCGTTGATGTCCTGGGCTCCGCTGGCCGCGACGATGGCGAGGGCCAAGGCGTTCGCGGCGACTCGGTGCGTCGGGCGCTGGAAGAAGAGGTGAAGCCCGTGGTGCATAGCTTGGTCAATCCTGTGCCGGTTCGTGCGCGTGGGAGGCTCTCGGTCCTTGAGTAGGAGACCAAGGGTCCTCACCAGATACACGGTGCTTCCCACTGACCACCCGCATGCGGCGTTTTCCCTATCAGCCTCCTTGATATCTAGCATGCGCCGATGTTCATCGCCGTCCTTGCATGTGGGTCGCTTCTCAGCCTCACCAACGACTGGGTGCCGGTTCGGGCACCCGAAGCATGGGAAAGGACCGGTCACGCCGCCTTGTCTGGCTACGACGGCTTCGCGTGGTACCGGGCGTTTGTCCAGCTCGAGGCGAGCGACCTTGCACGAGATGCGGAGCTCTCGCTCGGCAAGATCGACGATGCCGACGAGGCGTTCGTGAACGGCGAGAAGATCGG
Source organism: Phycisphaerae bacterium (assembly GCA_016795065.1). Lineage (GTDB taxonomy): Bacteria > Planctomycetota > Phycisphaerae > Phycisphaerales > SM1A02 > JAEUIT01. Next base: position 83,128 of record JAEUIU010000039.1, read on the forward strand.
TGCAAGCGGGACGATGCCGCCAGCGGCAACGACCGCCTGGAACGCCGATCGGCGCTACCGCGTGCCAAAGGCCGCGCTGCGGCCCGGCTGGAACGTGATCGCGCTGCGCGTGCACGATTCAGGCGGACAGGGCGGTATCCATCAGGGGCCGCTACGCCTCACGACGTCGGGCGGCTCGCGCTCGCTCGCTGGCGTCTGGGAATTGCATACAGGGGACGATCCGGCGTGGGCCACGCCTGAGGACGTGACCGGCGCCGCCCAGGCGTTTCTCGGGCGCAAGCCCGGTGCGGCGGGCCAGCGACGATCGCCCGTGATCCGGGAAGGCTCTCTTGAGGAACCGTGGCAGCGGGGTTTCGACGGCAAGCTCGTCTGGCCAGCACCGGCCGAACGCTGGACCGAGGCGATTCCGGTCGGAAACGGCCGCACCGGCGCCATGGTCTTCGGCGGCATCGACCGCGAACGAATCCAGATCAACGACATCTCGCTCTGGGCCCGATCGCCGACCGGCCGACTTCGCTCACCAGCGCCCGAACTGTTAGGCAAGGCCAGGGAGCTCTGGTTCGCGGGCCGTATTCGCGAATGCCAGGATCTCATGCAGCGCGAGTTCATGTCCACCGATCTCGACGCGTCGCATCAGACCGCCGGCGAGTTGGCGATCGCCATGGATGTCGGTGGCGAGGTTCCCTACTCCCGCTCGCTCGATCCCGAGCGTGGCGAGGTCACGGTCAAGTACGGCCAGGAGCACTTCCCCTATCGCCGTGTGACGCGGGCAACACCGTGGGCCATTGAGACCGTCATTGAACTCGGCAACAAGCCGCTTCCCCCGATCACGATCGCCCTCGGTCGGCAGGAGCTGGCCAAGGGCGGCGCTCGGGTCGAGATCGTCGACGCCAACAGGGCGACGCTGTTCATCGAGGGAACCGCCGTGAACGGCTCGTTCGAAGGCGTGCGATACGCCACCGCGGCGCGGATCACGATCCTGCGTGGCTCGATCGAGACGGTCGACGGCACGGCGGCCCTGGCCGACGTGGGCGTCACAAGCCCGACGTCCGCGGCGATCCTGGTGCGCGACGCGAAGGCCGTCCACATCAGGGTTGCAACAGGGACGGATCTGGACGGCATCGCTGCGGCCGATGTTGTCGCCGATCGGTTGCGGCAGCGAAAGGGCGACGAGGCGCTCGCCGAGGAAGTGCGTCTGGCGGGCCGCGACTCGCCTTGCTTCATTCGCGTCAACGCGGGCCCGCTCGCCGGCCCGATTCCGACACTCTTCACCCTTGCCCAGGGCGGGAACATCGCCCCACTGCTCGAGAAATACTTGGCATTCTGTCGCCACCTCGCCCGCAGCGGATCGCGCGGCGACCCCGACGCCCCGGACCTTCCTGCGAACCTCCAGGGGCTCTGGAACGAGCATCTGCTGGCTCCCTGGAACGCCGACTACCACACCAACATCAACCTCCAGATGAACTACTGGCCGGTCGAGGCGATCGGCCTCGGCTCGCGCGTCGATGCCCTGACCGATTACATCGAGACGCTCGCCCGTGACGGCGCCCTCACCGCACGTCAACTTTACGGTTGCGGCGGCTGGACCTGCCACCACACCTCGGACCCGTGGGGCATGACCCAACCGATGGGCCTCACCGTGTGGGGGCTCTGGCCGCACGGCGGCGGCTGGCTCGTTCGGCACTGCTGGGAACACTATTGCCACACGCTCGATGAGCGATACCTTCGCGAGCGGGCCTTTCCGCTGATGCGAGGGGCAAGCGAGTTCTATCTCGATTGGATGACGACCGATCCCGCCACCGGCCGCCTGGTCGGAGGTCCCTCGACGAGCCCCGAAAACACCTTTGTCCTTGAGGACGGCTCGCGCGCCGACACCGGCATGGGCAACGCGATGGATCAGGAGATCATCTGGGACTGCCTGACAAACCTGGTCGATGCGGCGCGGGTGCTTTCGATCGAGAACGACCTGATCGTCGAGCGGGCCAAGGCGGCGCTCGAGAAGCTCGCCTGGCCCTCGATCGGCACCGACGGCCGGCTCATGGAGTGGTCGCGGCCATTCAAGGAAGCCGAGCCCGGACATCGTCACGTAAGTCACCTCTACGGCGTCTATCCGAGTCGGCAGTTCATGGCACCGAACCGCAGCGAGTACCTGGTTGCGGCCAGGAAGAGCCTCGACTTCCGGCTCGCCAACGGCGGTGGGCACACCGGCTGGAGTCGGGCGTGGCTCATCAATCTCGCGGCCCGAATGCGCGACGCGGAGGCCGCGTACGGGCACGTCGCGAAACTCCTCACCCATTCGACGCTCCCCAACCTCTTCGACGATCACCCGCCCTTCCAGATCGACGGCAACTTCGGCGGCCTCGCCGGCGTCTGCGAGATGATCCTCCAGTCCCACGAGATGCGCTGGGAAGGCAACCGACCGCTCTTCCTCCTCGATCTCCTGCCGGCGTGGCCCATCGCCCACTTGCCTGACGGCGAAGCCCAGCTTCGGGCCCGCGGCGGAGTCGAGGTCACCCTGCGATGGACGAAGGGGACGCTCGTCTCCGTGCACATCGCCTCCGCCGTCCCGTTAGGCGACGGAACGTTCGCACCGCTCCCGGCCGAGCTTCGCCTTCGCGTCCCAGAACGCACCGGGCTGGCGGTGGTCGCGGGGTCGGATGGCGGCCTCGAGCCTGGCGACGGAAACGAACTGGTTTTGCGGCCTTCGACCGGCGCGACGGATGTGACGATCCGGTTTGGGGCCCCAACCGGACGCTGATTCAGCCGATACTCCCCGACCGATGTCCTCGCCCCACGACCCTGCCTCTTCGCCGTCCCCTCCGCCCCGCGGATTGGACGAGCTCCGCAAGCTGATCGACGCCGTCGATGCCCGGCTGGTCGAGCTCATGGCGGAGCGGGCGAGAATCGTCCAGGAGGTCGGGCTGTCGAAACGCTCCACCGGCACGAGCGTTTACGTCCCGCACCGAGAGCGCGAGGTGATCGAGCGGGCCGTGTCGCGCAACCCGGGACCGCTCTCGTCGCGCACGATCGAGGCGGTCTTCCGCGAGATCATGTCCGGGAGTTTCGTCCTGGAGACGCCACCACGCATCGGATTCCTCGGACCGGCCGGCAGCTTCAGCCATCTCGCCGCCGTGCGCCACTTCGGTTCGAGCGTCGAGCTGCTCGACCTCCACACCATCGAGCACGTCTTCGAGGAAGTCGCCGCGGGCCGCGTCGATCACGGGCTCGTGCCCTACGAGAACTCGATCGGCGGCTCGGTGACCGAAACGTTAGACGCCTTCCAGACCCACCACGTGAGCGCCTGTGCCGAGGCCCTCGTCGGCGTGAGCCAATCGCTCATGGCCAACTGCGCCCCCAACGAGGTGAATCGCATCGTGTCGAAGCGCGAGGCCCTGGCCCAGTGCCGACAGTGGCTTTCGCGGCACTTTCCCGACATCGAGCAGGTCGAATCGGCGAGCACTTCAGGCGCGGTGCAGGAGGCATCCAACGCGCCCGGCACGGCCGCGGTCGGCTCGTCCCTGGCGGGCGAACTCTACGGTGTGCGCATCCTCTTCGAACGGATCGAGGACAAGCCCGGCAACGTGACCCGCTTCCTGGTCCTCTCGCGCGCCGCCGCCCAACCGACGGGCAACGACAAGACGACGGTCATGTTCACGACCCAACACCGGCCCGGCGCCCTCGTCGACGTCCTCGCGGCGTTCCGCGACGCGAGCGTGAACCTCTCGCATATCGAGAAGCGACCGAGCCGCCGCGAGAACTGGCAGTACACCTTCTTCATCGACTGCGACGCCCACGCGAGCGCTCCGTCGATGGTGACGGCGCTCGCCGAGGCCCGTTCGCACTGCGTCGAACTCAAGGTGCTGGGAAGCTATCCGCGGGCCGAGCGCGTTCTCTAACGATTCGCCCAGTCGCTCACTTCAGCACATGCTTGCGCAGGTCATCCATGAAGCGGGTGATCTGCCCCTGCTCCTTCGGCGAGGCGGTCTGCTGAACGTCGCTCTCGTAGAAGTCGAGGAAGCGTGACGCGCCCTTGTCGGTGAGCTTTGGAATGCGGTCAGGATCGCGCTCGCGCGTCGAGTCCTTCTTCGCGTCCTCCTTGAAGTTCTTGACGCGATCGGCGTCGGGCTCGTTGCCGCTCTTTCCGGTCGCCAGCCGCTCACCGGTCTTGAGCCACTCGGCGAGCCAGTCGTCGAGGAACTTCTCGCGCTCCTCGGGCTTGAGATTCACGTACGTCGCGGCCCCCTCGGCCAGGATGTCTTTGGCCAATTCGCGAGCGTTCTGAGTGAGCTGCTCGCGGGTCGGGCCACTGAGGCCAGCTAGGAAACCCGACATGACCATCGATTCGCTTTGGGCCATGCCGCGGAAGCGATCGGCGAAGTCCATCAGGAACTTCATCCGCTCCTTGAGTGGCAGCTTGCTGAAGTCGTCCATCGCCAGATAGCCCAGAACATCGTCGACCGGCGCATCAAAGATCGATGGCGGCGGCTTCCAGCGCACCGCAAACCACCAATAGCCGCTGGCGATGAGCACGGCTGCGACCAGAGCGGCGACGAGGGCCTTGGCGATCTCGCGCCGCCGCTCGGCGAGGAAGTCGTCGATCGAATCGCGTATTTCAACGTAGCTGGCCATGCGTTCTCTCCGCTGCACGTCGTCCGAGATCAGTCCTGGGCGTCGCGGCCCGGCTGACCGCCTTGCGTGTCCTGGTCAAAGATCACTCGCCCTGTCCGTCCGTCGAGAAAGACCGCGTTCTTCGGTTCGCGGTCACCGTAGTTGTGTCGATCTTGGCTGTCACACAACACCGCGAAGTCCGGGCTCGCCTCGTAAAAGCGCGTGACCAGCTTGGCCTCGGCCTCGCGACGGAACTTCTCCAGCATCGCCGGGCTGGTGCCCGGATTGAGCATGAAGGGAAGCATCGCCTGCTGCACCTGAAACTGGATCTGCGGCGTGTAGCGGATCAGTCCCGGCACGTAGAGGTAGCTCGTGCCGGTCGAAATGCTGCCGTCCTCGTCGAAGTCGGCGGCGCAGAGCCAGCAGGTGCAGTCCTTGTTGACGTAGGCCTTGAGCACCTCGGGCAACCCGCCCTCGGGTCCGTTGTCGGTCGCCACCGGCAGGAACTCCGACATCGGCAGGAAGTCCTTGTTGCCCGTTCGATAGGTCTCGATCGAGACCCAGAGCTGCCGCAGGTTGCTGATGCAGGCCACCGAGCGGGCCTCGGCCTGGAAGCTCCGCGCTGTCGGCACGATGATCGACATCAGGAGGACGATGATTCCCATCGTCACCATGAGTTCCGTCAGCGTGAAACCCGCCGGGCGACGGGCGCGCCAAGCGCTTTCACGCAGAGGCGGGAGGGCGGCAGGCGACTCTGGATGCAAAGGGGACCGACGTTGGGTCATGCGAACCTCGCGGTGGCTTCGTTATATCGGAGCGCCCCCGCATCGTTCCAGAAGAACTTCGGGATTGGTGCCCCGATCACGACAGCGATCAGCCGACGTCCTCTTCCTCGAACATTGCCTCGACGAAGCGATCGGGGTCGAAGGGCTCGACGTCTTCCGGCCGCTCGCCGACGCCGACCAGCTTCACCGGCACGTCCAAGGTGTCGCGGATGGCCACGACGATGCCGCCCTTGGCGGTGCCGTCCAGCTTGGCGAGGAAGATCCCCGTGACCACGGCGGCTTCCTTGAAGATGCGGGCCTGTTCAATGGCGTTTTGTCCGCTGGTCGCGTCCAGAACAAGCAGGGTCTCGTGAGGAGCGGTCGGGATCTTCTTTTGGACCACTGAGCGGATCTTGGTGAGCTGCCGCATGAGGTGGTCCTGGGTGTGCAGCCGCCCGGCCGTGTCGATGAGGAGGACGTCGACCTTTCGGGCAATGGCCGCATCACAGGCATCGAAGGCTACCGCCGCCGGATCGGCGTTCTGGGCGCCCTTCACGAGGTCAACCCCGAGTCGCTCAGCCCAGATTGTGAGCTGGGCGACCGCTCCGGCACGGAAGGTGTCGGCGGCGGCGAGGAGGACCGTGCGGCCCTCGTCGCGGAGGCTCTTGGCGATCTTCGCGACGCTGGTGGTCTTGCCGGCACCATTGACGCCGACGACGAGAATGACCGTCGGCTTTGTCGCCGCGTTGGCGAGCCGGCGGTCCTCCTCGGACCAACGGGCCTTGAGCTGTCGCTTGAGAAACTCGAGGGCCTCGTCGCCTTTCTGGATCGTGCCCGCCCGGTAGTCGGCGCGTAGCGCGGCGATGATCTCACGAGTCGCCTTCACGCCGACGTCCGCTGCGATCAGCCTCCGCTCGATCTCGTCGATCAGCTCCTCGCTGAGCTGCCGCCCGCGCAGGAGATTGCGCAGGCCGCGACCTAACACTTCGGCTGTCTTCTGGAGCCCGCGCTTGATCGCGGCGAAAGCGGACTTGAAGAGCCCCATCGTCAGCGACCCTCACCCGGGCCCGGATTCGGAACGCCGCGAGCCTTCCACATTCGGTCGAGCATCGCGTTCACGAAGGCCGGGCTCCGATCGGTGCCGAACTCCTTGGCCAGTTCCACCGCTTCGTTCATGACGATCTTGGCGGGCACTTCGGCAACGACGATCTCGTAATACGCGAGCCGCAGCAGGTTTCGGTCGATCGGCGGCTGGCGGTTCGCGGGCCACTCGGGCGCCATCGGGGCGAAGACCGCGTCCGCCTCGTCGCGGAACTCCCACGCCAGCGTGGCGAGGTTGAAGCCATGGACGTGGTCCTCCTCGCTGCCGGGGCTCTCGACCAGCGTTGAACGCACGAGTTCGTGATCGCTGCCCTCGGACATGTCGAATTGGAACAGGGCCTGGAGCGCGCAGCGCCGGCTTTCCCGATTGGTCCGCTTGGCGCTCATGATTCCTGGCTCCGACCGATGGGAGGACGGCGTCGACCCGGTACCTCGCGGGCGGCACGCACAGCCGAGACGGCAAGAAGCGCTGCGGTCATCGCCTCCTCGCCCTTGTTGCCCTTCGCCCCGCCTGACCTGGCCTCGGCCTGGGCGAGCGTCTGACAGGTGATGACCCCGAAGGCCGCGGGCTTCCCCGTCTCGATGGACAGTTCCTGAAGGGCGTGGGCGACGCTCTCGCAGATGTACCGGTCATGGGTCGTCTCGCCTGTGAGAACGAGGCCAACCGTCACCACCGCGTCAACATCGCCGCGGCGAAGGAGCGTTGCGGCGATCACCGGCAGCTCGAACGCGCCGGGAGCGTCGATCCGAAGGAGGTCGCGATCCTCGCCGCCAGCCTTGACGAACACCGACGCGGCACCATCCGCCAACCGATCGACGATCGAATGGTGGTAGCGGCTCACGACCAGGCCAATGCGGCGGCCGCGGGCATCAGGCTCGATGGGGAGGGAAACTCGCATGCGAGGGGGGAGGATCGTAGCGAAAGCCGCTCTCCCGCGACGGGGCCGGATTCGCGCCGCGCGGCCCGCCGACGGAACCGCTCAATCGAATGGCTACCATCCGCGTGTGCGGCGGACGCTCCTGCGATTCCTGACGGCGATCCAGCTCACCCGGCTGACGATGGCCTACGGGGCGATTGCGGACATGTGGCTGGTGATCCTCATCACCCGCGCGGATCCCTCGTTCGCGGACCTACCCGCCTCGACGCTTCCCCTTTGGGTTGCCCTTGCCGCTGGGCTGGTCGTCGCTGTCGGCCTCTTCGCTTTTGGTGCATCGCTCAATGACGTGCTCGACGCCCGTCACGATCGGGCCTTCAGTCCCGATCGACCGATTCCCGCGGGTCGCATCCGGCCGCATCAGGCCGCGATCGTCACGAGCACGTGCCTCGCCGCGGCCACGATGGGAGCGACGCTCTTCGGCCTTCCCGCCGTCATCACGCTTGCTCTGGTAACACTCGGCATCGCCTTCTACAACGGCCTGGCGAAACATGTGCCGGCCCTCGCGTTCGTCACGATCGGACTCGTGCACGCTACCCACATGGCGATTCCCAACCATCGGTTTGGCTTCACGCTTCCGATTTGGCTCTCGATGACCCATGCGATCGTGATCGCGATGCTGGTGCACCGCTTCGAGGAGAAGCGTCCGGCGATCACGCCGCTGGCCATCGGCGTGACCGCGGCAGGGTGGCTTTTCTGGTCGGTCACCGTCCTCACCTGGGGCTGGTGGCACACCGATGGATCTTGGCCCCTCAATACGCCCATTTGGCCCGGTGTCCTCTGGCCGTTGGCTGCGGTCATCGGCTTCGCGGTGGTCGCTCGCCTGAAGACTCGAGTCCAGTCCGGCACGGTCGCAAGCGAAAAGATCCGCCGCTACGGGGCCATGTGGCAAAGCCTCTACGCCGTGGCGTGGTTCGCCGCGATGGGTCTCTGGAAGCAGGCTCTCATGCTCGGCGGCGTCGCCGCGGGCGGCTTTCTGGTGATGACCGCGATCAAGGAGTTCACCACGCTCCTGGCCACGCCGGTGCAGTATCGGGAGTCGTGATCGCGAAAGCGCGCCGAGTCCCGCCGATGGCCTGACCTCGCCACCGCCGATTCCCCGTGGCGGGTATCCTCTGCCCCGCATGCCCGGCCCCCGCACCGCACGGTCGTTGACGAGCCAAACGCACGCCGTTCCCGATTCGGCCGAGCGTTCGTGTCGGGCAGCCTCGGCCAGCCGCCGCGCAGGCTCGCGGTCGATCCTCCTGCCGGTCGGCGCAACACTCGCCGTCGCCGTCGCGTCGGTTGCCTTCGCGGTCGGTCCCGACGCCCGGATGGAAGACGACCAACCGGCCCTCAAGCGCGTCGCGGTCAATGGTGATCGGTTGGGCGGTTTCGTCCTCCCCGTCTCCCCCACCAACAGCGACATCAGCCTCATCGCCGGCAAGGCTTGGACCTGGCAGGTCGATGACACGCAGCGGATCGAACTGAGGGGCGACGTTCGAATCAAGCTCGGCTCTTATTCCTTCTCCGCCGATCGGGCCTGGGTGTGGATCAACCGCCTGCCCAGCGCGGAAGGCGAGATCAACCAGATCGCCCTCTACTTCGAGAAGGCCGACGAACCGACGCGCCGAGCCGGATTCGGGGCGTCCGGCGAGGATTTGCTCGTCACGACCAGCGCCCGCGGAGCGATTTCGCTGCGCGTCACCGAACGCATCGACTCCGCACCGCCGCCGTCGGCAGGCTTGCGAAAGGGCCAGGAGCGCCTGTCGAAGCACCTGCGTTCGCTCTTGGGCTCGATCGAAGAGGGCTCGGCACGCCTGCAATACGTGCCCAAGATCGACAAGCCGGTCGAGCCTGTTGAGCTGCCGCCGGTGCCGGGCGCGCCAGCGATTCCAGAGGCAGAGGCGAAGGCCCGCCCGGGCCCGGGCAGCGTGCAGTTGCCCGAATCAGGTGAGCCACTGCCGATCGTGCGACCCGAGGGACAGATCGCCTTCTCGGCCCGTGACATTCTGGTCGACGAATCGACGAACGCAGCGACGATCAGCGGCAACGTGATGATCGAGTACGACGGCGACTCACCCGAGGGCCAGTTGCGGCTGGAGCTGCGGGCCGAGCGGGCCGTGGTCTTCCTGCGCGAGGGCTTCATCAAGGAGTTCCGCGAAGGCCGTCGCACCGTCGACGCCGGCAACGTCCTCGGCGTCTACCTCGAGGGCGGCGTGACCGCGACCGACGGCAACTACACGCTCCGCGGCTCGAAGATCTACTACGACTTCGCCAACAACCGGGCCATCGTCGTGGATGCGGTGCTTCGCACCTACGCACGGCTGAACCGGACCGTCACGCTCTACGCCCGCGCTGCGGAGATGCGGCAGGTCTCGCGCAACGAGTTCACCGCCGATCACGCGACGGTCTCGACCAGCGAGTTCTTCCAGCCGCACCTCTCGATCGGCGCCGAGCGGGTCACCGTCACCCAGCCGCCGCCCGAGATGGCAATGGCCGGGGACAACCCGCTCCACCTCACCGCCGAGGACATCACCCTGCGGATGGGCAGCATGCCCTTCTTTTACTTGCCGGGGTACGAGGGCGACATCGAGCCGAACCCGCTGCGCGAGATCGAGGTCGGCTACCGCTCGCACCAGGGCGCCGAGATCCTGACCCGCTGGAATCTCTACCAACTCATCAACGAACAGGCCCCGGACGGCGTCGATTCCGATCTCACCATCGGCGGCTATACCAAGCGCGGGCCGGCCCTCGGCTCGCGCTGGAACTATCGCGAGGGTCGCACCTCGGGTGGCGTTGACGTTTTCGGGCTCTATGACCTCGGCGGCGACGACAAGACCGCGTCGGGTCGCTACGTCACCAAGGACGCCGGGGTGCGCGGCGCTGCGACGGGCGAGTACCAGACCTTCCTCTCGCCGGAACTGCTGCTCCAGACCCAGCTCAGTTACATCAGCGACGCGACCTTCATCTCGGCGTGGAGACGCGGCGACTTCAGCGAGCGGCGCGAGTACGAAACGAGCGCCTATCTCAAGTCGCAATCGGAGAACACGGCGACGACGTTCCTGATGAAGCACAACATCAATAGCTTCCTCTCGAACTCCTATCTTCTCGCCGGACCGGGCTATCAAGTCGACAAGCTTCCCGAGCTTGGCTACCGCCGCTACGGCGACAACATCTGGGAGAACCTGCTCTGGACGCAGGTGTGGAACACGGGCCTGATGTCGATTCGCCCGACCCGCGGGACGGTCCAATCGTTAGGCATCCGGCCTGGAGCCTTCGCCGGCATTCCGCTCACCCAACCGATCGACCAGCTCTACTTCGACGCCGGCTATTCGGACAACTACGTCACCCGCGTCCACACCCGCCACGAGCTGAGCTATCCGTGGGCGGAGAACAACTGGACGATCACGCCCTTCGTCTCCGGCGAGGGCAGCGGCTACTTCTTCCAGGAGTACGACCGCTACAACGCCGAGGGCCAGGACCTGCGCTACCTCTTCGGCGCGGGCGTGCGGACCAGCGCCCGCTTCGTGCGCATCGATGACGCGGCCGAGAGTTGGTTCTTCGACATACACCGGCTTCGCCACATCGTCGAACCGAACGCGACCATCTGGACGGGTCTGGCCAACAGCAACCTTGGCGAGGTCCCAACCTACGACCAGGAGATCGAAGGGACCTCCGGCGGCGCGGCAGCCCAGGTCGGCGTGCGCCAGCAGTTCCAGACCCAGCGTGGCGGCCCGGGCGCCTGGGAGTCAGTGAACTTCCTCACCCTCGACACCGGAGTCGTTGTCAACGACAAGGCCAGCGAGTACCAGCAGTCCGACGCGAAGGACCCGTGGGTGCTCGCCCAGTCCGCGTTGCCCGCGTTCTACACGTGGCGGCCCGAACTTTCGCAGTGGGGAAGCCATCTCTACGGCATGGGCTCGTGGCAGATCTCCGACTCGCTCACGATCGCCGGCACCGCGGCCTACCTTCTCGAGGACCGCGACAGCATCTCCAAGGAGGACGCCCTTCTGAAGAACCTGGCCAAAGGTTCCATCGGCCTCGAGATGCGGCACACACCGGACATCAGCACCTACATCGAGTATCGCTATGTCGCACCGACCGATAGCGAACTCCTTCAGCTCGGCGTGCTCTATCAGGTCGGCAAGAAATACATGATCGCGTTCAGCCCGCAGTACGACCTTCAGGAAGGTGAGCTGCGCAAGATCCAGGGTTCGCTCTCGCGGACCTTCCCCGACTTCAACCTGAACCTCACCGCCGGGTACGACCTGATCGACGACCAGACGACCTTCGGGTTGTCGCTCCGCATCCCGAGCGACAACTCCGCTGGCGCCAACGCGTGGGCCGATGCCTGGAGCGGCGCCGCTCGCTAGCGATTTGCGAGATAGTCGGCGGCTTGGGCGGTGAGCTTGCGCCCCTGCCGCGTGCGCGAAACGAATCCGATCCGCAGGAGATAGGGTTCGATCACATCCTCAAGCGTGTCGCCGTCATCGCCCATCGTCGCGGCGATCGCCTCGAGACCCACCGGTCCGCCCTCGTAGGTCGTCTGAATCGTGCGGAGGTACTTGCGGTCGAGTTCATCCAGACCCAATCGATCCACGCCCTCAAGCTTGAGCGCCGCGTCGACGACATCCGCGTCGAGTCTTCCGGCGGCCCGTACCTGAGCGAAATCGCGCACCCGTCGGAGAAGCCTGAGGGCGACACGCGGCGTGCCGCGACTGCGAGCCGCGATCGCCTCGGTCACGACAGGATCGAGCGCCCGCATCGCCAGCATGCGTGATGCCCGATCGATGATCGAGACGAGCTCGGGCTGCTCGTAGAACTCAAGATGGTGGGCGATGCCGAAACGGCTGCGAAGCGGATTGGTGAGAAGGCCCGCCCGCGTCGTCGCCCCGATCAGCGTGAAGGGCTTGAGTCGGATCGAGACGACCTTCGCGTGCATGCCGCTGTCGACGGTGAAGTCGACCTTGAAGTCCTCCATCGCCGGATAGATGTACTCCTCGACCGCGGCAGGCAGGCGGTGGATCTCGTCGATGAAGAGGACGTCGCGAACCTGCATCTTGGTCAGGGTGCCGATCAGGTCGGCGGCCTTGGTGAGTGCCGGGCCGCTGGTGACGTACGCCCGAGAGCCCATCTCGCTGGCGATGATGTGGGCCAGCGTCGTCTTGCCCAGCCCAGGCGGACCGTGCAAGAGGACGTGCTCCATCGGCTCACCGCGGGCCCGGCCGGCGTCGAGGGCGATGCGCAGCCGCTCGACCAGCTCGCCCTGGCCGATGTACTCATCGAGCCGCTGTGGGCGCAAGGCGTGGTTGGCCACGTCTTCCTGACCGGGCCGTTCGGTTGTCGTCACCACGCGATCGCGAGCCATGTCTGGATTGTCGCCGAATGGTCGGTCCAATGCCATCGCCGAATGCGGAACCCGGTCGAGATCACCGCGCGACCGGCGTCGCTCAGACCTTGGGCGCCTCGCGCTCGGCGGCGCTGTCCAGCTCGAAGAAGCCTTCGGGCCGGAATCCGAACATGCCCGCGAGCACATTGCTCGGGAAGGTCGTGCAGAGCGTGTTGAGTTCGCGCACGTTGGCGTTGTAGAAGCGACGGGCCGCGGCGATGCGGTCCTCGGTCAGGGAGAGCTCCTGCTGCAGCTCAAGGAAGTTGCGGTCGGCCTTGAGCGTCGGGTACGCCTCGGCGACGGCGATGAGGCGATGGAGCACGCGGGAGAGTTCACCTTCGACGGGCACCTTGTCGCTGATGTTGGCCATGCTCATCGCCTGCGAGCGGAGGGCTGTGATCTTCTCGAATATCTCTCGCTCGTGGGTGGCGTAGCCCTTTACCGTGTTGACGAGATTCGGGATGAGGTCGTAGCGGCGCTTCAGCTCGACGTCGACGTCCGCCCACGACTCGCGCATGTGCTGCCGAACCGATTGAAACCGGTTGTAGGTCACGATCACGAATATCGTCGGCAGAAGAACGACTGCCGCGATCACGCCACAGGTGATCGCCAAGGCTTCGCCGCCCGCCGCCACGGAAAGAATGGTGCCTTCGATCGTCACGATGTCGGATCCTCGGTCCGCGAGCCCTGCTCGTCAAATCTGTTCGCCAGGCACCGCCCGGACCACGCGCGGCCACCGCCCGATGAATGACCTTCCCCACTGGGCGAGGCTGATCAGTTCGCGCGGACCCAGTCGCGAGCTCTGGCCGAACCAGAGGCAAACGGCACCGCCCGCGGAAGCGCTCCCGATATCGATGTTGGGCGTTCCCTGTCCAAGCAGGAACTCCATCATCTGGGCATCAATCAGGTCGTAGGCGAATCGCTTGTCGGAGCTCTTCACCATGAAGGACCGACTGAACTCGACGCTCTCAAAGTCGATGTCGTCAAAACCGAAAAACCCCGCGACCTTGTCGAAGAGGTGCTCCTTGCGAATCAGGACATCGGGAACGCCGCGCAGCCCGACATCGAGAATGGCGAAGCCGAAGGTGTAGGTGACGGTGCGACGGTTCTTGCCGCTTCCGTGCGTTTCCTTGAAGCGATATTCGCCCAGGGCGCATTCTGGCCCGTCCCCGCCGAGCCGACCGGTCAGAAGGTTGAACGCACACCGGCTGTGGCCGCGATGGAAGCACTCAAACCGCGGCCAACGGTCGTCCCAATCGCCGTGCGACTCGGGGTCGTATCGAAGGCCGTTCTCGCTGGCGACGGCGAGAAACTCCGCCTTGCGCTTCTGCTCTGCCTTGTATGCGGCGATACCGATCGCGACGACGATGGCGATGCCGACTGGAATCAGCAGGCACATGAGCGCCCCGTTAGCAACGACGAATGCGAGAGACAGCAGGTCCATCGTGGGAGGATTGCTCACAGGAGGGCTTGGAGTCGGGCGATCCGCTCGTGCAGCGGGGGATGGGTAAGGAAGATGCTCGACGCCTCGTGCCCGCCGCGCTCGACCGCGGCCTTCACCGGATTCACGATGAAGAGCGGCGCCAAGGCCTGATTCACCACACGAAGCGGTTGTCGGCAGGCTCCGAGCTTTTCGAGCGCGCCGATCATCCCCTGCGGATACCGGGTCAACTCGACCGCCCCGGCATCGGCGAGGTACTCGCGCTGGCGGCTGATCGCCAAACGGATGAACGTGGCCACGATCGGCGCGAGAACGATGAGGACCAAGGCCAGGACGATGATGATGATCGCCAGCGGGTTGCCGCCCTTGTTGTCGCTGCTGCGGGAGCTGCGACCGCCGGAGTGGAACGCGATTCGACGGGCGGCGTCGGAAGCGAAGACGATCACCCCGGCCAGCGTTGCCATGAGCATCGCCAGACGGATGTCGTAGTGGCGGATGTGGCTGATCTCGTGAGCCATCACGCCGGCCAGCTCGTCGCGGGTGAGGCGCTCGCGCAGGCCGCTGGTGATGGCCACTGCGGCGTGGGCCGGATCGCGTCCGGTCGCGAAGGCGTTGAGGGAGGGATCCGGAATGAGGTAGACCTTGGGCATCGGCAGGCCGGCAGCGATCGAGAGTTCCTCGACGACGTTGAAGAGCTGCGGATCGTCCCGCTTCTCCAACTCACTTGCCCCCGCCATGGCCAGAATCGCGCTGGCTCCGCCGTACCAGGACCAGGCGCTCAGGAGCGCTCCAACGATGCCCGCAACCACCGCGCCCGAAACGAGCGAGGGCAGAAGCACGTCGCTGCGACCGCTGGCGGTCACGAGCGCGGCGATCGCAGCGCCGACCATCATGAGGAGGATGATCATCCCGACCACCAGCGTCGCGCTCTTACGCCGATTCTCGGCGATCAGGTTCGCGAAGGTGACGTTGGCCGGATAGGCGCGGACCGGGGGGCGATCCGCGTGGATCGCCCCCGAGTCCGTTGCCGTTTCAAAGTTGGGATCGGTGGAATCAGCCATCGCTCGTCAGAACTGCACCACGGGCGCCTTGCGCTCGTCGGCGCTGTCAAGTTCGTACAGCTTCATCTGCTGGAAACCGAACATGTTCGCGACGATGTTGGCCGGGAAGACCAGGGTCGACTCGTTGAACTGGGCGACCGACCGGTTGTAATTGGTTCGGGCGAAACCGATCTTGTTCTCGGTCGACGTGAGCTCCTCCTGGAGCTGCATGAAGTTCACGTTGGCCTTGAGTTCCGGATAGGCCTCCGCGACGGCGAAGAGTCGTCCGAGCGCCTGGGTGAGCTGCCCCTCGGCGACGATCTGCTGATCGATCGACTTGGCGCCCATTGCTGCCGAACGGGCGGTCGCCACCCGATCGAAGACGTCCTTTTCGTGCGTGGCATAGCCCTTCACGGTGTTGACCAGGTTGGGCACGAGATCGTGACGCCGCTTGAGCTGGACGTCGATGTCCGACCAGGCCGTCTGGGCGGCGACCCGCTTCCGTTGCAATCCGTTGAAGACGCCGATCGCGAACAAGGCGGCGACAATCGCCCCAAGTAGAAGTACCCCACCACATCCAAGCGCGAGCATTCCCATCGGGTCCCTCCTGCGCAGGTCGCCCGGCGGTTGGCCGAACGTCCACCCGCGTGTCAGGTGCGAAGAGTCCGTGCCCACGCGAGGGGAGTCGCCTGGCCCGCCACGTTGGGCCGGTGAGCACGAAGTGAATTCATAGGATCGTCCCTGCGGCGATTTCAAGCAAGGGCGACAAATGAGAATGCCTCGGATGTCCGTGAGTAGCCGATGCCGTCACTGAGGCGGGCGGGCCGTCGCGACGGCGTTGCAGAACGTGTTGAACTCGCGATAGTCGCCGAGGATGGTGCCGGTTCCCTCGGCGCGCAGCCGCTCGGCTCGCTCGCCAGAAGCGATGCCGACAAAGGGAATCCCCATTCGCCGACACGCTCGGGCGTCCCAGACGCCGTCGCCGACGTAGACGAGCCGTTCGAAGTCGGCGACGCCCGCCTTCTCGGCGGCCCGGTGCGAGGCGATCCGGATGATTGCCTCGCGCGGCCGGGCGTCGCAGGCAAAGGCGGCGGGAACGTCGTGGTAGGGAACGCCGGCGCGCTCCAGCTTGCAGCGGGCAGAGGGTGTCCATCCGCCGGTCGCGATCGCCGCGTGCCAGCCGCTCAGCGGAAGCTCCTGCAAGGCGTCGGCAGCCCCAGGCACCTGACGGAAGAGCGTCGGCTCGCGTTCCGCCTCCTCTCGAACGTAGCTGGCAAACCGTTCGCGCAGCGCCCCTAACTCCTCGCTCGTCGCGTCGCGCCCGCGGTGACGACGGAAGAGTTCCGCCGCAATCGCGTTGTCCGTCGAATGCTCGTAGGAGCTCCAATCCGTCGACATGCCCTCAATCCCCCAGAGATCGCGCACCGCTCGGATGTAACAGGCGTCGTCGACGTGGGAGGTCAGCGTGAGCGTGCCGTCGATGTCGAAGACGACGAGGCCGTGAACCCTCATGGGCGGACGGCTCGCTTTCCTGACGGGCGCTTCGAGCCTCCCGAACCTGCGAGGTTGAGAATGATCCGAAACTCCGGCTCACTCACCGGAAGGACCGAGAGGCGTTGACCGCGCTGGAGCAGGGCCATCGCCTCAAGACCCTTCGTCGCCCGCAACTCCTCCAGCGGAATGAGTCGTTGGAACTGTCGATCGAAGCTCAGCTCGACGGCCATCCAGATCGGGTCGGCCTTGGTCGCTTTCGGATCGTGGTAGGGGCTCTTGGGATCAAGGGCGGTTGCGTCGCCGATCGCCGGAGCCGAGACCGTGGCCAGTCCCACGACGCCCGGCGGCTCGGCGTTGGAGTGGTAGACCAGCACCGGGTCACCGACCTTCATCAGGTCCCGCATGGTGTTTCGGGCCTGATAGTTCCGGACCCCATCCCAGCGCGTCCGGCGGTCCTTGGCCAAATCGAGGATCGAATAGGTCTCGGGTTCGGTCTTCACAAGCCAAGGCATGAGGGCAACGTAGCCGATGGACCCTCGGCGGGGGAATTTCGCCGCCACGACTCCCGACCGAGTCCCTTTCATCCGTCCAACTCCGATTCTCCTGCGAATGGAAGCATCATCCGACAGGGCCGTACCGTTATCCTTCGCTCAGCACGCCGCGCGTTCGCCGTGGCCTATGGGGAGTCTGTTCGCATGAACCACCTGACGAACCCAGCCACGCCTGTCGACCGCCCCGCCGCCGTCGGCGCGGCGATGACCGTTGCCTTCAGCATCGGACTGCTGGCCGCGGCCAGCTCCGGCCAGACCAATTCCGGCCAGACCGGCCCCGTCCAGCCGGGCAGCGAAGGCGCCCCCGCGACCGCGCCACCGGAAGCTCCGCCTGCGGAAAAGCCAATCGCCCAGGGGGGCGCTGAAGCCAAACAGACGAACCCGGATGCCAAGCCTCCAGTGCCTGCCCCGGATCCCGAGAAGACACGGACGGAAAAGGAGGCTGACCTTCGTCAGCGCTTCCTTCCCGAGCCGCTGAACGCAAGCGAACTCGCCGCGTTGGACGAAGAGTTAGGCATGACGCCCGAAAGCCAGTTGGCCTTCGTCGACGTCTGTGCCCGCTACACACTCCTTTCGCAAGAGGCCCGCGGCGATGCCAGCCGTGAGCTCTTGCGCCTGCTTCCGGCGGCGTTCCGCTACGACCCTCATGAGACCGAGTTCGAGCCGATCTATACGCCCGAACTTCTCGATCTCCATCGCCAATATGAGCGCGTCGGCGAATCGATCGCGAGAGCCGAAGACTATCTTGCCCGCGAGCTCCGCAACCTTGCCGACCCGGCTCGGCGGAGTCAGCTTCGACTTGTGCTCTCGGCCCGCGCCGAGGCGCTCTACGCCCGACCGGCACGGTTGCCCGGGGCGAGGGTGAATCTCCTAGATCTCCTTCCAAAGGCTGGGCTCTCCGCATCCGATCTTGCAGGACTCGACGTCGCCCTCGACCGCTACGCCCAGGAGTACATCGCCGCGCTGATCCAACGGCACGCGACGCTGCGTGACATCGAGACCCGGAAGGCACAAGCGCTGGTCGGACTCGGGCCGGAGTGGCGGGCTGGGCGCACCATCGCCGAAGCAATCGGCGTCGAACGCGAACTCGCCGCATTCGAGGTAGCCGAAGTCCGCAGCGACATCGGGCTTCGAGACCTGAACTCGGCGACGCTGGAACGGATGCGAAAGACACTCTCCCCGAATCAGTCGCGCCGCGTCCTGCTTGCCTGGCAGAGCATCGTGCATCCTGAGCTCTTCGAGGAGGACCGTCTTGCGCGAATCGTTATGGAACGGTTCATCAGCATGCCGGAGGTGACGCCGGAAAGCCGCAGCACAGCCATCGACCGGTTCCTTCAGCTTGAGGACCAGTTGTGGCCACTCGGGCAGCAGGCGGTTGAGCTTGCCGACAACGTCGTGGTTGCCGAGCGCCTGCCACCGACCGACGCGGCGCAGGTGCGGATCGCCCTCGACGAACAGATCCACAAGATCCAGATCCGACGTCGGAAGGTCGTGCGCGAGGCGGTTCACCAGATGCAGACGAACTTGCCCGCCGAACAGGCTGAGTTCGCCAAGACCCTGCAGGACACCTTGCTTACGCTCGACGCCCAGGATCGGGCGAGTCGCTTCCTGATGAACCATCTCGCCCAGCGGCAACAGGAGTTGCAGACGCTTCTGGCGATGGGCGAGATCCCCGCCACGTCCGCCAAGGACGCGCCGGCACCAGGCGAAGCGACATCGCCCGAGACGGTCCCAGTCGGTGACCCAGATGGTTCCGGGACCCAGGAACCGGTTCCGCCACCGCCGGGGGCTCAACCGCCGAATGCGGAAGGCCAAACTGGTTCTCCCGCGTCAGGCGATCGAGACCGGGGGAACCGTGATTCGCCCCGTCGCGACGGCCGAGGCAGCCGCAGGTCCCGCTAGAACTCGCTTTCCCACTCCACCGCCATGCGATCCACGCTTCTTCCGTTCGCCCTGACCCTGGGCCTGGTTGCCTCGCTCGCCACCTCCCAGACGCCCGCGACCGCACCAGCCGCGACGCCACCCTCGCCGACGCTGCCCGCGGGCCAGCCGACCGCTTCTCCCGAGGCCCCGACGGCGCCGCCCGCCGAGAAGCGTCCTTCCGCGAAGAAGCGAACCAAGGACGTGAAGGACGTCACCGGAACGATCCTCACCGACGGGCACGAGGTGAAGTTCGAGCTCTACGTCCACAAGGCCCCGACTCTCTGCGCGAACTTCGTCCATCTGGCCAAGCGCGACTTCTGGAACGGGATGAAATGGCACGGTTTCACGCGCGTCATCCGCCAGGCAGGCCTGAACCTGATCGGCTACAAGCTGCCCCGTGAGTTCGCCCCCGACCTGAACTTCGACGACCCCGCCGGCGGACTTCTCTGCTATCCGAAGGTCTCTGACAAGTCCTCCGACGCGGCCAACGGCGTGCGGTTCTTCATCACCATCAAGAACCAAGAACGATGGAATCTCGACTTTCAGATTTTCGGGAAGGTCACTTCTGGACTTGAGCACATCGTTGCCCTGAGCGAAGGGGCGACCATCGAGAAGATCACCATCGACGGCGACGCGGACAACCTCCTCAAGCAGTTTGATGTCGAGATCACCCAATGGAACGAGTGGCTTACCCGCGAGGGCCGGGCCCGACAGCTTCCACCAGGGACGATCGAGGGAACACCCGACCGTCGAACCGGCGAGGTCATTCCGCTGCGAGAGCTCGACAGCAAGCCCACCGGGCCCCAACCACCGGCCGAGAAGCCGACGACTGGTTCGCCCGAGACGCAGCCAAAGTGACCTTCGGCCCCATCGTGCCGTGGCCGGTCAATTCCAGCTCACGCCCTTCGGCCACTGCTCCCAAGCCTGCTCGCTTGCCTTCTTCACCAAGCGATCCAGACGACCGAGTTCGCGGTGGATAAGGCGGGCACGACGACGCGGATCGGCCTCAGCCAGAAGCTGATATCGCACCCGCTCGTCGTTCACCAGGGTGAAGCCCACCAGTTCAAGGAGCGCGTGGGTCGGCACGTCTTTGCGGCCAATCCACTCGAGCACCGCGTCCACACCGTTGAGGCGCTTGAGACGCGGCCCCGAGAGCAACCCTCGGATGGCCTTGCGCACGCCCGGCAGCGCCGGCGGCGGTTCGGTCACCCGTTCGATCGGCTCAAGCATCGCCATGCGATAGAGGCGCGATCCGTCCGGTTCGAGCATCCCGCGAATCTTGGCGCGACAGACTCCCTGCAGAAGGAGGTTGTGCCGACCCCCCGAAAGGCGCTGGTGCTGGACGATCTTCCCAACGCAGACCGCCGCACGCAGAGGCGGCAAGCCTTCGTACTCCTCTTGCCAGTCATCGCCACGAAACGTCGCCAAGGCGATCGGACCGGCAGTCAGGATGTTGCCCTTCTGTACCTGACCGAGGGCGTGCTCGACCATCTGCCGATAGCGGGGCTCGAAGACGTGCAACGCCTGCACCGCATGCGGGAGCAGAATGGTGCCCGCGAGCGGAAAGAGCGGAATCGGCTTGCCGAAATCAAGCGAGATCGTCTCGGCCATGATCGGCATAGTAAGCCGGTCGAGAGCGGGGAGCGTCATCTGACACACCCTATCGCGCTGCATTGCCTGCTACGCTAACCGTGGTGACGACGCGCGAAGTCAGCTTTGCGACATGCTGGCGTGACGCCGCCCAACTTCCCTCGGGGCTAACGCAGCGGGCCCGGCGGCTGGTCCGGGACACGATCATCTCCTTGCGGGCCCTCACCCATCGGGGCTCCGAGAGCCGGTTCCTCCGCTGTCTCTTCTGCCATTACGTCTTCGACGACCAGCGGGAGGCCTTCGAACGGGTCATTCAGCGGCTCCAGCGGATCGGAACCTTCGTCACGACCGACGAGTGCATCGCCATGGTCCGGGGCGAGCGGCCAATCGAAGGCCGACACTTCCACCTCTCCTTCGATGATGGGTTCCGGAACAACCTGACCAACGCAGCCCCGGTGCTTCGACGGCACGGCGTGCCCGCAGCCTTCTTCGTACCCACCTCGGTGATCGGGGCCGACGCCGCGACCACCCGCGCGTTCTGCTCGCGCATCCAGTACCCGGCAACAATCGAACTCATGACCTGGGACGACGTTGCGGAACTCCATCGGGCCGGATTCACAATCGGTTCCCATACGCGGACCCACGCCCGCTTCTCCGACATTTCGGTCGACGCTGCCCGGCTGGGAGACGAGATCGCCGGCTCGAAGCGCGAGATCGAAGCCCGACTGGGCACCGAGTGCCGCACGATCTCCTGGCCCTTCGGCAAGCGAAGCGATGCCGATGCCGTTTCGCTCGCTGCGGCCCAAGCCGCGGGATACGCCCTCTGTTTCGGCGCCTACCGAGGCACCGTCCGGCCGGGCGTCACGAGTCCCTTTAGCGTTCCTCGCCATCACTTTGAGGCGGAGTGGCCGCTGCTGCACATCGAGTACTTCGCCCGCGGAAACATGGAGCGCGACGAGCCGGAGCCTCGGCCATGAGCGGTCAAGCCACTGCCAACGGCCGCATGCGGTTGGTGATCCTCACGTGCATGGAGCGCGAGATCGCCTCGCGTTGCCTGCCTGAACTCTGTGCCAACCCCGCGCTCGACGTGGCGATGGTGATTCTCGCCCACGGTGGCTCGCCGAAGCGTTCGAGTCTCCTATTCCGCAAGCTCCGCAAGATCGCCCGCATCGGCATCCTCGGCGCCATCAACGGCGTCCGAATGCGCCCCTGGTACCACGATCACGAGGCCGAACCGATCGGCCCGCTTTGCGCTCGCCTGGGCGTCCCCTTCTTCGAAACCGATTTCATCAATTGTGACCGGACGCGCGATCTCTTTCGCGAGTCGCGCGCCGATCTGGGCCTCTCGCTCGGCAACGGCTACATCGCTCCGAGCGTCTTTTCGATTCCGCGCTTGGGCATGATCAATATCCACACCGAGATTCTGCCGGACTATCAGGGGGCCCAAAGCGTCATCTGGCCGCTTCATGACGGCCGATCCGAAACGGGATTCACGATCCATCGAATCGCCAAGGAGATCGACGCCGGCGACATCCTTTACCAGGAGCGCTACCCGATCGAGTTTCGGGCCACCCTGGCGGAGACGGTCGCCCACATGATGGCCATCTCGCGGGAGCGCGTTCCGAAGGCGTTCTCCCTCGTGTGCGAGCATTTCGACGAGCTGGCGGCGAAGGCGATGCCACAGGGTCGCCATCCGGGCCGCACCACGCCAACCTATCTTCAGTTCCGGCGCATGCTCCGGAACCATGATCAATTGCGTGACGCGGGGCGCTGAGGCATCGCGCAACATTTGACGAGGGTTACTCGAGAAGTGATCCGTCAGGCGGACAAGTGATTCCGATATCGAATCGGCGTCGCTACACTCGCCCCGCGATCTCGCTGACATGTCCGACCAACCAACCGATCCTCCACTCGAAGACCCGAGCCGCACGGCGGACTCTTCCGCGCTGCCGCAAGAGCCGGATCGCTCGCACTTCCCGTCACTGGACGGGTACGAGGTGCTGGAGGAAGTCGGGCAGGGCAGCTTCGGCGTGGTCTATCGCTGCCGGTCGAAACTGGATGGAAGATTGGGTGGACGGCCGGGCGCCAAGTTCGTCCCCATCGTCGCGATCAAGGTCCCGAAGGACTCGCTGGCGGCGGTTGCCCTCTTCAAGTCAGAGATGGAGCTCCTCCTTCGACTGCCCGATCATGATCACGTCGTGCGCGTGATCGGCGAAGCCCGCGCCGACTTTGACGACGGCCGGTCGCTCCCTGCCCTGGTGATGGCGTGGATTCCGAATGCCCGCACAATCGACGCCCATTGCGACCATCGCCGACTCGGAAGGCCGGCCCGCCTTGCACTCCTTGCCCACGTTGCCGATGGGTTGGCCCACCTTCACGAGCACGGCGTCCTTCATCTGGACCTGAAGCCGAGCAACATCCTCGTGGGTGACGACGGGCGCCCGGTGATCGTCGACCTCGGCGGGTCACGCTGCCGCATGGGCATCGGACATCCGCCGTCGGTGCTGACGATCGCCTACGCGAGTCCCGAGCAACTCGATGGCATTGAGCCTGAGACGCTTGACCAGCGGAGCGACGTCTACTCCTTCGGCCGGCTCATGGGGTCGCTTCTCCTGGGGGCCGACGCCAATGCCCTGCCGCGATCACGCAGTCGCGCCGAACTCATCGACCGCATGCGGGCGTGGCAGCCGGAGGAGTATCGGCGACACGCGCGCTGGCCCGAGGGCGACCTCGGCGACCTCATCCTCTCGACGCTCGTACGCGATCGGAGCAAGCGCGACATCGTGATTCACGAGCTACGCCGACGCCTTCTGGAGATCGCTCGCCCCGGCATGCAGCGCGTCGGGGCTTGGCTTGGCGCCCTCCTTCGAAGCCGGGTCCTTCATGTCGCCGCCATCCTCGTCATGGCCATCGGCCTTGGCATCCTGATCGCCGTCATCGGCACCCGTCAGTACATCGCCGCCGGAGTCGGCCCGCCGATTCGTTTCCCGGCCCGCGCTCCGGAAGCACTTGACCAAGTCGTCATCGTCCACATCGAGAACGAGGAGGAGATCCGCCGCGCCATCGCCCCGTTCGCGGACCAGATCGTGCCGATGGTGCCCCGCAACCGCCGCCGCCATCTCTTCGCCGAAATCGTTCGGGCCGCCGCCCGCGGTCAAGCCAGCGTGACGGTCATCGATGCGATGATCCCGCTGAAGGACGACGCTCCAAGCGGCACCAAGGCTCTCGCCGAAGCCGTACGCGAGGTTGGCTCGCTCATGCCGGTGGTGACCGGGCTTGACGAATGCTGGGTCACCCGTACCGACCCGAAGTCGCTTGACCCCTCGCTCAGCGGGGCGGTGCGCGACGTGGGTTCGTTCGATGTCCTCCCGTCGGGGCGAGTGGATGCCCGCTTCACCGATCTCCTGTTCATTCCGATCGCCGTCGAGCGCGAAGGCCACGTGACCGCTTGGTCGCTCAGTGCGGCAGCCGTCGCGGCCCACTATCGCGGCGACGCATCGATTCGGCATCCCAGTAACCCGTTTGCCCTGCGCACGGTCGAGTTCCGTTCGCCTTGGGAAGAGCGGAGGGAGCCACGATCGCGACAGTGCGAACTCGAGCTTGCCTACCGGATCGGCGAGGGGCCGCCGCTCTCGTCCGGCACGAGACTTGGCGATGAGGTGTCGGTGCTCGCGATCCGATCGGCGGCCATCCGCGAGCTCTGCAAGCCCAAGGCAATCGGCGTGCGTGAGTTCCTGGAACTGGACCCGGCAGGGCTCCAGTCCCTTGTCCGCAACAGGATCGTCGTGGTCTGGAACGGCGAGGATAAGGACGTGCACGCCGTTGATGACCAAGGCACAGTGGCCGGCGGCTGGATTCAGGCGGTGGCCATCCAGTCACTCCTCACGCTCCCGAATCACACGCCATCGGCCGAACGTCTTGTGCTTCTGATGGTGCTCGCCGCAGCGGCCGGCGCGACCATTGGCCTCCGCTTCGGCGGCAGCATCTTCCGCAGGCCGCGGCTGGCCGGAGGTCTTCTTCTCTCCGGAGTGACCATTGGTCTTTCGGTGGTGCTGCTTCTCCTTCGCGACTCGCGCGACGGAGGCTGGGATTTCGCGACGGTCGTGATCCTCCTCTCCTTTGCATTCAGCCAACTCACCGCGTCTACCCTTCAGTGCCTTCGCTTGATGGTGCAATGCGGACGATCGTCGCAGGGTACGATCGGCGCATCTTGAGGTCCATTCATGAGCCACCTGTCCATCGGTTGTGTTTGTGTCGTGAGCGTTCTCCTGACCGTTGGCTGTCAGACCGACAAGAACCAGACCGACAGGGCCCCGATAGAGAGGCCCCAGACCGACAGGGCGAGCCTCCCCATCGAGGCCCAACGCGCGAAGGTCACGCCGCCTAAGTATGTCGTCACGGGGAAGGCCGATGTCGTCGAGGACCCGGCGACCGGCACGACTCGCATCACGACAAATGATTGGGCGGCGGTGAAGGGCATCCAAACCATCCCGATGCGCGCTCGAGTTCCGGGTTCGTGGTCACAACAGGAGACGTTCCATTACGAGTACGCATTCCTGCTCGAGAAGGGCGTCGTCACCATTCAGCCCAATGGCACCTTGGTGCTTGAGTCCGGGCAGGTGTACATCGCTTCGACGCGCGTTCGCGACGAAGCAACATTGCTCTCGCCGTTCGTCATTCAGCTCTATCCGCTGATCGCAAAGGGGGTGATTTCGGCGGGGAGCACCTCGACGGAGTGGATCTTTGGTGTACCACCCTCCGGTCCAGCTGACAGGGTTGAGATCGCCTTCCGCAGCAGCAATGCCCCGGGGGCGAGCGTCTGGACCTCGAATGGCCTTGATACTCAGTTGAATGGCGAGTCCGAATTGCGAATGGTGAGGCACCGGGCGATGGCGGTAACGCTGACACCCGGCAGCCGGCTCCCTTGGGAATCGCCGCTGTCGGCGGATCAGAAGAAGCGTTTCGAGGCCCTTGAGGCAGCCGCGCACAAGGCCGGGGTACATGACTGACGGGAACATCCATCCGCGCGCGACGATGTCCCCGAGCGGTGGAATGCGCCGCTCAAAAGGGCGTGCGGCGCCATGATCTTCCGCTGGCTCCGTCGCAAGCTCATCCGTCGCGCGCCGTTTCCGCCGGCCTGGCGCATCCTCCTGCATAGGAACATGCGCTTCTGGTCGGGACTCACCGCCGATGAGCAGGCCCGTATCGAGGACGAGATCCGTTTCTTCATCGCCGAGCGCCACTGGGAAGGCTGCGGCGGCCTCACGCTCACCGAGGAGATGAAGGTCATCATCGCCGCCCAGGCTTGTCGCCTTCTCCTGGGCCGCCCCGGCGAACGCTATGCGAACGTGACGACGATTCTCGTCTACCCGAGCGGCTACTTCACCGGTCCGCAACCGACGCCGGTTCTCGGCGGCCCATCGACGCGCGTGGTCCCCGGCGGTGGGACACCGGTTCTCGGGCAAGCCCACGATCGCGGCCCGGTGATCCTCTCCTGGCGTCACACGCTCGAAGGTGCGCTGATGGACGAGGACGGCGAAAACCTCGTGCTCCACGAGTTCGCCCACAAGCTTGACATGGCCAATGGTGTCGTCGACGGCACGCCCGCCATGGACTCCGCCGAACAGGCCCGCGAATGGCATGAGGTCATGACCTCCGCCCGCGATCGGCTGGCCCATGACCCTCGCTACGGCCTTGGGGCGCCGCTTCGGATCTATGCCCTAACCAACCCAGCCGAGTTCTTCGCCGTCGCAACCGAGGTCTTCTTCGAGCGCCCACAAGATATGGACGAATGGGACCCCGACCTCTACCGCGTTCTGGCACGCTGGTATCGGCAGGACCCGAAGGCCCGCATGGCCGCCTTGGGCGATGAACCTGAATAGCCCGGTCTACTGCTGACCCATCGTCGCCTCGGCCGCGCTGAGGGCCGCCGGAAGCGCCGCCTGAACGGCAGCGAGCTGGTCGCGGCTCATGCCGATCGCCGCAAGCGCCTCGTCGGGAATGTCGGTGCTGTTGACGTCGAGGCGGAAGCCCTTCTTCGCGGCAGCCGAGAGCCGGTCGGCGATGTAGACCATCCAGGGCAACGTCCGATTCTCGTAGGGCAACTGCTTCGGATCGTGGTGATGGCCGCAGACGAAGACGAAGCTCTTGGGGAACTTCCACGTCTCACAGAGCGTCGCCCCGAAAAGGCAGTGATCGCAGCCGAAGACCGATCGCTCGACGGCGATGAAGTCCGAGGTGCTGTTGCCGTCCTTGTCGACGTCGAGCTTGTTGAAGACGGTCGCGAGCTTCTCGCGGTCCGACTGGAGCTCGACCATGATGCCGATGTCGTGAATGAGGCCGGCGAGGAACGCCTCGTCGACGAAGTTCACCTTGAGCGTCGTGGCGATGAGCCGGCATGCGGCCGCGGTCGCCACGGAGTGGGTCCAGAGGTCCTTCGCATCGAAGCGATTGCAGAGCGACCCGCCCTTGAAGAGCTTGGCCAGGCTCGCGGCGATGGCGAGGTTCTTGACGGCGTTGAGGCCCAGGAGCGAGATGGCCCGATCGATCGAGCCGATCTGGCGCGGAAGGCCATAGAAGGCGCTGTTGACGACCTTGAGGATGCGGCTGCACAGGGCCGGGTCGTTGGAGATGACCTTGTTCAGGTCATGCGAGGTGCTCTTGGGATTCTCGACCAGCTCGATGATGCTGAGCGTGATCTCGGGCAACGTCGCGATATGGCTGATGCCTTTGACCGCGTTGGCCGCGATCAGGGCAGGCTCAGGCACGCCTCCGGACATGCCGGGCATGGCTGGGACGGCCGGCGATGTCGACGCAGCATTCGGTGCGGCACCCGGTTGTCCCTGACTCGACGTTGACTGCATGAGGCTCTCCCTCGCTCGAAGTGACCGACAGCCCGTGCAGAGCCGCCGATTCGATTCCCGCTTCCGGTTCCGCGGCGCAGTCCGTGCGCACGATCGGTCCCGGACGCCGCGCCAACGAGGGCGCGACCATCGGGACATCGACCGCGCGTTCGGCTCACTTGAGGCGAACGGCCAAGTCTCACCCGACGCACTACCTCAGTAGCTGTTTCGCTTTGTGAGGGTCAGGTTGGCAAATCCGGGTGAGGCCAAGGCCTCCGCGGCACGAACGGCCGCGGTTCCGTCGCCAAACGGGTGCCCCGCCGGGGGTGGCGGCGAGTCGAAGACCCGCGTCAGTGCGTCCTGGATGGCCTGTGGGATCCACCGAGGGACGTCGACGACGTTTCGGGCCCGCTCGCGGCCGGATTGACGGGGTCCGATGTTGACGGTCCACAATCGCAAGGCAGCCGCCTCGAGGAGCCCCGCACTCGAGTTCCCGACCAATGTCCGGACCCGCCGAAGGAGCCCGATCCACTCGTGCCGCGGAAGATGCGGGACGCTCGGAAGGCCACTCTTGGCGATGGCATCCATGATCCCCTCGCGGCCCGGATCGAAGTTGGGCTCGAGGCACAGAACGCGACCGCGGGCGGCACAGAGTTCCAGGAGCATGCTTGCCGAGAGGGCCTCCTCCTCGCGCGAGCGCCCGGTTGGATGGAGCAGGAAGACGATCTCCGGTGATCCCAGGGCGCGATAGCGCTCGTCGTCGAGAGGAGGCATCGCGTCGAGTCCGTCAAGGGCAGGCGAACCGGCGACGATGATCCTCGAATCTGTTTCGCCCATGCGCCAAAGGCGCTCGGCGCTTCCGGCGCTGGCGCAGAGATGGAGGTGGGCGAGCTTGCTCGTCGCGTGACGCATGCTCTCGTCAGCGACGCCCTCGGCCCGATCGCCGCCGTGAATGTGAACGACGCGCACGCCGGCGATCGCCGCCGAACTGGCTGCGGCGAACGCTTCGATCCGGTCCCCGAGGACCAACACGGCGTCCGGGCGGAGGGCGTCGAGCAAGGCGGTGATACCTTCGACGCCGCGGGCAAAGGCATGGGCGTCGGCGATGCGGCCCGATTCGCCGTCGCGTTGCATCGGGACCTCGGCGGCGACCGTGAACATCGCCGCGACTTCGTCGCGCGTGTACGCCGGTTGCAACAGGTGCGTGCCGCAGACCGTCACCAGAAGTTCCAGCTCCGGCCGGTCCTCAATGGCCCGAAAGACCGGCACGAGCAAGCCGAACTCGGCGCGCGTCCCCGTCACTCCAAGGATGCGCCGCCGGAGATTCACGCCGCGACTCCGTCGGTGAGATCCTCGTCGCGCAACACGCGATCAGCCTCAACCGGTTGACGAAGGGTCCGTCCAATGACCGAGCCGATTCGATGCGGGGGAATGCCGGTTCCCGGACGCTTCACGACAAGGTCCTCGGCACCGAGCACGCTTCCGGCTGGAAGGGACCTGGCCAGGACGACCGATTGGCGGCTGACGGAGCGGACATCGCCCTCCATAGCCAGGACGCGCTTGCCGTCGCCCAACATGCGATGGGCCCGACGGGCCAAACGCACGTACTCGGTGAACTGGCTGCGATCGAGGCTCGCCGCATGATCGGGGCCGGGCGCGGCGCGGTCGTAGGTCAGGTGCTTCTCGAGGATCGACGCTCCGGCGATGACCGCGAGCGCTCCGGTGTCGATCGCCGTCGTATGGTCGCTGTAGCCGACGACCGCGCCCGTCCACGCGGCCAGGTCGGCGATCCCGCGCAGCGATGCGGAGTCATCGGGCGTCGGGTAGCTGCTCACGCAGTGCAGGTAGGCCGAAGTCGACCGGCCGACCCAACCCGCCGCCCGCCTGACCTCGTCCTCGTCCGCTGCCCCCGTCGAGAGGATCACCGGGCGTCCGGTGCGCACCAGGGCATCGATCAGCGGACGATGGATGATGTCCGGCGACGCCACCTTGTAGGCGCCGACGTCAAGCGACTCGGCGGCGATCACCAGCGCTTCGCTGAAGACGGTGACGATGGCGTGCATGCCGAGGTCGCGGGCCTCACCGACCAGCATCGCCATCAGTTCGACGGGAAGCTCGTACTCGCGAAGCATCTCCCGCGGATCGGTTGCCCCTGCCTCAGCCTGGTAACGGGCCAGGCGGCTGTCTTCGCTCATCAGGAGGTCCGCCTCGAAGAGCTGGAACTTCACCGCGTCGGCGCCGGCGGCGTGGGCGGCCCGCACGAGATCCTGTCCACGGACGATGTTGCCATCGTGATTCACGCCGATCTCGGCGATGACGTAGGGCTCATGACCGCAGCCGATCGCGCGGCCCTGGATCGCAAACCGCCCCTGAGCCATGGCCGACTGTCCGTTCCTATCGATGGTTGCCGATCGGTTCATGCCGAATCCCTTACGTGTGGTTCTTTCCGCCAGCCGCTGCATTTCGCTCCCGAAGGAGGGCCTCGGCGACAAGGAAATCGACCGGATGATCGATGTCGATGACCGAACCCTGTGGGTTCTCGATCCCCCGCCGGTCCCCTCCGAGGAAAGCGTGTGGCTCCCCTTCGATCACCGTCTCAAGACTCGCCCGCGTCACCGCAATCACCCCGCCATCGGGCATGAATGCCGGCGGCAGGTCCTGGCGGCGGTAGATGGTGTTGGGTTGCCACTGGGTCACCTCGCCGCGCTCGCCGAGCCTGACCATCCAGTACGGGTGGTACTTGCCGGGGCGTTCGTAGCTCTGCACGCTGTCGGCACCGGACTCGCGAAGCAGCCGCACGGCCCGATCGATCAGCCCATCGGGACGTACTGGCACGTTTGCATAGAGGATCACAATGATCGATGCCCGGCTGCCGCTCGCCGCGACTGCATGACGGGCGGCGCTGTCGACGGTGGCGGTGTCGCTCGCCAGTTCGGCGGGTCGTGAGAACACCTCGACATCCATCGATCGCGCTGCGTCGGCGATTGCGTCGCCGTCGGTGGAGACGATCACCCGGTCCACTTCGCTCGCGGCCAGGGCATGATCGATGGTGTGGCAAACGAGCGGGCGACCCAGCAGCGGCCGCGCGTTCTTTCCGGGCACGCCCTTCGAGCCGGCCCGGCCGATGATCACGGCGAGGGCCCGCCCGGTGCTAACGCTTCGCTCGTCGGCTCGGCTCATGGCCCGGCAATCCGCAGGGATTCGACGAGCGGACCTCGCTCGCGGTGAATCTGCCGGCGTCGCTGGACGAGCGCTCGCCAGAGGTCCAGGATCGGCAACTGGTCCACCGAGCCGATGAGCCGCTCACCCTGAAGGTCCAGTTCGGAGACCGGAACGCCGCCGTCGGAGAGGACGGTCATGCGACGGTGAAGCTCTCGATAGGCGACCCGCGGCGGCGTGCGAGCGCTAGCTAACGGATCGCCCGGCCGTTCGTCGGTTGCGTCAAACGGAATGGGCCCGCCGATGATCGCCGTCCCGAGCATGCGACTCCAGTGCTCGAAGAAGGGATCGATGTCCTCGTAACTCTCGACGCGCCGCTGGATGCGCGGGCAGACCCAGGGAAGCATGATCGCTTCGCGCCCCGCCGATCCCGAGACGTGTCGTCGTCCGGCCAAGAGCTGGCCAAGCCGTGCCAACATCTCGGCGTAACGGTCGAAGCCCATCATCGCCCGGTAGGTAGCGGGTGAGACGCCTTGCACGTCGACGGTCACCACGTCGACCGGCGATGCCAAAAGCCGATCGATGATGTCGGGCGGAGCAAGCAGGTCGGTGCGGACATGCACGCCTCGCACGCCCGCGTCCTTGGCGAGTCGAATGATCGTGTCAAAGTCAGGGTGGTGCAGCGGGTCACCCACGCCGCCTAACGTGACGACCGCGTCACGACTCTCGGCGAGCTGGGAGAAGATCCGCTCGGCCCGGCGCAGGGTCATCGGCAGGCGCTGGATCGATCCCCACCGGTGCGGACTTGCCGCCCCGCAGGTCTGTCGGCCGGTGCAGAGTTCCAACAGAACGTGCTGCGGTCCGAAGTAGGGCAGCGTGTTGAAGAGCTGGTTCTCGAGGGCCGTCACCACGTCCAGCGCGGCAAGCGGCTCGGGCTGCCCGCGGTTGTCGGCGTCGTTGATGATCGCCTCGAGCCCGCGGCGCATCCGCATCTTGGTGCGCGGCGTGTCGAAGATTGCCCGAACGAACGAGCTGCGTACTCGGTGGTCAATCGGAACGCAGACGTCCAGGGCAATCGGATCGGGCTGCGGAAGGTGCGGCTGATAGACCAGAAGCGATCCCACCGTCGAAAGTCGAGTGCGCCCGCAAAGTCGGCGAACCAAATCGCGATCGAGCAATACGCCGCAGAGGCCGGGCGGTGACTGGGTGAAGACGATCGGGAGCCGGCCCGGATCCTCGCGATGGCGGCGCACGAGCGCGTCACAACCCTCAGGGCCATCGACCTGGACGCAGGGCCAGTCGGGACCGACGAAGACCGCGGCGGTCAGGCCGAGCCGCTCCATCAGCCGGGCGGCGGCTTCCGGTGCGACGATCTCGTCGTACACCGACATGCCGGCGATGCCGCCGCGCCACGCCATGTCCGACCAGAGTCGGGCGGTGATGATCGCTTCGCGGTCGGCCGGGAAGACGGTCGCGCCGCAGCGTTCGATCTCGACCGGCAGGCCGATGAGGCGCCGATCGATGAGCGGTTCGGGGTCGAAGCCGTCGGCCACGAGGAGAACGATCGACTCGGCCTCGGCGGAACGTCCGAGCCGCTCAAGCGTGCGCTGGAGAACGCTCTTGCCGGCGAACTCGCTGTCAAGCGATCGCGGCGCGCCGGAGCCGCCCCGCTCGTGGTCGATGGGAACGAGAAACGCGGCCCGCACTTTGGTCGAGACCAAGCGGCCCGGCTCGGTCGCCCCGTCCGTTTCCCCTTCGCTCTCGGCCTCGGACAACGCCTGCGTCGCCTTTGCCGCGGCATCGGCCTCATCGAACTCGGCCACGTCGCGCCCTTCCAGCGTGGCGATCGCTCGCTCAAGCGACTTGGCAAGATCTCGTGCCGCATCAGCGGTCCAGCGCACGTTGGTCAAGTCGCGCTCGAGCTGGGCCCGCTGGAGTTCCAGCGGCGGTAGGTGCCTGGCGAAGTGCAGTCGCCGGTCGGCCTTCGATCGCTTGAAAACCCCGAGCTGGTTGAACTGCCCGACGATCTCGAACGCATTGAGCTTCGTCTCGACGATCTTCCGCTCGCGCTCGAGCCTCGGCCAGAGTCGGCTCATGCGACCCTGGTCGGCCTGGTGCTCGATCATCTCCGCGAGGATCGCCGCCGTGCGCTCGCTCGTCTCCTGGATGGTCACCACATCGCGGCGAATCTCACGGACACGAGCGGCCCCTAGGCGCAGCCGCTCGGGATCCAGCGTCTTTCCGGCGATCGGGATGGTCGGGATCGGCTCGGCGGCATGCGCACCTAACGTTTCGTGCAGCGAGAGGACGTCCGTCGCCGACTTCGCCACGCCGCCTTCGGTGGCGTCGATCGTGCGCAGCCCGTTCGCCCGATCCGAGGTGAAGAGCATCTCGAACTTGTTGAGATAGCTCTCCATCTGCGAGTCGGTGTAGATGGACCGCCCGTGTACATCGGTCACCTTGCGCAGGTGATGTTTGTGGCGCATGATCCGCTGCCACTCCATCATCTCGACGGTGTTGAAGGGATTCAGCTCCGGCGCCCAGACGTCATCGATCGCGGTGCCGCGCGAGTAGTAGAGGCCGTCGGTGAAGCCGAGATCCTGCCCGATGAGCGCCACCGGATCGCAACCGAGCCATCGGGCAAAGGTGTAGCAGAGATGGGCGACGGTGTTGCCGGTCTGCACGCGACCCATGTCGCGGGACGCGGGGCCGAGGATCGACTTCAGGAACTCGGCGTGAAAGACCCGCACTGGACCGGGGTAGCTTCGCGGGATGATCGGGTTGGCCTGCGGATCGACGATGAGCGTCGTCTCGGCGACATCCTCCTCACGAATGCCCTCGTAAAAGCGCTTCGAGATGTGATGCCAATCGAGGGCACAGACGAAGTGCGGCCGCACGCCGGCCTCAAGCAGCGGCTTAAGGGTCGTCTGGGTCGAGACGATCACGCACCGATCGCGAACGCCGGGGGCTGCGAGCTCGCCGATGTTCTTGCGAAGACTCGGTCCCGCGCTGACCACGATGCCCAGTCGACCCTTGGCGATTCCCTTGAGCTCCGCGCAGCCATACCCGGCCGCGAAGAGGGCGATGTTTCCCAGGTAAGCGTTGGCGGTCGCGACGCTGCGGACGAGCGTCGTGCTCATCGAGAGGCGCGCCGCCCGCACCGTCTCGGCCATCCGCTCGGCGATGCGCTTCGCGGCGTCCCCAAGTCTTGCCCGGTTCGGCGGGTGCTCGACAATCCGCACGCCCTGCACCAGGATCACGTCCAGCCCGCCGAATCGCCGGGCCCACTCGCCGCGATCGTCCAAGTCGGTCACCACGATCAGGTTGGAGGCGCGAATCCACGCGGAGTGGTCGATCCTGGCCAGGACATCGCGAAGGAGCGGCAGGTCAGGCTCGTAGACGGCGACAACGCCAGTCCGTTCCATCCGCTCGCCCAGTCGCCGTACGTGGTGGCCCAGGCCGAACCCGATGACAACCAGTGTGGCGCTCGCCGCGAGGTCGACTCCCTCGACCAGTTCGTCGGCCTCCTCAAGCGGCCGGTGACGGCTCCCCAAGGGCCGCATCGAGCCTCCGACGGGAATCTCCCCCGAGACGGTCCCATCAGCGGCGTGAAAGAACCGCGCCTCGCTTGGGCCCACCGAGCGGAGCGCTTCGGCCAGGTCGGGATTCGAGACGGCCAATGCGGCGAGGTTCCGCGCGAGAATCTGCTCGCTGGGTCCGCAGGTGGATGCAGTGTGGGAAGCCTCGGAGGCGTTGGCCATTGACTTGCTTGTATCGACGGGCACGCAACAGTTGCTCGAAGATCTGCGGAGAGAATGTCATGCAGCACTCACCTACCTTGCCGGTGCTCGCGGGGATCCTCGCCCGCTACGTTTTGGAGAACCCCTGGCCCCTCGCCGGCCTGTGCCTGCTGGTCGGGAGCTTCTTGGCCTGGAAGGCGCTCCGCGAAGGCCACCGGCCGACACTCAATGTCGGGGCCGCCATCGTCGCCATGGGTGTGGTGGTCATTGGGCTCGGGACGTCCATCACAACCAGCGCGGAACGGGCCCGCGAGGTGGTCGCGAACCTCGTCAGCCGGGCCGAGACGGGCGACATCCGGGGCATGCTCGACCTGATGACGCCGGGTTGCATCCTCCACTACGGCCGGCCCGAGAATCCCGGCTTCCCGCGCTCGGAGTGGGAGCCATCGGTCGGCCTGTTGCAGGGGCGCTACGAGATCGATCAAAACACGGTCACCCGTCTCGACGCCGAAGGGGCGGGCGGCAAAGCGGCGACCGTCGAACTCGCTTGCGTGACGTCGATCAGCATCTCGCCCTACCCCACTCCGAGCGCTTGGTGGCTCCGCGTGGCGGAACAGGCGGACGGCAGTTGGAAGATCGAGCGCATCGCCTTCCTACGGGTCGGCAAGCAAGAGGCGACGCCCGGCATCTTCTGAGGCACTGATCACTCAGCCGCGACGGTCGTCCGCGACTCCCCCGTCGCCCATGGCAGCGAAAGAAGTGGTGGCACAAGAAGCTGGGAAGTGTGCCGTCGCTCACCCTCCATCTCACTCACGCCCGCGAAGACCTGCCCGCCGGAGAGGCGCCTCGCGCCGTCGGGGAACTGGAAGACGCGCATCGCGGTTTCGCCCGCACCAAGCTTGAGGATCGGCCGTCGTGTCTGGGTGTAGTCGCGAGCGAGGGCAAAGGCCTCAAGGTCAAGCGATCGCGCACCGCGGTTGGTCACCGCGACGGTCACGACCACATCGATCTTGCCCGTGTCGACCGAGCGGGCGAATCGCCAGGAGGATTGGACTTCGACCTCGGGCCAGCGCACCGACATGTGGAGCGGGATGCTCGTGGCGTAGTTCTCGCCGGCCATCCACTCCAGGCGGACGACCAGATTCGTCGGCCCGACAATCGTTGAACGGGGCAGGCTGATTCGCAGTGGAATGCGTCCTTCGCCGCCGGGCGGGATCGAGAAGGGCTGGCCGCGCGGCGCGATCTCCCAGTTCTGCTGGTCAGAGATCGCCACGGTCCCGCTCATCGCCACGCCGAAGGTGTTCTTGAGGATGAGCTTCACCTCTTGCGGTGAACGCCGGCTCTCCAACTCCGCCGGCTCAAGATGCGCCGACGCGATCATGCGCAGCAGCGGAAAGTCGATGCCCTCGATGAAGAGCGGCGTCGGCGAGAGTCGTACCTGATGGGCGCCGTTCTCTGGCGACAGGACCGTGCGCCTGCCGAAGGGGTCGATCGCGGTCACCGCGCCATTGGCCAAGAGCAGCTCGGCCAGGACGGACTCGCCGCCCGCGTCGTCGCTCCAGACGATCAGAGCCGGGGATGCCCCCTCGGCCAGCCAACCGTGCAGGCCGGGTGGCATCGGCAGCTCGCCCGCGAATGTCCGGCCGGAGAGCGATCGTCCGATCTCGCGCCAGGCGATGGCCTCGCCGCGAAGCGAGGATGAGCGAGACTCCGCGGAGTTGGCCGGCTTCCACGCCAAGTCGATGGCCATGGTCCGTGCCCCGCTTCGCCAGGCGTGAATGGCCCGCATTGCCAGGTCGTCGACCCGCATCCGATCGGAGATTGACTCCGGGGCGAGTTCGAACGTGACGACGGTCTCGTCGTCCCGCCACGGCTCCAGATAGTCGGCCATCGTGGACGGCCGCGCGGACCAAGGCACGCGCACGTGCCGGGCGACACCGGGAGGCGCGGGGGCCTCGTCCCGGTCGGCCTCGGTCGGCGTCAGGAGCACCGGTCCGGCGACGCGTTGGTCCAGCATCGCCCGAATACGCATGACCGCATCGCGATCGCTTGACGCGCGAAGCACCGGGCCGACCGAATCGCCGATCTGCCACCGTTCGACATGTTGTCCGAAGGCGAGAAGCCACGGCTCAAGTTGGAGTTGGGCCGAGGTGTCGTCGTCGCCGAAGTACTCCAGTGACTGCCATCGATCGAGGTGTCGCGGCGAGGCCAGCGAGGCCGGAACGCCAGTGATCGCCAGCATCGGCTCGATGCGCCGATCAAGCAGCGAGTCGACGAAGTCTCGCATCGCAGCAATTCGGTGATCGGTCCGGACCGGCTCAAAGTCGGATGTCCATGCCGGCACGATCGCGAAGTCGGGGTCGATCTCGCGCACGATCGAGCGCATCGTGGCCAGTTCGGAATCGGGGCTCGCGGGGAGAATCACGCCAAAGCGAGGGATCGCGCCGTGAGCGGCGTTGTCGCGATCCTGGTCCAGCACGGCAAGGTCGACGTTTCGCCTCGCGAGCACCATGCCGTCGGCGGTCACGGTGAGCGAGGCCGTGTACGTCCCCGGCTCGACCATCGGGAGCGGCACCTTCACCAAGGCCCCGGCACCGGGCAGCGGGATTTTCGCGGTATGAACGACGTTGCCGTCGATGTCAGTGACCGTGATGTCGGCGACAAGCTCGTCGCTGACTAGGTCTCGCAATTCGATCTCCACCTCACGGTTTCCATCCGCACCGAAGACCTGGGCGGCGTTCTGGTTGCCGAATCGTATCGACGGGATCTGCCAGATCTCGACGTCGTCGAACCACGCCGTGCCGGTGATGTCGTCCGCCGGCAACCGATCGAGCTCCGCCTCGCTCGCCCCCGCTTCCATCGCCAGAAGCGAACCTTGGGTCAGTTCGAGTTCCAGCGAGATGTCCGAAGCACGTTGGGCCACCTCGGGAAGGTCAATGCGAACCTGAGTCCACTCATCCTCGCTTCGGATCGCCTCGGTGAGGAACTCCTCGCCGGTCGGCTTGCCGTCGCGGTCATGCATGCGGGCGACCATGCGCACGGCCGAATGCTGAAGTCCTTGCGTTCGGACCCAGCACGAAATGCGGTAGCGGCTGCCGGGGAAGATCCGAATGATGCCCGGGGGTACAGCCGTCGACATCGATCCGCCGACCAGTGTGTACTGAAGAGCCCACTTGCCTTCGCGGGCGATCGCGTCGGAGAGTTCGACCTTGCCGAAATCGGGAAACCCAGGCCGCCCCGTCGCCGCGCTCAACAGACGGAACCAGTCGCGCGGCATTTCAGCCGGAAAGCGTTCGGCATCCTCGAAGTCGAACTCGCGGACGAGCCGACGCAACGAGGAGAGATCGGCGACCCGTTGGTTCGATCGCTTCTCCTTGTCGGGCATCACCAGCGAGGAGCCCGGCGGGCGCTTGACCGTGGGCGGGTCGGCCGGGTTCGGGGCAGCGGCCCACACCGAGGTCGAGAGCGGCGCCAGGAGAAGGATCGGGAAGAGTCGCACGACCGGTGGTTATCGACCGGAGCGCCCGGGTCTCCGCAATGGAGACTGCCCCAGAGTTTGCGATACCGAGAATCGTCGTGCCGATAAGTGCATGCTGCGCTCCGCACGGCCGTTCACCCCCACTCCTGCCCATGGCCACCATCGTTCAATCGGTCGTCCGAAGCGCCTCGTTCGCCGTCGCGTTCAGCGTCCTTTCCTTGGGCGGGCTGTGGATGTGGAGCGCGAACCGGGAAGCTCGGTTGCGCGATGAGATCAGGGCCATGGAGGCCAAGATGGCCGCCGAGATCGAGGCCCGCAACGCGATGATCGAGCGGCTGAGCCGCAGCCATCGCAAGGCCCGGATCGAGGTGACAGCCCAGCGCGCAGGCCCCGAGGGCTTCGAGAGTCCGCGCGACGGGACGCGCATCGTCTCGACCGACATTCGTTTCATCGAACTCGACGACGGCGGCCGCGAGGTCGGTCGCCGCGACTACACGATTCCCGGCGACGTTCTCTTTGTCGATGCGTGGACCGCTCGCTTCCCGAAGGAGGTCGTGGCCGAAGGAAATCCCCTTCGCGACCGGACCGTCGTGCTCCTTCGTCGCATCTACTCCGAGCAATTGCCGCCGGTACAGGGCTTCCCGATCGACACACCCG
The DNA here is from genome assembly GCA_016795065.1 of Phycisphaerae bacterium. Lineage (GTDB taxonomy): Bacteria > Planctomycetota > Phycisphaerae > Phycisphaerales > SM1A02 > JAEUIT01. The sequence continues at coordinate 121,822 of JAEUIU010000039.1, forward strand.
GCTCGATTCCCTGCGGCTACGCGGGTTCAGAACGGATGCGTCTCGAGCAGGCGGTTTGGCAGGGCTTCTGGAAGATCGCCTCTGATCCCGCGGCCGCACGCTCCAACGGCATTGCCGTTGCCCAGGGCGAGGCCGTCTACAAGCCTGTGCGACAGGGCGAGGCATATGAGCTCATGGTGGACGCGGCCGCGGGACTCTCGCTTGTGCCGGCCCCGGCCGTGCGCGCCGCTGACGCGACCAGCGATGGCGGCTGACGACGTGGCGACGGGTCTCGCTTCCGATACGCTGCCTCGCGTGATTGACCTGCGAAGCGATACCGTGACCCGGCCGACCGCGGCGATGCGCGAGGCGATGATGGCGGCGCCGTTGGGCGACGACGTCCTTGGCGATGAGCCCACCGTGCGGCGCCTCGAAGCCGTGGTGAGCGAACTGTTAGGCCACGAGGCGGCGCTGTACGTCCCCAGCGGCACCATGTCCAACCAGCTTGCGATCCGCAGCGTCTGCGAGCCGGGCGACGAGATCATCGCCCATCGCGACAGCCACATCATCCACTACGAGACGGGCGCGCCCGCGGCCCTGTCCGGCTGCATGATCCAACCGCTCGAGGGGCCGGGCGGACTCTTCGAGCCGGCTCAGGTCGCGGCGGCGATCCGGCATCGCGACATCCATGCCCCGCGATCGCGCATGCTCGTTCTCGAGAACACCCACAATCGCGGCGGCGGAACGGTGTGGCCGCCCGAGCGTTTTCGGGCCTGCTGCGAGGAGGGCCGTCGCCTCGGGCTGCATGTGCATTTGGATGGGGCACGCCTGATGAACGCGGCCGTCTCGCTCGGCGTCCCGGCGACCGAGTTCACGCGCCACGTCGACACGCTGTCGATCTGCTTCTCAAAGGGCCTCGGCGCGCCGGTCGGGAGCGCCCTCGTCGGCCCGCGAACGCTGATCGATCGGGCCCGTCGGTTCCGCAAGCAGTTCGGGGGCGGAATGCGACAGTCGGGGCTGCTCGCCGCCGCGTGCATCCATGCCCTGGAGCATCACGTCAGCCGCCTGGCCGATGACCACGCCAACGCCAAGCGTCTCGCCCGGGGGCTCGCCGGCGTCCCGGGCCTCCGCCTTCAGATCGCCGCGGAGAGCACCCCGAGCAACATGGTCTTCGTACTCGTCGACGAGTCCCGCGGCACCGCCCAGGACCTCTGCTCGCAATTGCGTGAACGGGGCGTCTTGATGATCCCCATGGACCCCCAACGGGTTCGCGCTGTCACCCATCTGGACGTCTCTGCCGGCGACATCGATCGTGCGATCGAAGCGGTCCGTTCGGTGATGCGGTAGGCGAATGTCGTAGCAGTTCCGCGTGCACCCGCAGGTCGGTGAGCCTGTATCGTGCGCACCATCATGCTCGATCCACGCGTTCGCCGTCTCGCCCAACTGCTCGTTCGCCATTCGACCAAGCTCCAGAAGGGTGAACACCTCCTGATCGAGCTCTTCGACGCGCCGGAGTGCATCGGCATCGCTCTCGTCGAGGAGGCCCGCGCCGTCGGCGGGAATCCGCACGTCGCGATCCGCAGCAATCGGGTCATGCGAGCCCTGAACGAGGACGCGAGCGAGGAGAACCTCGCGACCTGGGCGGCCTATGACCTCGATCGCATGACCAGAATGCAGGCCTACATTGCCATCCGCGGATCGGAAAACGTCAGCGAGATGTCCGGCGTTTCGGATGAGCAGATGAAGCGGGTCGCGCGGATCTACCAAAAGCCGGTCCACTTCGAGCGCCGCGTCAACCACACCAAGTGGTGCGTTCTCCGCTGGCCGACGCCGAGCATGGCGCAACTCGCCCAAATGTCGACCAAGGCGTTCGAGGACTTCTACTTCGACGTCTGCACGCTTGATTACGCCAAGATGGACGCCGCATGCCAGCCCCTCGCTGCCCGCATGTCCAAGACCGACAAGGTGCACATCAAGGGACCGCGGGACACGGACCTGACCTTCTCGATCAAGGGCATTGGCATCGTGCCCTGCTGCGGCGACCGGAACATCCCGGACGGCGAGTGCTTCACGGCGCCGGTGAAGACCTCGGTGAACGGCGTCGTCCACTACAACACGCCGACCATCTACAACGGCGTGACCTTCGACAACGTGCGGCTCGTCTTCAAGGACGGGAAGATCGTCGAGGCAACCGCCGACCAGAACAGCGATACGCTCAACGCGATCTTCAACACCGACGCCGGCTCGCGCTACGTCGGCGAGTTCGCGATCGGCTTCAACCCGTTCATCAAGACGGCGATGAAGGACATCCTCTTCGACGAGAAGATCGCCGGCAGTTTCCACTTCACGCCTGGCCGCTGCTACGCCGAAACCGACAACGGCAACGTCAGCGAGATCCACTGGGACCTGGTCTGCTCCCAGCGTCCCGAGCACGGGGGAGGCGAGATCCGTTTCGACGGCGAACTGATCCGCAAGGACGGCCTCTTCGTGCCGGCGGACCTTCATGGGCTCAACCCGGATCGGCTTGGGGCCCGGTGAGCGGACCGAGAGTCGGGCCGCTCGTGGGCCTTACTTGCTCAGCTCGTCGGCCTGCTTCTCGATCTCGTCGTTGTGGGCCTTGACCTGATCTTGAAGATTTCGGGCGTTGTTCACGGCCTTGCCCGCCGTGCTGCCACCCCCCTCGAGGACGGTCGCGGGCTGCTGCGGCGGCTGGGCAGGCGGTGGTGCCGTGCGAACCTCGCACCCGGCCGAGAGGGTCAGGGCCGTGACGGCGGCGGCGGGGAATCCGAGACGTGCGATCGATCGCGGCATGCGCATGGGTCTGGCCTCCAGGGGCGGAGATCCCATCCTATCACTCATCGTGAACACCCAGCGCACGGCTACTATCCGCGTCTCCCGGCATTCGCCCTCCCAAGGAGGCCGGATCGGACGCCGTGGACCCCTTTGGAGAACGACCGATGATTGACCGGAACCTGTTCGCGCGAGGCCTTCGCATGGCCGCCGCGTGCGCCTCACTTTCGCTGGCCTCGCTGGCCGCGGCCCAGACCACACCCGACTACACCACCATTCCGCCCGATCCGGCCGAGGTCGAGCAGAAGCTCACTGCGGCTCATATCACGCTTGCCCAAGCCGTTGCGGCCGCGGAGAAGGCCACCAGCGGACACGCTGTCGAGGCCAAGGCGATGACCGCCGGCGACACCGTCCGCTACGAGATCTTCGTCGAGTCGATGGGCATGGTGAAGCGTGCGATCGTCGATGGCATGACGGGCGCGGTCGAGGTTCCGACTCTGACCACCGGCAGCGCGATCGAGAAGGCCACGGCGGTCGTCAAGGGCGCGGTCCGCAGCGTCATTTTCAACATGAGCGCCGAGCCGCCAACCGCGACCGTCATGATCTACCTCGACCAGAAGCAGCACAAGGTCGTGATCAACGCCATCACGGGCGAAACCGTTTCGAACGAAGCGTTAGGTCGCTTCCCTGGCGTCGCCGCGACCGGCGAGGTCAAGGAGAACCCGAGCGGGCTGATGTACATCGACCTCGAAGAGGGCTCGGGGCCGACCCCCGCGGACATGAACAGCCGGGTCAAGGTCCACTACACCGGCTATTTCACCGACGGCACGAAGTTCGACTCGAGCGTCGACCGAGGCCAGCCCACCGAGTTCACCCTGCGTGGCGTGATTCCGGGTTGGGGCGAAGGCGTCGGCTCGATGCGGGTCGGCGGCAAGCGCAAGCTGATCATCCCGTACGCTCTTGCCTACGGCGAGCGCGGCCGTCAGGGCATCCCGCCGAAGGCGACGCTGATCTTCGACGTGGAGCTCATCGCCGCCGATGAGGCCCCGCCGACCCCGCCACCGGCCCCCGCCGGAACGCCGCGGGCGCCGGGAACTCCGGGCACCGTTCCGCCGAAGCCACCGGAACCAGCCAAGCCGCAGGGCTAAAGTATCGGTCATCCGCTTACGACAACGGCCGCGCGTCGATGGACTCGCGGCCGTTTTCCTTGGGTTCGAACTGCAGTCACCGACGGGCGAGCATCTCCGCCGCGCGAGCCTCGATCGCCTCGACCTTGGCGAGGCGCTTGGCATGTCGTTCCTCGCCGGTGTACCTCGCGGCGAGGTAGGCCCGCACCATGTCCTCGGCCAGGGCCTGGCCGACGATCCGGCCGCCGAGCACGAGCACATTCATCGCGTCGTGTTCGACACCCTGGTGGGCGCTGTAGTAGTCGGCGCAGTTGCCGGCCCGCACGCCGGGAATCTTGTTCGCCGCGACGCTTGCTCCGATGCCGGAGCCGCAGAAGAGGATGCCTCGATCGGTCTCGCCGCGCGCCACCGACAGCCCGACCTTCTCGGCGTAGTCGGGATAGTCCACCGGGTCAGTCGAGTGGGTTCCGAAGTCAACGACCTCGTGCCCGAGCGACCTGACCAGCGGCACGATCTGCTGCTTCAGCGGAAAGCCGGCGTGGTCGGATCCGATGGCGATCTTCATGCGCAGCCTCCGCCAAGCTGAGTTCGGGCTGCGGTCAGCACCGCATCGACGGTGAAGCCGAAGTGCTGCTGAAGGTCCTTGAACGGTGCGCTCGCCCCGAAGGTGGTCATGCCGATGATCGACCCGTCGAGGCCGACATAGCGCTCCCAGCCCATCGTCGCCCCCTGTTCGACCGCGACACGGGCCCGCACCGCAGGTGGAAGCACGCTGTCGCGATACTCCTTCGGCTGACGGTTGAAGAGGCTCCAACAGGGCATCGAGACGACGCGGGAACGGACGCCTTCGGCCTGAAGCCGTTCGCGGGCTTCGATGCAGAGCGACACCTCACTGCCGGTGCCGATGAGAATCAACTGCGGGTCGCCATCGCAAGCAAGGACGTAGGCGCCCTTCGACGCTTCCGAGGCCGGCGCGAAGACCGTGCGGTCGACGACCGGCAGGTTCTGGCGGGTGAGCACCATCGCGCAGGGCTCGTGGGTCATGGTCAGGGCCGTTCGGTAGCACTCGGTCGCCTCGTTGGCGTCCATCGGTCTGAACACGTTCATCTGTGGCATGGCCCGCAATGACATGAGGTGTTCGACGGGCTGGTGCGTGGGGCCGTCCTCTCCGACGCCGATCGAATCGTGCGTGAAGATGTGCATGACCGGCAGGCCCATGATCGCACTCAGCCGAAGGGCCCCGCGGCAGTAGTCGCTGAAGATCATGAACCCTGCGGTGTAGGGACGAAGTCCGCAGAGGGCCATGCCGTTGGCGGCAGCGCACATCGCGTGTTCCCGCACGCCCCAGTGAACGTTGCGTCCGCCTGGATTGCAACGGGAAAAGCTGGCTTCGCCGTCGAGAAGCGTCTTGGTCGAAGGCGCCAGGTCGGCGCTCCCGCCCATCATCCACGGAATCCGCTTGGCGATCGCATTGAGGATCTTGCCGCCGGCGACTCGCGTCGCGACGCCCTTCGGATCGGGCTTCCAAGTCGGCAGCTCGCTGTCCCAACCGCTCGGAAGCGTGCCGCGGACGATCGATTCGAGCTCCGAGGCGAGCTGCGGATAGGCAACCCGATAGCGGGAGAAAAGCTCGTTCCAGGCGGCGCTCTGGGTCGCACCGCGGGAACCTAACAGTTCGCTGAAACGTTCGCGCACGCCGTCCGGCACGTGGAACTTCGCGTCTTCGGGCCAGCCGTAGAACCGCTTCGTTGACTTGATCTCCTCGTCACCTAACGGTTCGCCATGGGCGGAGGCGGTGTCCTGCTTCTTCGGCGCGCCCCAGCCGATGTGGCTGTCGACGATCACCATCGTCGGTCGGGCATCGGGCCCCTGCTCAGACTGTGCCGAACGGAACGCCTTCACCAGAAGTCCGATGTCGTTGGCGTCGCTGACCCGCACCACGTTCCAGCCGTAGCCGATGAAGCGGGTCGCGACATCCTCACTGAACGCCAGGTCGGTCTTGCCCTCGATGGTGATCCGGTTGTTGTCGTAGATCCAACAGAGGTTCGAGAGGCGAAGGTGGCCGGCAAGCGATGCGGCCTCGTTCGAGATGCCTTCCATGAGGCAGCCATCGCCGCAGATGACCCACGTGCGGAAGGTGAAGAGCTCGTAACCAGGTCGGTTGAAGCGGGCGGCGAGCCATCGCGAGGCCATCGCCGTCCCGACGCTGTTGGCCAGCCCCTGGCCGAGCGGACCGGTCGTGGTCTCGACCCCGGTGGTCAGGTGAGATTCGGGGTGGCCAGGGCACTTGCTGTTGAGCTGTCGGAAGGCCTTGATGTCGTCGAGCGTGACGCTGAGACGGCCCGTCGTTCCCTCATGGTCACACTCCGCCGTACCGCTCAGGTGAAGGAGCGAATACAGCAGCATCGACGCGTGGCCGTTGGAGAGGATGAAACGATCGCGGTCGGGCCACTTCGGACTCGCGGGGTCAAAGCGATAGACGTTCTGCCAGAGGGCATACGCGACCGGCGCAAGTGCCATCGGCGTCCCAGGGTGCCCCGAGTCTGCCGCCTGAACGGCATCCATCGAAAGCGTGCGGATGGTGTTGATGGCGAGCTGATCGATCGCCGGCACGTCGAACGGAGTACCGGATCGCATGCTTGTGCTGGTGGTGGACGGGTTGGCGAGGGACGCGGGCGAGGCGGGAACGGCGGTCACGCGGCGACTCCGATCGGGAAGAGGGCGCCTGTGCGAAGGCGGGTCACGGGCGGCAAAGTGGCATGATAACGGTACGAATTCCGCCAGCGCCACCGCCCGAACTGCCGTCGGCGTTCCCCTGCTGCGGGTCCAATCGGATCCGGCCGGATCGCCCATTCGAGGTGGAAACGGCCCTCTCCCGCTTTCGAAAGGCTAACGGCCTTCCCACGCCCCAAGGATGATCGCAAGATCACGGCGGCCGATGAACCCGTCGTTGTTCAGGTCGCAATGAAGTGTCTCGGGGGTCACCTCGCCCCAGGCTGCCACAAGTAGCTGGACGTCGGCATTACCCACCGTGCCATTGCTGTCCAGATCGGCCAACTTGGGAGCCGTGATCGTGAGCCGCTGGTCGGCCGTCACGCCCGAGAGGGTTGTGACGTACCCGCGGGCCCACTCGACCCGGAGCTGGGTGACCTCCGTAGCGTCACCAAGTCCGAAATGCAGGAGTAGCTCGCTCGATCCGCAGTATCCGTTGCCGCCATCGAGGTATCGCACCAGCTCCACGCCATCGACGGTGGCAACGACTCGGCTGCCGTAACCGTTCGGGGCAATGGTCGGATTGGTCTCGGAACTCAAATGTACCTGCAGCCAGTGATGGTCGGAATCCTTCCCCGAGTCGTTCCGGTAGAGCTTGAATGGTCCGATGTTGTAGTAGATCGCAACATCGAGGTCGCCATCACGGTCATAGTCGAGAGTGAGTACCGTCCGAGCATCGGCATTCAGGAACTGGGCACTGACCGTCTCGTCTCGCGTGAACGAGCCGTCGCCATTGCCGCGGAAGTAGTACTCGGGCTCGAGAGTCCATTCTCCTCCGCCGCTTCTCCCATTTGCCTCGACCATGTCAAGCCATCCGTCATGATCGAAATCGACCGAGACAACGCCCCAACCCCAGCCACCATCGTTGACGCCCAGTTCGGCGGATTTCTCGAGAAAAGTCAAGCCCTCGGCCTCTGACACCGTTGTCTCGTAGTAGGCGTTTCCGTTGAGATAGGCGGGATTCGGGTTCGTCTCATTGAAGATGCTCGTGACGTACCAATCGAGATCGCCGTCACGGTCGAAGTCAGCCGCAGTCTGCCCCATGCCGAACAGGTTGCCGACCATGCCGCTGGCGTCTGGGAGCTCCGTGAACGTCCCGTCGCGGTTGTTGTGGAACACGCGCGTTGTCTGAAAGTCGCCCGCGATCAGGAGCTCCGGATAGCGATCGAGATCGAGGTCGGCGAAGTTTGCCTGAAATCCCCACGTCAAGGTAGGCATGTCGATCGCCGCACCCGTCACGTCGCTGAATGTCCCGTCTCCGTTGTTACGGAAGAGCCTGTTGCCCGTCGCGGTTTGACTCCACGCGGCCACCGCGAGATCCAGATCACCATCGAGGTCATAGTCGCCCCACGCACAACCGTTGCCAGCGCTGGCGATGGGCGAGGTGACGTTCACGCCGGCGAGAACCGCGACCTCCTGAAAGCTTCCTCCGCCCGTGTTCCGAAAGAGCTTGTTCTTTCCGATCTCGCCGAGGTTCGTATTCGTCTTTCCATAGCTGGTGACATAGATGTCTAACCAACCATCGCGATCGAAGTCGCCGACGGTCGCCCCGTTTCCGCAGTGCTGGACCGTAAGCCCCCACGCCACGGTTTGGTCCATAAAGGTGCCGTTGCCGTTGTTGATGTAGAGCTTGTCGCTCCCGTTGCCGCCCTTCAGGATGAAGATGTCGGGCCAGCCGTCACGGTTGAAGTCGCCGACGCAAGCACCGCCCATGGTCCACTCGTTGAAGCCCGGGATTCCTGGGGGGTAGGGTCCGTGGTTCATGAAGATGCCTGCCGTCGCGGTCACATCAGTAAACGTGACATCCGCAACTGCGGAATTGGCAACGGAGGAGGCCGTCGCCAGCAAGAGCGCCCATCTCATGTTTCCGGCTGCCCAAGCTCGCATTACCACCCCCACGAGGTCGTCTCTCGAAGCCCCTGCAGCAACTCCACGAGCCGCCAGCCGAAGCATGGCAGAGGGGAAGATGCCTTTCAAGCCTGACCCTTCGGTTTGCGAGATTTGACGTCAATTGATCCCGCAGGCGAGCTTGAAACAACGCATGCCCGAGATGGGCGGGCGATTCGCAAGCATCAGATCGTTGCCGCGTGGGACGCGAGACGCTTTTCAGCCTGAACTCATCCCCAGTCGCCCAAGAGGATGCTGAGATCAGGCGCGCTGATCGTCCCGTCGCCATTGAGGTCCTTGAGGCAATCCGACGAGCCCCAGGCGCCGAGGAGGATCGCTAGGTCGGCCGCATCGACGTGACCGTCGCCCGAGAAATCGGCCCAGCGAAGACCCGAGGCGATGAACTTCGCCTTGAACGCCAAGATGTCGCCCTGGCCGATGATGAAATTCCCGTCGAAGTCGAGCATCTCCGTACCCGGCTGGACGGCGCCCTTCGCCGCGCAAAGCGAGGCCCGATCGACCGCGTCGACATCGCCGTCCTGATCGGCGTCGCCAAGCTTCGCGGTCGGGTAGATGGTCCAACGGTGATTCACAGGTATCGAGCTGAACGTGCGAATCGCATTGGTGCCGGGCCATCGGATCGAAGCGGCCGACGCCAATTTTGCGCTTCCGAGACCGAAGTGAAGCATCTGCTCGTTCAGCCCGAGGTAGCTGTTGCCACCGCCGTAGATCTCCTGAACTTGCGTCACGCCACTTGCGGTCACTTGGGCGAAAGCGCCGATCGCCCGTGTGTTTGGACTGTCGCCAATGATGCGGAATCGCAGCCACGATCGCTTCTCGCCCTCGTGGTTGATGTAGAGCGTCACAGGCACGCTCTGGTCGTTCATCATCACGTCAAGATCGCCGTCCCCATCAACATCGGCGAACGACGCACCGTACTTCGCTGCCGGGTAACCCGGTGAGCCACCAATGGCCGCCGCTTCCGTCACATTCTCGACTTGAGGGGCACCATTGTTCTGGAAGAGATCGTTCGGCTCGAACATGTTGCAGACGTAGAGATCGAGCCACGAGTCATTGTTCCAGTCGAAGAACATGCACCCCCAACCCCACGTGGTTCCGGGATGTGCAACGCCCCAGATCAGTTCGGAATTGACGTACATGCCTTTCTTCGTCGAGAGAAGGAGCGGGAAGTTCCAGTCGTCGCTCGGAATGTCCTCCGCGGTGTTGGTGCAATAGAAGTCGACCTTCCCGTCGCGGTTGAAGTCGCCGCAGGCAAGGCCCATGGAGTCAATGTTCACCGACAATCCAAGCTGCTCGCCAATATCGGTGAACACGCCTCCGTCGTTGCGGAAGAACTGGTTTCCAGGATCGCCGGCCGTCATGCCGCGGTCGTTGCTCAAGTAGACGTCGACATCGCCATCATGGTCGAAGTCGGTCCAAACCGCCTCAAGCGTTGGAAAGGCACTGTTGAGTCCGACCGAAGCGCCGACCTCCGTAAACGTGCCGTTTCCGTTGTTGCGATAGAGCTGATTGTCGGAAGCGCCCGGCCCGCCGGGAACAAACCGGTAGTTGCACATATACAGGTCAACCCAGCCGTCGTTGTTGTAGTCAGCCCACGTCACCGACTTGCCTATGCGATTCACTTGAGCTAGCCCGGCGGCAACGGAGACATCGGAGAACGTCCAGTTTCCTTCGTTTCGATAGAGGCGTACAGGCTGCAACACCCGCGAGACGACGATGTCGAGGTCACCGTCGCCGTCGTAGTCAACCGCGCCAAACCCGGACGGCGACGCGAGCGAAGGGATACCGCATGTCAACGTGCGATCGGTGAAGTGGCCAGTTCCGTCGTTCTCGAAGAGGCCGACACGCAGGTCGTCGTTGGTCAGGAGGATCGCGTCGGGGTCGCCATCGTTGTCGATGTCGGCGAACCCAGCCCCAAAACCGTAGAAGCCCGTCTGCGGCGGGAATGTGATGCCTTGCATGACAAGCCCACGCGCTTCGGCCTCCTCAGTGAAGGGCGAAATCGCTTGCGCATGGACCGACGATGTCGCGGTGGCCGCGAACGCAAGTCCGCCCATCATGCGAATCGCGCGTGACAGCGATGGATACATGTCTCTCTCCGCTGGTTGCTCTGGACCGCAAAAGGGTGACACAGGATGCAGTTCCGGTCAATGCCAGATCCGATAGAACGGTTGAGGAAGTACAGCGGCGCCACGGAGGCGGAGAAGTACGTTCGTCAGGTGGATGAGAGCGCCAGAACCTCGGACCAGCGGTCATCGAAGTGTTCGGCGTAATTCCGCCAGCGGCCTATGCCTTCCGAGTTGACCGGCCGTCGCACCTGTTCGTGGCTGAGCGTGATAACCACCCGGCTATTGCCTTCCGGCTGTTGACATTGTTCGCACCACGGCAGCCCCAAGAACTCGAGTGCCTTCGCAAGGTGTTCGCGGGGCGCCGTGACGAACTCCTCAAACGAGAGATCGAGTAGTTCGACGCCGAGATGTTTGGCGATCATTGGGACGAAGCGTCGCTCCGCGGCAATCACCGAGCGGATCTCTTCCATCGATCCCTGCCATCCCATCGATTCGCGGTGAAAGTTCGAGAGGAAAATGCTGATCGCGTTGTCTCGCGGGTCGCGGCGGAGACGAATGAGCTTCGCACCGGGCAGCGCCGCGGCGATGGCGGGGATGCGTCGCCAGGTGTGAATGGTCTTGTCGAGTGTGGTGATGCTCGCTCCGGAACGGGCGAGCCCGGCGACGAAAGCGAGGTAGGTCGCCTGCAATCGGTCGAGCGTCTCTCGATCGACCATCGTGACCGCGTCAGGCCAGCCACCATATTTGGAAAGCTCGGCAACCAGCGCTTCGACCGCAGGGATCTCACCGACGCCAGAGATGTTCGGATGCCGATCGAGCATCTGCTCGATCAACGTCGTCCCGGAGCGCGGAAGCGAGCAGATCAACGCCGTTTGCTCGACTTGCCGGGACGGTGTGGCTCGCATGCGGAAGCCGCCGCGCGAGGCGAAGGAAGCGGACCGCTCGACCTCCCGCACCAGCCCTCCGGTGTCGAATCGAACCCCGGTCGCAGCGTGGGTTTCGCGCGCAGCAGCGAAGGCGTCCTGATACCGACAGGCGCTGTCCAAGAGCCTAGCCAGCTCGAATCCCGCATTGCGCCGAACCAGAAGGGCCGCGTTCGAGGCGAAGACAGCTCGATACAGACGTTCGGCCTCGGCCAGATCGCCTTGACGTCGGCGGACCCGCGCCAGGTGGAGCCGACCGCGTGGATCGTCCGTGAGCTGTGGCGTCTTCTCGAGCCTCACAGCAAGGTCGTCGGTCCTTCCAGCAAGGTAGAGACCTTCGCAGAGGATGAGGGCGCCCTCCACCTGTTGCGCTCCACTGAGCCGCGGAACCGCCCTCTCGGCGCACTCAATGCCCTCCTGCACGCGCCCACATCCGAATGATGCCACGGCTCGGAGAAGGTCACAGATCGCTGTCGGAGCCCGGAGCCGCGCCGCCCGGTCCACTGAGGCAGCAACTTCACCGAACGCGCCACAGGCACAATCAACCTCTGCTGTGCATATCCAGGTGAGCGGATCGCTCGATCTGGTCGCTTGCAGTTGTCGAAGGGCGATGCGTGCCTCTCCCGTTCGGCCTGCTTGAGCGAGAGCGACGATTTGTGGGGCGGAGAGCGCTGGCGACCTCATAGATTGATGAGAATACCGATCAAGCAAATTGAACAGCCGGCCGTCAGGGACGGCCGGCTGCGAGATCCGAAGATCAGATCCTAACGCGATGGCTCGCTATTAGGCCCGACGACGACGGCCGACAAGGCCGGCGAGGCCGAGGAGAGCGACCGCGCCCGGAGCCGGGACGATCGAGCCCTTGAGCTGGAGAACGACGTTGTTATAGCCGCACGGGTTGGTCGCCGAGGACCAACCGTTCCAGATCCTGAAGGTCCAAGTGCCGGTGCCGCTCAGGGTGGCGCCGGTGTTGGAGGAGTCGTTGTAGTGACCCGAAGCGGTCGAACCGGAACCGTCGAAGGACCAGAAGTTGACGAAGGTCGAGCCAGCCGGAACGACGTTGGTGCCGCCCCAGTAACGGTTCACGCCGTTCGGATCGATGATCTGGATGATCATGTCCGAAGCCCACGAAGCCGAGTTGCCGTCGACATAGTCAAAGTCGAGCACGAAGTCGCTCATCGATCCGTCAAGCGAGAACGTGTAGGTGTTCGAAGCACCACCGACGAGCGAGTTGTTGCCGAGGCTGACGGTCGTGTCAGCGGAGGCAACCGCGGCGACAGCGGCAGCGAGAGCGCCAGCGCAAAGAGCAATCTTCATATCTAACTCTCCTCTTGACCCAAGGGGCGGTTCGTCGTGAACCGCAGGAACAATGTCCGAGGGACCAACACGGCCCAACGGGAAAACGCCCACGTATGTCCCTTTTCCATCTGTGGCAGGAGAGCCACGATTCGCGCAGAGCCGGAGGCTCGAAGCGCAAACCACTCCGCTCGGAGTATGAACGGAACTTAAACCCGTAGCAAGTGCTTGTCTCAAAAAGTCTTGCGCGGCCTGTTGGACGGCTCCTCGCTGTTCCAACACGCTCTGAACGTCTGCACCCTAAGTCGAGTCTGTGGCAGGTGTTGGTGGGTCTCTTACCACCCTCCCCCTTCCAGAGAACCCATCCTCCCAACAGCGGACTTCCGCCGATAACCGCGGTTCGTCGATGAATGGCCAAGACTTCGCGACCAACCTGACCCCGGCCTGCACGGAGGATGAGGACGAGTATCTGGATTGCAGCTCCGCCGTCGCGGTCCGTTCTGGTCAAGGCCACAAGGACGTCGCCCTGGGTTTCCGTCCCCGTCATCCGAGATCGCGGTGAGCGAAGCCGCCTTCCGTTGGCCACTTGTGTCCCAATCCTGCCCACCGCTCCCGTTCGGGACCTCGACCAGATTGTCCTTCCGGCCCGACAGCGGATTCGGAAAATCCCCCAGAAGCGGCTGCGTGGGCGTGGGGTCCGTCCTGTGAGTGCTGTCGAATTCGACGCCCCCTTTTCCGGTGAGATAGCAGCGATCAGGCAGGGTATTCGGTCGAACCCCGTCAGAACGCGTTGGCCGTCCATAGCGCCCATCAACAGAAGACAACCGGCCGTCTCTCGACGGCCGGTTGCTGATTGGATCACCCGATCATCGTGACGCGATTAGGCGCGACGACGACGGCCAACGAGACCGGCGAGCCCGAGCAGCGCGATCGCGCCGGGGGCCGGAACCTGGCTCACGCCGTGAAGCGTGACGGTCACGTTGTTGTAGCTGACGGGGCCGGAGCCACTATAGTTGTTGCCCCATTCAAAGATGTAGCTGTCGCCGTAGACATAGCTGCCGGCTGCACCAATCCCCGCATCTCCATAGGTGCCATCCCCGGAGGAACCGCCTCCGTAGAAGGACCACGCGCCAGCGGAGGATGTCGCGCTCGACAGGCCGGGACCTCCAAAGAGAATGTCGTATCCGCCGTACTGAACGCCATTCAGGACAAACCCGGCGTCAGACGCCCACGAGAAGCCGAACCCATCACCGACATAATCAAAGCTGAAGCTGAAGCCGGTGAGCGTGCCCTCCAAGTTCGTGAGCTTGATGATCGCCGAATCGCCTGCGGCGTAGTCGCCGCTACCGAAGTCGAGCTTCACATCAGCCGCGGCGACACCAGCAACGCCAGCCGCAAGCGCGGCAGCAACGAGAACATTCTTCATCTTCTCTACTCCAAGGGACCTTGGCCTGTGCCAAGACGGTCAAGGGATGACCGAAGGGAAAAGGGAACGGGCCACCACGGCCCAAAACGGCAAATGAAGCACACGACCCTTTCGGTCGTTGCCCTTCTCTCCCCCTCTCGTACCGAACCAAGTGCCGCGCTGACCCCCAAACGAGCGGCGCGCTGCATGGCCGACCCAGCGGAAGATACCGCGAACTTCCCCAAGGACAAGCCCCAACATCTCTTTTTGTCCTTTCGTTTTTGATCAAGTCGAGGTCATGGGTTGTTATCTGAGACCTCCCCTTCTCCAAGTTACTACCTGACGTGAGTCAACGCCGATTCCCTCCCCTTTCCTCGCGGCAAACGACTGCCGCGCCCCGAAGCGGGCACCACCGGCATTCCTAGGTATCAGCCCTCGATACGGCTGGATGGCTATGAGGACACATTGACGCGGCCACAAAGCGTCCTCTTGATGGACTTGCAATCCCAACTGTCATCCCCACCTAGATAGCTACCTTTGATCAGGTTCATCCCCTGCCGGGTCGGGCGTTACGTCGCCGAGCAAGGGATACGCCTTCGCGATAGAGGCGCTCCATGTCGCCAAAGCCGACGATCGTTCCCTCGGAATCAATGAGGTACGCCTCCGGAATCCCTCGAACCCGGTAGAGGCGGGCGATCTGCCCGAACCCTCGCTGGGCCGGATCGGGAGCGTCGATGACTGTGGGCCAAGCGAAGCCGACGTCCTTGACGAATTGAAGGACTGCGTCGGCCGGGGTTCCCGAAGCATGGACACCGACGAACTGGACTTCCGAGTCTGCACGTCGCGTGAGGAATTCGCGGGCGTGGGTGAGTTCCTGGCGGCATGGGCCGCACCATGTGGCGAAGAAGACGACGATCGTGACCTTCCCACGGAACGAGGCGGCGGTCAGGGGCCCATCGACCACCCATTCCACGCCACCGGGCCCTGCGGCCGGGAATTCCGGAGCCGGGGTGCCGATCAGCAGCTTCTGCTGTGACTCATGCTGCGCGGCCTCCGCGAGCTGCGTCGCATTCCGCTCGGCTATCGCCTTCTTCTCCTCGTCACTGGGTTCCTTGGGATGAACCCACTCGATCGGTGGATCGAATCGGGTGTCGGTGATGCGCATGCCGTCACCGCGCGGCGGCGCCTCCCAGCCACCTTCGGGAAGAGGCTGATCCACGCTGAACTCGGTGAACCTCGTCAGACGGATCGACTCGATGGTCGGGGTCTTGGCGAGATCGTCGAAGAACGCTATGGATTGGAGAAACGGAACCCGATGACCCGGTCGCACTTCACGCCAGTCGCCAAATCGATTCACGATCCGCGGACGGCGGTAAGGTTCGAGAGCG
>JAEUIU010000028.1 GCA_016795065.1 Phycisphaerae bacterium
GCGATTCCACGTTTGAGGTTTCCAAGGTCGCGATGTTGAGTCGCTGCGCTACCTTGCTGTCGAAGGCCGTCCTCTACACGCTGGCCGCCGCAGTGTTGCTTGTGACCAGCGGAGTCGGTACCGCAATTCTCTATCAAGATGGCTTACGTGGCCGGCTCCACCGCCCCGCAACCGTTCCGGTCTCTGCAGCGGACGTGGAATACTGGCAGAAGAGCACAGCAGGGGCGCCGCTTCCCCCCAACGCGGAGGCATATCACGTGGCACGTCTCGGCGGCTACCGCCAGACAACCGTTGGCGACCTGGGCTCTGGCAACGGCGGGACGGTGTACCGCGTATCGACGGGATGGCCCTTCCCGGCGTTCCACGGCTCGACGTACTGGAATGAAGATTCCTATCGAGAGCCTGCGCGAGCGCAGGGCGTTTGGCGGATCCCGAGCCCACGTGGGTCGGTGAGCGTTCCCATCAATCCGCTGTGGCTCGGATTGCTTGCCGACGTTGCGCTTCTTGCTGCACTACTCGGCTGCATCAAGTGGGCAGTCGTTCAGTTACGTTCAAGGCGCCGCCGAGCGCGAGCTATGTGTATGGACTGCGGGTATCAGTCTGGCAACGCCGGGAGGTGCCCTGAGTGCGGTCGGTCTCGCACCGGGCGTGCTTCTTCCGCTTGATCAAGCGTTGACTGTCGCGCAACGCTGCCCCGGGAACCGAGCTGTGGACAGTCCCGGATAGAGTCCCCCCGGACACGGACGCCGTCGGGACACAGCGTCTTCAGCGCGAGCGTGAATGGGCGGGCTCAACTTCGCGTTCAGAGCGGTCTCCGCCGGTGTCGTGTCCGATCGGCCGCGCATCGAAAGCGCTTCTCGGCGCCGAGTTGATCCCCCGCCGGCGCTCAAACGGTGCCTGCATAGGTGCGTTCGAATCCCTCGTGCACAGCACTGGCCCGCGCGACGCCGCCTCCCCCTCTGCCTTCGCTGCGCTTCGGCATCTCCCCCGCATGTACATCTGGGGAGGAACTTGGGTTCGTTTGCGGGGGAGAGCGAAACAGCGCAGCGCCGACGCTTGCCGGACCTGCTCCCCTGCGGCCTCCGAGCACATCCATCGACTCACTCTCAAGCGAGCCCCAATTTGCCAACGGCCCGCTTGACTAATCGCGCCACCTCTCCGTCGCAACGGCCGGTAGCTCTGCTTCCGTTCGTGCCTCCCTCCCTCCGACCTCCGCGACCTCCCCTCGACGGGCGCGGGACAGGCCCAACTCTGCGGTGAAGCCGCGCGCGACAACCGCTCAATACGGAATCCCACCCACATCCTCATCCTCAGGCGGCAGTGCCGCCGCGTTCGCGTTCAGCTTCACCAAACGCGGCGCTGCCGGCGGCGCGGCGTGCGGCTCGGGCGGCGACGCATAGGAAATGCTCCGGAACGCGGTGCTCGCGCTATCCCAGACCATGTTCACCGTGCCGGTCGGACCGTTTCGCTGCTTCGCGACGATGAGTTCCGCCACGCCGACCTTGTCCGGGTTGGCCTCTTCCCACTCGGGATCCGCACGGTGGTAGTACTCCTCGCGGTGGAGCATCATGATCACGTCGGCGTCCTGCTCGATCGAGCCTGACTCGCGGAGGTCGCTCATGCGCGGACGGTGGCCTTCGCGCTGTTCCGCCGCTCGATTGAGCTGGCTCAGGCAGATCACGGGGACGTCCAGCTCGCGGGCCATCGCCTTCACGCCGCGGCTGATCTCGCTGACTTCCATCTGGCGGCTCTCGACGCGGCCGCCGGCGCTCATGAGCTGGAGGTAGTCGATCACGACGCCCTGGATGCCGAAGCGTTCCTTCAGCCGCCGGGCCTTGGAGCGAAGCGCCAGGAGCGTCAGGCCGGGCGTGTCGTCGATGTAGATCTTGGACTCGGCCAGCTCGCCGGCAGCCGCGATAAGCCGACGATAGTCCTCTTGGCGAAGCATGTTGCGCCGGAGCCGTTGGCTGTCGATGCGCCCGCGACCGCAGAGCATGCGTTGGACAAGCTGCTGCTTTCCCATTTCCAGGCTGAACACCGCGACCGGGTGGCTCGCGCTGGCCATGTTCTCGACGAAGTTGAGGGCCAACGCGGTCTTCCCCATCGACGGACGGGCCGCCAGGATGATGAGTTCGCCGCGCTGGAAGCCGCTGAGCATCTCGTCAAGATCGACGAAACCGCTGGTCACGCCGGTGAGATGACGCCCCTCGTTCTGCTCGAGAAGCTTCATCGTCTCGTTGATGAGATCGCGAATCTCCGCCGTCGAGTTGCTCTCGCGGCGCTGGGCGATGTGGAAGATCTTCTGCTCGGCCCGCTCAAGCAGGTCCTGGGCTGGCTCGCGACTCTGGTGGGCATCGGTGAGGATCTCGCCGGCCGCCGCGATGAGCTCGCGGACCGTGGCCTTCTCACGGACGATCCCCGCATAGTGCGGGGCGTTGACGGCGCTGGGAACCCCCTCGGCCAACTCCACGAGATAGTCGAGCCCGCCAACCTCCTCAAGGATCGCCTTGTCCACCAGCTTCTGGCTCAGCGTCACCAGGTCAAGCGAGCCGTTGCGGTCGTAGAGTTCGACCATCGTGTCGTAGATCAGGCCGTGGGCAGGGCGATAGAAGTCGCTCCCGCTCTTCACCACCGTCACCACGTCTCCGACCACCCGCGGGTCCCAGAGCATGGAACCCAGGAGGCTCATCTCCGCCTCGACCGCGTGCGGCGGGAGGGACTCGAAGATCTTGGCAACGTCGACCAGATTGATCGTCTGGCGGCGCTCGCGCTGTCCGCGCGGAGCTCCGCGTCCGTCACCACCGCCTGCAATTGCTCGATCGTCGTAGGCCATGCGCGACGCATCCTACGTCTGCACACTCACCGCGGAAGCGCCGGAACAACACTCGTCAGCTTGTGGACGAGTCATCCGCAGGCAGCGCGGCCGCGCCCGTCAATCGTCGTCTTCTTCGCCGGCACGCACGGGCAGCGGCTCGCCGCCGAGGTGCTCCTTCATCAGCCGCCCAACCTTGAACTTCACGGTGCGCTTCGCTGGCACCGGAACGCGTTCAAGCGTCTTCGGATTCTGGGCGACGCGCGGAGCGCGATCCTTGGTCTCGAACACGCCGAAGTCGCGGAACTCGAGGCGATTGCCGCGGCCCAGCTCCTCGATCACATAGTCGAGGAAGCACTGCACGACCTTCTTCACCTCGGCGCGGCGAAGCCCGGTTTCGTCCGCGATGCGGTCGATCAGTTCCTTCTTGGTCGTCGTCGCCATGCGGAACCCCACTCAGGGCTGCACATCAATCGGGGTGCGTGCGACCTCCGAATCCCATCGCCGATAGGTCGACCGCAGTTTGCGAGAATCCCCCGAACGATGCGGCGTGGACGGGATGTCCAAGCCCGATTCGGAGTATCCGACCACGTTGGGGGAGAGTCAAGCCCTTAATCCAAGCAAGTCTCACAATGGCAAGCTCTTAGGTCGTGGCACCTATCAGGACTTCACCGGTAGCGCAATTGCTTCCTGTAGCAAGAGCTTACGGAGCGCTACGTTCTCGAACGCGCGTCGTAAAACGTGCGTCACGGTACGTGCGCCCGAAAAGGATGCGATCCCGCTGATACCACTCCCGATCGACCGACTCGATCACGATCGTCGACGGCGTCGGGGATCCCATGTGGACATCGTTGCGGTTGGCCTCAGCACCGCTGACGGCCCCAAGAAGAACGGCGTTGGATGAAGGAAGCGCAATCCCGGGAGTCAACGAGGCGACCGGTCGGTGGGCACGAGGCTGGCTCGTGCACGCGCCCGACAGCGACAGGGCAAGCGCGATCGCCGCGCCGCCGATCAACCTGATCTTTCCCCGAAGCATGTGCTGCCAAGAGGGTGACACGGCTCACCCGAAAGGCAAGGCCCGTGCGTTAGGTGCCCGTGGTTGTCCGCGCGGCGTCGAGTTTTCGGATCCTCTCGACGATGCTTGAACTGCCCAAGCCAGGCCGATGGGCCAGTAGCCGCATCTCCAACCCGAGTTCGCGGACCAAGGCGTGTTCGTTGACTTCCTCCGGTCGATAGTCGCCGCCCTTCACGTACACGTGCGGCCGCACCGCCTTGAGAAGCTCGTGCGCCGTCGGCTCGCGGAAGATGATCAGGTAGTCAACGCAATGCAGCTCGGCGAGGATCTCCAGTCGGTCGCGCTCGGAAAAGATCGGCCGCCCCTCGCCCTTCTGTCGGCGCACTTCCTCGTCGGAGTTGACGCCGACGACGAGCACGTCGCCCTGTTGCCGGGCCTCGCGCAGGTATGCGACGTGACCGGCATGGATGACGTCGAAGCAGCCGTTGGTGAGGACGATGCGATTCCCCGCCTCGCGATGCACGGCCAGTTCGACCATGAGATCGGCCAAAGATCGCGTCTTTCCGGTGGCGTGTCCGGCGAGAGCAAGAATGGACCGACGCACCGAGGAAAGCGGAATCGGTTGGGCACCAAAGACCTCGACTTCGAGACCGGCTGCGGCATTCGCGAAGGCGACCGACTCATCCCACGCGAAGCCGTTGGCTCGCGCGGCGGCGAGCGCGGCAAGGATCATGTCGCCGGCGCCGGTGACGTCATAGACCTTTCGTGCAACCGTCGGCACATGCAGCGGATGGCCGTTGCGTTCAAGAAGCAGGGAACCGTGTCGATCAAGGGTGAGGACGACCGCCTCAAGCTGAACATCGCCAAGAAGCCGCGCGGCCAACCGGGCGTTGTGCTCCACCGTCGCATCGAGCGGCATCGCCATACCGGTGGCCAGCTCAGCCTCGCTGCGGTTGGGGGTAATCGCGTTCGCGCCACGGTAGCGGCTGTAGTCCTCGATCGCCGCCGGATCGACGAGGACAGGAATGCCCAAAGCCCGGGCGCCCTCGATGACCGCGTGGCAGAGCGTCGGCGAGCAGACGCCTTTGTTGTAGTCCTCGATGCAGATGACGTCGACCTGCGACATCGCCGCCAGGACCGAGCCGAGCAGCCGTTCCGATACGGCCCGCCCGAGCGGCTCGCGACTTTCGAAATCGAGGCGGAACATCTTCTGCGGGTGACGATGTTGGGCCAGGCCGATGAGGCTTCGCTTCACCGTGGTCGGACGGGAAGGATCGACGATCATGCCGTCGACGGCACAACCCATCGAGGAGAGATGGCGACGCAGCGATTCGCCCTCAGGGTCTCCGCCCAGCACGCCGAAGCAGCAAACCTCGGCCTCCAGCGCCCGCAGGCACGAGGCGACGTTGCTCGCACCACCCGGCGTTTCCTTGATGTCACGCGGATCGCCGGCCATGAGCACCGGCACCGGCGCATCCGGCGAAAGCCGTTCGGCCGCCCCGTAGACGTGCTGGTCGAGCATGTAGTCGCCGATCACCATGACCCGGGCCGGACGCCACGAGGCGAGTCTCGTCAGGATGCGTTCATGCAGGTCGGTGATCGGCGCGGCAACGGGAGTGAGTCGGGTGGCGTGTGGCACGACGACAGTCTACTTGGTCACCGATGCCGTCGCCGTCACGATCGCCGACGTCGCAGCCGGGCTTTCGGCCCCCGACGCGGACGCGGGCCGGGCGATTGCGGCGCGCAGGATCGCGAGCATTCGCTCGTCACCCATCGTCCCGTCGGGGCCCTCCACGAACTCGATGGCAAGATCCGGAACGATCCACGGTGGCGTATCGCGCGGCAATCCTCCAACCGTTGCGAAGTGGCGAGCGAGCTTCACCCAGTCCTTCCGCGTCACCAGGAGCGCGTCGCTTCCCGCTGCTGCGACGATCGCCCGACGAACTAACGTTTCGGTCACCTGCACGTGATCCGGCGCGGAAACCTCACCCGCGATCGTCGCTCCTTCGGCCTCGGCGGCCCGACGCACCGATCCAGGGTTGCCGACGCCGGCCAGAAGGGTGATGCGCTTCCCGCGAAGCCACGAGACCGGAAGGGAATCCTTCCCGCCCTCGCCATGCCGCTCGAGCCGCCGCCAGGCATGCTGTGTCCAGGCGATCGGCGCCTTCCCATGGAGCCGCGTGATCGACTCGGCTAGCGCTCCCATCGACTGCTGATCGCTTCGCGTCACGACCACCGCCGAAGCCCGGCGAAGGCCCGATGCTGGCTCGCGCAGCCAACCGCTGGGGAGAAGACGACCGTCGAGCCCGGGGCGTTGGGCGTCGATCAGGACGATGTCCAGGTCCCGGCGCAGTTGCCGGTGTTGGAATCCGTCGTCGAGAATCACGCAGTCGGGATTGGGCGCATCAACCGGCCGACTTGAACGAGTCGTTAGGTATCGTGTGAGGGCCGCGTGCCGATCGGGATGGGCGACCACCGGCACCTGGGGCAGGATCGCCGCGTACTCAAGTTCCTCATCCCCGCGCTCGCCGGGCGCCGCGCCGTAGCCGCGCATGCCGATCACCGGATGGTGTCCACGCTGTCGCAGCGCCGCCGCCGTCCAAGCGACGAACGGCGTTTTCCCTGTCCCGCCCGCAGTGATGTTGCCGATCGAGATGACCGGCACGGGAAGTTCGCGCACGCCGGAACCGGCATCGAAGCGGGCGTTGCGGACCCGCACCCCGATTCCATAGGCCCACGCCATCGGGATGGCCAGGAATCGGAGTCGTTCGGGAAGCGGACCGCTCATGACGACGCCCCGTCACCGGGCGGCGGCGCGGGGGCCCGGGTCTCGCCGCGCAGCCTCGCTTCGGCGATCGCCTTGCCTAACGTGACGTCGCGCTGCTGGCGCATGGTGCGAATCGCCTTGCGATGAAGGCGCATCGAGAGGAACGCATCGACGATCGCCAACAGGATGACCACCAGGATCGCCACGCCCGCCGCGAGCCAGGCCAATGCGTAGGGCACCCGCCTCGCGTCGGGGTCGATGATGCCAAAGCCAAGTGTCGCCGCCATCAGGCCGGAGAGGGAGAACATCAGGGAGATCCGCCGCACCCTCCGCCGCTGGACCGGAATGTCGCTTCGTCCAAGGCGCGGCCAGTACCAGGCCATCGCGGCGACGAGGATGCCCGAAAGCGAGACCGCCAACCACGGCGCCATGTGGGTCGCGGCGAGGAAGGCGAAGTCATCCCGGATCGGCGTCACGGCGTCCATTATGTCGCATGCTCCCGGGAATCGCGTTCGCGGCGAACGCCCAGCCGACCGAGGAGCGGCACGACGCGAAGCATCGGCAGCCCCATCACACCGGTCGGGTCGCCGTCGCAAGTGACCGGCCATCCGGCCGCGACGCGCTCCGAGTAGTTGTAGGCGCCTGCCTTCCCCTGCCACGTCCCGCCGTCCACGTACTCGTCGATGGCGGCGTCTGCGATCGCGCCGAGCCGCACCGTGGCGACGTCGACGAAGATCAGCCGGGCGATGGCGTCCCGATCCACCGGCACGATGGTGACTCCGGTCACCACGCGATGGGCGCGATTGCGCATGGCCCGGAGCATCGCGGCAGCGTGTTCGGCATCGCGGGGCTTGCCTAACAGTTCGTTCTCGTGCACGCAGATCGTGTCCGCTGCGAGAATCACGGCATGGGCCGGCGCGCCCTGGGTCACAACCCGCCGGGCCTTGAACCAAGAGAGGGCCATGACGAATGCCTCGGGCGCAACGGCGCCGCACGGCAAGCCTCCGTCATCGATGTCGCTCTCGATGACCGTGGGCGCGAAGCCCGCCTCGCGGAGAAGGAGCCGCCGACGCGGTGAGGCGCTGGCCAGAACCAGCGGGTGGGCGAACTCAGCCACTGCCGCTCCTGCCTGGCAGGGCGCGACCGCTATCGATCGCAGCTAACACGTCGCTGACAGAGATTTCCCGCATCAGAGCGTCGCCCAGCGTGAGATCCCGATAGCTCCCCCGAAAGGCGGCGGCCCGGGCCGAGCGCACCACGGCTCGCTCTCGCCGATAGGGTCCGACCGTGGTCGGGTCGGTTGGGCCGAAGAGCGCCACGAGAGGACGCGCGAAACCAACCGCGATGTGCAGCGGCGCCGAGTCGTTGGCAACGACGAGGGCACTCTCGGCGATCACCGCCATGCCCTGACCGACCGTCGTCTTCCCGCTCAGGTCGATCGATTCTCGTGCCGACTCGCCTTTCGGCAACGCCGCCTGCACCTGGGCTGCCTCCCCGGCCGTGCCCATGTACACAATGGACCCGTGCCCTCGCTGGCGAATCGCCGGAGCGAGTTCAGCCCATCGTTCCGCGGGCCAATCCTTGGTGATCCAGCGGCTGGTCGGCGCGAACACCGCGTACCCATCGTCGATCCCCAGCCGAGCGCGTTCCGCCTTCCACCAGGTCCGGTCGGCTTCGCTTACGTACAGCGTGAGATCCGCGATCGGCCGGATACCCATCGCCCGCAGGAGCCCCAACATCCGGTCGACGGTGTGACGCTCCTTGATCTGGTAACGCTCGGTCACGCCTAGCCAACCCAGCTCGCGGGCGTCGCGAAATCCAACGCGCCGACGGGCCCTGGTCGAGAAGGCGATGAGCCCGCTGCGGCCTAGGCCTTGTGCGTCGAGCACGAGATCGAAGCGTCCGCGAAGTGCCCCGACCCAGCGCCGAAAGTCGGCCATCACCGAAGGCTTCCACCACGCCCGCCAACGACCTCTCGGAAAGGGCACGACCTCGTTCACCGCGGGGTGGGAACGCACCGCGTCGACAAACGAGTCCTGTACGACCCAAGCGATATGAGCCTGCGGATAGGCCGCTCGCATCGAGACCGCCAGCGGCACCGATCGGCACACATCACCGAGCGCACTCGGTCGGATAATGAGGATCGAGTTGGCGGCGGTGGACAAGCTGTTTCGTCAGCGAAGTGGACGTCCCTACGTACGTCGATCACCCCAACTTTGTTATGTTCGGGGCCAGTGAGGGGTGAGTATACGAACGGGTCGCATCCGTCCCGCTCTTCGGGCCGTACTCATCAAGTGCCCTTTCGAAGGTTGTAGCCGGTTGACACCGGCGGTGGCCTCCAGAACACTGCCCTGACGCCGTCACACTCGTGCGATCGCCCGTGGGAACTCCAAGCCCGTCCAATCATCCGCATGCCTCGGACCCTGGTTCCGAAACCGGAAACCGGCCCGAATTGGGCGGTCCCGTCCCGGTGCACCCCCATCTGCGCGGGTTGACAAAGCCGACGTTGGCTGGAGAGTCGGTCAGGCCGATCGGTCTGGCTGCCGACCACGACGACCCCGCCACCTATCCCTCCAGCCGGCCGGCCAAGCCCGCCCCAAGTCCGGTGGCACCTTCGGCGCCCGCTGACCCGGCATCACCGACAGGGAAGGTTCCCACCGTCAACGGTTTGCCTGGAAGTGGCGCCCTCACCGAAAGCCAAGCCGGTACTCAAGCCGGTCCTCAATATGGGGCCCAATCCAGCAACGAAAGCAGCCGCAGCGGCTCGAGTCTCGACACCATGCTCGGGAAGCTCGTGCTCGACCGGGGCCTGGTGACCCGAGACGAACTCGACGAATGCTCCAACGAGCTCCGGGCCCGCACAGCCGCAGGGGACCCGAGGACGATGGAGGATCTCCTCGTCGATCGCGAGTACCTCACTCGCCGGCAGATTCAGCGGCTCAAGACCGACCTCGAGGCCGACCGTTCGAGCCAGCGCATCCCGGGCTACAAGGTCATCAAGAAGCTCGGCTCCGGCGCGATGGCCACCGTTTATCTCGGCAAGCAGCTTTCGCTTGACCGACTGGTCGCTGTGAAGGTCCTGCCGAAGAAGTTCTCCAGCGACCCCAAGTTCATCGAGCGCTTTTACAAGGAAGGCCGCGCTGCCGCTCGCCTGAACGACCAGAACATTGTCCAGGCATACGACGTCGGCCAGGCCGGCGAACATCACTACTTCGTGATGGAGTACGTCGACGGCGAGACCGTCTACGACCGGATCGTCGCCAAGAAGCGCTTCAGCGAGAAGGAAGCCCTTCAGATCATCCGCCAGGTTGCCTCGGCCCTCAAGCACGCCCACGACCAGGGCTTCATCCACCGCGACATCAAGCCCAAGAACATCATGCTCTCCAAGAGCGGCACGGTGAAGCTCGCCGACCTTGGCCTCGCACGGGCGATGAGCGACAAGGAAGCCGCTGAAGCCGAGAGCGGTCGGGCCTTTGGCACCCCGTACTACATCAGCCCGGAACAAATCCGCGGCGAGAAGGAAATCGGACCGCCCTCGGACATCTACGGACTCGGGGCGACCTTCTATCACATGGTCACGGGCCGCGTTCCCTTCGAAGGAAAGTCGCCGTCGGAAGTGATGCACCGACACCTGAAGGCGCAGCTCACGCCGCCGGATCACCTCAATCCCGATCTCTCTTCGGACGTGGCCCAGATCATTGAGATGATGCTGGCCAAGCACCCTCGCGAGCGGTACCAGAACGCCCGCGAGTTGATCGCCGACATCGAGCTTGTTCTCCGTGGCGATCGCCCCGAGCACGCCCGACCGCATGTGGACATCTCCGAGGTCGCCAAGTCCGCCGCCGAATCGGCTGCGGCCGGTGCATTGCCCAGACGGGCATCGTCGCTCGAGCAAGCCTCGAAAAACCCGCTGACCATGATCTTGGGGATCCTCTTTGCCCTAAGCCTGATCGGCAATCTCGTCCTCATAGGTCTTTACATCAGCCGTTGATGACTTCGACCGGCGGAAGCCGATTGCCCGAAATGACCTAAGGGCAGGCGCCGTTGGGAACCGTGCCCGTCCGCTTCCTCCGCGTGGCGTCGCAGGGCTTCGGACGAACTTCATGGCAACGATGGACGAGGGACGACATCACCCCGGGCACGATCTTCCCGGCCCCACCCTGGCAACAGGCCACGGCGCTCGAGCACATGCGGCCGATTCTCCGGCGCTCCTCGGGCGAACCTCGGGCGAGGCCCGAGAGATCAAGTTCCGCGTTCCCGCCGCTCGGCTCGATGAACTCTCGAACCTGCTCGCTCATCACCTCGATCGCGATCCGCACGGCGATCCCGCTCTCGGCGGCGATTACCGCGTCGCCAGCCTCTATTGCGACACGGCCGACCTCGAGGTCTTTCGACGCATCGGATGGCATCGCTTCCGCAAGTTCCGCATCCGCCGATACGGCGCCTCGTCCCAGGTCTTCCTCGAGCGCAAGACCCGTTTGGCGGACCTGGTTCGCAAGGACCGAGTGGCCGTGTCGCTCGACGAATTGCGGCACTTGGGATCGCCCTGCAAGACCTGCATCTGGACCGGCAGCGACTTCCATCGACAGATCGAACGCCGCGGACTCCGGCCGGCCTGCTTCGTCGAGTATCGCCGTCGGGCCTTCTTTGGCGGCCCCGAACAGAGCGGAGGCCCGCGGGCCCTTCGGGTTACCATCGACCGCGAAGTGCGTGGGGCGCCCGCCGCCGGATGGAGCTTCTCGCCAGCCACCAAGCCCGCCCCACTTCTTCTCCAACCAACTGGAGAGTTGATGGTGCTTGAAATCAAGTTTTCCTCCGGATCGACGACCGCATCCGGCGTTCCCGTCTCGGTCAAGCGACTCATCGCAGACCTGAACCTGTGCGAACGGGGCATGTCCAAGTACCGGCAATGCACCCGACACTTGCTGGGACTCTCGTCACCAGCCGATTCATCGGGCGCCGAATCGGGGACGGAGGCCGAGGATGCCTGAGTGGCTCCAGACCGCGAGCGACCCGACCGGTGCCATCAGTCCTCAAGCGATGGCCATACGCATGCTGATCGCGCTTGCCAGCGGACTTCTGGTCGCCTGGATCTACCGGGCATCGCACGGGCGAGAGCAGAGCGACACGCGATCGCTCTCGGCGACGCTGGTGCTCCTGTCGATACTCATCGCCATGGTCTCGATGGTCATCGGCGACAGTGTGGCCAAGGCCTTCAGCCTGGTTGGCGCCCTTTCGATCGTCCGCTTCCGCACCGTGGTTGATGACACGCGCGATACGGCGTTCGTCATCTTCGCCGTCATCGTCGGCATGGCCGCCGGCGCCGACGCCATCCTGGTCCCGCTGATCGGCATTCCGGTCGTGGGCGCCGCGGCGATCGGCATGAGCCGCTTCGCTCCCGCATCGGGGCGACGAACCAACGGCACGCGAGCCAACCGCATGCGCACGCTGGTCGTGAAGCTCGGGCTAGGCAGCGACCCTACGTCGCTACTGGCGCCTGCTTTCGAGCGCCTCACCGTCGAACGCTGCCTCATCGGCACCGCAACCGCCCGACAGGGAACTGCCCTCGAAGTCACCTACGAACTCCGACTTCGACCCGACGTCGACGAGCTGACCGTCGTCAACACACTCAACCAGATCGAAGGCGTCATCGGCGTTGAGCTGCGCGCCCTCTGACCGTCTCCGCCTCTCTCACCTCGAGCATTCACCATGAAGTCTCACGCCCGCATCGCCGCCCTCGCCGCCACGACGCTCCTTCTGCCGACAGGGTTCCTCGCAACGGCGGTTGGGCAGGATGGGCCTTCCGGACCGCCGCGGGGCGAGCGACAGGGCGATCGCGAGATGCGGGGAGAGGCCCCGCCCGCGGGAATGATGGACTTCGGCCTGCTCCTATCGGCGGAGGTCCGTGAGGAACTCAAGCTCAGCGAGGCCCAACGAACGAAGCTCGATGCGATGGAGCCGATGGATGACGTGCTCTCCGTCCTCGACGAGAAGCAACGGGCCCGCTTCGCCCAGATCCGTCTGCAGGCCCAGGGGCCGTCGGCGCTCATGAGCGAATCGTTAGGGACGTCGCTTGAGATCACCAAGGAGCAGCGCGGCAAGCTCGAGGAGCTTTTGTCCGAGGGCCACCGGATGTTCCTCCCGCCGGAGGAACGGGCGAACCTGCTGGCCAAGGCTCTCGCGGTCCTGACCGATGCCCAGCGCACCAAGTACACGGAACTGACCGGCGCCCCGATCCAGCTTGAGCCGATCGGCTTCGGACCGCCTCCGTTTGGTGGTCCGAATGGGCCGGGCGGGCCTGGTGGTCCAGGTGGGCCGGGCGCAACAGACCGTAAGCTCGTCAAGGAGTTCGACAAGGACGGCAACAAGCGACTGGATCGCGCCGAGCGCGACGCGGCGCGGGCGAAACTCAAGGAAGAGCGGGCCAATGGCGGAGGTCGGCGACGGATGGGACCACCCGGTGGCCCCGGCGGCGAGAGCCAAGAGGCCAAACCCGGGGAGCGGATCGCACAGGCCGACGTGAAGCCGGCAAGCGGCGGACTCTATGAGCCGGGCGTCGTGCGCACGCTCTTCTTCGACTTCGACGATGCCGATTGGCTCCAGGAGATGGGCGAGTTCTACGGCACCGACGTCGAGGTGCCCGCCACGCTCTCCGTCGACGGCAAGCAGTACAAGGACGTCGGCGTCTCCTATCGCGGAGCGTCGTCCTTCTTCACCGTCGGCGAGACGCAGAAGCGATCGATGAGCGTCTCGATTGACTTCGGTGACGAGAAGCAGCGGCTGCTTGGCTACAAGTCGCTGAATCTCCTGAATGCCCACGAAGATCCGTCACTCTTGCACTCGGTCCTCTACTTGACCATCGCTGGCAAGTACATCCCGGCGCCGAAGGTGAATCTCGTTCGGGTCGTCGTCAACGGCGAGAACTGGGGCATCTACACGAACGCTCAGCAGTTCAACAAAGAGATGCTCGCCGAGCATTTCAAGAGCGCCGAGGGTGCCCGCTGGAAGGTCTCAGGAAGTCCTCAGGCCAGGGGCGGACTGGAGTATCTGGGCGAGGACATCGATCTGTACCGTGGACGGTTCGAAATCAAGTCGAAGGACGACGACGCAAGCTGGCGGGCCCTCATCAAGCTCTGCAAGACGCTCAATGAGACGCCGACGGAGGAGTTGGAGGCGGCCCTCGCGCCGATGCTCGACATCGACAGCCTGCTCTGGTTCCTCGCCATCGATGTGACCTTCGTGAACAACGACGGGTATTGGGTTCGCTCGAGCGACTATCACCTCTTCCTCGACGAGAAGGGTGTCTTCCACGTCATCCCGCATGACGCCAACGAGACGTTTGGCATGAGCGGTGGCGGCGGCCCAGGTGGCCCCGGCGGCCCTCCAGGCCAAGGAGGCGGCGCGGGTGGCCGCGGCCCGAACGGCGAGGTCCCGGTCAACGAGACGTTCGCCCAACAGGATGCTCGACGAGGAGCGCCACCGGAAGGATCTGGCGGAGGACAAAACGGTCCGCCTCGGGAGCGTCGCGGGGGTCGGCGTGGCGGGCCGGGTGGACCGGGCGGCATGCGGCTTGGCGGCCCGACGCTCGATCCGCTGGTGGGTCTCGATGATCCGGCGAAGCCGCTTCGCTCGAAACTCCTCAAGGTGCCGAGCCTTCAGCGGCGCTACCTCGAACATGTCCGCGAACTCGCCACGGTCTGGCTCGACTGGAACGGCAAGTTCGGCGACCTCGTGAAGGAGTACCACGCCCTCATCAGGGACGAGGTCGCGCGCGATACGAAGAAGCTCAGCACCACGGAAGCCTTCAACAGGCAGCTCGAACGCTCTTCGGCCCCCGCCGAAGGTGAACGGCGGCGCGGCGGCACGCTGCGCGACTTTGCCGAGCAGCGTCGCGAGTTCCTGTTGAATCACCAGGCAATCAAGTCGCTGGGCGGAGCCGCGGGCACGTAGCACCCACACCTCACATCCCGATCACCGCACCTCGACCAGCATCTCAACCTCGACCGCCGCTCCCAGCGGGAGAGCGATCGAGCCGACGGCCGCTCGGGCGTGCCGACCGGCCTCGCCGAAGATCTGCTGGAGAACCTCGCTGGCACCGTTCGCGACCTTCGGCTGGTTGACGAATCCCGCTTCGCAGCAGACGAAGACGCCAAGGCGAACCACCCGAACGACGCCATCGAGCGAACCGCCCAATTGGTCGGCGACGATGGCGAGCCCATTCAGGGCACATTGCCGAGCGGCAGCCTGGGCCTTCTCGATCATGGAGTCATTCACGGCGCCGGTCAGCATGAGCTGCCCGTTCAGCAAGGGAAGCTGACCGCTGACATAGATCAGGTTCCCTGTTCGCACTGCCGGTACGTAGGCAGCGACCGGCTTGGGAGCCGAGGGAAGGGCGATCGAAAGTTCGGTAAGGCGTGCGGAGATCGACATCCTGGTCCCTTCTGCGAGTCAGCCGGCGATGGCCCGCCGCAACACGGTCGCGCGGTGACCCGCTGGTCAAATTGGGCCTCGGAGCGTATCAAGAACCCCATGCGGATCGCGTATCGCCTTGCAGCACGTCGGGCATCCCGTCGGGGAGGTCGCCGCGATCGGGGCGTGTCGCGGGTCGAGGTGCTCCTTCTGATCGTGTTGCTTGCCGTGATCGCGGCGGTCGCTTGGCCGCTCCTCCAGAGGCGACGCCAAGCGGGCGATCCCATTGCGGACGCGAAGGACCTGACCGCGCTTCACGCCGCGTTTGTTCAGCACGCCAATGGAAACGGCGGGACCTTTCCACGGCCTTCCGAGACGACGGCAGCGCCGGGCGGCAGTGCCTCCAATCGAACGCTCGACACCTCGGCCAACCTCTACTCGCTGGTCCTCGCCGAACGGGCCGTGACGCCCGCGATGCTGATCAGCAGGGCGGAACGGAATCCGGTCGTCGCGGCGGCCGACTATGACTTTGGCCGGATCGACGCCGCCAATGGCCAAGCCTGGGACCCCGGCTTCCGAACGGACTTGGACCAACTTCCGGGCGAGGGTGCTTGCAACTCCAGTTACGTTCACCTGGCTTTGTGCGGCGAACGCCTCGACCACTGGCGCCTAACGACCGACGCCACCGCCCCGATCTTCGGCGATCGAGCGACCTACCGGGGTACCCGATCAGGCGATCGCTGGCGGAAGTCCTTCACCCTTGGGCGACACGGCCAGCCCGACCTCCTCTGGGGCGGGAACCTCGCCTTCGCGGATGGCCACATCGAGTTCCTGACCACCTTCTTCCCCAAGTCAGTCACTTGGGCCTGTGGATCGATCAAGCCCACCAAGGACAATGTCTTCGACTGTGAATTCGACCAGCTCGACTGCACCGCCGGATTGGGGGACGCCCGAACGGCTGGCGACTTCTGGCTGTGCATGACCAAGGGTCTCGAGGGAGAGCGGAACTTGGTCGTCGACTATCGGGAGCGGCTCACCGACGGCTCACTTCCTCGATAGCACGTCGTAGGGGAGCTCGCTCCGATGGCGAAGGCGGCAGATAACCGCGCCAGGCGATCGAACCATACTGCTCGACAACCTCGATCCATGTTGCGGTCCATGATGCGGCCAAGGTCGCCGCGGGGGTTGCGCTGGGCAATGGGGCCGACACCGAAGTGGGACGGGAGCAAGCGCAGATCTTCCCGCGTAGGGAAAAAACGTGAGAAGTTTGCAACTTGACAGTTTCGAACGTCGGATTACTCTGCAACAGCTTCGTGGCAGTTGCGACCATACCCGAGCCATCAGCGATTGCTGATCTCACCTGCCCTCATCTGTCGGAACCCCCGACACCTCATTCTGTCGCAACGGCCGACAATTCGGTGTGAGTAGCGTCAGTCAGTGCCCCCGCGGCAGCCCGCCCGTACCTACGGATCATCCGTACCTACGCAAGCTCGCCAAAGTGGCCAAGGTGTTCGAGAAGGAGCGTCCGACGGACCCATCTTGGTGGTCCGCTCAGTCGGTCCGCAGAGAATCTGGCACAGCCGTGCCGGATTGGCCTTCCACGACCAACATGCTTTCGGGTTCGACGCGTGTCGGAACGTTGGGTGAATCCCCATTCGCCCCCGTCCCACGGTGACAAGACCCAAGCGTGCTTTGGAAGCGGCCCCGTCAGGGGAAACGGCCCTAGGCTCGTCCCGCGCATGCATCCATCCAGCCGCTCGCCTACGTGCGAACGGCCAGGGGGTAGCTCGCAGGGGCTTTGCCGCTTCGCGCTCTGCGAATCGCCGCTGCGATCAGGCCAGCGATCGAGCTGGCGACGCGTCAACTCGGTCAAACCGTTGACCTGACTGCAGCTCACCGCCCCCCTCACCTTCATCTCGTATCCGGCGCGTGCCCACGTGGTACCCGTTGGGCTTCCTTATCGTCCCGCGATTGCGGGGCAACGTTTCTTTCCTTTCCGTACTCCTTTTGGAGGCAAGTACATGCGACAGCACCGTTCAGGCTTCACGCTCGTTGAGCTCCTGGTGGTCATTGCGATCATCGCGTTGCTCATCGGCCTGCTCCTCCCGGCACTCGCCCGGGCCCAGCAGAATGCCCGCAGCATCAAGGATGCCAACAACATCGCCCAGATCCACAAGTCGATGCTGACCTTCGCTCAGAACGAGCAGGGCGGCAAGCTCCCGACTCCGGGTCTCATTGACCGTCTTCCAATCCAGCTCCCCGCTGGCGTTCAGAACGTCCCGGGTCAGGGCCAGGAAGATCAGACTCAGAACAGCTCCGCCCGACTTTACTCCGCGATCATCGCCCAGCGGTACTTCAATCCCGACATCCTGATTGGGCCGACCGAAGTGAACCCGATCATTGTCGAGAAGAAGGACTACGACTTCAAGGACTACGACCCGCCGGCGGACACCTACTGGGATGACACGTTCAGCGCGGCCTTGGACTCTGCGCCAAACGGCGCCGGCTGCAACACGAGCTACGCCCACCTCGCCCTCTGCGGCGAGCGCAAGAAGACCAACTGGCGTAACTCGATGGACAGCACCAAGCCCCTCCTCGGTACGCGTGGCACCTTCAAGGGTTCGAACAGCGGCAACAACTACCGCCTGTCCTACACCCTTCAGCTCCACGGTTCGGACAAGGAATGGCAAGGCAACATCGTTTACTCGGATAACCACACCGAGAGCGGCCTCAAGACCTTCTACCCGAACAACGTCGCTTGGGAATGCGGCGCTGTGAACCTCACCAAGGACAACATCTTCAACTACGAGTACACCCAGTCCGGCTGCACGGCTGTGACCGGTGACGGTCGTGGCTCTGGTGACACGTGGCTCACCATTCACGGCAACCCGACGGGTACCGCGTTCCACCCGAACGCCTTGAACGAGAAGCTGACCGACGGCGCCTCGCCGTCCTGATCCGCTCCCTCCCTTCTGATTGACACCTTCCCCGTGACCCGGAAACGGGTCACGGGGAGTTCCGCAGGACACTTGGCGGGCCGGTCCCGCCCCTGCTGCCAAACGCTGGGCTCCGTCGGATTCCTCCGACAACCCCGCAATCGCTTCCGACCCGATTTTCAGTCCACTTTGGAGAACCCAATGAAGCACGGTCACCGTAAGTCAGGCTTCACGCTCGTCGAGCTGCTCGTCGTGATGGCCATCATCGCGTTGCTGCTCGGCCTCCTCTTGCCGGCACTGGCTAAGGCTCGCGCCACCGCCCGTCAGGTGAAGGATGCCACCCAGCTCCGTCAGATCCACACCGCCTGGCTGACGTGGTGCCGTGCGTTCAACGGCACCTTCCCGACTCCCGGTCTCATCAACCGCGTCGGCACCATCCCGGGTAAGGGCAACGAGGACATCACCCAGAACAGCCACGCCAACCTCTATGGCGCCTGCCTGGCCCAGAACTACTTCAGCGCCCAGCTTTGCCTCAGCCCGTCTGAGTCGAGCGGTAACGTCGCCAATGCCGCGACGTACAACTTCAACGCCTACAACGTTGCTCTCGACAAGTACTGGGACGAGAACAACACCACCCGCTTCAAGACCGATCTCAACGCCACGTCGCACACCTCCTACGGCACGCTCCACCTCGCTGGCGCCCGCAAGTCGAAGGAGTGGAAGGAAAGCCTCAACTCGAAGTTTGCCGTCGTCGGCAACCGAGGCGTCAAGGACGGCAGCTATGCCGCCGCCGACTACAACAAGTCGAAGACGCTTGAGATCCACGGTGGCCGCAGCTCGTGGGAAGGCAACGTTTGCTACAACGACAACCACGTCAACTTCGAGCAGAACTTCACTCCGGAAGGAACCGTGAAGTGGGGCCCGAACCTCGACGTCGATGACAGCCTGTTCAAGGATGACACCGAAGCCAACACCGCCGACATGTGGCTCACCATGTGCTCGACCGTCACCGGCTCCGGCAACAACTACGTCTTCACGATCACGTGGGACTAAAGGTGGAACTCATCCCGAAGCCTCGGACTGATGCGTGTGGCATCGCCCGACGCCTCTGACAGGATGGGCTCCCGTGGGGTTCCCTGAGTGTCCTTTGCCTCGGCCGGTCAACTGACCGGCCGAGGTTCTTTTTTGGGCCGCAGCTCCCGCCGGAGGATCCGATGCGAAGGGGTCGCGTCGAGCGTATGGTGTTCTTCACATGGGACTGCCCCCCCCGATCACGGTTGCCTTGAGGACGTTGGCGGACCCAGCCGAACGAGTTGGTGTCGCTTGGCACCGAGCCCTTTCCTGGGCCCGGCTTCGGGCGTTTCTGATTGCTTCCTTTCTTCTGATCGCAGCCCTGCCGCACCACGCCGCAGCAGCTCGAGTCGTCCAAAGCCCCACGCCGCCGGAAGCGTCCGGCACCGCGCTTCGCTTTGTCCCCGCGGCCCGGGCGGCGAAGAAGGTCGCCATCATCTCGGTCCGGGGAGCGATCGATCCGATGACGCTGCAGACCGTCGAGCGGCGTCTCGATCAGGCTGCGAAGGATGGTTGCGACGCGGCCGTCATCGAGCTGGACACGCCGGGCGGCGAGCTCTCCTCCACGTTGGCGATCTGCCACCTCATCAAGACGCATCAGGTCGGCAACGTGGTGGCGTGGGTCCATCCCAACGCCTACTCAGCGGGGGCGATCATCGCCCTCGCCTGCCGCGAGATTGTCGTCTCAACCGACAGCTCGATCGGCGATGCAGCCCCCATCTCGATCGGCGCCGACCAATCACTTCAGCCCCTCCCGCCCACCGAGCGGGCGAAACTCGAGTCGCCGATCCTCACCGAGGTGAGCGATAGCGCTCGACGCAATGGCTATGACGTCCGCCTCGTCCGGGCGTTCATCAGCGCTCCCGACGAACTCTGGTTGCTCGAGCGCGACGACGGCAAGCGTCTCTTCGCCGATGCCCGCGAGTACGAGATCGCAATGGGAGAGGCGCCCGACGCGATGCATTCGACAACGGGACGACTCGTCGTGCCGCCTCCGGTCCTGATAGACGAAGCGCCCGAGCCGACATCGAACGAGACGACCGACGCCAGCGATCCGATGGCCCAACTGGAGCGACAAGCGGAGGCGGAGGAGCAGTTCATTCTCAGCTCCCGCATCGCGCCGGAGGAGCGAGGCCGGTGGAAGGTCCTCGGCCAGGTTGATTCCGCAACCCAACTGGTCACCCTCCGCGATGACGAGGCGGTGCGATACGGACTTGCCAAGGCCCTCGTCAACACCGAGAGCGAACTCCTGCAGTTCTTCGGGGGCACCACGATCGTTCGCTACGATGAGAGCTGGTCGGAGGGACTCGTTCGCTTCCTCATCTCCTGGCCGGTGCGCATCCTCCTGATCGTGGTGATGCTCGTCGGGTTCTTCCTTGAGGCGGCCACGCCGGGCATCGGTGCCTTCGGTGCCATCGCCTCGGTTGCCTTCCTCGTCCTGGTTGGCGGTCCCGCCCTCGCCGGGCTCGCGGATTGGTGGGAGCTGGCGTGCATCGCGATCGGCATCATCCTGATCGCCGTCGAAGTCATCGTGACACCGGGTGTGGGCATCGCAGGCATCGCCGGCGGGCTCCTTCTCCTCATCGGCCTGGTCTTCAGCTTCACGAGCGGTGACCTGAATTCGCCGCAGACCCAGGACGACCTGGTGATCGGCTTCTTCTCGGTGCTCACCGCGTTCGTCCTCAGCGGGACCTGCATCGGCTTCCTAATCCGACGCATGCCCGAATCGAAGCTCTTTCGACGCTTCGTGCTCGAGGCCACTGTCGCCCAACGACCTGCCCTTGCCTTCGCATCGGCAGCCGGAATGCCAGGCGTCGGTGCGATCGGCATGGCCGTCACCGATCTTCGGCCGATCGGACGTGTCCAGTTTGGCGACATGCTGCTCGAGGTCCGCTCGTCCGGCGGCTGGATCGGCAGCGGCCGCAACGTCCGAGTGGTCGCTCAGGATGGCCAAGGCCTCGTGGTGGAGGCCGACTCGAGCCCCTTCCCGGGCGAAGGAGCGAACGCGTGAGGTCCTTTCTCACATCCCTGGACCTGGTGTTGGCCGCCACGGCCACAAACAACGACGCCTATCTGGTTGCCTCGGTGATCCTCGGCATCATCGGCGTATCAATCCTCGCGATTGAACTCTTCATTCCCTCGGGCGGGCTCTTGGCCATCGTCTGTGCGGTCGCGTTCATCTCGTCGGTCGTGGCGATGTTCATGTGGGGCACGACCGCCGGCACGGTCCTGCTGGCGTTTTACGTCTGCTCGGCACCCTTCGCCGGCTACTTCTTCCTGAAGTTCTGGGCCAACTCACCGATGGTGCGAAAGTACACGCTGCGCGACGGGCCCGACGTGAAGGTGACTCGGATACCTCATCGCAACGACCTCGACCCGCACGATGCCGAAGCCGAACAGGCCGCGATCGATGGCGAACGCCATCAGCGGCAACGCGAGTTGCAGGCGATGATTGGACAGGCTGGCGTGGCAGAAACGCCGCTTCGGCCGATCGGGTTTGTGCGCATCGGCGACAGGAGGTTGGATGCGAGCGCGGAAAGCGGGCTCATCGAACCGGGCACGCCCGTTCGCGTCGTCGCGATCCTCGACGGCATGCTGAAGGTCCGGCCGAGCCACTCCTAACGAATCGACCATCGGATGCCTTCGACACACACGGTCTGATCGAAGGTGCTACGCTTCGCCAGGTCGGACGATCAAGCTGTCATCCGTTTTGCTTCCGACTGTCACCCTGCAGGAATTGCCCGCGATGCCCCACGACCTGCTCTCCGTATCACCGAACCTCGGCACCCCGGCTCCCCTCCTCCTCGCCGCCATCAGCGACACGGTGATCTGGATCATCGTCGCCGTCGTAGGCCTCGTCGCCCTGATTCTCTTTGCGTTGCTGGCCAAGTTCATCAAGCTCTGGATGCAGGCCCTGCTCTCGCACGCACCGGTCGGCCTGATCAACCTGGTCATGATGTGGTTGCGGAAGGTGCCGCCGGACCTGATCGTCTACAACCGAATTGCCGCCAAGAAGGCCGGGCTTGACATCCCCACCGATCTCTTCGAGGCCCACTTCCTAGCGGGCGGACGCGTCGAGCGCGTCGTCCGGGCGATGATTGCCGCGGACAAGGCCCGCATCGACCTGCCATGGGAGCGGGCGACCGCCATCGACCTCGCCGGACGCGACATCCTCGACGCCGTGCAGACGTCGGTCTACCCAAAGGTTATCGATTGCCCGAGCCCGTCGAGCGGGAAGACCACCATCGATGCCGTCGCCCAGGACGGTATCCAGCTTCGGGCCAAGGCCCGTGTGACGGTACGGACCAACATCGAGCGGCTTGTCGGCGGTGCCACCGAGGAGACAATCATCGCCCGCGTCGGCGAAGGCATCATCTCCACGATCGGTTCAGCCGCGAGCCACAAGGCCGTGCTCGAAAACCCCGACAAGATCTCAAAGACGGTGCTCGCGAAGGGCCTCGACAGCGCGACGGCCTTCGAGATCCTCTCCATCGACATCGCCGACATCGACGTTGGCGACAACATTGGTGCCCACCTGCAGGCCGACCAGGCCGAGGCGGACACCAAGCGCTATCAGGCCGAGGCTGAGAAGCGCCGCGCCCTCGCCACCGCCCAGGAAGCCGAGTATCAGGCTGAAGCCCAAAAGAACCGGGCTTTGGTCATCCTCGCCGAGGCCGAGGTGCCGCGCGCGACCGCCGAGGCCCTCCGTTCGGGCAACCTCGGGCTGATGGACTATTACCGTATGAAGAACATGATCGCCGATACGCAAATGCGCGATGCGATCGGTGGCAAGCCACAACAGTCCTGACGCCCTCCGTTCTCCTCCATCGAGTCGACCGTTGCCGACCCTTCACGTTGTCGTTCCCTTCTATGAGGAGTCGGGAACGCTTGACGCCTGCCTGCGTCGCGTGATCACCGCGGCGCTTCCCGCGGGATGGTCGGCTGACGTCACGCTCGTCAACGACGGATCGTCGAGCAGCGCGTCCGATGCCGCCCGGCGGATCTGCGCCGATATCGGCATCCGCTTCTTGGAGCACCCCCGAAACCGCGGCAAGGGCGCCGCGATCCGGACTGGATTCGCGTCGGTGCTCGAGCGGGCGACCGATGACGACGTCATCATCATCCAGGACGCCGACCTCGAGTACGACCCGGCCGACTACATGACGCTCATGCAGGCGATCGTTCGCGACGGTGCCGTCGCGGTCTTCGGCAACCGTTGGGGACGCTCGGCCGATCCGCGGCTCCAACGGCGTGTGCATCGCTGGATGAACCGGGCCCTGACCATTACCAGCAACACGCTCAGCGGGCTGCACGTTCACGACATGGAGTGCTGTTACAAGCTCTTCCGCACTCCTGTCCTTCGGGCCATCATGCCCGCCCTGACCGAGGACCGCTTCGGCATCGAGCCGCAGATTGCCGCAGCGCTCGGACGGCTCGGCGTGCAGGTCGCTGAAGCGAGCGTCCGCTATGACCCGCGGAGCTTTGCGGAGGGGAAGAAGATCCGGGCCAAGGACGGAATTCGGGCCCTGTGGGTGATTGCCCGCGAGCGGTTCCGTCGCGTGGAGTCCACTGGCGTGCGGACATTGAGCACCGCGGAGCGCCCGTTGTGACCCCGCCTTCCGCGGACCGCACCGATTCGGCCACCAAGCGTCGGCTCCGCGATGCGATCCTGCAACTCATCGGGTTCGGTCTCGGGATCCTTTTCATCATCTGGTGCTTCCGTCGGGCCTTCAGTGGCGATGGATTCGTCTCGGTCGCCGATCACGTCGGGGCGGCCCCAACGTGGCTCATCGTTGCGGCGCTTCTCTCGACCCTAGTCAGCGTCGTCGCCAACGGCCTCATCTTCTGGTGCACGATCCAACCGGTGCGACCGCTGCGTCTAGTGGACGTGCAGGCGGTGAACCTCCTTGCCAGTCTCCTGAACTACGCCCCGTTCCGGATCGGTCTCGTTGCCCGCATTGCCTTTCACTGGCGGGTCGACCGGATCGGCCCGGCCCTGATGACCGCCTGGCTCATCACCGCACTCCTCAGCCTGTGCGTTGCCTTTGTCGCCGTCGCCCTTGCGATGCCGCTGGCGCCCAAGATCGGGCTACCCGGCGTCTTCCTCGTCATCACCGCCACCTGCATCGTGGCGACATGGCTGGTGCGGAAGGCCGTCGCCATCGAGTCAGTCCGGTCCCGCCTGCGCGGCGCCCACGCCATGCTGGGTGAGGTCCGCTCCTTCGGGCTTGCCGTCGCCCTGCGCGTCGTCGACATCGTCGCATTCACCGCCCGCATGACCTGCGTCGCGGCGATCCTCAACTCTCCGCTGACCGTGGGCCAGGCGGCGATGCTCGGGCTCGCCGCGTTCGCCCTGACCATGAACCCGATCGGCCGCTTCGGCTTCCGCGAGGCCGGCGTCGCGTGGCTTGCCTCCAACGTGTTCAAGGGCACGCTGTCGGAACAGGACCTCGGCCAGGCCTTCGCCCAGTTGGCCCTTGTCGACAGCGCAGCCGAGGCCGCGGTCACCATTCCGCTGGGGGCGCTTGCGGCGCTCTGGTGCTGGCGGCGCACCCAACGCGGTGATCAGGCTCGCGCCTCGTCCGTCACGACATCGGACGCGGAAGCGCCGTCGAAATAATTCCACGCGGTGATCCGTCGCAGGCCGTCGTTCATGGCGAGATAGCGCATGCGCAGCCGCTCACCGGCGCTCCCGATCCACGGGGCACGCCCGCTGATTCGGTCCACACGCGACAGCGCCGCCCGAAGGTCGACGATGCCTGGGACATCAGCTCCGCGTCCCGCGGCATGCAGCCGGGCGAGCCAACCGACGCAGGCGATGTTGACGACGTGTGCCGCCATGCCGAGCGTCACGGGCCAGCCGTAGTAGCCCGGCCCCCAGACCCGGCGCCCGTGAAGCGATGCTCTCATGTAGCGACCTAACAGTTCGTCCATGGCGGCTAGCTCCGAAGACGATCCCAGCGGCGCCACCCGTTCCACCGCGCCGAACCCAATGCCATCCGGCCAGCCGAGCCCAACGCGCGGCACCAGGCCCGTGGCCCGGGCCCACCGCCGCGAGCGGAGGAACTGGCCGAAGGCCGTCCGCCACCGCCCCATCTCGGTCATGCCCCGGATCTTCGGATCCTCGGTCCGGGCAAAGATCGCCTGGCGGAGGAGCTTCCGCTGACCAGCGCCGGGGGCGTCAATCGGCAGGTGGGCCAGTTCGTCAGGCAACGCACCCACTAACGTTTCGATCAACTCGCGGAACCGGTCCTTGCGCACGCCGGCGAGCTTTGCCTGCATGAGCGATTGGGCAAGCCAAGCCAGTCCGTCGAGGCGCAGGACCAACGGCACGTCCGTTCGTCGCAGATATGAGTCGATCGCCCGAACGAGAGCGTCGATCTCGCCCTCCTCGGCGACCAGTCCCTCGGCCAGCGCGATCGGGGCGGTCGGCTCCACTGTTTCCGGCGCCCGCTCGGCCATGCGAAGGAGTTCGGTCCGATGCGTTCCTAACGCGGCGCCCTTGTTCTCAAGAACGCTTCCGCATGCGAAGTTCACGCCAGCCACCGCATCCCGCTCGCCGGGCACGATTGAGAAGGGGAAGAGCTGGCAGGCGATCGGCTTCTCCTCGAAGCCGAACTCGGCGTGAATTCGGCAGCGGCCGTCGGGCATCCAGAAGACGCAGCCGCCGTCGTCGCGCTGTCGAAGGTATGCCTGGCCGCGGAACTCGACCGTCACCGGAATGCCGAGGCGCTCTTCCCACTTCTGCTCGCGCAGTCGACGCAGGTCATCCTCACGCAACTGAACCGTGAAGTCGCGGCAGCAGTTTCCGCAGCCGTGGCAGGAATAGCGCTGCTCGCTCACCGCAAGCGTCAAGACGGGAAGGCGAATGGAGGTGGTGCGAGCCATCACGAGTGCAATACCAATCCTATGAAGTGCCCGCCCGTATGGACTCGGCCAAGTGTCTGTCGCGCCAGAAAGGCGCTACGGACTGCCAAACCTGTCTTAGGCAAGTCCAAGTTCCCGCAACCGCTCAGCCATCAGGCGCGTCGCATGGCCGCGATGGCTGCGGGCGTTCTTCTCCTCATGCGAGAGTTCGGCGCTGGTGCGCCCTTCATTTGGCAGGAACAGAAGTGGGTCGTAGCCGAAGCCGTTCGCCCCTCGCGGCGTGTCGATGATCACGCCGGGAAAGTGTCCGCGGGCTTGGGCGAGCACCTGTCCTTCCGGCGTCGCAAGACACATCGTGCAGACGAAACGAGCCGTTCGGCGCTCGCTCGGTACGCCGCGGAGCCGCTCCAGAAGCAAGCGGTTGTTCCGCGCATCGCGCTCGGCGCGCGTCCCCTCGCGGCCTGCGAAATAGGCGCTATGCACGCCAGGCGCCCCGTCGAGCGCATCCACCTCAAGCCCCGAGTCGTCAGCGAGACAGGTCCGTCCGGTCATTCGCGCGTACGCCGTCGCCTTGATGCGTGCGTTTGCCTCGAACGTCGAACCGTTCTCGTCAGGCTCGGGAAATTCGCTGCCGACATCGTCAAGACCGAGAACCCGAATGCCCATCGGCCCGAGCACCGAGCGAATCTCGTCGAGCTTGTGTGGGTTGCCGGTCGCCACCAGAACTTCGCGCAATGTGGTTGGGGTCATCACCGGACACAGAGTACAGTCTCCGCGGGCCGCGGCGCTCGCATGTATGCGGCGACGCGGACATGACCATGACGTGAACGAGAGGAGACTCCCGATGACGAGACGACTCGCCGTGACTGTGATCGCGCCCTTGGCTGCCTGGGCCCTCACCGGCACCCTCGCCGCGGGGACCGTGACCCTGACCTCGGTCAGCGACAACACCCTCTACGAGGTGCGGGACGGCCACCTCAGTAACGGTGCCGGCGACTGGTTCTTCGCGGGCAAGACCTTCACCTCGTTCAAGCGGCGCGGCCTCCTTCGTTTCGACCTGAGCGGTATTCCCGCCAACGCGTTGATCGAGTCGGCGACGCTCACCCTTTACCACTCCCTAGGCCAGCCGGTCACCGCGGACATCTCCCTGCATCGTTCGCTGGGCGACTGGGGCGAGGGCACGAGCAATCCGGAAGGCAACGAGGGCTCCGGCGTCGACGCGACGCCCGGCGACGCGACGTGGCTGCACACCTCCTACGACACCGCCTTCTGGACCAACCCGGGCGGCGACTTCATCGAGGCGCCGAGCGCCACGACACCCGTTGGACCGGATCTGGGCTTCTATGCCTGGTCTGGCGAGGGTCTCGTCGCGGACGTCCAGGCGTGGGTCGATGGCAGCGCCGCAAACGACGGATGGATACTCATCGGCGACGAACTGGCCAAGTTCGGCACGGCGAAGCGATTCAGTACGCATGAGAACCCGGTTGTCGAGGAACAGCCGACCCTGGTCGTCGAATGGTCGATCCTCGGTGACGTCGACGGCAATGGGAGCGTCGGTGCGCCCGATCTGGCGATCCTGCTCGGGGCATGGGGCCAACCCGGGATCACCGATCTCGATGACGATGGCACGACGGGTGCGAGCGACCTTGCCTTGCTGCTCGGTGCGTGGAGCGTGTGACAGGTCATCCTTGCACCTCCATGCTCGCATGACCGTGTGAATGCCGAGCAGGCGAGGGGGAACTCGAACGCGGGCCCGGGCCGGTGCGGACCTGATCGCAGATCAATGATGCTCTTTCGTTGATCTTGGCTCGCAACGGCAAGGAAAGGAAATCGCGAAGAGCAATTTCCCGTGCGTCTATCATCGCATTGGCTCCCGTCCCACTGTCCAGTGGGCGTGCCTCGTGTTCGGGGGAAGTCTCGAAAGGGGTGACCAATGCGGCGTTTCCTTCCCAAGGCGTCACGTCTCGTGTCGTGTCTGTTCGCGTGGACCATTGGCTTCGGCGCGGTGGCCGAGACGTGGACGGTGACGTCGAACACCACGCTCGCCGCGACCGATCACTCGCACGCTCTTCATGACGTGATCGTGCGGGGCGCAACGCTCACGATCGAGGGGCCGCATACCTTCGGCTCCCTTCTCATAGAGCGAAGCGCGACGAATGTCGCCGGCGTCGTGACGCATCCGGCGAACTACATCGGTATTGACGGCGCTGGGCTGCAGCTCCTCATCACCGGTGACTGCACAATCCAAGGCGCCAGCGGGTCATTGGTGGCGAGTCGGCTCGACGTGAATGGGAAGGGC
Organism: Phycisphaerae bacterium; assembly: GCA_016795065.1. Lineage (GTDB taxonomy): Bacteria > Planctomycetota > Phycisphaerae > Phycisphaerales > SM1A02 > JAEUIT01. The sequence goes on from JAEUIU010000028.1 coordinate 28,177, forward strand.
CACCCCGCCGGTCAGGGACCGGGCGTCGGCGCGAACTCCCCGAATTCGTCATTCGGAACCGCGGGCGGAGGCCATGGCGGGGCGGGCGGCGACAGCAACCTCGGGGTCGCCACGGGCGGCGCTTGCTATGGCTCGGTCACCGAGCCCATTGACTTCGGCAGCGGCAGCGGCGCGGGAAGCAACCCCGGGGCTCCGGGCGGCGGCGCTGTCCATCTCACGGTTGGCGGCACGCTCGTTCTCGACGGCGTTGTCTCCGCGAACGGGGCGACACAGAACTCCAGCGGCGGCGCCGGCGGCAGCGTCTGGATCGAGTGCGGCACGTTTGCGGGCGCCGGATCGCTCACAGCCAAGGGCGGCAACGGCCCCAACGGTTCCTGGGGCGGCGGCGGTGGCGGCCGGGTTGCCGTTCACGCCGACGCGATCACCTACAGCGGCGTCTACGAACTTTGCGGAGGAACGGGCACCCGAGGCGGCGCCGGCACCGCGTTCGTGCGCCAAGGCGAGGAGCGCGGCACGATCATCGTCGACAACTGCGGCAACGCAGGTGAGACCACCGAGTTCGACGGCGTCCACAGCTTCGACGCCAACATGCTCATTCGAAACCAGGGTCGCGTCGGACACAGCCATGGGGCGCAAGGCATGCATCTCTCGGTGGACGGCGATGTCATCGTCGAGCCGACAGGAGCGTTCTTCGCCCACGGACGCGGCTACCCCGCAGGTCAGGGACCGGGTGTTGGAGGGAACGCGGCGTCGGCATCGGAGGGAACCGCCGGCGGAGGACATGGCGGTGCGGGAGGAAACAACAACGCTGGAACCAACAACGGAGGAGCTTGCTACGGGTCCGTCACCGAACCTGCGGATTTCGGCAGCGGAAGTGGCATCGGGAATGGCGCAGGCGCACCCGGCGGCGGGGCGATCCGTCTCACGGCCGGAGGCATGCTTCTTCTCAATGGCGTCATCTCCGCCGACGGGGCGACGCAGAACGCCAGCGGCGGCGCCGGCGGCAGCGTCTGGATCGAGTGCGGCACCTTCGCCGGTACCGGATCAATCACCGCCAAAGGCGGCAACGCTGTCAATAGCTCGTGGGGCGGCGGTGGCGGAGGTCGGATTGCGGTTCACGCCGATGCGATGACCTACAGCGGCGTCTACGACCTTTGCGGAGGGACGGGCAACCGGGGCGGCGCCGGCACCGCGTTCATCCGCCAAGGCGAGGAACGTGGCACGATCATCGTCGACAACTGCGGCAACGCCGGTGAGACCACCGAGTTCGACGGCGTCCTCAGCTTCGACGCCGACATGCTGGTCCGCAATCAAGGCCGGGTCGGACACAGCCACGGGGCGCAAGGCATGCACCTCTCGCTGGACGGCGACGTCATCGTCGAGCCGACGGGAGCGTTCGACGTGTACGGCCGCGGACATCCCGCGGGACAGGGTCCGGGTGCCGGTGCAAACGCGCCGAGCCTGTCGTTCGGAACCGCGGGGGGAGGCCATGGCGGCGCCGGAGGAGACAGCAACCTCGGAGTCGCGACCGGCGGCGCCTGCTACGGATCCGTCACCCAGCCCATCGACTTCGGTAGCGGCAGCGGCGCCGGAAGCAGCGCCGGGGCTCCGGGCGGCGGCGCAATCCGCCTCAGCGTCGGAGGTGCACTTCTCCTCGACGGCGTCATCTCCGCCGACGGGGCGACGCTGAACGCCAGCGGCGGCGCTGGCGGCAGCGTCTGGATCGAGTGCGGCACCTTCGCGGGTGCTGGGTCACTCACCGCCCGAGGCGGCAACGGTGTCAACAGCTCTTGGGGCGGCGGCGGTGGTGGCCGGGTCGCGGTCCACGCCGGCGCGGTGACCTACAGCGGCATCTATGGACTTTGCGGAGGAACGGGCAACCGCGGTGGCGCCGGCACCGCGTTCGTCAAGCAAGGCAACGAGCGCGGCACGATCATCGTCGACAACTGCGGCAACGCCGGTGAGACCACCGAGTTCGACGGTGTCCACAGCTTCGACGCCAACATGCTCGTTCGCAACCAAGGTCGCGTTGGACACAGCCACGCGAGTGTGGGCATGGTGCTCGGACTGGTTGGTGATCTCACTGTCGAGTCCGGTGGCTTTGTCACCGTCGACGGGCGAGGCTACGCGGGAGGTGTCGGTCCCGGTGCGGGGGCAAGCAGTTCGTCCTTCTCGCTCGGAGCCGCGGGTGGAGGCCACGGCGGCAAGGGCGGCAGCACCGGAGCCGGCCCCGGCGGGTCCACCCACGGAAGCGAGCCCACTCCAACGGATCTCGGGTCGAGTGGGGGCAATTTCGTCGGAAGCCCGGGTCGTGCAGGCGGCGGAGGGCTCGGCCTTTCGGTCGACGGAACGGTGTCGGTGATTGGAGCCATTTCTGCGAACGGTGAGCCGACCTACAACGGCGGATGCGGAAGCGGCGGCAGCATTCTCATTCGGGCTGGTGCGGTCAACGGGCCCGGCACGATCGCGGCCAACGGCGGCAATGGCCAGAACGCCTCATGGGGCGGTGGTGGCGGCGGGCGCATCGCGATCTACTCCTGTGGATTCACCATGCCGCTCGCGAACGTCACGGCAGCACCCGGCACCGGCGGAAATCCGGCAGCGCAGGCGGGCACCGTCAACGTCTACTCCGACTCGCTCGACATCCCGTTGCAGCCCGTCGGAGCGACGGTCGACAGCGGATCCACGGTGACATTCTCAACCCAAGCGACCGGTGAGGGGCCACTCTCTTTCCGCTGGCGGAGAAACGGCATCGACGTCTACGACGACGGATTCATCACCGGCGCCGGAACGCCGACCGTCACCGTCCAGGACATCGAATGCCCTGCCCATTCGGGCGCTTGGGACTGCATCATCACCGACGCCTGCGGTTTCGCCCAGACCGAACGGGCCATCCTCATCGTCAACGTCTTTGCCGACCTCAACCACGACTGTTACGTCAACGCCGCGGACCTCGCCATCGTGCTCGGTGGGTGGGGCCAGCCCGGCGCGACGGACCTGAACGGCGACGGCCTCACGGGCGCGAGCGACCTGGCGATCCTGCTGGGGGCCTGGTCGGCCTAACGATTCGCCCGGCGCTCCGGCCGGAGATACGCCACCCAATAGACGGCGGCGACGAGCAAGGTGCCGCCGACCACGTTCCCTGCCGTCACGGCGACGAGGTTCCGGATTGCCCCGACGATCGAGATCTCATCGCCCTGTTCAAGGGCGATCCCAAACGGCAGGAAGAACCAGTTCGCGATCGAGTGCTCGAGACCTAACGCGACGAACGCCGTCACCGGGAAGAGCACCGCGAGGATCTTGTCTGAGACGCTTCGGCCACCCAGGGTGAGCCACACGGCGAGGCAGACCAGGGCGTTGCAGAGGACGCCGCGGGCGAATGCCTCGCCAAACGAGAGGCCGCATTTGGCTTCGGCAATCGCAACGGCGGTCTGGCCGACGACTCCGCCACCCAGGTTGGCGACGCCCGCCCAAAGGACAAAGAGCGCCGTCCCCAAACAACCGACCACATTGCCCACGTAGACCCAAAACCAATTGCGAAGAACGTCGCGTACCCGGATCAGTCCGCTGGCCCACGCCATCGCCAACAGGTTGTTGCCGGTAAAGAGCTCCGCTCCGGCAACGACAACCAGCACAAGTCCCAGGCAGAACCCAACACCTCCAAGAAGGCGTGTGACGCCGAAGCCCAGCGCCGACTGGGTCATGATCACGGTCGAGAAGATCGCGCCCATGGAAACAAACGCGCCGGCAAGCAGGCCAAGCACCAGAAGGGTGAGCGTGTCGGTCTGGGCCTTCGCCACGCCGAGCCGTTCGACCATCTGGGCGATCTCGCGCGGCGGATGAGCTTCGTTGGGGTGTTGCGAGTCCATAGCAGCCCGAACGCTCACGTCTGCAGCACACCCGTGCGGTAATCCGCTTCGCACGGCACCATCGCCGCCAAGCGCAGGGCAGCGATGAGCTCGTCGCGCGTGCGCTCGGGATCGATGATGCGATCAAGCCAACCGCGCGCTGCGCCGTAGAGGATGTCCTGCTGTTCGTTGTAGCTCGCGGTGATCGCCGCGAGAAGCTGCTTGCGCATCTCCTCGTCGATCTTCTCGCCCTTCCGTTCGCGGGCTGCGAGATCGATTTGCAGGAGAACGTTCGCGGCTTGGGCAGCGCCCATGACTGAGCACTTCGAGCCGGGCCAAGCGAGCGTCAGGAACGGATCAAACGCCCTTCCGCACATCGCGTAGTTACCGGCGCCGTAGCTTGAGTTGAGGATGAGGGAGATCTTCGGCACGACGCAGTTGCTCATCGCGTTCACCATCTTGGCCCCGGCGCGGATGATGCCGCCCTGCTCGCTGTCGCGACCGACCATGAAGCCGGTCGTGTCGTGCAGGAAGATGATCGGAATGCGCTTCTGGTTGCAGTCCATGATGAAGCGCGCCGCCTTGTCGGCCGAGTCGTCGTAGATGACGCTCGGCATGTTCACGCCGGTCGATGGCCCCGCCTTGCCGCCGGGCATCCTCTTCTGGGTGAGCTTCTTCTGGTTGGCGACGATGCCGCAGGGGAATCCGCCGATGCGGGCGTAGGCGCAGATGAGCGAGCGGCCGAACTCGCCGCGGTACTCGTCGAACGTGCCCTCGTCGACGAAGCAACCTAACAGTTCGAGCTGGTCGTACTGTTGGCCCGGCTCGCTCCTGAAGATGTCGTAGACGGCGCTCGCGGGCTTCGATGCAGGCTTCGGTTCGAAGGGCGGACGCGGCGCCGGCTTCGTCGCCCGGTTCGCGCTGAAGACGCTGCGAAGCCGGGTGATGCACGCGGGATCGTCCTTCTCGCGGAAGTCGATCGTGCCGGAGATCTCGGCGTGCATGCGCGCCCCGCCTAACTCCTCGCTCTCAACATCCTGACCGATCGCGGCCTTGACGAGGGCCGGGCCGGCCAGATAGAGGCCGCTGCCCTCGGTCATCAGCAGCGTGTCGCAAAGGACTGGCAGGTAGCCGCCGCCGGCGACGCAGTTCCCCATGATGGCTGCAATCTGCGGAATGCCTTGGGCACTGATGACGGCGTTGTTTCGGAAGATGCGGCCGAAGTCATCGGTGTCGGGGAAGACGTCCTCCTGAAGCGGCAGGAAGACGCCCGCCGAATCAACGAGGTAGATCAGCGGCATGCGGGCCCGCTCGGCGATCACTTGGGCCCGGATGATCTTCTTGCAGGTCATCGGGAAGAACGCCCCGGCCTTCACCGTCGCATCGTTGGCGATGATCATGCACAGCCGGCCGTCGACCATGCCGACGGTGGTGACGACCCCGGCCGAGGCCGCCCCGCCGTACTCCTTGTACATGTGCCACGCGGCGAAGAGTCCGACCTCGAAGAGTTCGCTCCCCGGATCCACAAGCCGACCGATACGCTCACGGGCGGTCAGCCGACCGTGTCGGTGCTGTCGTTCGATGCCGGAGGGGCCGCCGCCCTGCTCGACCTTCTCAGCGTGTGCCTTTGCGGCATGGACAGCGGCCCGGAGCCCAGTGGGTGCGTGCGTCATTGGACAGGCAGAATAGTGATGTTGGACAGTCAGAATGGGGGGCGCACTTGCCGGCCTCTGCCCGTCCGAGAACCTACCCGGCCCGTCGTTGCCAGCTCACCCCTCTTTCCGCTACATTTCCCGTTTCCACTTTGGACAAGCGAGGCGGCGCCGAGACGGCACCGCCGAGGGATTCTCCTCTCATGACCATTTCCGCTGAACGTAAGACCACGGTCGTCAAGACCCACCGCCGCCACGACAAGGACGTCGGCTCTCCCGAGGTGCAAGTTGCGATCCTCACCGAGCGCATCGCCGCCCTCACCGACCACTTCAAGGCCCACAAGATGGACCACGCGTCGCGCCGCGGCCTGCTGCTGATGGTCGGCCGCCGCAATCGCCTCCTGAAGTACCTCGCCGATGCCGATCGCGAGCGCTACCAGGATCTCATCAAGAAGCTCGGCCTCCGCAAGTAATTCGACCTCCGCTCGGCGGTCGTCACTGAGGCCGGCATACTCACCACGAGTGGGCGTGTTGGATCTTGGGGGCGACGGCCGACGGAGCCTGTATGCCGCGCACCGCGGCATTGGGCGTTCGACAGGTCGAGTTCCGGTCGCGCGAGATCCGGTCGCGCGAAACCCTGTGTCCTCCTGCTGACGTCCGCCCTCTGCCCCGGCGCGGTTTTCCCCGCCGCGTGCGATGTCGCGCGGCCCAACACCCACGGCCCCCATGAGGGAATTGCCGCGGGTCCACCAGCCGCATGCGACATTCATGCGGCTCGCGCCCGCACTCCAAGCGGGCAGAAGGATTGGACATATGCCAGTGACTGTTGTTGAGAAGGTCATCGGGGGACGCACGCTGCGTCTCGAGACCGGCCGCGTCGCCAAGCTTGCCAGCGGCTCCATCATGCTGACCTACGGCGAGACCGTGGTACTCGCCGCCGCTGTTCGCGCGAACCCGCGTCCGGGCCTCGATTTCTTCCCGCTCACCTGCGACTATCGCGAGAAGACCGGCGCCGCCGGCAAGTTCCCCGGCGGCTTCAAGAAGCGCGAAGGCCAGCCTTCCGAAAAGGAAGTGCTCACCATGCGGATGATGGATCGTCCGATCCGCCCGCTCTTCCCCGAAGGCTTCCTTGACGAGGTGCAGCTTCAGGCGTTCGTGATGAGTCACGACGGCCAGAACGACTCCGACGTCCTCGCCTGCACCGCCGCGTCGGCCGCCCTCTTCCTCACCGATGCGCCGTTCCAGGGCCCGCTTGCGACCGTCCGCGTGGCCCGGATCTACACCGAGAAGGGCGCCCAGTTCATCATCAATCCGACCCAGGCGCAGATGGACTACAGCGACCTGGATCTGGTCGTCAGCGGACACGCCGACGGCATCAACATGATCGAGGTCGGCGCCGCGGAGATCGACGAGGCGTCGATGGTTGAGGCAATTCGCTTTGGCTACGACAACGGCATCAAGCCGCTGTTGGAAATGATGCACGAGCTTCGCAAGGCCAGCGGCGCCCCCGAGGTCCGCATGGGCGAACTCCAACTCCCCAGCGACGATGTGGTCAAGCTCGTCAAGGAGAAGGCCTACGACCGGATGGTCGAGGCCCGCAAGCTCAAGGGTAAGCAGGAACGGAACAACGCCGTCGATGCCCTCAAGAGCGAGATCCTCAAGACCCATTTCGCGATTCCGGAAGGCATCCCTTACTCCGAGCACGTGAAGGCCGACAAGCGGCAGCGCGAGGCGAAGGAAGCTCTCCGCGTCCTTGAGAAGAAGGTCACCCACTACCTCGTCTCGCAGCATGGCATTCGGGCCGGCGGTCGCGGCCTGCGCGAGATCCGTCCACTCGACATGTCGGTGGCGATCTTCCCGCGAACCCACGGTTCGGCGTTCTTCCAGCGGGGCGAGACCCAGTCGCTGGTCACCTGCACGCTCGGCACCATCAAGGACGAGCAGATCGTCGACGGGCTTCTCGCCGAGTACGCGAAGAAGTTCTACCTCCACTACAACTTCCCGCCCTTCTGCACCGGCGAGGCCGGCCGCATCATGGGCCCGGGACGTCGCGAGATCGGCCACGGCGCGTTGGCGGAGCGGTCGCTTCTGGGCATCCTGCCCTCGAGCGAGGAGTTCCCCTACACGATCCGCATCGTCAGCGACATCACCGAGAGCAACGGCAGCTCCTCGATGGCCTCAGTCTGCGGCGGCTGCCTCGCCCTCATGGACGCCGGCGTTCCGATCAAGAACACCTGTGCGGGCATTTCGGTCGGTCGGTTTACCGATTCGACCGGCAAGGTGACCCACGTCACCGACATCATCGGCGAAGAGGATTTCTTCGGCGAGATGGACTTCAAGGTCTCTGGTACCCGTGAAGGCATCACCGGTATCCAGCTCGACCTCAAGGCCCGCGGATTGTCGGTCGAGGAAATCGCTCAGATCTTCGCCCAGGCGAAGGAAGGGCGTCTCTTCCTCATCGGCGAGATGGAAAAGGTAATCGCGAAGCCGCGTGCGGATATTTCCGCGTACGCACCACGCATCACCAAGGTCAAGATCGATCCCGAGAAGATCGGCAAGCTCATCGGACCGGGCGGCAAGACGATCCGCGGCATCCAGGAGCGCACCGGCGCCCAGATCGATGTCGAGGAGGACGGAACGGTCTTCATCGCCTGTTCCAACGCCGAGAAGGCGGCTCAGGCCAAGGCCGAAGTCGAGGCCTTGGGTGCCGAGATCAAGGTCGGTTCGATTTTCGAAGGCCGAGTCGTTTCGGTGAAGGACTTCGGTGCATTCGTCGAGCTCGTTCCGGGCACCGATGGCATGTGCCACGTCAGCGAATTGGCTCAGGGATACGTCAAGAACGTCTCTGATGTGGTCAAAGTCGGTGACGTGATCAAGGTCAAGGTCATCAACATTGATGACAACGGCCGGATCAAGCTCTCTCGGAAGGTGCTGCTCGCCGCCGAGGCGGCCCCGGCAACAACCTGAGTTGCCGACGCGGCATCCGACTCCGCCTGAACACCGAATTCCAGATCCACTTCGATACACAAGGGGTCGCCAGCAGGCGACCCCTTTTTCGTTTGTGATTTCTCTACTCACTACTTGCGTACCGCATAGACGATCACCACAATGCGTCGTTCATGACCCAAGTGATTCGGCCTTGGGACACATGTCGCTAGCGCTCCCATTCGGGAATGCCTACGAAACATGCTTGTGCAAGACGCGGCGGTTTTCCGAAGGCCCTCAGCCAATCAGGCGGCCCACATGCCGTTTGGTCCTAGGGGTCGACCGGTCGAACGCTGCCCCCATCAAGCGAACCGTTCAGAGTGGAACTATCGGAGGCCGGCATGTCGCACGATGAGCCAGCCGTCGCTCCCCGCGATATTCGATCTGGGGGAAACTCGTCCCCGGGTGCGCTTTCAAACGTGGGTGGCACGGTCAAATGGTTTGACCCTCGCAAGGGATTCGGCTTCTTGGTCGGACCCCAAGGTCAGGACGTTTTCGTTCACTTCAGCGTGATCGAACAGTCCGGCGGATTTCGAACGCTTCGGGATGGCGAGGAGGTGGTCTACTCGGCGCACGAAGGGCCGAAGGGATGGACCGCCTCGTTTGTCCGTGCCATCGCCAAGCCGAGCGAAGGTGACGGAAACGCTCCGCGGCCGCCGCGCGGACCGACGAACGACCGGCCTTCCTCCGGTGGGCCTCGACGGGGTCCGCAGACCTGAGATTGCCGATCCAGACTGCCTCACCGCAGAGCGCAGTACGCTACCGGGCGGAGGTTTTCTCGCGTGGAGCCCACGACGGCGGCGGCACTTCTGCTCATCGGGTTCGCGGTCGGGGCCATCGCTTCGGCACTGGTCCTTCGGCGGCGCCTGGCTTCCCGGGGACGTCGGGCGATCGCGGCGGAACGGCGGGCCCAACAGGCCGAGCGGCTGGCGGAGCTGGGATCGATGACCAGTGGGCTTGCCCACGAGATCAAGAACCCCCTCTCGACCGTGGTCCTGAACGCCCAGCTCGTCGGCGAGGAGATCGCGGACAGCCCCTTGGACGAGGACCTGAAGCAACGGCTCACGCGACGGGTCGACACGCTTGGCCGCGAGGCAACCCGGCTTCGTGACATCCTGACCGACTTCCTGCGCTTCGCGGGCCGCATGAAGCTCGACCCGAAGCCGCAGGATCTCTGTGCGGTGGTCGACGAGCTGGCCGACTTCTTCCAACCGCAATGCGACCAGCATGGCGTTACCCAACGCCTGCAACTCCCGCAGGAGCCCGTGATCGCCAACGTCGACGCGGCCTTGCTGAAGCAGGCGGTCCTCAACCTGCTGATCAATTCCGTTCAGGCGATGGCGGATCAGCCCGTCGGACGGCCCCGGGAACTCATGCTCCGCGTCGAGGAGGTGGAACAGCCCGCCGATGCGTCTCGTCCCCGGGAGCCAGGCACCGTCCCCCATCGCGAGGCCCGCATTCATGTCATCGACACCGGTCCGGGGGTCGAACCGGCACGCCGCGACGCGATCTTCCGACCCTACATGACAAACAAGCCCGGTGGGACCGGCCTCGGTCTCGCCACGACGCGTCGCATCATCGAGGAACATGGCGGCCGCGTGCACCTTTGGAGCGAGGTCGGCAAGGGAAGCGATTTCACGCTGATCCTTCCGTTGCGTCCGCCAAATGGAAATGGGCTGCATGTCGACGCGACCATACGCGGAAGCGAATAAGCGATCGCGAGAGGGAATTCTCCCGGTTCCCTGCGACCCGACGGGCGTCATCATCGAAAAGCACGTCGCGCCTCCCTGCTTTACGGACTGGTGCCTCGCAGCCGGATCCACCACGGAGTCAAGCCGATGACCAAGAGTCGTGCCTCGTCGCTGTCGATGCCAGGGACCATTGCGTCCCTTTCCCTGCTGTCCACGTCCCTCTTGACCGCAGGGGTCGGAACCGCGAGCGCGGCCGACCGGCTCTGGCTCGCCCCGACCAATGGCACCTTTTCGGACCCAACCCGCTGGGCCGGCGGGGTCCCTGGAACCGGCGATGCGGCCATCTTCGGCTCCGCCGGCGGCGGGCCCTTCGTGGTCTCGGTCTCGCTCCCGCACCTGATCTCATCGCTCAGCGTCACCAACCAGCAGCTCACGCTTGATGCCTCTGCCGGCGGCGGCCTGACCTTGCTCGGCGGCCTGAATGTCAAGGGGTTGGAGGCGGCGGCCCCGTCGTTGACCCTCGCCAACGGTGCGTTCGTTGCCAGCGGCCCGATTGCCGTCGGCGGCACGGGCGTGGTTGGCGATCTCCGCCAGTCGAATGGCTTCCTGATCGGTCCGTCACTGTCCATCGTGGATGGCTCGTGGTCTACGAGCGGTTCGAGCACCGTCGCGATCAATGGCGCCGTGGTCATCGGTGACGGGGTGGGGCACGAGGCGAACGCTCGCCTGGATGGCGGCGTGACGATCGCGACCAATCTGTCGCCTTGGGTCATCGGGCAGAACTCCGGCACGGGCTCCCTCACCCTGGGAACAGGTGTCGCTGCGAACTTTGGGTCGCACTCCGTCTTCGTCGGCGGCTCGGCCTCGATACCGGGAACCGGGACGCTCCACCTCGAATCCGGGGCGTCGATCACGGCACCGGCCCTTCGAATCGCTCCCGTTGCGAACGGCAGCGGCACGCTGGTCCTCGATGGAGGCGCCGGCGCCACCTTGGTTGAGTCGCTCTTTCTCGGGCCGGGAGAGGGCGCCATCGAAGCGACCGACGCGTCGATTCAGGTCCCCAACCTCCGCCTCAAGAGTTCGGACGTGCCGCTCAACATCGCGCTGCACGGCGCCTCGACGTTCACCTCACAGGCGCTCTCGTTTGAGATGTTCTCGCAGGCGATCGAACCGACCACCTTCACCCTTTCAGGGGGCGCCGACCTCTCGCTGGGGTCGATCAAGATCGCCAACGACTTCAACATCGGCCTGATTGACATCGACATCCTAGACCCCGGCAGCGTGGTCGAACTCGGCTCCTACGAGTGCACCTTCACGCAGACCGTCGGCCTCGGCCTGCGCGTCGCAAGCGGCAGCGCGGTGACCATCGACTCCGTCTCCCCGAACTCACCGATCGACTGCGCATGGGTGATCGACGGGGCTCCAGGGTCGATCTCGATCGGCACGCCGCCGTCGCTGCACGGGACGTTTGAGGTGACCGTCGCAGGGTCCTCAACGCTCGCTCCCGGTGAGGAGGCCGTCCTTCTGGACGCTCCCCTCGAGTGCATCCCCGATGGCTTCGCCGTCGCGGTGACCCAATCGCCCAACGAGGCCCATCTTGCCCTGGTCGACAACACGGGGATCCGGCTGCGGCGACTCGCCCGAAAGGACACGATCGCACTCGACGTCGCCCCGACGATCCCGGCGCACCTCCGGATGCCGTGCCGCCTCGTCGCCACGGTCGACGGGACTGAGTACGACGTCACCAGGCAGGCGACGGTCGTCTCCGGCAATCCGAACATCGTCGCCTCACTTGGCAACGGCCTGATCCGTGGCGTCGCACCCGGCACCACAACGCTCACCGCAACGATTGACGGGCGAAAGCTCGCCGTCCAGGTCACGGTGCAGGCCGAAGATCCCGCCTACCCCTACGAGGGCGTCACGCTCACCGATTACTTCGCCGGCAACCACCACTCGGCGATCGGTCCGGCGGGCCTGAGCGCGGACGGCCGTTGGGTCGCCTTCGAGAGCTTCGCCACAAACCTCGACGCCAACGATGCAGAGGCTCCGCCGAATTACCCGCTCGTCTTCGTGCACGATCGTCTGACGGACGAAACGGTGCTGGCAAGCGTCACGTCAGGCGGCGAGGCTGCGAATGGCTTTGCACGGGTCCCCGCGATCAGTGCCGACGGGCGCTACGTCGTCTTCCTGTCCGGCGCCCCGAACCTCGGTGGCGGAGCGAGCAACGCGACCGCGCTTGTCTTGCGAGATCGCACCCTCGGCGTGACGGAGACGCTCGTCCCCGGAACGGTCAACGTGGGCGAAGGGGTTGGCTACGATCCGCCGCGCATCTCCGACGACGGTCGGTACGTCCTTTTCCGCACGAAGGCCGCGATCGACCCGGCCGACACGAACGCCACGACCGACGCCTATCTCATCGATCGCCAGCTCGGCACAACGGTCCGCGTCGGCCTCGACCTGAACTTGGTCGAGTCGCCCCTGGGAACCTGGGCTCCGACGATGACCGCTGACGGGCGACAGATCCTCTACTGGGTGGAGCGCGTCGGCGGGGAGCAGCTCATGGTTCACGACCTGGACGCGGGCGTGGTAACAGCGCTCACCGATGTCGTCACGACCGAGGCGGGCGGACCGGTCGCCGCGATCAGCGCCGACGGGAGTCGTGTGGCGTACCGAACCTGGGTCGGTCCGGCCCCCTTCGAGACCGCGATGTGGCTGGTCGATCGCCCAAGCGGTTCGACGACCCTCCTTCACCAGGCCCCTCGTGTCAGCGATTCGTTAAGGCCGCGGCTCTCGATCAGCGGCGACGGCTCGTACGTCGTGAGCGTCGCCATGCCGACCGACGAGGTCGACTGCGGCGAGCTTCGGGAGGTCGTCCTCCTCCACGATGTCGCCGGCGGCACGACCTCGGTGGTCAGCCAGCGCCCCGGCATCGACGCGAGCATCCAGGAGTACAGCACCGCTTCGATCTCGCGGGACGCCTCGACCGTTGGCTTCGCGACCTACGGCGCGGACAAGATTGTCCCGCACGAGGCGCCGGCCGCTTTCATCTCGCAGGTGGTCGTCTGGCGACGAGTCGACGCGGCCGTGACCGGCGACCTCAACGGCGACGGCACAGTGAACGCCGCGGACCTGGCGATTCTCCTGGGCAATTGGGGAAGCGCCGGTGCGAGCGACCTCAACCAGGACGGCACGACCGATCCCGTTGACCTTGCGATCCTCCTGGGCGCGTGGAGCTGAGCGTCACTCGACGTGCGGTTCACGGCCGGGGGGGCGGCGAGCACGCTCAATCCAGCCAGTCCTTCTTGCGGATCCGCTCGGGCACGTACTCCTCGGTGACGTAGGAGATCCCCTTCAGGATGAGCGATTCGACCTCCATCTTGAACTGGTTGGAGAGAAGGAGATCGATCTCCTTCTGCCAGCCGCGATGGTGCTCGAACCAGGGATAGGCGGCGATCTCCTTCGCCCGCTTGATGTCGTTCTCGCTCAGGTTGATCTTCACCGCCTCGGGCAGGCCACAGGCGACGTAGTCCTTGGCGCGGATGCCGAGGAACTTCGCGTCCGGAATCGCCAACCGGGTCGATTCGAAGGCGAGTGAGATCGAGCCCTGCTTGATGACGCTGTAGATGTAGTGCCCCCACGGGTCACAGTCGAGGAGGCAGATGATCGGGAGCTTCAGCTCCTGGTTGAGGCGTTGGAGCAGGCGTCGGCATCCGCGCGGCGGCTGGCCCGCGCCGTGCGTGAGGATGCAGTTGTGCTTCTCCCAGAAGCGGTCCTCGTTGAAGCGGTTCCACACGGTGCCCTTTTCGACATGGAGGACGAACTTCGCCTCGCACTTCTTGAACTCGATCACGTCGGGTTCGACGATGCTGGGCATCGCATAGCCGCCGGAGCCCATGCGCCGACAGTCGATCTCGTCACCCTTGTCGACGACCGTGATGTTGCCGACCATCGCCCCACGGTTCTCCGCGAAAATGTGCAGCTCCTCGCGGAGCGATCCCAGGGCGACCTCGAGATCCTCGAGGATCGGGTCGGACTCGTCCTGGTCGTCGAAGGTGTTCTCCTTCGTGCCGGCAACGGTGTGCTTGGCCTTGTAGAAGACGCCACGGAGGCTGGATGTCTTTTCGGCCTCGATCAGGTCCTTGATCGTGCTGGCATGCAGCACGGTCTGCATGAACTGCTTCGCCTGGTTGAGATTGAAGAGCTGACGCTCCTGTCGGGCATCGCCCATCTCCAGGATGCCGCGCTTCTTGTTCCACAGCGTGTTGGAACGGGCCCGCGTCGGGATCTCGATCTTCGGCTCGCCTCCCGCCATCACTTTCGTCACGAACTCGTCGGCGAGGTTCACGAGCTTTCGTTTCGTCTCAACGTCCCTCGCCTTGACGCGGGCGTTGGTGCGCGAGCCCGAACTCGCCTCCGGGCGCTTGCTGTCGGTCTTTTTTGCCATGGCTGGTCGTGCTCAGTTCGCTCCCCGATCGGAATCGGGCGGAGGGATTCAGAAGAGGGATGGGGTCTCAGCCGTCTTTCGCTTGCGGGAGGAGCGTCCGGAGGGCTCGGCAGGCTCGTCGGGCGGCTCGGCGACTCCGGTCGGGGCTGCCGAAACGGGCGCGATCGCGTGGTCGACGATGATCACCCCGTCGATGTCGCGCTCGTCCTCCTTGACGAGCTTTCCGTCCTCGTCAAGCTGCTGGTCCGCCACGGCAGTCCGCTCGCGAGCCTGCTCGAGGAGCTTCTCGTAGATCCGCTTGGCGTCGGCGCCGTTGAGGGCGTTGATCGCCTTGGCGATCTCGCCGATGTAGCGGGCGAAGACGTCGCGGCGCTCGCCCTCGCGGCGCATCTTCTGGCGCTTGCGGAGGTAGGTGCCGAGCTTTCGCCCGCATTCCATCAGGGCGAGCTTCATCTCCTTGCGGATCTCGTCGTAGTCGGCGATCGCCTCCTTCGACTCGCTGGTGAAGGGCACCCAGACGCTGGCCATGTGGATCATGATCACGAGCGGTCCGAGCGGCAGGCTGCCTCGCGGTTGCGAAAGGTTGTAGTTGCGCCACGCGGTCTCGGTGACGGCCTTGAAGCTGGAGCAGGCGCTCTGCTGGAAAAGGAGCGGCACGCGATTGGCGAAACGGATGACGCGAGCGGTCTCCTCGGCGGGCAATTCGCCGCCGAAGGCGATGGCTGCCTCGATCTGGAAGGGCCGGCCGCGATAGACCTCGGCCTCGCGCGAGCTTGCCGCGTAGAACTCGGCCCGGACGCCCTTGAGCATGCCGGCCAGCAGTTGGCGCACGCCGATCGGGGCCAGGCAATCGGTCGGCGGCGGCGGGAGCTTCACCTCCTGGAACTGCTTGAAGAGGGCCTCGGCCTGCGGCGGCTCGATGTCGGCGACCTTGGTGCGGCTGGTGCACTTGATGGCGGTGCACATCGCGGATGCGGTCGACGCCGAGATCCGGCAGAAGCGGTCCTGGAGGAACTGGTATAGCGTGCCGCCCTTTTCGGCGACCTCGTAGTCCTTGAGCATCTGAAGGAGAATGCCCAGTTCGATCCCCTTGGGATGCGGCTGGATCTCCTTTGTCTCCGGCGGCAACTCCTGGACGCCGCGCGGGAAGTGAATCGCCCCGTTGATCTCGGTCGTGACCGCGACGCTGGGTGCGGTGGCAGCGTCCGTCCCGACCGGAGCGGACTTGCCGATCGGGAGGACGTCCTCGTCGTCCGAGACGCTTCGGGAGGGCGGCACGAACACCACCCGAGCGTGGGGGTTGGCGATGGCCGTCAGCTCAAGGAACTCGTCGACGCTGCCGCGGCCCTTTTGATAGCGACCTTCGAGCTCGATCGAGACGCTCGTGCCGGTGCGGAAGTCCTCCGAGCTCAACAGCACGCCCTCGGCGGCGAGGGCCTTGGCACCGGCCGTCACGGCACGGAGTCTGGCCGGCGGGAAGTCGCCGGTCTCGTCGTCAACCGTCACCTCGGCCCGGTTGGTCTTCGTGTTCATCGCCAGCTCGATGTGGTGGGCCGGCTGCTTCAGGTTGGGCTTGGTGTGGATCACCATCGGGCGACCGGTGGTGATCAGGCCGTACATCCCGGCGGCACTGATGCCGATCCCCTGCTGGCCCCGGGACATCTTGAGGCGATGGAACTTCGAGCCGTAAAGCAGCCGGCCGAAGATGTTCTCGACCTGCTTGCGGACGATGCCGGGTCCGTTGTCCACTACGGTCACGCGGTAGCGCGATGACTTTGCCGTCGCAGGGCGATCCGGTTGGAGATCCTCGATGACGACGGCGATGTCGGGAAGGATGCCGGCTTCCTCGCAGGCGTCGAGGGAATTGTCGACAGCCTCCTTGACGGTGGTCAGGAGGGCTTTGCGCGGGTTGTCGAAGCCCAACAGATGGCGGTTCTTCGCGAAGAACTCACTGACAGAGATGTCGCGTTGCCGCGAGGCCATCTCTTCGGCCGTCGCCCCGCGTGCGGCGCGGGTCTTGGTGCCGTGGGAAGGGGCTGGAGCGGCCGTTGAGGGTTTCGACTTCTTCACGGGTTCGGAGAGGAGCTGGGCTGGCACGGGACACATGCGATTCCCGGATGGAAGGACGTGGTGGAAGCCACCTGGGTGGCAGGCGCGCTCTGATACCGGAAGGCGAGGCGCTACCTCATCTCCCGGCATCCATGCGCAGCGGTGAACCTTACACGATCGGCGGAACCGGCCTTCCAAAGGCAGAAAAACGGCGAGCCTTGCCGACTGCCGACCGCAGGCGGGAATCTGCTACATTTCCCGACCTTTTCCACACCTTCGGATCTCAAGGAACACCGCCATGGAAACCACTCTGATCATCCTGAAACCTGACGCCGTTCAGCGCGGCCTCATGGGTCGCATCATCAGCCGCTTCGAGGAGAAGGGACTCCAGATCGTCGGCGCCAAGCTCATGCAGATTTCCAAGGAGCTTGCTGCCACCCACTACAAGGACCACCAGGGGAAGCCGTTCTACAACGGGCTGGTGGGCTTCATGACCAGCGCTCCCGTGCTCGTTCTTGCGATCCGCGGCGTCGGGGCGATCGCCATCTCCCGCAACATGATGGGAGCAACGTTCGGGTCCAAGGCCGCTCCGGGCTCGATCCGCGGCGACTTTGGCGTGTCAAACTCCTTCAACCTCATCCACGGCTCAGACAGCCCCGAAGCGGCTGCACGTGAGCTTTCCCTCTTCTTCAAGGCTGGGGAAGTCCTCGACTTCGAACGCCGTATTGACACCTGGGTCTACGATTTTGGCGGCGGCAAGCCCGAGTAAGCCCCTCGGGCCATCAGTCGTTCACCCGGACCGGTGGGGCATCCGCCTTATAACTAGCTGGTGACATTCACTCGATCGCAGGAATCACCGCCTCGCGCCATTCGGCGCCGGGGCGGTGGTTCTTTTTTGGGCCTTCGCCGCCCAACCGTCGCAGACCGCACAGAGAGACGTTTCCCCGAACAAACAAGGAACAAAGCGGGGCAAAGTTGAAGCGGATTGTCATCCAAAGGGCCTCTCGTCCGTATAGGTGGAGGCCCACGTTTTTTGTGTCGCGGAAGCTCTCTCTCTCGCCCTTTCAGCCTCCGCCGCCAACCGCTCATTCGGCACGCACCCAGAAACAGGAAGCCCGCCGAGGCCACGCCTGTGGCCTCAAGGCTGTTGCTTGCCGGGCCAACCGAATGGTGACGGGTACCCACTCATCAGCGCCGTCCCTCTTGCAGTCGCGAAAGAAACACGCAGCACGCAACAAGTCTCGACGGCGCATCTGGTCAGAACGAATCTCAGGACATCTTCCGTCGAAACGTTGGAACCCTCGACTCCCCACCTCGCCTCCGATCGCATCGCAATCGCAACGTTCTGAGGCACTCTGAGAGCTTGAAACCTCGCTTCTCTACTTTCCGCCTCCTGACAGGGAAGTACTCGTCGTCGTCCCGGGTCCGCACGCAGCGCGTGCGTCCAGCACGCTTGAAAGGTGACCTTGGCGCGATCCCGACCTTTCGTGCAGGCACCCGATGGGCCGCCGAAGACACATCGACTAACAAGCATCTCGTCGAGTCGCCCGCATTCCTGAATCGCCAATCGCACTTCTTCGTTGAGCAATCGCAGCCATAGGCAGAGCCCATTGAGACACTTCAGGTTGGCACGGCATCTGCTTTCGGAATTCGAACCCCACGCGACCGCCGACGTACCGACCCCACGAAGTCAATCAGGTCCACCGCCGCAATCCCACGACCTGATTCCTCAACAACGCCTCGCATCAGACATGTTCCCCAAACCCGTCGATCGGGCGTCCTGACGGAGCATCCTGAAGCCTCAACCGTTTGAAGTTCGTTTCAGAAGCCCCTCACTTCCACCGTCCCACTCCACCCGCCGGACAAGCCGGCACCTCGCGTCGCTTTCCTCATCGCACGATCAGTTCGCCGTCGACCATGAACGGCCCGGACTCATCTCCCCAATGAAGCAACGTTCCCTGTCAGCCTCAACCTCGCCGAAGAACGGTACTTCCAGCACCACTCCTCCGACTGGCAAGGCTCTGATCTCGCGCAACAGCCCACTTGACCTGCTTCGCAAGCGTCATCGGGCCGTGGTGCGAGGCGCGAACACCGCGACCGGAACCGCCAGCGGAACTGGGTCTCGCGACATGTGGACCCTGAATGCCGAGGACGAGCTCCTGCTGAAGGAGATCCTCGCCGAGGAGATGGACTTCATCGACAGCCCGGAGTTCGGCAAGCCGGACGCCGAGCGACGGATCTACCAGGAGCTTCCGGAAGTCCAGAAGCCAGACGTCTCGTGGTACCGCCCCCTGATGGACGACCTGACCCCTGCCCGCGAGCGGGCGGAGAAGGGCGATCAGCGCGGTGAGAAGGCTCGCGCCAAGCCGCGCGCCGTTCGCGCGGGGAGCACCCTGCTTCTCACCGGAGCGCAAGAACGGTTCCTCTTCCTCAAGTACAACTTTGCCCGGCGTGCCGTGCAACTCCTTCAAAGGAAGATCGCCCACGGCGCTCCAACCTTGGAGCAAGCCCAAGGCATCCTGTCTTGGTACCGGATCTCCCGGACCTACCGCCAGCAGATCGCCGAGACCAACCTGGCTTTGGTGCTTGCCATGGCCAAGCGAGTGCGAATGAGCGAGGTCGATTTTGCCGACCTCATCAGCGAGGGCAACATGGCCCTGCTCCGCTCCGTCGACAAGTTCGACTGCGGGCGCGGGTTCAAGTTCTCAACGTATGCCTGCCGTGCGATTCTCAAGGCCTTCAGCCGTCACGGCGTCAAGCACTCCAAGTACCGGCAGCGCTTCCCCACCGACTTCGACCCAGCCCTCGAGAAGAGCAATCACCTCGAGACCGTTCGGGCAACGCACGAGAGGGAGTCGGCGGATGAGGTGAAGCACATTGTCCTCACCAACCGGGCCGACCTGAGCGAGGTCGAACGGACGGTCATCTTCCACCGGTTTGCCCTGAATCTCCCTGCTCATGAAGTCCCCCTGACCCTCGAGCAGGTAGGGCAAATCATCGGAGTGACCAAGGAACGGGTCCGCCAGATCCAAAACAAAGCTCTGGAGAAGATCCGCAACGCCATGGAGTCGGCCACCCCAAGTCTCGCCCAAGCGATTCGAGAGGATTTCGCGGCCGACGCCGAGGTTCGGCGCCTCGATCAGCAGAGAGCCAACATCAACTGACTGCTCGCCAGTGGTCGTCCGGCCGCTCGCGGAAACCAACCCTCATCCGATCCACACGGCCCCGTCTTGCACGGGGCCGTCTTCGTTGAGGCGGCCGCTACACTGCTTCGGCTCCGTCCGGGCCGAACGCCGGCGAGCCAAAGCCCTGCATTGCAGAAGAGGTTGCCATGATCAAGAAGGTGGTCGGATCCCCCAGCGAAGCCCTTCAGGGCATCGCCCGTGATGGCATGACGGTCGCCGTCGGAGGCTTCGGTCTGTGTGGGATTCCAGAGCAACTCATCCTGGCCCTCCGCGACAGCGGCGTGAAGGGCTTGACGGCCGTGAGCAACAACGCGGGCATCGACGATTGGGGCCTCGGGCTTCTCCTTCGAACCAGGCAGATCCGGAAGATGATTTCCAGCTACGTCGGGGAGAACGCTGAATTCGAGCGTCAGTTCATGTCCGGCGAGCTGGAGCTGGAGTTCAACCCACAAGGAACGCTCGCCGAGCGCATGCGGGCCGGCGGAGCAGGCATTCCGGCCTTCTTTACGCCGGCAGGCGTGGGCACCGTCGTGGCCGAGGGAAAGGAAACTCGCGAGTTCGACGGCCGGCTGTTCGTTATGGAACGGGGCATTCAGGCCGACCTCTCCCTGGTCAAGGCATGGAAGGCCGACGAGTTCGGCAATCTGGTTTACCGGAAGACCGCGAGGAACTTCAACCCGATGGTCGCCGCGTGTGGACGGGTCACGGTTGCCGAAGTAGAGGAGTTGGTCCCCACCGGTTCACTGGATCCAGATCAGATCCACACCCCTGGCATTTATGTCGACCGCATCGTTCGGACGACCTCCGAGAAGAGGATCGAACAGCGCACGCTCTCCTCTCGGTCCGTCTGATTCGTTACCGGACGCCTTGGAACACTCCACACCGCTTCTGCGGCAGGTGGGCGTGGACTCCCATCCCGTGGAACCGTGAGGCCGATGAGGAACGGCCCGACCAGTCACCAGTCCTCCGGCTCGACAGGACACAGGGACTGAACCGGACCGACGGACGTTTAGATGGCCCTCCCGTTCCGGGTCGGGTCAACCTCGCCAATCCCCTCGCTTGGCATGACATAGATGCAATCGAGCCGCGTTGGGCGGACGCCTTCGGGATTGGGAGGCCGTTTGTCGGCAGGAAGGGGCAACCCATTCCGACGCACAGACGGGCCCGGCAACGTCCGTTCAGGCAAGACAGATTGGATCTTTTCCCGGATCTGGGACGATCCTCCAACCACAAGTCGATCGCTTACAACAGGATCACTGGCTCATCGGAGCCACCTCAGGAGTCTTTCATGTCGCTTGCTCGTCTGGTCAACCTCCGTTCCATGCGCCGAACTGCCGCCGCGATCACTCTTGCCTTGGCCTATTGGGCGTTTTCGCCCCAGGCGCCGGCTCAGTTCGGCGGTCGAGGCAGTTTCGAGGACGCCTTCACCCCCGATTTTCTCGCCCGAGACGTCACCCTTTTCGTGGACGCCCTTGGGCTCGAGGAATGGCAGCGCCCGATCATCGAGTCGCTGGTCATGGACTACCAGACGAGCTTCGATGCCGGCGTGAATGAGGTCAAGGAAGAGATGTCCAAGGTGAAGGAGCGGATGGGCTCCACGCCGCCGAATCCGGACACCGTGATGCAGCTCATCCTCCAGCCGATCGAGAAGTGGAGCGGCGCGAAGAAGCAGTTGCGAGAGCAGTTCATCGAGAACGTCAAGACCCAACTTTCGGAACCGCAGATGGAGCGGTGGCCGAAGTTCGAACGTGCAATCCGTCGTGAGAAGGTCTTGGCGACCGGCGATATCCAAGGCGAGAGCGTGAACTTGATTTCGGTCATTCGCAGCCTTGAATTCTCTCCGTCGGTTCTGGCCGGCCTTGATCCCGCCATCGAGGAGTACGAGATTCGACTCGATGAGGCCCTTTCCAGTCGCACCGCAAAGATCGAGAGTCAGAAGCAGCGTCTGACGGACGCCATGACCTCAAGCAACCATGAGGATGGCGTCCAGGCCCAGGAAGCGATCATGGCCGCGCGAGTGAGCGTCCGCGACACGCAGGACAACTCCCGCGAAACGCTGAAGAACGCAGTCCTTCAGCTCACGGACGAGGCCAAGGCGACCGAATTCGAGCTCGCTGCGTTGGAGAAGGCTTATCCCAAGGTCTACCGCAACGACCCGATCATGCCGCTCTTCGCTTCCGCCAAGGCAACCGAGGGAATCACCCCGGAGCAGACGGCTGCTCTGACTGAGCTTGAAGGCAAGTACAACGTCGAGATCCTCGATACCAACAACCGTCTCCGGGATGCGTACCGTAGCGAGGAGCCAAAGGAGCCAAGGCGTCGCGTTGAGCTGATGCTTGCCCGGCAACAGGGTGGCGAAGCCGCTCGCACGCTCCGAGGCGAGGCCGAACTGATTCAGAACGCTCGCAAGTCCCGCGAAGAGGTCTACGAGCGTTATCGCAAGGCCATCATGGACATCCTGAACGAAGAGCAGCAGAAGCAGATGCCCAACTTCGGCAAGGGCGACCGGATCGTGCCGGAACAGGCCGAACGAATCCGCGAGGCCAAGGAGTCAGCACGGCGGACTCGAGAGCCGGTCAACAGTCCTGTTTCCCCGAATCGTCCGGCAGAGAATCGCGACGAACGGAAGGAGAAGGCCCAATCCGAAATGCGCGGGCGCCTTCGTAACTCGCCAAACGAACCCCGCCGTGAAGGCCAACCCGAGCCGCGGGGTGGCAGTCGCCCCGGATCGAATTCGGTGGACTAAACCGAGCAATCGACGATGAACTGCGCCGCACAGCCCCTGTGCGGCGTTGTCGAAGAGCATGCCGGAAGCGGCGGGAAGCCGGATTCCACAAAGTCCCCCGGGCCAGGCACGCTCTTTCTCCGCGAACAGAAGAACCGATCCGAGAACCACGTGATTACGCCGAGTGAACAGCGACCGAACCAGCCGGCGACAACGAACCCCAGCCGGACTCTCAACGGACTGAACGCCAAGCCGCTGGCTGGAGCGATCAACACCGGCGCCGCGGGCACCACGTTGGGCGGCGCTCCGCGAGTCGACGTCAAGGAGCGAGCCAAGCAGCTTGGGATCGAGTGGGTGGAGAAGGCGCCGCCAGCGGACCCCGAGGCAATTGCCCTCATCGACGCCGATGTCGCCGTTCGGCTGCGGGTCATTCCGCTCCGCGTAGAGCGAGGTCGGCTAGTCGTCGCGATGCTCGACCCGCTGGACATCGCTAGCGTCGACGAACTCGCCACTCTGGTCGGCAAGCCGGTGACCAGGATCGGTCTTGAACTTGCCGCGTTCAACGAGCTGATGCGGGAGCACTTCGGCACCACCGCAGCCCGCATGGCAGCTAGCCTGGCCGGCGATTCCGATCTCGCCGCAGGAGACCTTGAGCACAACCTCGACGCAATCGAGGCCGACGACGTCCACCGGATGGCGGAGCAGCCAACGCTGATCCACTTGGTGAACCTGCTCCTCCTCGAAGCGATTCAAAGCCGCACGTCAGACGTCCACATCGAGCCCTTCGAGCGCGAGCTGAAGGTCAAGTATCGCATCGACGGCGTGCTCGTCGAACAGCCGCCGCCGCCAAAGAACCTCCAGCCGGCTCTCATCGGCCGCGTCAAGATCATGGCCGGGATGAACATCGCCGAGCGATACATCCCTCAGGACGGCCACATCACCCTTCGCTTTGAGGGCCGCAAGGTCGACATCCGCGTTTCGACCGTGCCGACGCTTTACGGCGAATCGGTGGTCATGCGTATCCTCGACAAGAGTTCGCTGCCGTTGGACCTCGTGCACCTTGGGATGAGCGAACGGCACCGGGCGATCATCGACAAGATGATCGCCAAGCCACACGGCTTGGTGCTGGTCACCGGGCCGACCGGCTCAGGCAAGACGACATCGCTCTACGCGGCACTGTCGAAACTCTACGACCCGCGAAAGAAGATCATGACCATCGAGGATCCCGTCGAGTACGAGCTCGCGGGCATCAACCAGATCCCCGTGAACCCCAAGCGAGGACTCACCTTCGCCACCGGTCTTCGCTCGATCCTCCGTCAGGACCCGGACATCATCTTTGTCGGCGAAATCCGCGACTCCGAGACGGTCGACATCGCCATCCGCTCCGCGCTCACGGGCCACCTCATCTTCTCGACGCTGCACACCAACGACGCAATCTCCTCAGTCGGCCGCATGATCGACATGGGGGCCGAGCCGTTCCTGGTCGCGAGCGTGCTCGAGGGCCTTCTTGCCCAACGGCTGGGTCGCCGCATCTGTCTGGCATGCGCGAAGGAAGTGCCGCTTCCCGAGGATGTGGAACATCGACTTACCCATAAGGAGCGCGAGCTTCTCGGCGGCAAGCAGACGGTCGGTACAGGCTGTGAGAAGTGCAAGGGCGCCGGCTTCCGCGGTCGTCTCGGCTTCTTTGAGCTTGTCCGGATCACCGCTCCGCTTCGCGCGGCGATCAGCCAGGGCAAGTCCACGATGGAGCTTCGGGCTCTCGTCGAACACGACTTCATCACCATGCGTGATGACGGCATGTTGAAGGCCGCCGCAGGAATCACCACGCCCGAGGAAGTCCTCAGGGCCACGCAGGACGTCGAAGACGCCGTCATCTGAGCCACCGCATGCCCTCGTTTCGCTATCAAGCCATTGACGCCTCCGGTTCGAGCACGACTGGCGTGCTCGTCGCATCCGATCGGGCCAGCGCGATTCGCCAGCTTCAGGTGCGCGGCGAAACACCCGTGGCCATCGATCTCGGAGAGGCCGAGGCTGCTGCGGCTGCGGCGGCAACGCGACAGGAAGTTGCCCGCACAACCGGCTTCTCCCTCCCCAGAATTTTCGCCCGAGCGGGTCGCCCCACGCTTTCTCGAAGCGATACGGCGAACCTGATTCGTGAGTTGGCGACGGCCCTTGAGGCAGGGCTTCCACTTCTCCAGGCCCTCCGCACGGTGCGCCGACAGGCCGACGGCGAGGCACTTCCTGCCATCCTTGACTACCTCATCGAGCGTGTTGAGGCCGGCCAGCCCCTGCACAACGCGGCCCGAGAGTACGGACCGCCATTTGACGACATGATCGTAGGCATGATGAAGGCCGCTGACGCGAGCGGTCGGATGGCGGAGATTCTCCACCAGCTTGCCGACCTTCTGGAACGATCCGTCGAGCTTCGACGCGAACTGGTCGGAGCTACGGTCTATCCCATGATCGTGGCCGGCCTGATCGTGGTGTCCAGCACCATCCTGATCACCTTTGTCCTGCCTCGCATCATGGAGCCGATCCTGGCCAACGGGCGGGAGCTGCCGATTCCGACCCGCATCCTGCTTGGCGTCGCTGACACAATCCGGACCTGGTGGTTCCTGCTCTTGGGCGCAATCATCGCGTCCGTGTACGGATGGCGAACTTGGATTCGCAATCCCGACAACCGCTTTCAGTTCGATGGTTGGCTCCTTCGCCTGCCCCTCGTCGGGCGTCTTCTTCGCGATGTCGCCGTTGCCCGCTTCACGCGGACCCTCGGAACGCTCGTGTCGGCGGGCATGCCGATTCTCTCGGCGCTCCGCATCGTCCGCGATACCCTCGGCAACACCGTCCTGATGCAAGCGATCGATCAGGTCCAAGACAAGGTGACGACCGGCCAGTCACTGGCCGATCCGCTGGAGCGTTGCGGCCACTTCCCGGCCTTGCTCGTCCAGATCGTCAACATTGGTGAGCGGTCGGGTCGACTCGAGCCCATGCTCATGCATGCAGCCAGTGCGTTCGATCGCCAGGTGTCGAACTCGATCAAGCTCTTCACGAAGTCGCTTCCGCCCGTCCTCCTCGTGGTCATGGCGTGCGTCGCGGCATTCGTGCTCATCGCGATTCTCCTCCCGCTCCTTGAAATGCAGTCGGCCATCGGCGGTTGATCCGGTATCGGCGCAGCGTCGCCGAGGAGCAGCGCCTGCCGCCCCGCAATCAGAGAACCAGTCATGAACCTCCCCAAGGCCCCCACCCACTCGCTCGCCCTTGAGCGGTCCTTCGCCCGAACCCGCTCGACGATCCGACGCGGCTTCAGTCTTCTCGAAGTGCTTGTTGCGGTCACGATCATCGCCATTCTCGCCGCCTTGGTCGTCCCTCGCGTCTACAACCAAGTGTTCAAGGCCAAGTCAACCGCCGCCAAGACCGGCGCGACCGCGGTTGCGAATGCCCTCAAGATCTACCTCGCCCAGAACGGCGTGCGCACCCTTCCGAGTGACTTCGAACTCGAGGTTCTCGCCGACGGATCCGACCCGCTTCTGGAGAAGAACGCCCTGAAGGACCCATGGGGTAACCCGTGGGGCCTGCGGGTCCCCGGCGAGGGCCGTGACTTCGACGTTCTGTCCTTTGGTGCCGATGGGCAGCCTGGCGGCGAAGGCGACAACGAAGACCTGATCCACAATTGATCAGGCCGATTATCACGATGAGCCTGCTGCAACCCCGATCCATCAAACTTCACCGCGGCACCCCAGTTCGGGTGGCTCGCGGTTTTTCGTTGATTGAGGTCCTCGTGGCGATGGTGATCCTGGTCATCCTTGCCTCCATCGTCGCACCAAGGTTTGGCGCGGCTCGACGAAGCGAGAGCATGTTGGCGGGTGATCAGATCGAAGACCTGCTCCGCATGTGGGCGTACCGAAGTTCGATCGGCACGCAACAGGTCGGCATCTGGCAGAAGCCCGATGGCCTCATCGCCATCCAGGTGCGGGATACCGAAGGCTGGGAGCCAACCTCGGGCGATGTGGCGCCTTGGATCGATGACCGACTCAGCAACGCGGTACGGTTGCCGAGTTCCGTCGAGATCATCGAGGTTCAGCAGAACTACGAGGTGCAGCCCTTGGGCGAGTGGTTCATCCAGACCAATCCCGACCGAAGTCGCCCGCAGGTTTCCATTTCACTGCGTGACTCGTCCAACGCAGTCACGGTTGTCTCGCTGGAGCCCTACTCGAACGCTCCTGTTCGGTATGACGGGAACACCCCCGCCGCGATTCGCCAGCCGATCGACCTCGACGCCGAGGGTGAGGAGACAGTCTCGTGGTGATCTGTACTCCGCCCCGATTGCCGTCCCCGCGCCGCCGCCTGGCCCGCGGCTTCGCTCTGATTGACGTCATCGTCGGAGGCATCCTCCTGGCGGTTGGACTCGCCGCCATCCTCTCCCTTGGGGCTCGTTCTCTGAGTCTGCACCAGCGCGGCGAACGCGAGGTGATTGCTGCCTCGCTGATCGACGATCTTCTCGGGACCGTTCTCAGTGACGGCCCCAAAGACTTCCCGGACCTGCACGAAATGAGGGGAACCTGTGAGGCCCCGTACGAGGATTTTGAATTCCTGGTGGAAATTGACGAGGGGAGCTCGGGTGTGCCCTACAAAGTGGCTGTGACGGTCCAGCACATCGCCACCGGCGACACCTGGACCGTCGAGACGCTGATCGCCGCCAAGCTCGGCGAAGAACCAGATCCGGACCGAATGCCAGTTGAACCGATTGATCGCGAGCAGCGCTACAGCGATCAGGAAGAGGCTGAACGAAATGGCTAGTCACAACCCCACCCGATCGACCTTTGTCGCACCGCTGCTCGATCGGCGTCGACCTCGTTCGACCGGCGTTCGGCGAAACCGATTTGGCTTCACCCTTGTCGAGCTGATTGTTGCCGGCATGGTCTCGGTCATTGTCGTCGGGGCGATCACGATCTCCCTTTCGAAGATCGGTCGAGGCCGTGAAGTGACGGCTCGACGACTCGATGCCCATATTCGGGCAACACTCGCCCTTGACGCGGTTCGTCGAGATGTTGCCAGCGTCATGCGGTCGGCCGATCTTTTTGAGTCCCGACTTCTGATCCAAGACGGCTCCGTATCGAATCGGCTCGGCGATCTGGACCGAGACGAGTTGCTTGTCTTCTCGAATCGCCTGACCACCGCACGCCCCGCCGATCAGTATCAGGGCGAGGGGAACGAGTACGAGACACAAATCAGGATCATGGATGATGAGCTTGGCAGCGCTCTCTGGATGCGACGTGACCCAGTTCCAGATCGCAACCCAGACGCCGGCGGCGTCGCGATCCCAACAGTTGACGGCGTCGTCTCACTTCAGATGGAGGCGTACGACGGCGAGTCGTGGTACCCAGACTGGGACTCGGACCTCTACGGCTATCCGTGGGCCGTTCGTGTGAGCGTGACCGCAGCGGGTCGTAAGAACGGCGAGGACCCGATCTTCGACAATGAGGCCTTTGTCACACTTCGAACGACAGTGGCGATCGATCGGATCATCCCGCCGTTGAATGAGGAAGAGGAAGCGTCCAAGGAAGAGAACGCCGCTGAGGAGGGCGCCGAAGCAGCGGAGGATGCCATGCAGAATGGCGGCGCGGGCGGCGGAGTCCCAGTCGATGGACCTCGTCCTGGCGGCGATCGCCCCGGTGAAGGTCCGGGGCGCGGTCCCGGCGAAGGCCCCGGAGGCGGCGCTGGGGGCGGTTCGGGCGGTCCTCGCGGCGGTGGCGGCAACCAATTCGCACCGAGGGGGGGCCGCGGCGGCCGTGGGACGGGTGGCCTTGGGCAATCCCGTGGAGCGCGATGATGGAGTCGTACGTGACGCGCGGCAGCAACCCCGCTGGGGATCGATTGTTCATACCCGCTTTGGATGATCGCCGGACCCGCGCCAGACGACGTCGGGCCCATCGAGGCTCGGTTGTCTTGATCGTCCTTTGGGCGATTGCCATCGCAGCTGTCGTCGTCGCCTCAACCCAACTCATTGCCTTCCGAACCGCCACCATGGGTCGAGAGACTCTTGCCCGCGTCCAAGCCCGCTGGGCGGCTCGTGCGGGCATCGAAGAGACCATCGCGGTTCTTGAGTATCACGTCGAGAATCCCGTCGCCGATGACGCTCTAGCGGTGGTTCGAGATATGGAAGCGGTCGCAGATGGCTCCTTGGTCAGCGGAACTTGGACCATCCGACACACGGAGGACGGCGTTGAGGTGCCGGGGCCGCAGGACGAATCGGCGAAGGCCAACATCAATCGAGTTCAGCGGGCCCAGTTCCTCGAGATCCCGAACATGACCTTTGACGTCGCGGACTCAATCATT
Organism: Phycisphaerae bacterium; assembly: GCA_016795065.1. Taxonomy (GTDB): domain Bacteria; phylum Planctomycetota; class Phycisphaerae; order Phycisphaerales; family SM1A02; genus JAEUIT01. The sequence continues at coordinate 57,092 of JAEUIU010000028.1, forward strand.
GACTGGCGCGACGCGGACAACGAAGTCTCCGGGATGGGCGCGGAGCGAGACTTCTACGTGAACCGCAACATGCCCTATCAGCCCCGCAATGCCAACTTTCGAAGCCTCCCCGAGCTGGAGTTGGTCGCAGGCGCCTGGCCCGAGTACGTCCGGGGTGAAGATGCCAACCTCAACGGCAGGCTTGATCCCAACGAGAATGACGGGCAGCTGAGCCCCCCCGACGACAACGCTGACGGGCTTCTGGAAGCTGGATGGTCCGGGCGTCTCACCGCGTATACGACGGTCAACATGACTGGCAGTTCCGGAAAGCCAAAGCTCTACCTGAAGCAAACGAGTTCAGAACGACTCACTGCCGCGTTCGGAGTCGACGAATCGCAGGCCCAAGCGCTCCTGACCTACTTCCAGCAGCCGAACGCAACGCTCGAAGCGCTGCTGGTGAGCGATCTATCGAGCCTGAATCAGCCAAGTCGCGGAGGGAGTTCCGGGAGTCGAGGCCGGTCAGGCCGAAGCAGCTCGGGTGCGGGAGGCCAGCCCAATCAGGCGACCGTCCTGCCGTTGAGTGATGACCAACTTCGGCTGATCTTCTCCGAGGGCACCCTGGACGACCCGCTCAAGCCTGGAGCCGGGAAGGTCAACCTGAACACTGCCCCCCGAGAGGTGCTTCAGGATGTCCTGAACATCGATCCCTATGTCGTCGACTACATCCTGAACTATCGGGCTGCCCACAACGAGGGCTTCTCGTCGATCATCGACCTCAAGCAATCCTCTAAGATCAGCAGTCAGACCTTGGCGGCATTGGCCCGGGACCTCGACACCACCAGTCAGGTCTTCTCCATCACCAGCCGAGGTCGCGCCCAAGCGACTGGGTTGGAGGTCGAAATGACGGTGATAGTTGACCGTTCAACCCTGCCCGCACGGATCCTGGAATATCGGGAGCAGTGACTTTGGCGATGGACCTCATGTGGCCACCCCATCGACCTTGGCCCTCGCATCTCGGGGTTTTTCCCTTAGTTCCCTGCTCGCGGTGCCGTTGAAACCGCTACATCCGTGCGGCGAGTCATGAGGCCCTGCCTGAGTTCCAGCCGATCTGAGTTGCAGGCAACAGGAATGTCGGAATTGATCACACTGCGGCAGTCCCACGTGCCGCAATCCCAGAACGCGAACGGATTGAGGTTTTCGTGACACGACGAGGTCGACAACAAGAGGCAGCCGACGATCGCTCAACCGTGGTTCTCGTGCCACGATTGGGCAAGCGATCAGGGAGCAGCATCGAGGGAGGTTCCTCCGAGGGACCAACTTTTGCTTGGAACGCCTACGTCTTCCGCGCCACCGAAGAGACCTTGAATCTGGTCGGTGAACGTGTCGTTGACGGGCCGGGCGCCGACTTGGCCGGCTGGCTCGGAACGTGGCGACCCGCCCGTGCGATCGTCGTCCTTCCTCCATCCGCGACCATCTGCCGAAGCTGCGTACTACCGCCGCTCAGGGGTGAACAGTTGATTTCGGCCCTTCGCCTACAGGCGGAGACCGCCTTTATGGGCGGAGTTCCGAGCCACCGGGTGGCCATGGCCGTCCTGCCCGAGTCGATCGCCAAGCCGGACCTCGCCCACTCGGGCGATCGACAGGGTGTCATCATTGGCTGGCCCGAATCGAGCGCAGTCCCGACACCGCCGAGCCTTCCCGAGTACACCGACCTTTCCTTTACAGCGACCATCGCGGCGCTTTTGGGCTTGATTGGCGGTACCCCCCTTTCCGAGCCGGTGATTCGCGCCGATCGGCATGATCGAACGGTCCTCTTCGCCCTCAATGGCCCCCATGGGCTTCTCTTGCGGTCGACCATCGAGGACGCGGACGATGAAGGCATGTGGCGAGATGGTGTCCTCCGCGCAGCCGCCGAGACGCTCATCTCCAACGACGCTTCCGTGGACGACGTTGTTTCGATCCGGGCGGCAATTGACGACCACCTCCGTGGCGCCGCCTCCGTCGCGGATTCGTCGTTCCTCGCCCTCCCCACCGCCGTGAGGGAGTCCGTGCTGCGTCGGCTTCCGGCATCGAGCTTTGATGCCACCCGTGCCATCGCCCTCGGAGCCATGCTGGCAACCGGAAAGGGTGCGGCTGGAGCCGGCGCGGCGAATCTCCTGGGCGACCTGACCCGCATGAGGGCGTCGCTGCCGAGGCCAAAGCCCCAACCGCTCCAGCTTGCCCTCCTGCGCCTCCAGTCTCCTCGTATTGCCGGAACCGTCATTGCCGCGTCAATCGCCGCCTTCGTCTTCTCGCCACTGGTCTTCGCAGTGGTACGCAACGGCATTTTGCGGCTCAAGCTCGACAATGTTGCCGTCTACGAGGGCGAGAACCGACTGATCCGGCAGAAGGCCGCCCTCTACGGCACGCTCTCCCGAACGACGTGGCCGATGACGAAGCTCCTCGGCGATCTCTCCAACGCCCTTCCTGATACCGTCGAGGTCGAATCGATCCAGATCAACGCCGGGCAGGGAATCACGATTCGCGGCATGGCCAAGCCCACGGACAAGCCGAGCCCCATGAGCAGCAGCGAAGTGGCCCTGTCTTTCGAGTCGCGAGCTCGTGACAGCGGCATTTTCTCCGAGTTTCAATGGGACATCGAAGCCGATGATGGCCGTGGAAGCGAGTTCACCGTCGTCTGCAACGTGAAGAACCCGATCAAGAACGTCGCATGGAAGGCGGAAGAGGACAACGCGCTCAAGAGCCGTCGGGACCGTCTCTATCCGAACTGGCAGGAAATCGAGAAGGGTTCCCACGGCAGCGCTCCTGCGGGCAGCGCGAGTGCGCATGCCGGCGGCGAAGGCGACGAACCTCGCCCGACGCCGCCGTCGGGGCCCGATCGGCATGCCGACCCCAAGTCGCGTCCCGAGCCGCCGAAGTCCACACGAACTGCGGACGCCTCAAAGTCTCACGCCGAGCCGACAGCCAAGCCCAGCGATCCGAAGACGGAAGAGAACGGTGAGGAGGGCGATCCGACGGAGGTCAAGGTTGTCGAGGGTGACACGAAGGAAGGCGAGAAAGACCGTCCTGGAGCCGCCTCGGACCGAGGCATCAACCGTCGTAAGCCAGAGTCCGGCGCCAACGGTGATCGCCCGGCCGCTCCCCAACCAAGCGGCCCTAAGGTCGAGATCCCCGCGCCATTTACCGACGACGAACTCAATGGAATGTCGCTCGCCCAGGCCAAGGAGTTCCTTGGGAAGATCAGCCTCGCCCGAAGTTCCGCATCGCTTGACGACGAGACCAAGAACCGGCTGAAGGCCGACTTCGACCGCGTGCTCGAACGCCTCAAGGAACTTCAGCGACAGAAGGCCGGCTCATGACGACAATGACCTCCCCAACCGCGCCTTCACCCGTCACAAGCTCGCCACCGCCCACCTCGGGTGCTGCCGATATGACGACGCCCCGGCAGCCGACAAGCTGGCTTGATCGCTATCGGCAGGCGCCTTCGATTTACCAATGGGCCATCGCCATTGCATTGGGCGTCATGGTGTGGCTCTTCGCCGAAGACTTCGTCTGGTCGACCGCGGCGAGATGGAACGAAGAAAACGCCCGCATGCAGACCGCACTTGAGGAAGGCGCGAATCGCGCCGAACTCCTCAGCGGCGTCCGCGATGCGATCCCGCCGGTCGGTCGGATCGTCGTGCCGCGAGCCGAGAAGGACGGCACGGAAGAGCTTCTACGAGCGATCAACAAGGTTCTCGAGGAGCAGAAGATCGACAAGGAGAGCATCGAGCGACAAGTTCGGCCAGGCGGCAACATGGCGCCGCCCCCGGAGCTGGTGCAGCTCGTTGGCGAGGGCACCAAGCTCGGCAAGGTGGTCGGCGAGGTGCGATTCTCCGCGACTCAGGAGAAGGTCATCAAGGTGATTGCGGGTCTTGAAGCCGAGGAGATGATCGAGTCAATCAGCCGCCTGAAGCTCTCTCGCGAACCGAGTTCGAAGAAGGTTGGGGTCACCCTCACCGTTGAGGCGTGGGTGCAGCTTGATCGAAAGAACCGAGGTGCCCGATGAGTAGCGCGATCGATCCCATCGGCGGCACAAGCCTCCGCATCGCTGGTGTTCCACTTTCGCTTCCCGTCATCATTGCAGCAGGCTGTGCGATCGTCGGCGCGGGCATTCTGGCCCGCGACGCGTTCCCGGCGCTCACCTCTGTCTTTGCTCCGTCCGAGCGAACCGGTGACGCGGATCCGCTTGCGAGCTATCTCGAAGCGCATGACAAGCTCTTTGAGGCCTCCCAGAAACGATGGGAAGGGCGATACGTCTTCTTCGCGCCACCGGCACCGAAACCGCCGCCACCGCCGCCACCGCCACCACCGCCGCCTGAGAAGGAGAAGCCGGTGGTCATACAACCAGCTCCGGCGACCTACGGCGGAACCAAGCCAACGGGCATCTTCGGTGACATCATTTTCTTCGGTGCGGACAAGCGGGTTCCCATCGGCGAGAAGATGGGCGACGTCGAAGTGCTTGGCGTCGAGCCACCATTCATAGTGAAGCTCGGCTGGACCAAGTCCGGCCACGAGCGGGGTGAATACAAGGTCAGCATCTGGGAGTACAGCCAAGACCTCTTCTCCAGGCCGAATCCGTTCCCCAAGATGTCGCTCACCGGATTTAAGGAGGTCGGCGGCAGCGGAACGGACGGCGCAGCGAAGGAAGGCAGCGCGGCAGGCGGAAGCACTGGACTGCCAGGGTCCGGACCCTCGAAGCCAGGGGATCGCGGATCGCGTCCAGGCGGCAAGCCTGGGGATCCCAAGTCCCCGGATCCAAAGGCAGGCGACCCTAAGAACGGCGAAGCGAAGCCGAACGCTCCGAAGCCCGGCGATCCAATTGTCGATCCGGCAGTGCCGCCACCACCTGAGGGCGAAGAGGGCGCCGAAGAAGGCGGACCGCAACCTGAGACCCAGCCTGCAAATCAGCCACAACGCCGCTACCCGCCGGGGCAGGCTCCGAAACAGAGCGCCAGCGAGGATAGCGGGCTGCAGATGGAACCCGTTCCCCTCGACAAGCTCCCACCGTTCCGCTCGGAATCCGACATCAAGGCAATGGGCGTTCAGGCAGCCCAGAAGGCCCTTCAGAAGATCAACGAGTCCCTCGCCCTTCCAAACCTCGATGATCACAATCGCGCTCGGCTCGAATACGACGCGAAGCTCATTGCTGATCACCTCAAGGCGACGAAGTGAGCGGGAGCTTGAGCCGTCCGTAGCGATCGCCACACGCAGTCTCCCTCTCGTGTGGACAGGCACTCGCGTTCTTCCTTGAATTGGCCTGGGCTCGCCGCTGCGACGATCGCCCAGGCTGGCTCGCATCCTCGTTGCGATCCGCTCGGGTCCGGACGACGGCGCCTTTGCGCGACAAGTCAGGAACGGACCGCAATCTCCCAGTAAACCTGCCGTTCTCCGGGTGAACGGACGCGAACCTAACAGTTCGTCCGGCGTCAGGCCATGGGTGCCCGACGCACCACTCTCGCAAGGCGGCAGCTCCGCTTCGCGAGCGGTTCCATGAGCGCGATCGCGCTCGACATCGGACCCTTAGGACCACATCATGCCCCGCACTCCATTGGGAGGCGGCCCAGCCGTTGCCGGCGCCTTCGAGTTGACGAGGCCCGCATCCATCCTGGGTTCGCCGACCGCGATCGCATGCGGTTGCGCAGCGCTCACGGCCTTCATCCATGCAGGACAGAACGCGTTGCCGGTCCTGCGATCGCTGGCGACGCCGAGCAGCCTCTCGAACCCCGTCGTCCATGACCTGTTGGCCGAAAGAATCGCCGAACACGAGCGGCTCTTCGATCGCTCGATAAGCCGCTTCTCGGGATTCGCCCCCTTTGGTGTCGAGCCACCACGGCCCAAACCCCTTCCGAAGCCGAAGGCTGACGTGAAGGCGACTGAGCCCTCGCCCCTCAGACCCGCATCCCGCGACTATCCGTTGGGCGACGGCTGCCCGCCGATGACAGGCCACCTCGCCGAGGTCATCTTCCTCGGTGGCGTGCCCCTGCGTGTTGGCGACAGCACGGGCTATGTGACGCTTCTGGACATTCCCTCCCCCACATCGGTCCGCGTTCGCGTTCAGCGTCCGGGGTATGAACCCGGTGACTACGAATTGACTCTCTGGCCCGTCGAATGGGCCCACCAGCCAGGAGGCTTCATCGAGCAGAAACCCCAAAACGACCGATGAGAACTCGCTGGCGAGGATTCTCTCGCCTCCACCGTTCCCTTTCCGCCCATAGGACATTTCGCATGCCAGCTCCGGCGAGGCAATTCTCCTCCTGTCCCGCCCGTTGGCGAAGCCTGTCCAGTACAGTTTGTCCCTCTTCCCGCACCTTGCCTGCTTAGGACTACACCCGACCGTGAGACCTTGAGTCGAGAGGCCCTTTGGCCCCGACCCTCACTATGGCTAGTCCGCCCGGAGATATGACGTGGTGACCTCGAATCGCAACTCCGAGTCCAGCGCCGCAACCGCTTTCGCCCCACGGGCTTTCGTCCTTCGGACGATGAGCGTGTCGGCGCTTCTTCTGGCCATGACGGCCACCACCCTAGGCGATGCTTCGCGGCCCGCCGCGGCCCCGCAGCCTGTCGCCCAAGACGATCCCAAGCCGGCGACCCCACCCGAAAGCGGCACCCCAACGGCACCGGCGGTGCCCACCGATCGTCCGGCTGCAGCGCCACCGCCAACCTCTCAGGAGCAACCGAAGGCGACAAACGCAACTCCAGCCGCGGCGTCGAATGTCGCGGTTGCCACCGGCGGGCGACCGGTGAAGGGGCGCCGCGCCGACGATGGGAAGCTGGTGACGCTCGGATTCAAGGAAGAGTCCGTCACCAACATCATCCCGTTCATCCAGGAGTGGACCGGCAAGACCGTCATTGCCCGCTGGTCGAACATCCAGAACACGAAGATCACGATCATCAGTGATCGCCAACTCCCCAAGGGCGAGGCCCTGAACCTGGTCTTCCAAGCCCTCAAGGTCCATGAGATCGGCGTCGTTGAGAACGAAAATGTCATCACGCTGGACCAGCTGACCAACATCCAGAAGATCTCGAACTGGCTGGTGCTGAACGCCTCTGACGACGTCATGAACCTCACCGAAGAGGGCAACTTCGTCATCAAGACCTTTCAGCTCAAGCATGCCAAGGTGGGTGCGATCAGCGACCGCATTCAGGAGTCATCGTGGCCTACGGACGGTGCGTCCCTGACCGTGGATGAGAACTCAAATCAGCTCATCTTCGGCGGCGACGTTGGCCTCGCGCAACGCGTGCAAGCCCTGGTGAATGTGCTTGATGTCCCGCCGCATGTCGTGCTCGAGACCGAGATCTTCCGCATCCAGTACCAGGACGCGAATCTCCTCGCAGACAACATCCGTGACCTGTTCGAGGGGCTTTCATCCAGCGGCGGCGCCAGGACTCCACGAGCGTCAGCCAGCCGACAAGCCGGCGGCAGGCAGCCACAGGCAAACGTCCCCGGTCAGCCGCAGCAGGTGGGCGTCAGCGAGCAGATGGTGGTGACCGTGGTTCCCGCCCTCAACACGATCACCGTACGAGCCGAGCCTCCGATTCTGGCTGAGATTCGCAAGTTGATCCACACCGCGTGGGACCTGCCCCCCGACAAGTTCGGCTCGCCATTCCGCACGTACACGATGAAGTACACCGACCCGCTGAAGGTCCGCGAGACCTTGACGACGCTGCTGGAAGGTGGGGGTTCAAGCGGTGTAGGCAGAAGCGGCGGTAACCGAAACAACCGTGCCGCCTTCACCCCAGGCGGTGGCGGCGAGAGCGGCGCTCTCACGGCGGTTGCCAACGTCTTCCGGATCGAGGCCTATCCCGACTCGAACCAGCTGGTCGTCATCAGCAAGACGCCGGAGAACTTCCCATGGCTTGACAACATGGTGAACGCTCTCGACCAGCCGCTTGAGGTCGGTCTGCCCCGCAACGTGCCCCTCAAGTACGCCAGCGCTTTCAAGGTTGCGGAACTCATCAATGTGCTCCTCGCAGAGGACGGATCAGGCTCAGGAATCGACCAGCCCGACGAAGGATTGACCGGCATCGACTTTGGAGCTGCCGGCGGCGAAAGCACCGGCGGAACGACCGGGGGCACGGATCGCGGCGATACGGGTGGCGGAGGCGGCGCCGGTGGCGAGGTTCAATTCCCTTGGCAGTCTGGACGCGGTGGTGCGAACGGAGCCGAGGTATCTCCGGTCAGCGCCGCGATTGGTAAGGCCCGCGTCGTGCCCAACGCGACGCAGAACTCGCTGCTCGTGCTCGCTCCTCCGCAGATTCAGGACACGATCCTGGGCATGATCGAGGACCTCGACCGACCCGGTCGACAGGTCATGATCACCGCCGTGCTTGCCGAAGTCTCGCTCGGCGACGGCTTCTCCTGGGGCCTGCGACTGGGCAACAACCTGACGACCCTCAACGGCAATGAGAACGCGGTCGGCGGTACGGCGGAACTCAACCTGTCGAAGGGCAACAGCACGGACCTCTCCGGCCAGAACTTCGCGTCGCCCTGGTTTGACCTTGCGACCCTCGATGTGACCACCAACGTCGGCTTCCTCCTTCAAGCGCTCAGCTCAACCAACGATGTGCGCATCCTTCAGGAACCGCGCGTCTTCACCAGCGACAACGAGGAAGCGAAGTTCTTCAGCGGCCAAGACATCACGTTCCAGACGGGCCAGACCACCGGCAGCAATACCGGCGGCGGCACAACGAGCTCCTTCGAGACCAAGGCCGTCGGCATCGGCCTCAACGTTCGCCCGCGCATCACCCGCGAGCTGAACGTGAACATGGACATCGAGCTGCTGCTGTCGAACCTCAACCTTTCGGTGCCGCAGTTCAACAACAACCCGGTCGTCGACCGTCGCCAGACCAACACCCGCGTGACGATCAAGAACGGTCAGACGATCGTGATCTCCGGCATCCGTCGGGAAGACGAAACCGCCATCAAACGCGGGCTTCCGCTTTTGGGCGACATCCCCCTGATCGGCGACGCCCTCTTCTCCTCGACGGAAAAGAAGAAGAACGTCGCCGAGCTCGTGATCTTCGTCACCCCAATGGTGGTCGACAATCCGGACGCCAACGACTCGAACTTCAACGCGATGGAACGGGGCCGTCTCGACGACCTGAGGAAGCCGCTCAACCAGCGAAGCACTCCCGAGGGCGACCGTGGATTCTTTGAGAATCTGCGGCCAGTCGAGCCAATCGACGTGCCGCCGGAACAGAAGACGATCCCCGTCGTGGCCGAGCCCAAGAAGGACGAACCGCCGGTCGAAGTTCCGAACTGACCAGTATCGAGGCGGGCGATGCGTCGGGCCGTTCCGACCACCGCCCACATGTGAGCGAACGGTATGCACTGGTCGGAAAGTCGCCCCTAGGGCGGCGCCCCGACATCATGTCGGTTCCCCTTGATTCCGCTCCGCAACTCCGGCCATGCGAGGCTTCCCGTTCATCCTCTGCGCGGCGATCACCCTCGCCGCGGGCTGCACCACGACCGAGACTCGACTTGGCGGGAACATCATTCCGCCATCAGCGGACTCCCCGCCGCCCGCGTTCGGCGCGGCAAGTCAGACCAGCGTCTCCGCCATCGGTGTCTGCACGGTGGCCTACGACGGCTTCACCTTGCCGCTCATCTCACCCAACGGGCGGTGGTTGGCAACTCAGACTGGCGTGCCACCGACGTGGCCGACGTTGCTGGCGACCAAGGACCAGACCTCCCCAATGGCCTCGTCCATTGAAGTCTGGGCCCTCGATGAGAAGAGCGGTCGACGTGTCTCCGTGCTGCGCAAAGGCGTGATTCTGGGGCGAAGCGCCGATGACAACGGGTTTCTGGTGGAAGAAGTGCTTGACGACGGCTCGCGACGCATCGGACGGGTCGAGTGGCCTGTCAGCGAACGGTCGCTACTCTCGGCTTCGACACCAGCTGCGGGGAAGAAGGACCCGGAGCCTGAGTGGATCGTCGACGACGGACGGGTGAATGCTTTCGCCTGTCTCTCACGGGATGGCCGTTCGATCGCCTGGTGTTCTCGCGACATGCGCGATGACGGCTTTGCCCTGTCGGTGCGAGTGGGCGGCAAGGCATTCAGCCCGGACGGCAGCTCGCTCGACGCCGCCCCGATGAATTGGGATCTCGCCCCCGGGCCGGAACAGTCCTGGATGATGCCGGTCTTCGGTGAGGACGATCGTGAAGGGCCCCCAACGCTCTTCGCGATGCTGTTCCACGACGGCATCACGGATCTCGTCGCCGGCGCGTCCAACGACGCTGTCGCGTTTGAGCAATCAAAGGTTGTGCGACGACTCTCTGTTCGCATGGACGAGCGCCGGACCTACCAGACGCTCGCCCCACAGGGCACCGCTGCGGCCGTGGGATGCGGCAACGACGCCAGGCTCGTGCTTTTCGATCCAGACCTCCGCCGGATGGCGATTTGGGATCCGCGAAACGACACGTTCCGCCCTCTCGCCGGTGGCACCTTCGCTGCCTGCCTCGCTCCGGACGGCTCAGCACTCGCGGCGGATCGCGATGGATTGCTGCTTGATCATGCCGACGCCGCGCCGGGGTTCCCCCCGCGCGTCTACCCGCGACCTGCCGTGCCACGCCACCTGCGTGACAGCACCGTCAGCGGCACACCTCACCAGTGGGTGCTATTCGTCTCGGATCGGAAGAGCATTTCCGTCGTGCGGTTTGCCCTCATCGAGGCCTCGATGGCAGGCGGGTGAGACCGATGTCATTGGGCGAGCCTGAAGCCTCGCCACAAAATCACTCATCGTCGCCGACGACCTCCTCGTCGTCGTCTTCGGCAAGCTCTTCCTCGTCTTCGTCGCCAAGGAGGTCTTCCTCCTCGTCTTCGAACTCCTCTTCCTCATCTTCCTCGAATTCCTCTTCGTCGTCCTCTTCCTCTTCCTCTTCCTCTTCTTCTTCTTCTTCCTCTTCTTCCTCTTCTTCCTCGTCGTCGAAGTCGTCCTCTTCCTCGTCCTCCTCCTCGTCATCCTCTTCTTCGTCCTCATCCTCGTCGTCGTCGTCGTCCTCGTCGTCATCGTCGCCGTAAAGGAAATCCTCGTCTTCCTCCTCGTCTTCGTCGTAGCCAAGGACCGTGAGGCCCGAATGACCGACACCCGAGCGAGTGTCTGCGGTCAGCCACGCCAGTCCACTGCCGCTTCCGGCGCCATTCACCTGCCCAGCAGCGAGCAGCTCAGCATCGTCGCAATGCAAGGCGGCCGATCCCGAGCACGCGATGAACGCGGGCTCCGATCGGCGGATGCTCTCACGAGAGATGCAGGAGACGCGAGTCGATTGAACGGTTGCGGGCTTCACGAGAAGCGAGCGTGTCATGGTGGTCATCTCAAGACTGAAAACACGAACAGGACATGGATGCGGGAGGCACTTTATCGCGGGCATCGGCCAATTGTGCAAGTGGCTCAAGTGGTCAATCGCTCACCCCGCGAAAAGGCGAACTTCGGCCCTCATTGAACCCGAGTGCGGGGCCCGGTGGGTGATGTCCCAACAGAAGGTGGGTAGATTCGGCCAATTGCGGTTGCTTCCTGAAGCGGAGCGGGCGAACGTCGCGGCAGAGGTGCGGGTCAAGGCAACGGGACCGCGAGCGAGCCTCCGCTGGTGCTCACGATCACGTACCCATCCACAAGAGCCCATCGTTCGCCCCGCTGCCCTACGGTGCGCACACGAATTCCGGGACCGAGAAGGCGGCAGCCCTCGGTTGCCGAGAGCCGGTAGAGCATGTAGCTGTACTCGAATCGGAGTCCACTCCCGTCGGTCATCGGGATTTGCCGGGGGAGTCCATTGCTAATGACGACGATGCTGTCCTTGGCTTGGAGAAGTGCCGCAAAGTCGCGATCGTCGTCAGCGACGGCGTCCTCGCCAGAAACTTCGCCTTGAAGGTCGAAGGCCACAATCCGATCGCGGTAACGAAGGACGACCTGATCCTGAATGCGCGAGCCGGCCCTGAGTTCTGGCGTCCGATTGTCCAATCGAAGTGGCGAGCGGAAACGATCGCTGACTTCTCGGGCGGTTGCAAGTTCGATCGGGACGACCGCCTCGGAAAGTTCCGTGTTGATCGCGAGGACAATCGTGCCCCCCACCCGCCAAGCACCGACCGAGTTATGTGTGGCGATGGCGTCGAGCTTCCAGCGAAGGGGCGCCGCGAACGGCGAAGCGGTCGGCGCCGTATCGAGCTGAATCGCCTGTGGGGGAAGGGCGTCGTAGGCGAGCACGCTGAATGCTGCCCCAAGGAGCACTTCTCCGGTCTCTAGCAGCCGCATCCAGGCCACATCCTGCTCCGGCTCGAGCGTGACTCGGCCGAATAGCTCACCCGTAGCGGGATCCACAAGGACCAGCGTTGGCTCACCGCTCTCTTCACGCCCACCGAGCCTTTCCTCGTTCCGCAATCCGAGTCGATCGGTCCGGGCCTGATCACTTCCTGCATTCGAGGAGACCGCCCGCCCAGCCAACGCAATCCCCCAGTCAGCGGTGCCGACCTCGTAGACCTGATCCAAGACCCGCTTCTTTCGCCATTGCACCGTGGACAAGTTCGACCGGTCAAACCCGATGAGGTCACCGTTGCGTCGAGCCACGACCATCACGGTCGAGGTGACCAGGGGAATCACTTCCCCCGCCACAAACGGAAGCTCGTTGGGCATCTGCTGATTCACCGGTCGCCCGCCCTCAAGAAGAACTTCCTGCGTCAACAGGTCGCCCATCGCCGGTGTGCGGGTGATCACGCTGCCATCGCGAAGACTGATCCAAGACGCGAAAGCCTCACGATCACTGGCGGCTTGCCACAGAAGGATGGCCCCAGCATCCGCGCCGCTCTCGCCAACACGCGCTCCCGGCGGGGCAATGTCCAGGACGATCGGATCGCGATCCACGATCGGGCTTGACCACACCCGTTCAAAGTCGGGCAGCCGACGGAGTACCACGTCGGAGCCCTCCGAGAACAGCACGCCCTTCAGCGCCGTGGCATCCTCGGCTCCGGGGGCAACACGTACCAAACGACCGCGCACTTCCTTGACCTCACCTGGGTCGCTTCCGATGAAGCCGGGCGCAGCGAGCCCGACGTTCCGCACCGCATTGATGGTCGTGGTGATCCCATCTATCGTCAGCTCGAGATCCCCGAAGTCAGCGAAGATCGTGTCCGCGAAACTCCGAGCAGTCTGATTCCAGCCGGCCAGGCGGGCGCAGTTCACCGCGGCAGAGACGAGCGCCGAAACCTGCGGCCGATGGCGCTCGTCCTTGGGGATCGTCCGAAGAACACCCTGAATCGTCGCCCATGCCGAACGCCACGCCTTTCGCTCCACGAAGCCGTTGGCGGCGTCGATGGCCGCGGTGACGCTGGCGTCGGTCATCACACTGGCAATGGCGAACTGGGCCAAGGCCCTCGGATCACGTGCGTCGACCGCGGCGCGGCGGGCCGTCACTTGGGCCGACCGCTGGGCCAACGCCTCCTCGGCGTCCTTCTCCCAAAGGCGCAGGCGATCAATCGCTTCGGTTGCGGCGACCACGCTGACCTCATCGACGCGGTCCACCGGTTCGCTGGCCAGGATCGAATTCGCCAGGACTGCGTCAACGGCCTGGATCGCCTCTTGCCATCGCTTCCGTTCGGCCAGCCAATCGCCCCAGGCCAGCAGTTGGCGAACCAGTTGCGACGGCGTTCGGGCCGTCGCGGCAAGCAAGGCGTGGGCGGACTCGATCAGTCCGATTGACCCCTCGTCGCCCTCGGGAATCTCCAAGCTGGCGACGCGAAGAAGCCGTACGACAAGTTCCTCGCGGGCCCGATCAACGGTGGTGCTTGGGGCGGCCTGTTCGATCGCGGTCTTCGCCGAGCGGGCGGCCTCGACTGAAAGGTCCAGTCGCTTGCTGCGAAGGCCAAGGTCTAAGAGAGCGAGTCCGCCCTCCGGATCGTTGGGGTCCTTGGCGATTCGCTCGCGCATCAATCGCTCGGCACTGGCTGCGGGCATGAGCGCCATGGCCCCGTTGTTGAGACCGAGGAGAAGCTGCGGTCCAACGAGCACGGGGTTTGAAGGGCCGTCAACGACGATTCGCTCCTGGATCCGACCCGTTTCGCGGGCGACCAGAAGGACGTCGCTGAGCCCGGGGACAACCAGCGTTGCTCCCGCGCATTGGACGCGGCCGCGAATTCCCGCTCGGTTGGCGCTCCCCTCCCGATCTCGCATGGCCTCGCCATTGACGTCAGAGAGTTTCCAGAGCGCCGTGTTCGGCCGGTCCGGATCGATGGCCACCAGGTCGCCGCCCACAGCGAAGATCCGTGGCGGCCTCAGGTCGCCGCCATCATCGGCGAGAAGGTATCGCGGCGTGCCCCACTCCGTCCCGACGCCGATCGCCATCGTGCTTTCGATGCGGCCGGTCTCCCGATGAAGTTGCACCACGGAGTCGAGGTTCGGGGCAATGGCGAAGATCCACTCGCCCACCAAGGCAGGCCCGCCCATCTCCCATGGTTCACTCTGGTAGCGGGCGTTGCGGACGGGCACGAGGAAACGCTGCAGCCATTGGATGTGCCCGTCGGCGGCATCGATCCGGGCGAAGGCGCCGGCGCTCGATGCGACGAAGACGCTGCCATGTGCCACCAGCGGCGTTGACGCGGGCCGCAAGCCCTGCATGTTGACGCCGCCGGCTCCTGCGATGTAGGTGGCGAAACGCATCGCTCCCGTGTCGAGGGCGAGGGCGAGGAGGTAATCCACCGTCTCCAGCCGGCTGGTCAGCTTGCGAGCCATGCAGTAGACCGAGCCGTCGGCGATCACGGGGGCGCCGAGTGGAAAGAGATCCTCAAATTCCGTTCCGGGGAGCATCGCCAATGGCGTCTCCCATCGCACCGTTCCATCCGCCGCGTTGAGGCAGGTGATGCGGGCCGTCGTTCCTCGCTCGTTGATGTAAGAGTGCCCGGGCAGCGTGATGACCACACCATCCCCGACGGCGACGACCGAGAGGTCGGAAACCGCCGTGACATCCTGCTCGATTCGGCCGTTCTCGAGTGGCCGCTGCCAGACCTCGCGGTGGCTCAGTCGATCGAGGGCGATGACCGAATCGCCGTCCGAGAGGTAGACGATGTCTCCATGCACCACCGGACTGACCACGAGGAACTTGCCGTCGTAGCGATCCTGGTCGAGCCGACGGCCGAGGCCGATTCGGCCGAAGTCATCGGGCGCTCGAAGCAGGCGGCCGAAGGGAGCGCGATCGAGGACTTCGGACCAGACCGGCTGCCAACTGGCTTCGCTCAAGTCGGGAGCGATGCCCTGGCTGAGCGGTGAAGCCTTGGGTGGCGTCTCGCGCGGTCCTATAGCGGCGAAGCGGGCGACAGTCGCCAATTGCGGCGCATCGTCGGGAAGCCCCAAGGCCCGGAGCCGGGCCTCGGCCTGCTGGCGGTCAGCGACGTTTCCAGAGAGAGCTGCGGTCGCACCCCGCAAGTACCAGTAGACCGTTGCCTCGTCGCCGCTGAGATCGGGGTGCCCTTCCACGCGGGCAAGCCGAAGCTGTGCCCGACCGAAGTGACCCGCCAAGAGGTCGCGCTCGGCAATGCGGAGATTCGCCCTGAGCCCCGCCCGCGTCATTCCGCGCGTCGAAGCGACTCGCTCCGGCGCATCGAAGGCCACCATGCGTTCGGCCTCGGCCTCCTCCATCTGCCGATACCGATCCAAGACCGACGGGTGGGCGCGAAGGAACTGCTCGACTCGCTCGGCCACCCCCTGGAAGCGGCTGCCCCCGGAATCGTCACTGGCCTTCTCTGCGGGAATGACCCGATCCGAATAGCCATCGAGGAGCTTCTGGCAGAGGCGCGCCGCTTCGCTCGGGTTCTCCTTGGCCTGATCCTCCGCCTGCTGAAGGAGTTGCCATGCCAACGGGGAATCAAGCACCGTGACCGGCGCGGTGTCCTGAGCGAAGGCAACCAATGGCCCTGCGGACATCGACGCAAGTCCGATGGCCAGGCCGAGTGCCCAACGGACGGCCGTAGGCCGCGACGAGCGTCGCCTGGTCCCCGCTGGGGCTGTCGGATTCACTGGAAACTGCGGGCGGGCCATTGGGGGCACTGTAGTGAACCGCCAGCGGAACGTCGCGTTTCGCGAGTACAGTGCAGCCATGTCGCTCACTTGGCGTCCATCTGGTTCTCTCGTTCGCCCGTTCGCCGTCGCCAGCGCCGTCGTGGCCCTGGTCGGTTGCGCCTCTCCCGCCATCGAGGTGAAGGCGATGTCGGTCGAGCAGCAGACCAACGAGGCGGTCCGCTTGGGAGTTGACATTGATCTGACCAATCCGGCCGACGCGCCAATGCGGCTTCTGCGCTGGGATTACTCCTTCGCAAGCGGCGGCGAGACCTACCGGGGCACGTGGGAGGCCCTGACGACCCTTCCTCCCAAGACCACGATCAGCCGCCGCGTACCGGTGGTGCTTCCAGCCAGCGCCGATGTCGCCAACCGGGACTGGTCCGTCAGCGGATCGTTGAGCTACCGCTCCCCGAGTCGATTGGCCGAGATCTTCTACGACTTCGGCGTCTGGCGTCCGAGTAGCGGCTTTGGCGGCAGCGGCTCCACCGCCTGGGCTGACCCGCAGACGCGATAGTCCGGGGCGAGAGCGCAAGGAACGCGGACGTTGGTTGCCACCGGCGCGGCGATCTCTCGTCCAGACCCTCCAGACGGAACAGACCGACCAGACCGCATAGTCGCCGCGGCAGCGCTGTCGCCACGGGGAGTGTCTGGAAACACGACGTCAAAGCGCGTTCCCGGAACGCCGATGACCTCCGGACGCGCGATGCCCCCGTTCGGCGCCGGCCGATCAGCACTGGGGCGTCCGCACATCTGTTCCTGAACCAAGTCCGCGGGTCCATCGCCCATGCAGCTCAACGACATCCTTCGCAAGGCACACGAGCACGACGCGTCCGACATCCACCTCATCGCGGGCCATGTCCCCATGATGCGCGTGCACACCGTGATCACGCCGATGGAGTTCCCGATCATCACGCCCGAGGTGATCAAGGGTTGGCTGGAAGGCATGACCAACCCGGCCCAGAAGGAGACCTTCGGGCACTCCTCCGACCTCGACTTCTCGTATGAGATCTCGGGCTTCAAGCGCTATCGCGTCAACGCCCACCGACAGCGCGGCGTGATCGGCATGGCCCTGCGTGCGATCCGCACCAAGGTGCCGCCGCTGGCCTCGCTGAACCTGCCCGAGATCATCTCGCGGCTCACCTACCTGCCGCGCGGCCTCGTCCTCGTCACCGGTGACACCGGCTCGGGCAAGTCGACCACGCTCGCCGCGATGATCCAATCAATGAACGAGCGGTACCGCAAGCACATCATCACGCTTGAGGACCCGGTCGAATACACCTTCCAGTCGAACAAGTGCTTGCTTGAGCAGCGCGAGCTCGGCGCCGACATGCCGACCTTCTCCAGCGGCCTCAAGCACGCCCTGCGTCAGGATCCGGACATCATCCTGGTCGGCGAAATGCGAGACCTTGAGACCACGGCCCTCGCCATCAGCGCCGCCGAGACCGGACACCTGGTGCTCTCGACCCTGCACACCGTGAACGCCTCGCAGACGGTCGAGCGCATCATCGACATGTACCCGCACGGGCAGCAGAACCAGATCCGTTCGATGCTTTCCAACACGCTGCAGGCGGTCATCTCCCAGACCCTCTTCCGCCGCATTGACCAACCGGGCATGGTTCCCGCCATCGAGGTCATGCTCTGCACGCCCGCGGTCCGGAACATCATCCGCGAAGCCCGTACGTTCGAGATCCCCAACGTCATCGAGACCAGCCGCCAGCTCGGCATGACCAGTCTGGACAACGCCATCGCCGAGCTCTACTTCAATGGCATGATCAGCCGCGAGGACGCGATCGCCCAGGCAGCCTATCCGGACAAGCTGGAACGCCAGCTTGCCGCCTAACGGGGCGCCCATAACGCCCCGTTCATAACGATCCGCCCATCGGGCCCCGTCCCGTTCCGCACCGTCGCCATCCACGCCGACTCGAGTCCCTCCGACCATGCCTCACTATCGCTATCAGGCACGGCAATCATCCGGTCAGGTCATGACCGGCGTCGTCGCCGCCGAAAGCTCGGCCGCCGCTGCGGCGATCATCCGGAACCAGGGCAACCACGTCATCCAATTGCAGGCGATGCCCCAAGGCACCACCTCGCAGTTCTCTGGCGTCCTCTCCAAGCTCAACTACAGCTCCGGCCCCTCGTCGAAGGACATCCTTGACTTCACGACCCAGCTAGCGGTCATGATCCGGGCAGGCATCTCGATCCGGGCCGCGCTGGAAGGCATCTCCGAACAGGTACAGAACCAGAAGTTCCGCAAGATCCTTCAGCAGATCCGGACCGACGTCGAGAGCGGCAAGCAATTCAGCGAGGCGATCCAGCGCTACCCGAAGCTCTTTGGGCCGCTTTACATCAACATGGTGAAGGCGTCGGAAATGTCCGGCAACTTCGCCCGCATGCTCGACCGCATCGCCGCCTACCTCACCCAGGAGATCGAGACTCGGAAGATGGTCATCGGGGCGAGCATCTACCCGGGCATCATCGCCACCATGGCGATCGGCGTCACGGTCTTCCTGCTCACCTTCGTCCTTCCGAAGTTCGCGGGCGTCTTCCGCGGCAAGGAAGACGCCTTGCCTGCCCCGACCAAGTTCCTCATGGCCCTCTCGGCCTTCATGGTCGACTGGTGGTGGGTACTCCTGATCGCCCTCGGGTCAGTGATCACGGGTTTCGTCCTCTTCATCAAGACCGAACTGGGCAGCTTCTGGTGGGACCGCTTCAAGCTCACCATGCCGCTCATCAACCGGATGTTCAAGGCCCTCTACATCAGCCGCTCGCTGCACACGATGGGCGAACTCCTGAACGCCGGCGTGCCGATGCTCGACACGATCGCCATCACCGGGGACATCGCCGGCAACCAGCTCTTCCGCCGCCTGTGGCGCGGTGTCTACGGCGCGGTCAAGCAGGGCAAGAAGGTGCAGAGCCAGCTCACCAAGAGCCGCCTCCTGCCGCGTGCGGTCATCCAGATGATCTCGGCGGGCGAGGAGTCGGGCAAGCTCGGCGAGGTGCTTGAGGAGATCTCGCACTACTACTCGAAGGTCTTGCGCGACGCGATCAAGGCTGTCACCAGCATGATCGAACCGATCATGATCGTGGCCATGGGCTCGATCGTCGGCTTCATCGCCATGGCCATCATTCTCCCGATCTTCAAGATGTCCAACCTGGTGCAGGGCCACTAACGCCCCGTTCATGCCGACGGTTCGCGGACCCTCCCAACCCGCAACCGCCGACCGGACGTCGGAATGGGCGCTTGGAGCGGGCCGCTTCGAATCTGACAGTTGTACGGACGGCGTCGGAGGCGCAGCGGGCTGGAGAACGTCAAGGGAATTGCCATGCCACAGGATCGCACAGCCAACCTCCGGTTCCGACGGCGCCAGGCCCGCCGAGGCTTCACGCTGATCGAGACCGCCCTTGCGACGGTCATCGTCGGTGTGGGCGTCTTGGCGATGATCTCGGCGCAACAGGCCTTCCACCAGAAGAACCAATGGTCGACCCAGGCCAGCATCGCCATGCGGCTCGGCAACGAGATCCGCGAGTTGACGCTGAACATGCCCCGGCACGATCCCGTGGTGGGCAGCGAGAATTGGGGCCCTGAGGAGAACGAGGACGCCCTCGCGGACTTCGACGACCTTGACGACTTCGACGGCGAGGATGGCGAGGGCACGGTCTTCTCGGATTCCCTCGGCAACGGACCGATCAGTTCGCGCCGCGAGGTCATCCCGAACATGGACGGATGGTCGCAGACGGTGCGGGTCTTCAATGTCGAACAGTTCGACACGACCACCGCCGTGGATGACGGTGCCAGTGAGTTCATGAAGGTCGAGGTCACGATCCACTTCCAGGGCCCGAACGATGAAACGCCCCTCGAGATGACCAAGGTCTCGTGGCTGGCCCGCAAGTGAATGAACATGTCTATGGCAGGATCCGAGATCGCGGAGGCGAGGAGAGAGTCACGATGACCGCCCAACTGCACACGCTTCGAAAGGGACCGCGCCGGAAACGGCTCGCGGTCGCTTTCGTCGCCCGGCTGCGCGGAACGCCGCGAACGCCGCACCGGGGCGTGGCCTCGGTTCTGGCGATGATGTTTCTGGTGATCTTCGGGTCGCTGGGCATCGCGATGGCCATCGTGGCCCAGGGAAACCTGCGCACCGCCGACAGCGCGATCAAGGTCTCGCGGGCAATGAGCGCCGCCGAGACCGGTCTTGTCTTTGCGGCCCGCCGGCTCGAGACCGAGGGCAAGCGCTTCGTCGTCCGCAAGGGCGTGATCGATGCCGACTTCGCCGAGAAGCTCTGGACCGGCACCTGGAACGCTGAGGCCGATGGCGAGGTGATCATCGAGGCCGCCCAAGGCTACGACGAGGCCGACACCGCCGACAGTCTCGGCGAGGCTATTCGCAACGCCCACGCCGCCGACGAGAATACGCTCACTACGGTTGAGCCCGGCGACTCGGGCCTTCCCGCGATCGACGAAGACGGCCTGCTGGAGACGCGTCCGGTTCGCGTCCTCGCCGACGACGATGAAGTCTGGTTCCGACTGACCTACGAGCCGCTGCTCGACCAGGCTGCCATTCGAGTGACCAGCGTCGGTGCTGATGGCGACATCCGCCGTACGCTCCAGATGGACTTCAAGATCAATAAGCGGATCGAGTTCGCGGTCATCACCCCGAACCGACTGATGATCGGCAAGAACGTGCTCATCAGCGGCCCGCTCGCCACGCGCTACGGCACCGAGGATGGCGAGCTGGATGCCGAGAACGGCCATCCGCTCCTGATGCGCAGCGATTTCTATTACTTGAGCGAAGAGTTAGACACGCTGCTCGATCAGTTCTACGGAGCCGTGCAGCAATACGACGTCGACGGCGACGCTCGCCTGCGCCCTGCCAATTCGACCGAGGCCTTGGGCCTTGCGGTCAACGGCGAGTTCACCGATCGAGACGGCGACGAGTACGTCACCGACTTCGACATGTTCATTGCGGTGTTTGACACCGATGGCGACGCCAAGATCGTTTACGACCCAACCAAAGCGGCGGTTGCCGGCCTCGGCAGCCTGAGCGAGGAGTTCGCCAACGTCGACAACCAGCTTTCGTGGCTGATCGACCAATGGGACCCCGACCGCAACGACGACGACGTGGTGGACTCCCGTGACACCGGCCTCGGCTATGACGACGGCGTCATCAGCGCTCTTGACCGTTATGCGAAAGTCTCCGGCCGCCTGGCCTTTGGCGTCACCCAAGATGCCTGGGAAACCGCCCGTGGCGTCGACTATCAGGACCCCGTGCAGGGCCCGGTCTGGCCCGAGCCGGACGATGCTCCCGTCACCTTCGACGTCTCCGAGGAGGAGATGCGGGTGGTCACCACCGACATGTTCACCGACAGCGCCGAGTGGTTCCTCGATACTGCAGATGGCGTGCTGGCCACCCAAGTCGGGTCTGGCGTCGGCACCGTCACCGCGCCAAGCTCGGCCACTTGGGAACCCGTTCCCTACGGCTCGGCCTCAGCCTACGACTGGTACCAGCGGAAGATCTACGACGGGTACACCTTCACCAACGTCAAGATCCCGGTCGGCGAGAACGCGGTCTTCCGGAATTGCACCTTTGTCGGTGTCACCTACATCCAGACCGAGTCGGAGTGCATTGACGTCAACTGGAACTACGCCGGTTCGATGAAGCAGACCGACCTCGGCGGCGGAACGGTCGTGTACAGCGCGAAGTTCCCCGGCCTCCAGTCGTCACTCGGCGGCAACCCGGTCGCCGACACGAAGACCGTCTCGAACTCGATCCGCTTCGACAACTGCACCTTCCTCGGTTCGCTCGCGGGCGATACGCCTGGCGAGTACACCCACTGGAGAAACAAGGTGCAGCTCACCGGCCAGACCCGCTTCTACCTTGACTCGGCCGATCCGGAGTTGCTTGAGCAGGAGGACGCCGCCACGCTGGTGACGCTCCTGAACGGCATCGATGCCGCCGACAAGGACATGCTGGCCCGTAGCTCGATCATGCTGCCGGGCTGGTCGGTCGACGTGGGCAACTTCAGCAACGAGCAAGCCGAGGATCCCGAGGACACGGCTCGCGTCAAGCTGCGCGGCACGATCATCGCGGGCATTCTCGATGTCCGCGGCACCGCTGACGTGCACGGCACGCTGCTCATGACCTTCCGTCCCGTCGCCGGCTCCGGCCCGCTCTTCTATGACGGCCAGCCGGACATGTTCAACACGACCATCGGCTACTTCGGCCCGCTCGACGGCGACGGCGAAGGCCTGACCCCCGACGAGGCCGGCTTCGAAGGCTTCGGCGAGATCACCCTTCGCTACAACCCCGACGCGAAGTTGCCTGACGGCATCCCTTGGCCAATCTCCGTGGAGGCCATGCCCGCCACCTACCTTGAGGGAGGACCGGTGTCATGAGTTGCCTCACGCTCCGATCGCAGCGTCGCTGCCCACGCCGGCACCATCGCGGCTTCAACCTGGTTGAGTTGCTGATTGCCCTGGGCATCAGCGCCGCCCTGCTGACCTCGACGATGGTGGCCCTGAATGCGTGCTTCATCGCCTACCAGACGACGACCGAGGAAGCCTCGACCCACACGATCTCACGCCTGATCATGCACCGCGTGCTCTCCATGGTCCGCACGGGAACCGAATTCGGTCCCTTGCCCGAGGATCCGCTCGAGGAACTCGTGGAAAGCGACTACGTCGAGTTCACCGACCATAACGGGACGCTCGTGCGCCTGACCTTCGATGAGCAGAACAGCCGCCTGCTCTACCGCGTCGGCGAGGGCGACGATCTCGTCCTGCTCGCCGGCGTGCAGCGAACCGTTACGGGCGAGGGTGACGACGCCGTCGAGATGCCCGCCTTCGTCCTCGAGTACGAGAAGGGCACCCACATGCGTCGCTTCTCGATGGACCTGACGGTCATCCCCGACGACAACCAGTCGACCAAGTTCGACTTGGGCGCGATGCGCCCCATCCGACTCGTGGCGAGCTCGATGCCGCGTGCCGAGACCTGGTGACGGCGATCGCCCAACGATCGCCCGCAGGGTATTGATCGATCCTCGGAAGGCGGTACGCTCCGGACTCCTACAGGAGATCCGCATGCTGCACCGTTCGATCACGACCGCTGGTATCGCCGCGCTACTGATGGGTTCGACCCTTGTCGGAGGCTGCGCCACCACGGGACCCCGCATCGCCGGCACGCCCAACCAAGCCACCACGCAGGCCTTCGAGAAGCTCAAGGCCCTCGCCGGCACCTGGGAGTCGGTCGACGACAAGGGACAGAAGCAGGTGGCGGCGGTCTTCTCCGTCACTGGCGGCGGCTCCGCCGTTCGCGAGATCATGTTCCCCGGTTCGCCGCACGAGATGACGAACATGTATCACCTCGACGGCAGCTCGATCGTCGCCACGCACTACTGCGCGATGGGAAACCAGCCGCGGATGCGCTGCGCCGCATCGGACGGGAAGACTTTTGACTTCCGGTTCGATGACATCACCAACCTGCCGTCGAAGGACGTCGACCCAATGGCGTCGCTTGTCCTCACCGTGCACGATGCCAATCGCATCACCCAGGACTGGGACACGCTCAAGGCCGACGGCAGCCACAACGCCGTGTTTGAGCTGACGCGGAAGAACTAGCGACTCTCGCCGCCATCGCGCGGCGTTCGCCCATCCCACGCAGCCCGCTCCGCCGCATCCACGTGCCGCGACGATTGCATGTACGTGTCCAGTACCTCGTCGAAGCGCTCCAGGAAAGCGGTGGGGACGAGATGGTCGTCCGTCTTGATGACATGCTCCCAGGTGCCGAATGGCACGAAGGAATTCCGTAGCTCGCTGTCGATCGCCCCGTCGATGCGGTCTCGCACCCAGGTCGGGGTCGCCGGATCCAGCATGACGGACTGAATGGTCGCGATGCGCCCCAGGTAGCCGTCCCAGCCCTCTCGCGACTTGCTGTGCATTCGCGGCCGCCAATGCGGCGGAAGATCGCTCGTCTGGACACCCTTGAGCAGGGCAACGGCGTCCTTGGGCGACGACCTCTCGACGGCCCGATCGACCGCCGTCGCACGCCTGAGCTCGGGCTGTGTGACAGCCATTCCGGGAACCCAACCAACGATGGCGATGATCGCCAGGATCCACAGCGAACGGGCGGGTGCGGGACGCGGCCGGAACGACCACGGCGAGGCCGGACGCACCACGAGGAACATGCCCAAGGCCAGGATGGTGAGCGGAAGGAGGGCGACCAGGGCCAGCGCTTGCGTCGCGAACTTCTGCGCGGCCATGATCGACTCGGGGTCCTCGACGTTGATGCCGGCCATGGCGTTGAACACCGGCACCGGCGTGAGCGCCATCGCCGCGAAGACGACGATGTCACCAAACCAGAGCGTCAGGAAGGTGATCGGGGCGACGCGCACATCCAGCAGCACGGTGACGGCGCGGATCATGAGGACGACGCGCCACAGGGCAACGAGGAAGAGGGCGTTGAAGTTGAGGTCCACCGAGGTCGCGACCGAGGTGAATCGCTCGACCGGCACCGCATAGATCCACGCGAGGGGCGCGGTCATCCAGAAGACCGCAAGGATCGAGCGCCAGAGGGCGACCCAGTTTGGCCGGAGCTCCGGTGATGCCCGACAACCGATGGCGACCGCCGTCGCGATGATCAGGAAGAAGACCGTCGATGTGGCGAGCGACGCCCCGATCGGACGCAGGACGGCGAAGGGGTTGGCGAGCAGGTCGACCGTGTCCCACGTGCGGGCGAGGCCAGCGGAGACGACAAACAGGAACCCGAGGAGAATCGTCTTTCGTCCATGAGCAACATCGAGGATGGCCTCGCGCCGTCCGAGGAGGAAGCTCGGCAACGTCAGGAGCTTCACCGTGCCCCCGCGCTCGGATGGTCGTTTCGCAGCCTCACGTCTGAGAGAAGCTCCTGATGCCCCCGACGGCGATCAATCCTCTTCGCGCATCGCCCGCCATTGCGTTTCGGTGGTGAGCGCCATCAGTCGCTGGTGCGTGCCGAGGGCGTCGGGATGGCCGGGCGAGAGGCTGTCCGTCGTGCGCTGCACGTAACGGCCGTCGCCCTGCATGTCCCAACCCTGTCGCCGGTCGTTGAGGCAGGTTTGCATGATGTCCCAGAGTCGCTCGCGCTCGCGACGCCCGCCGATCGGCGTCGAGGCTTCGACGCGGGTGTTGAGGTTGCGGTACATCCAGTCAGCGCTGCCGATGTAGAAGTCCCCGTCGATCGGGTCGTCCTTCCCCGCCGAGAACCAGAAGATCCGGCTGTGCTCGAGGAAGCGGCCGATGATGGACATGACCCGCACGTTGTCGGAGAGCCCCGGCACGCCCGGTCTGATGCAGCAGAAGCCGCGGATGATGAGGTCGACCTTCACGCCGGCCTGCGATGCGCGATAGAGCGCGTCGGTGACCGAGCGGTCCTCGAGCTGGTTCATCTTGGCGATGATCCGGGCAGGCTTGCCGGCCTGCTGGAAGGCGATCTCCCGTTCGATCAGCTCGATGAAGCGGCGCTTCATGGCGACCGGCGCGACGAGCAGGCGGTTGTAGTCGCGCTGCCGGCTGCGGCCCGTCATGTAGTTGAAGAGGTTGACCACGTCCTCGGTGATCGCAGCATCGCAGGTGAAGAGCCCGAGATCCTCGTAGACGCGGGCGGTCTTCGGGTTGTAGTTGCCGGTGCCGATGTGGGCGTAGGAGCGGATTCCGTTGCCTTCCTGGCGCACGACGAGAGCCACCTTGCTGTGCGTCTTGAGACCGACGACGCCATAGGCGACGTGCACACCGGCATCCTCGAGCTTGCGGGCCCAGTAGATGTTGCGGGCCTCGTCGAAACGGGCCCGCAGCTCGACCAGCACCGCGACCTGCTTGCCGGACTCGGCGGCGCGGATGAGGCTTGGAATGAACGGGCTGTCGCCGCTGGTTCGATAGAGGGCTTGCTTGATCGCCAGCACCTTCGGATCGGCCGAGGCCTGCTCGATGAAGCGGCAGACCGTGGCGTCGAAACTCTCGTAGGGGTGATGCACCAGCAGGTCACCCTGGCGGATCACGCTGAAGAGGTCGCTCTCGTCACTTTCGATTCTCGGCGGAACCAGCGGCGTCCATTTCGAGAAGCGGTGTTCGGGCAGGTCGAGGTCAGCGACCTCGTTGAGCAGGCTGTAGTCGATGAGGCCGTCGGTCTCGTAGATATCGTCGGTGCCGATGTCGAGCTCGTCCTCAAGAAAGCGGAGGATGCGGGCGTTGGCGCCGCGGGCGATCTCGAGCCGAATGACGCGGGCGAATCGCCGCTCGCGAAGCTGCTGCTGGATCTGCTCGAGCAAATCCTCGGCGTCCTCGTTGTCGCGTTCGACGTCGGCGTTGCGGGTCACGCGGAAGGGCAGGACCTTGGCGATCTCCATGCCCGGGAAGAGGTCGTCGAGGTTGTGCTCGATGATCTCCTGAAGCGGCACGAAGCGGCGCGTGCCCTCGAAGCGGTAGAGACGATTGCCCAGCTCCGGCACCTTCACGCGGGCAAAGAGCTGCTCGCTCTCGCCGGGCCGGCGCAACATGACGCCTAACGAGACGCTCATGTTGGAGATGAAGGGAAAGCGGTGGCCGGGATCGACCGCGAGCGGTGTGAGGATCGGGAAGACGTTGCGGCGATACCACGCCTCGGCCTCGGATCGCTCGTGCGGCTCGAGCTCCTCCCACGAAAGGAAGTGGACGCCGATCTCGCGAAGCCGGGGCAGGACGTCGTTGCGGAGGCAGTCGGCCTCGATGTTGATGAGGTCGTTGACCTTGGTGCGGATCGCGTTGAGCTGCTGGACCGGCGTGAGCGGCTCCCACGCCGGGCTGCCGATGCCGGCGTCGATCTGTCGGCGCAGTCCGCCGACGCGCTTCATGAAAAACTCATCGAGGTTGTTGGAGAAGATCGCCAGGAAACGAACCCGCTCAAGAAGCGGCATCCGGCTATCGACGGCCTGGTGAAGGACGCGGCGGTTGAATTCCAGCCACTGGAGATCGCGGTTGAGGAATCGCGTCGGATCGGCCGGCACCTCGGCGATCGGGGGCAACTCCGGCGGCATGGGCTGGGTCAGGGATCGCTCGGAGCGGTCAGGCATGGCGGGGCTTTCGGACGTGGTGCGATGCGCGGAGGGTGCTTATCAAGTCTGGGTCGGACGGTAGACCGCCGCGCAGCGGGTGGCTTCCGTCACGCGGACGCTTCCGACCCGGACTCCCTCTGGGAGCTTCCTTCCCAAAGCGACGCCCAAGTGCTCGGCGATCCTCTCGGCGGTCGGGTTGATCCGATCGAACGGTGGCGTGACGTTGAGATCACCGTCGCGAAAAGGGGCGACGATTTCCTCGATCCACCGTTCGACCTGATGAAAGTCGCAGAGGAGCCCATCCGCATCGAGACGGGATCCTTCCACCACCATCGTCACGCGGAAGTTGTGTCCGTGAACCCGCTCCCGTTTCCCGGCAATCACGATCGCGTGGGCGGCGGAAAACTCGGTCTCGAGCTCAAGCTGGAACATGAGGCGGCGATTATAGGGCCGAGGGAGGGTATTCTCTCGGCCGCGCCGTTCGTCCCTCCGTGGTTCCCCGGCTTTCAGCAGCTTTCCAACTCCCAAACAACCCCCCCAAAACACGATGTCGTCCGCCCCCGCTGATGCCCCGCTCATGCTGTCCGTTTCCGGTGCCCGTGGGATCGTCGGCGTCACCATGACGCCGGTGGTCGCCGCCGAGTTCGCCGCGGCGTTCGGTTCGCACCTGCGGACGATCTCGACCAAGACCCCGAAGCTCGTGGTCGGTCGCGACGGCCGCAAGGGTGGCGAGAGCCTGGCCCTGGCGGTGCGCGGGGCCCTGGCCGCGACGGGCTGCGACGTGGTCGATCTGGGCGTGACGATGACCCCCACCGTCGGCGTCATGATCCGCCAGCTCAAGGCCGACGGCGGCATGTGCGTGACGGCGAGCCACAACCCGATCGAGTGGAACGGCCTCAAGTGCCTCGACGGCGACGGCCTCGCCCCGCCCAAGGAGGTCGCGGAGGCGATCATCGCCCGCTATCGCGCGAAGCGGTTCACCTTCGAGCCCTCTCCGCGGATCGGTTCGATGTCGGCGGACGCGAGCAGTAACGAAACGCACATCGCCAAGGTGCTTGCGATCGTCGATGTCGGTGCGATCAAGGCGAAGCGGTTCACGGTCGTGCTCGATTCGGTGAACGCATCGGGCTGCGTGCCCGGTCGCGAGCTGCTCGAGCGCCTCGGCTGCACGGTGAAGCACATCCACGGCGAGCCGACCGGCGTCTTCGGCCATACGCCCGAACCGATCGAGTCGAACCTCGGCGACCTGATCGGCGCCACGCGAGCGACCGCAGGGGTCGCCTGCGGGTTTGCACAGGATCCCGACGCCGATCGCCTCGCGATCGTCGACGAGAAGGGCCGCTTCATCGGCGAGGAGTACACGCTCGTCCTCGCAGCGCGGCGCATGCTCGAGCGACACGGCAAGCCCGGAGCCACGCTTGCCGCGAATCTCTCAACGAGCCGCATGATCGACGATGTCGCCAGAGCGTTCGGGGCGACCGTCCTGCGCACCGCCGTCGGTGAGGCGAACGTCGTCGCAGCGCTCAAGCCCGCCAACGGACTCATGGGCGGCGAGGGGAACGGCGGAGTGATCCTCCCCGGCATCTGCTGGGTGCGCGATTCCCTCAGCGCGATGGCCCTCACGCTCGACTTGTTAGCCGCGGACGGCCGCACGCTTTCGGCGATTGTCGACGGCCTTCCGCGTTACGCGATGGTGAAGACGAAACTCGACCTGAGCGCCATCGGCGGCCTTGCGGTCGTCGGACCGGCCCTTGCGAAGACCAAAGCGGCCTTCGCAAAGGAGCGCATCTCCGACGTCGACGGCGTCCGCATCGACTTCGCCGACGGCTGGGTCCACCTGCGGGCAAGCAACACCGAGCCGATCGTGCGAATCATCGCCGAGGGTGCGACCCGGGAGCGAGCCGAGGCGCTGGTGAAGCAGTGTGCGGCGGCGGCGGGGCTGGGATGATGCGTTTGGTGCGGTTACACTCTCGCCGTGCCACGAAACGCCACTGCCGTCCGAACCCTATTGGCTCTTGCTGCCCTTGCCGCAATGGGCCTGAGCTCCGGGTGTCAGACCGTTCGTTCCGACCCGACCAAGGCCACCCGCCAGTATCCGTTCTGGCTGAAGCAGGCCGAGACCCTCCCAGCCCAGGTGCTGCCGGAGGGTGAGTCGATGATCATCGTGAACACGACGACGCGCACGTTTGAGAACGTCGACATCTGGTTGAACGAGCGCTACCTCCAGCACGTCGACCGCATCGGCGCCGGCGAGAACAAGACGCTCGCGATGGCCGACTTCTGGGATATCCGCGGCGAAGGCCCGAACCCGGGCGGCCTCTTCCGCTACTACCAGCCGACGCCGATAAGGCTGGTGCAGATTCAGACCGACGCGACGAGCCCACTGCTTGGGCTCCAGACGGTGCTGACGGAACTTGAGACGCGCTGACGACCGCGTTCGATCAGGGATTATGACTGCGCGAAGTGCCCACGGCGGCACGTGTAGTCGCGCGCGGCTGATCCCCCATCGACACCAATCCAAGCTGGGCGACGATCGGCAGGTGGTCCGAGCCGATCGGCGGGCCAACCTCGAACGCAAGGGCGTTGAAGTGCGGCGAGACGACGATGTGGTCGATCGGAATGCGGAAGACGCTGGGGATCAGGATGCCGTCATGCTGGGCGGGCCAGGTTGGCGAAAAGCCCTCGACCGATCGGGCGGCCGTGTAACCGGTCTGCTTGAGGAAGTCCTGAAACGCGCTCCCGTAGGGCGTCTCGTTGAAATCACCGAGAACCATCGTCGGAACGTTGACCGCGGCGCATCGCTCGGCGATGAGGCGTAGCTCGGCGTCCCGCCACTGCGTTCGCTCGTCGTTCATCGGCGAGAGCGGGTGAATGGCAAAGACGCGAACCAGACCGAGCGGATGCTCGATCGACGCCTCAATCAGCGGCTGGCACTCGAGACAGGTCGTCTCCTTGAGCGCGTCCACGATCGGGTAGCGGCTATAGAGACCGATGCCGCGGGCGGTCGCGCTGTCCGGCAAGGTGTAGGCGTAGGGGAAGTCGTCGGCGAGCCCGGCCATCGCCTCGCGCCACGGCGTCGACATCTCGATCAGGGCCAGCACGTCCGGCCGCTCGTTGCGAATCCACTGGAGCGCATAGGGGCTTGGCGCGTTGCGAAGATTGACGTTGATACTCATCGCCCGAACGGGTGAGGAGAAGGTGTCGCGGGCGTGCACCGTCGGTTGGGGCAGAACCGATGGAACGACGACCAGACCGGACCAGAGGGTCAGGAGACTCGCCGCGAGCGACGTTCGCCATCGCCCGAAGAGCATTCCCATCACCAGGATGGCCACGAACGCCAGCCAGCACTGGAGCGCCCAGGGGGCCGAGAGAGTGGACATCTGGCCGCCGTCAGCACGGCCGAGGCAATAGAAGACCGCGACGCCCACCAAGAGAGCGTTCAGGCCGACCGTGATGAAACCGTTCGCGGCGCGTTGCGTCGCGCTTGCCTGTGCCGTCGACGTCATCCGCGAAGTACCTCACACGGCCGTTGCGGGTTCGTGTCGACAGACAACGATCTCTCCCCGATCGGGCTCGGAACGAACATCGGCAGGCGCGAGTTGCTCCTGCAATTCCCAACCCGAGTCCGACACGGTTCACAGGGCCTTGGCGTTATCCGGATCTGGCGTCACAGGCCGAGCCGGGCCCGCTTCGCCTCCCACTCCGCTGCCTCGCGCTTGTTGGCTGTGTTCAGCGGCTGCTTGCTGCGGATCGCCTCGATCTCGAGGGCGGTCAGATGCATGGCGTTCAGGCGGTAGTCCTCGAAGGCCTCGCAGGCGACCGGAACGATCGGCTGGATGAGCCGGTACATCGCCTTAGCGAAGTCTTGGATCTCCTGCTGGGCGTGCGGGTCCATGCGCAGCGAGAGGAAGTGGAAGATGTTGTGCAGGTCGCACTTCCAATACCACTCGGTGTAGACATTGACCGGCAGTGCGGCTCGGGCGAGCTCGCGGGCGACGCCCTCTTCGGTCAGGCTGATGTACTTCGTGTAAAGCGATTCGGCCTCGTCGAGGAGCTTGAGGAAACTCTCGGCGGTTCCGACGTCGACCGGTTGGTCGCCGCCCTGCCGGTTGCTCTTGCTCTGGGCCCGGATGTTGTCAATCGACGGCCGGTAGAAGCGGTCGGGCACGATCGAGTAGCGAGCCGAGTACTCGTTGACGTTGGCGGTGCGGTGTCGAATCCACTGTCGTGCGACGAAGATCGGCATGGCCACGTGGAACTTGAACTCGACCATCTCCAGCGGCGTGGTGTGCCGATGGCGCATGAGGTAGCGGACAAGGCCGCGGTCCTCGTTGACCATCTTGGTGCCTTCGCCATAGCTCACGCGGGCTGCCTGGACAATCGCGTAATCGCCGGTCTTGCCCTCAGGGACGAGTCGTGGCATCGCGTCGACCAGGCCGACGAAGCCGTGCTCGTGGACCTTGATGTCCCAGCGGGCAGCGCCTTGCATGACATCGCAGAGCGGCCGCTCGGGAGCGGTGATCCGGATGTCGGGCGAGAGGGCGGCGGACCGCGATTCTGGTTTCAACTCAGCAGGCAGGCTCATGTTTCGAAGCATACGGAAGCGGCTTCGGGACCGGGCCGGAAGGCCTTGCCCGGCCCAACTCCGTCAGGGATTCCACAAGCCCCGACGCATTGGCGGGGTTTCCGTTCTTTCGGGTAGCTCATCTGCCACAGGAGGGTCAGCCGGCAACAGTCGGTACCACTTGCCTCCTCTGTCGCCCTCTCCCGCGAAGCGGGGGAGGTGTCGGAGCAGCCGACGGAGGGGCATCCCGCGATGGACACTTGGTGCGCGACCGCCCCCTCTGTCCGCTGCGCGGACATCTCCCCCGCGTTCGCGGGAGAGAGCGGCCGGTCAGGACTTTGTTGAGGTGGCCCTCGCTCACGCCGGAGGCTTGACGGCTGGCGGGGCTGGCGTTGGCCCGCCCTGTCGCTTTCGCATCGCGTCCAGCCAGCCGTTGACTTCCTCGTTGGTGCCGATCAGCGTGGGGAGCCCGTCGGGCTTGAGGTAAGGCGGGATCGTCGGGTCGGGGCCCCAGGAGACGACCACGGCACGGAAGCTGGCGTCGAGTTCGGCCGGCGGCGCGTCCTTCAGGGCGATGGCCCGGGTGGTTGGCCAGCGCCCGTCACTCTCGCCCGGTGCGAGCCGAATAGTGTCGGGGCCAACGCCGAAACTCTTCAGGGCCTCGTTGCTGGTCGGAAAGAGCCCGTCGTTTGCGTCGGCGTACGCCATCGCGGCCCACGCCAAGGTGCGCATCTGGGTGTCCGTGCGGGCGGCGACGACGCGTACACCCTGAACGACGTTCCAGCCCCACACCGCCGCGACCACGACGCTGATGCCGAAGAAGACAAAGAACGCCCGCATGAAGGTCCGTGAGTTCACATCCGCATCCCTTCAAACGTCAGGCGCCGCTTGATACGCCGCGGGTCGGCCTCGGGCACGGCGCTGAGAAGCGCTCTCGTGTATTCGTGTTGGGGTCGCTCGATGACCTCGTCGCGGGTGCCCTCTTCGACGATGCGTCCGTTCCACATGACCGCGATTCGATCGCAGACGTGATGGATCACCGCCATGTCATGACTGATGAAGAGGTACGCCAACCCGAACTCGTCCTGAAGGTCGCTCAGGAGGTTGAGGATCTGCGACTGAATGCTGACGTCGAGTGCCGAGGTCGGCTCGTCGCAAACGATCAGGCGCGGCTGAAGGGCGAGGGCTCGGGCGATGCCGATGCGCTGACGCTGCCCGCCGCTGAATTCATGGGGGTAGCGATCGGCGGCGGCTCGCCAGAGTCCGCATCGCTCCAGCAATGACTCGACCCGCTCGCGAAGGGCGTCGCCTTGAGCGATGCCGTGCACCTCAAGCGGTTCGCCCACGATCCGCCCGACCCGCATGCGTGGGTTGAGCGAGCCGCCCGGATCCTGAAAGATGATCTGCATCTGTCGACGCAGGGCCCGCATCGAGGTCGCCCCTTGCTCGAAGACATTGCTGCCGTCAAAGAGGACCTTGCCGCCGGTCGCCGGCAGGAGGCGGAGGATCGTGCGCCCGACGGTGGTCTTTCCGCATCCCGACTCGCCGACGAGCCCGAGCGTTTCGCCCTTGCGAAGGTAGAAGCTGACGCCGTCGACGGCCTTCACCCAGCCCGTGGTGCGCTGCAACACGCCGCGCCGAATCGGGAAGTGCGTCTTGAGATCGATGACCTCAAGAAGCGGCCGTTCGAGCAGCGCGTCGTGGGCCGTCCGAAGGTCGGCCTTGGCGTTGGTGGCCGTTGGGCGGCCGGGAGAGACCATGCGTCGATGATACGGGCGAGCCTCGCTCGACGGTGCGGGCGAAGCGTGTCCGTGCCGCGCAAAAGAGCGGCACGTTCAGCGATATCAGTCAGGTCGCACCCGCGGCCGCGGAAGGGCCAGCGGCACGACGTCTTCGCGAACCTGCCCTTCCGGCGTCACGAAGGTCAGCGGAAGCTCGACCGAATACATCGATCGCTCTCGCTGCTGCGGGACCCACCAGCGATAGACGCGGGTGAAGAGTTCGTCGACGCTGCCGACCGGCTGCCCGAGAATCTGGGTGATGACGGAACCTTCCGGCACCGCCCGCTCGACCGGCGAACCCTCGCGCACCTGCTCGACCAGGACGCCCCGACGGAACGGCACCCCGAGCTTCTTCGCCCGCTCTTCAGTTGAAGTGGTCAGCGACGCGAAGCCGAGCGTCCGTAGGGTGTCGGCGAAGATCCGGTTGCCCAGCATCGCCGGGTCCAATTCGCCCAGGGTCAACTTGATGTCGGTGGTGAGCGGTTCGCCCGTACTCAGGTCTGGACGCCAGATCTCCAGCGACACGTCGCTTCCCGGTCGCTTCGAACTGATGACGGCCCGCACCTGGCCGTCGCTGGTGATCTGTCGGCCGTCGATGGCGACGATCACGTCGCCGACCTGAAGGCCCGCCTTCGCCGCGGGTGACTCCTCTTCCACTTCGGTGATGACCGCAGCCTCGCCCCGGAAACGCTCCGCGGCGAATCGCAGGGCCGGCACCGAGATGAAGGGCGCGGCCCGAGAGTCGACGCTGTCGACGCTGACGCCGAGGTAGCCCTTGCGAACCTCGCCCGAGGTGACAAGTTGGCTGACCACGTTCTCGATCATCGACATCGGGATCGCTAGGCCGATGCCGGCGAACTGCCCTTGGCCCACCGTGTTGCCGCGGCCGGTCGCGATCGCCGTGTTCATGCCGACGACGCGACCATAGATGTCGGTGAGCGGACCGCCGGAGTTACCTGGATTGATCGCGGCGTCGACCTGAATGAAGTTCTGGTAGTCGATCTCGGCGGGACCGGCGGTGCGGCCGAGACCGGAGACGATTCCCGCGCTCATCGAGAAGCGGAAGTCGAAGGGTGAGCCGAAGGCGTAAACGAGATCCCCCTGCTGGACGTCGTCGCTGTTGCCGCGCTTGGCCGGATGCAGCGCCCCACCGTCCACCTTCACCACGGCGATGTCGGTGCGCAAGTCGACCCCGACCAGTTCGGCGTTGCGAAGGTCGCCATCGTGAAGCTGCACCTGGATCCGATCCGCTCCGTCGACGACGTGGGCATTGGTCACGATGTGACCAGCGTCGTCGTAGATCCAACCCGAACCGCTGGAGACGTAGGTGCGCTGGATCGAACGCCCCTGCAGTGTCGACTCGGTCGAGACGTGCACGACCGACGGCTCGACCGCCTTGGCGATATCGCGTTGAACGGCGTTGATCTGTTCAAGGACGTTCCCAGCCGACTCGAGGCGATTGCTCGCCTTCACAATGTCGACCGTCGTTTGGGCGTGTACGAATTCGCGCACCGCAAACGGACCGGCGAGGAGGGCGACCGCCGAGGCGGCGAGCACCACGAGGCCGGGGCCGTACGACTGAGCACCTATCTGCACACGAGGCATGGGGAATTCCCGAGGGTTGTTTGAACCGGGTTGCCGAGCGTTCCGTGGCGTCGCCCTCCCGCGACGGCGTGGGGGTGCGCCCGAGATCCGTCAGGTTGTTGAGGCTTCGTTCACATGATGCTTTCGACCGTGCACTCCGTCAGAGCGGGCGGTCACCCGAATCCGCCTCCTTCGCGCCACGGCCGTCTTATCGTGAACTCTGGCCTGGCGTATTCAACGACTTCCGCAGTTCATCGAGCCCTTTCAGCTCGATGTCGCTCATCACGTAAGGATGGGCGCCGCCGGGGCCGTAGAGATTGCCGGTTCGGACCCGCTCCCGCCAGGTGTGGGCCATGCTGAGAAGATGCTGGCCCATTTCAACCACCGGACGGGCGAAGCCGGGCTGCCATTCGGTCAGGCCGAGGAGGTCATGGGTCACAACCACCTGGCCGTGACAGGACGTCCCTGCTCCGCATCCGATGACAGGTATTCGCAGCCGGGAAACGACCAGTTCGGTCACCTCTTGCGGGGCAGCCTCAATCAGAAGCATGATGGCGCCGGCGTCCTCCATCGCGAGAGCGTCGGCGAGGAGGGCCTTGGCCGTTTCCGCAGTCTTCCCGGCCGCGTAGTACCCGCCATGCAGTCGGGCGTGTTGCGGCCGCGAACCGATGTGGGCGACCACCGGGATTCCCGCTCGGGCCATCTTCCGCACCAGATCGGTGAAGGACCGGTCCACTTCGAGCTTCACACAGTCGGCCGTGCCGTCGGTCATGAAGCGACCGGCGTTGCGAACGCCCTCCGTGTCGTCGGCTTGATAGGAAAGGAAGGGCATGTCGCCCATCACAAGACACTTCGGCGCCCCGCGCTTGACCGCTGCGGTGAGGAGAATCAGGAAATCGAGCGGGGCATGAATCGTGGCCGGATAACCGAGGATGACCTCGGCTGCGGTATCGCCGATCAGAAGGACCGGCACACCCGCCCGTTCGAACCAGCGGGCTGTCGTCGCGTCGTAACAGGTCAGGCAGGCGAACTTGGTGCCTTCGCGTGCCCAGCGTTGGATGGTTCGGATCGTGACGGGGCTGGTCAGGCCGGGCTCAGGGGTCGCATCGTCGGACTGGCTCATGGTGGGTGCAGCGGTGCTACGGGCTTGGTCGCTCATCCTCGGGTCTCCGCGACGCGATGCAGGCCTCCGTACCGGTTCGGTCAGAACGGCCGCCGCGTCTGGTTGATCAGCACATTGTCCCGTCCTGCGATGAGGAAGTCAGCGATTTCGACCGCTTCCAGGAAGGATTCCCTCGCTTGGACCAGATCGTGGCAGGGCGACAGGACTTGGCCCTGCTCCAAATGCTCCTGGGTCGGGACCGCGTCGCCGCAGACCAGGACCGTACTCCCACGCAGGGCCAGAAGCAGTCCGGCCGTCCCAGGGGTGACGCCATACAGAGGAAAGAGATCGACGCCGGGAGCGATCTTGTCCGGTGCGGCCTTGATTCGCTCGACGGTCTCGATCTCGTGAAACAGGGTATGAGTCAGGTCTTGGTCGCCGGCGTCGCGGGCCTCGTGAAACTTCTCCACCAGTTGCACGCCGATCGTCTCGCGCTCGAGACTTGAGACGAGCCACTCGGCCTTGTCGAAGACCTTCAGCCCCCGCCGATGGCTCGGATGGAGGCAAGTCATGAAGACGTGGGTGATCTGCTCCGGCTTCAAGTTCGCCCGCTCCGCGAGGCGCGGCACCAACACCTGGGGCGGCAGCGACGGGTCGACCAGGATGGTCGCCTTCCCTGACGTGATCAGGGTGGTGGTCGAGTGACCGGGCCGAACCTCACCTCGCTCGTTCCAAAGTGGATGGGCGGAGAGGGAGCCGATGGAGATGACGCGGAAAGAAACGCTCATGGGAACGGCTTGGGGGTCCGGTTCGACGAAGGCTCACTCGGCAAGCAGGTCCTTGGCGAGGCGACCGAGTTCGTTGGTCGGGTCGTTTCGCTTCCGGCGAAGGGCGTCGATGACGAGGGGCGGCACGAGGGTGTTGAGCTTGTCGAGCGAGCCACCCAGGGCGGCGATCTGCTGGATGAGACTCGAGCTGGTGTAGGCGAAGGCCTCGCCGGTGACGATGAAGACGGTCTCGATGCCGGCCACCTGCCGATTGGTGATGGCAAGCTGGCACTCCATGGCCAGGTCGGTCACGTTGCGGATGCCGCGGATGATCGCCGACGCCCGAACCTGTTGGGCGAAGTCAACGGTCAGGCCGCTGTAGTGTTCGACGCGCACCAGCGCCCCCGACGGCTCGTTGCGGACGAGTTCGTCGACGAGCGTGCGGGCAAGGTCGATGCGCTCATCGATGGTGAAGAGGGCCGACTTGTTCGGGTTGCGGCCGATCGCCAAGACCACTTCGTCAAAGAGCAGGCGGCTGCGGCTGAGGACATCCAAGTGACCCAGCGTGATCGGGTCGAAGGAGCCGGTGTAGATCGCGAGATGATGGCCGGGGCGGGACACGGCGGCGATTGTAGGGATTCTGGAAAGCGGTCCCGGGCATTTTGGGGACTCGTTGGGCGCCCTCAAGTCGTCACCCTACACTGCGGCCATGCGAAGAGGTCCGATCACTGCGCTCGTGACGGCGATGGCTGCAGCCCTGCTCTGTGTTGGCTGCGAGAATCGCTTCAACACCTCGTTCGTTCTCCAGCCAGGGGGTTCGGCCCGGTTCTCAGCCGAAGGCGACCGCGCCTTCGCTGTAATCCGCAATCGAGGCCCGAGCCAGATCATCGCGACCTTCAGCGCCGAGGGCACCGCCCCGGCCGCGAAGGAGATTCCCGCCAACACCATGCATGGCGAGGCGATCAAGCAGAAGAGCGTGACGCTCCTGGGCGGAACCGGCGAAGCGGTCATCGACATTGAAGTACAGAACGCAACCGGCTTCCAATTGAACCTCTCGCCCAACACCGGGCCCGCCACGACAAAGTGATCGCACATCGCGCGTCGCGCAGCGTCTTTCCTCGCTTGCCCACAGGTCACAAGACGCCCTGAGGGCGAAGCCGCAATCCGGCAGGTTCAACCCAGCCCGCACAACCGGACCGCTGGCGAGGACTTCGCACGCGCAGCAATTGCCTTCCCCTGAGCGAAACGGAAAGTGTGGTTGTCTCGTGGGTCGCTCGGGCCCTTGAGGGGAGCGGAACGAGACGGGCACAGGGGGTCGCCATGCGAACCTGTGCCCCTTCGGATCAACACCCGCGATGCAAACAGCGCATCGCGACAGCACGACGACGGGATTGGGAGTGAGTTGGGTTCGTCGGGGGCTTGAGGGAGTGCCCCGACGTGAGTGAGTGAGTGAGTGAGTCGGAGTAGGAAGCGCATCGTGCGAGGCAGCGGGTGATTGGTACCCGCGGACACGGAGGGACGTGTCCTTCACGATGCCCGGGCCTTGGTCGGCCCGTAGCGCAGGAATCAATTGCCCTGGATCGGCCCCGCACGGTTTGCCTCCCCGTTGCGGGGTCTCTTTTTTTGCCCGTAGGTGCGCGAGAACGCTGCGCTCTGGAAGTGATCGCTGCGCTTTGGGCCTGAAGAGAAACACCGATTGGACCGTGATACCGAACGCTCCCTTCATGCCATGCTCGTCTGCATCGCACGACCGAGCGTTCGTTTCAACGCTGCATTGATCGCTCGCACGTTTCATGCAATTGCGAACAATTCAGCAACCACCACTTGCGGGTTTCGTAGATGCCTGCATGATCAGATCGCGAATGCATTCGAAGCACTCAGGGTTCGAGCGATTGCCTCTCCAGTCGACGCGTGCGACGCCGCTCGCGGTCTCTCTCGGCTCTGCGTGCCTCGCAGCGCTCTCGATCGCTCCCGACGCCTTGTCGCAAGTCCCCCCCCCCGCCAGCACTTAGAATTGTGCGACTGAAGGCTGACATCTGTTCGACACACCCCGGGCTCGAGGCGGTCGAGATCCCTTATCGGAACGAAACCTCGC
>JAEUIU010000036.1 GCA_016795065.1 Phycisphaerae bacterium
GGTGAAGGAAAAAGCCTCTTCAAGACATGTCTCGACCGCGGGCAAGAGCCAGTTGTCCTGGTTCACGAACCAGATCCGCTCGGCGATGGGCCGGCGGACTGTCTCCGCAAGGCCATCGGCGATCTGCCCCGGCTGGGCGAAGGGCATCGCGTGTCCCCATCTGGTCAGCCGAACCTGGGCGATGTCCGCAGCGCTCAGGCCGATCGTTTCAAGCCCGCGCCGGATCTGGCTGGCACCGAGTTCCGCGTAGGCCTGCCAATCCGTATCTCCCACAATGGTGAACCGGGCGGTATGCCACGGTAGCGGCCAGTAGAGCGTGAGGACGTCGCCGTGCGACGGTGGGGGCTTGAGGGCGAAGGAGCCATCGACGACGTCGACGATTCGGCGGTCCTTCTCGAAGGCCGCACCGTCCATCGGGAATCGGCGGTCGCGTAGCAGGAAGAGGTCATAGATGTCCGTTGGCACCGGTCGCTTGAGCAGGACATTCGCGACGAGGTAGGGCACCGTGTTGATATGCGGTGCCGCATCGGCCTTTTCGAGATCCAGGACATTGAGTTCGTCGATCATGCGCCACGCGATGTGCTTCGCGTTGGCCATGATGACATGCTTGGCATGCATGGTGCGCCGCTTGCCGCTTGGCTCGCGCCAACGCACTTCGACCTTGCCATTGGCAAGCAATCGCACGCCCTCCACCAAACAGCCGGCTCGTAGCAACTGGCCACCGTCGCAGTCGCCGCCCGCTTCGAGCGCCCGAAGTTGCGACCACATCGCACGGGCTAGTTCGACGTTCCCACCGGGTAAGACGACTCGGCCAAACTCCTCGGCCGCGATGAAGTTCCACCCGGCCGCCGCCGAGAGTTCATCCCATCCCACCCCGAAAGACGAGTAGCAGTAGGCCTGAATCGCCGCCGCGTACGCGGGAGGGAGGTGCGGTGAGACCTTTTCGTCGATGTGGGCCTTCAGCGAGTAGCGATCTAGGTCGCGAATCCACTCGGCATCCTTCTCGGGGAGCGGAATCTCCGGGTACTGCTGGAAGGCGTAGTGATTGACGAGGCTTCGGAATCCGTCGACGGCGGCGACCTGCTTTGGATCACACCCTTGAGCGCACGGGTTCTGCTCGATGACGCCTTTCCACTCGAAGGTGAAGGGGCCTGAGTCGATCCGGGCCCGCTCAAGAAGCCTGAGCGAGCGGTACATCCCCTCGAGGCGCGAGCCACGGTCGGGCACGATGAAGTACGCCGAGCCAAGGGAGTAGGGGATCTCGTTCCATCGTTCCCCCATCGCGTTGCCGCCGAAGCGGGAACGAAGCTCAAAGAGGATCGGCTTGTGGTCGCGCAGGAGCCAGGCGGAGGCAAGACCCGACAGCCCTCCGCCGATAACCGCAACCTCGACCGACTCGTCGACCGGCGCCGTGTCGGCGCAGGACTCGCATTGGTGAAAGGGGAGCCCACCGCCTGGAAAGACATCGCCATACCACGTCGGCGCGAACGGCACTCCGCCGATGTCGATTGATCCGTTCGCAGCGATCTCAAGCAGCGGATCCGATTCGCAGAGCGGAAGTCCGGGTCCGCCGGCTCGCGAGATGGCTGCCTGGGCGAAGCTGCCCAGCCGCGAAGCGGCGAGGCCAGCGGCGAGGGCGCCGAAGCCGGTGCCGGCACTCTGATGAAGGAACATTCGTCGGGAGATCACGTCTCGAGCCTACCGCGACGAGGCCCTGAGGCTCACGTTTTCGCCGAAGTTCCCGACGATTTGTGAGAATCGGCGAACGCGAGAAACTCACCAATTCGAAGCATCAGGAGCGATTCGGCAGGTCTCCTGATGGAGCGCGCCGCGGCTGCGCAGCGCTCATGTCCGTTTCACCCTGGAGATTGCCATGGCACGCACGTGGCTCGCTGTCCCTCTTGCCGGCGCCCTAATCGGCGGAACGATGATCACCGCATCGGTCCTGTCCTTCTCACCCCCATCTCAGGCGGTTCCCGCCCCGCCCACGCCCTACGTCGTGGTTGCGGTCAACGACCTGGGCATGCACTGCTCGCAGGAGGATTTCTCTGAGATCTGCATCCTGCCGCCCTACAACACGCTTCGCGCTCAGGTCATCCGCCCGGGCGAGGAACCGGAAATCATGGACGGCGACGTCACCGTCTCCTACACCATTCCCGAGCACAGCCGGTCCTCGGACAAGACCAACTTTTGGACGTATGCGCCGCAACTCTTCGGGGTCAATCTCGCCCCGGACGTCGGTCTCACCGGGCATGGCCTGAGCGGAAACATCCCAGTCGTTCCCGGCGAAGAGTATTTCGAGGTCACCGGCATCCCGGTCCTCTCGACCGACGACTCGGGCCGTCTTGATCCCTACCCGATCGGCGTCGTCACCGTGACCGGCAACCTCGGCACCGCCACGACCCGCACCGTCGTGCCGGTCTCAAGCGAAATGAGCTGCTCGCTCTGTCACGGCGATCCGGGCCACTCCGTCGCCCACGACATCCTGGCCGACCACGACGCCATGCACGGCACCGACCTCCTCAACCAGAAGCCGGTCCTCTGTGCGGGTTGCCATGCGGATCCGGCCCTCGGAACCACGGGAGTTCCGGGTATACCGATGCTCTCTCATGCCATGCACACGTCGCATGCTCCGCACGCCGCATCGGCTGGACTGGACAACAACTGCTACGCCTGCCACCCGGGCATCCGGACCCAATGCCAGCGCGACATTCACAAGACCAACGGCGTCGAGTGTGTCTCGTGCCACGGCGACATGGCCGCGGTCGGCAACCCGAATCGCATGCCGTGGGCTGACCAGCCGCGCTGCAGCGATTGCCACGACAAGCCCGGCTTCGACTTCGAGCAGCCCGGCAAGCTCTTCAAGGACTCGATCGGTCACGGTGGCGTGCGCTGCGTCACCTGCCACGGATCGCCGCACGCGATCGGCCCGGCCATCACGCCGGTCGACAACGCCCAGGCGATCGCCCTTCAGGGCCACGCCGGTCCGATCAACACCTGCACCACCTGTCACACGCAGCAGCCGGACGAGTCCTTCTTCCACAAGGTCGACGACTAAGCACGCAACGCCTGCAGAGGAGATACCCATGCATACGACCCGATATCACCGGCAGATCGCGCTGCTCGGTTCCATGCCCGCTCTGATTGCGGCATCCGTGGCGATGGCCGCTCTTCCCCCCTATATCGTGAAGGATCTCGGCACGCACGCCGGGTTCGACACCAAACTCGAGCCTGGATCGGTGGGCACGTCGATCGCCGCCGGTCACGTCGTCGGCTACGCGGTGACGTCACTTGAGCACCGCAACTTCCACGGGTTCCGCTGGAATGGCGCTGGCCTCGCCGACATGCCCGTGCTGGCTGGCGACGAGCATTCGATCGCCTTTGGCGTCAACGCCGCGGGCGATGCGGTTGGCATCTCGTACAAGCTCGGCGAACTCGCTTCTCACGGTGTCCTCTGGGGCGCTGGCGGTCGCGTCACGACGCTTGGCAACCTCGAGCCGCACGACATCAATTCCGCCGGAGCGATCGCCGGCTCCATGCCCGTGAATGGCGGCTTGGGAACGTCGCGTGCGACCAAGCGCGTCGGCAACGTCAACACCGACCTCGGCACGCTCGGAGGCATGTCAAGCATGGCCTTCGCGATCAGTGAATCGAACTGGGTCGTCGGTCAGAGCCTTCTTGCCAACAACAAGACGACCCGAGCCTTCCTGGTCGCTTCAGGCGCGATGATCGATCTTGGTACGCACGGCGGCACCCACAGCCGTGCGTTGGACATCAGCGGACTCTCCGTGGTTGGCATTGCCGACATGACTGGCAATCTCCCGCGAGCGACCCTGTGGACGCTCACGTCGGCCGGCACGCTGTCGACCAAGACGAATCTCGGGACGCTCCCCGGCGCGATCAACAGCGCCGCTCATGGCGTCAACTCAGCCGGGACGATCGTTGGCAACTCCGGCGACGCAGCCTTTGTTTGGTCCGCAGGAACGATGTCGGATCTCAACACGTCGATCGACCCGACCAGTGGCTGGCATCTGACCAAGGCGACTGGTATCGACGACGCCGGCCGCATCGTCGGCGTCGGCAAACACTTGGGACTTCAACGGGCCTTCGTCTTGACGCCACGGGTTCCCGCCGATCTTGATGCCGACGGTGCGGTGGGTGCAACCGACTTGGCGCTTCTTCTCGGCGCTTGGGGCGGTTCCGACCCGACTTTTGACCTCAACGGCGACGGATCGGTCGGAGCTCCGGATCTTGCCATCCTCCTTGGTGCCTGGGGCAGCTAACTGCCACTGTGGGCGGGTGGCGCCTCGGAGTCGTTTCGGGGCGCTGCCCGCTTCTTGTTGCCGGCTTCCCATTCCTGCCACCAGCCGATCGCGGCAGCCGCGGCGGCGTCGGTGGCTTTGCTCGCACCGGCGCCTCCCTGATTGCAGGTCGCGAGCACCGCGAACTTCCGCGAGGGGGAGATCCACGCCACGCAATGCCAGGAGTTGTTTGATCCCGCGTGAGTCAGGATCGCTCCGCCCCATGGTCGCTCGCCACCGAACCAGCCCATGGCTGCAAGAGGCGTCGTGCCCTCAGGGATCGCGTGCAAGAGATCGAAGTTTGCTTGCGAAATGGCCACCCGCGGATCTGGCGTCGCGGCGGTGTGGAACGCGACGAAGCGGGCCCAGTCGGGCAGCGTCATGTGCATCGTCCCGGCGGGGGCGATGGCTGGCGGATTGTCGACATCATTCGGCGTGCCGCTTTCGCGATGACCTTTCGGCGCCCGATCGGGACGATGGGCCGAAGGAATCCCGAAGCCCAGCGAGGTGATGCCTAACGGCTCGCACACACGGGTCCGGACGAGGTCTTCCCACGTTTTGCCCGTCGCCACTTCGCACATGCGACCGGCCATCGCGTAGCCCTGGTTGGAGTATTCAAACGTGCCCCGCGCTTGCGCTGGCGCCTCCGCGAGGATGTTGGCCAGGTAGACCTGCCGGCAGACGCTCGGCTGGGCGTGGCAGTTCCAAGCCGCTTGCCAGTTCTCCTTCGCTCCGCTCTTCGGAGCGCCGCCGCGATGATGGAGGAGTTCATCCAGCGTGACGTCCTTCCATCCCGGATGCATGTCGACGACGTCCCGCCCGAGCAATTCGCCGACCGTTGAGTTCCAGCGGAGTTCACCCGCTTCGACCAAGACGCCGCAAAGGGTTGCGGTAAAGGCTTTCGTGCATGACCCAAGATGCCAGAGATCTTCGCGGGTGACCGACGTTTGTTGATCGCCCTCCTTGGACGCGTCGCGAATGCCGCAGGCACCGAGCGCAAGGAGCGTTGGCGATCCATCGACACTGACGACCGCGACTGCGATGGCCGGCACCTTTGTCTCCACCCGGATCGGCTCCAGAAGTGTCGTCACGTCCTGGGGCGATGCGCCGAAGGACTCGACCACTGGGGCCTGCTGCGGCAGCGGCATGACCGGCGCAATGCTGGCGGCATGAAGACAAAGCGAGAGGGCGAACGGCGCAAGAGTGACTCCGAGCATCCACGAAGCGTACAGAACGGGTCCAAAAGGAAAACGACCGCTGCGACATGACGTCGCAGCGGTCGCAAGGCGGTTGTCTGGTGGATAGCTAAGAGAAGAGTTCGGTCACTCATCTTCCGGGGCAGGCGCCTCTGTCTCTCAGGACAGCAGCGAATTTCGTGTTGACTTCCGAAATCACCGGGTGCACCTGCAGTCTGTTAGCCCGCAGCCTCGGACAATGACCGCCCCGAATGGGCGATCGACCCCTTCTTCGAACGGGCCGTGCGCTCCCACAGAGCATGTCGCCCGGGTGCTGACGCGGTTGCGGCAAAGGCCCCCATGATGAAGCTTGGGACAATGACGCACCAGTAATAGAGGGGGAAGAGCACCGCGTAGGGCACCACCCGCCAGCAGCCTGGGCGGTAG
The DNA here is from genome assembly GCA_016795065.1 of Phycisphaerae bacterium. Taxonomy (GTDB): domain Bacteria; phylum Planctomycetota; class Phycisphaerae; order Phycisphaerales; family SM1A02; genus JAEUIT01. The sequence continues at coordinate 5,924 of JAEUIU010000036.1, forward strand.
TCGCTCTCCCACAGACAGGCCAGGACAGTTTGAAGGACAAAGAGGGTCGTCGCGATGCCAAGGAGCCGCAGCGCGGTCATGGGCTCAAAGGCCGGGGCGATGTCCAGACCCGTGGTCAGTTGGATGATCCAGAGAAGGGCCGAGGCGAGGGTGATGGCCATCCATCCCGCACTGGCGATGGCTTGGGCCGCCATTGGCAGGAGCGAGGAATTGCGCGTTTCGTGTAGTTCGCCGTGCAACCGCAGGACCTCCCACATGCCTTGGGCCCAGCGGCGACGTTGGCGATGGAGCGCCCCGATCGACGTCGGCGCTTGAATCCCGAAAAGGGCACGTGGCTCGTAGGCCAACTCGTAACCGGCCTTCTGCATGCGCCAACTCAGCTCGATGTCTTCGGTGACCGAGACACCTGACCATCCGCCCACCTCGCGAAGGGTCTTCGTGCGAAAGCAGGCAGCCGCGCCGCTGACCGTGAAGAGGCCTCCCCAGAAACTGTCCGCCCGCTTGATGAGGCCGATGATGCCCATGTACTCCATCGCCTGCATGCGGGCGAGGTTGCTGTCGAGGTTCTCGACGTGCGGGCTACCGGTCACGCCGCCGACATGCGGATCGACGAACTGTTGGGTCAAGGCCCGAATCGCGTTGGCGCCGCACGTCGTATCGGCATCGAGCACCATGAAAAGGTCCTCGCGCACCGCGTCAAGGGCGACCTGCAGCGCCCCGGCCTTCCCGTGCCGCGTCTGAAGGTCATGGACGCAAACGCCACGCGACTCGTAGCGACGGGCGATCTCGACCGTTGCGTCGAGGCTGTTGTCGCTCATCACGTAGATGCGCATCCGCGGATAGTCCTGGGCGAGAAGCGACTCGATCGAGGCAGCGATTCCCGCCTCCTCGTTGCGGGCCGGGATGACGACCGCAATGCTGGGTTCCTCGGCCGCAGCATCACGCCACGGCAATCGCCGCTCACGGCGCATGACGTAGAGAAGGCCGAAGAACATCCAGATCACGCTCATCCCAAGGGGGAAGAGCAGGGCGAACTCGCCGAGCCACTCGCTAAAACCCTGAACGGTACGGAAGTGAAGAAGCTCATCCGCGGCCGCATCCCGCCATTCGACGGCACACTGGCTGAACCAGTCGCCAAGGCTCGCAGCAATGGAGAGGAGCCAACTCATCGCTGCGCCTCCATCCGCCGAATGGCCTGTCGATGAAGGGCCTTGCCGGTGGCGACTAGCAGAGCCCAAAGCCCTACACCGGCGACGATTGACAGAAACGATGGAGCGAAGCGCCGTCCGTCGATGACGAACATCTCAAGACCAATCCAGACCAGGATCAGTCCCGCGATGTAGCCCAACCCGAGCAGGGCATTGATCAGCGTCTGGATCATGGCGTCGTCACCGCCTGGGCCGGCGCGGGAACGCCGTTGGCTACCGACGCGCGGCCGCGGGACAGGGCACGTCTGGCCTCGCCTTCGACGTGCCCGACCTGCTCACGCACGCGCATCGCCATCTCCCGCAGAGGGACGATTCGGCAGTTGGTGCGGTTCTTCACGCCGGTCAGGAACTCGGCGATCACGCTCATCTCCTCGGGTCGGCTGGCGATCCACTGATGGACATCGATCACGAAGACGCCTTCGCCCGCCTCGATGACCCGATCCAGCCGCTCGTTCCAGAGGGCCAGCATCCGCTGCGGCGTGACCTTGTTGAGGAAGAGGGCATCCCAGTCGTTGGGCACAATGAAGGGAATCACGACGATCGAGCGCGACGGGTCGTTGGGATCGGTGACAACGCTGGCGTCGAGCGAGCTGACCATCGGGTCGTATGCGGCCGAGCCGTCCCAGAGGATGCCCTGCGCGAGCAGGTGGTCGCGAACCAGCGGAGTCACGCTGTTGCGGGGAGCGCCGAAGCCGACAACGGGAAGATCCGCTGCCTTCAGGGCCGCCAGTCCGCGCTCCGTCGCCGCAATCTGCTCATCGGGCGAGAGCGCGTCGAGCTGTTCGTGGTCGTAGGCGTGGCAAGCGATCTCATGCCCGTGTTCGACAGCCCGGCGGAGCGGCGCGGGCTGAAGCTCCGCCAAGCGGCCGCAGGTGACGAAAGTGGCTTTGACCTCGAGCGAATCGAAGAGATCCACCAGCCGATCGATCATCGCAGGTGAAACCGCCTCGTAACTCCCGGTGTAGTCCGGCTCGGTGTCGATCCGGATCGCGACGTGGGTCAGCTCGGAGCGAGGGGCTCGCCCAGTTTCTGCTCCGGCCCGCGCGGCGAGGATCCGCTCGAGCTCGAGGTCGCTCCAGGTACCGTAGTGGAAGAACCCAATCCGACCGCTGTCCAGGTGGCCCACGGCGTCCAAAGTCTGCCAAGTGCGCCGAACGCTCATGTCGCCATCGAGAAGGCAACTCAGATCGCATTCGCCTTGCACCAGGTCGGTCGCTGATCGCACGCACCGATCGAGCCACTCGTAACTCTTCCCCCAGTCGTCCCAGTAGCCCATGACGACAATCTCGTCGAGGCCGACGCGAGCCATCTCGTACAGGTCCTGACCGCTTTGGGTGTTAAAGGAGTAGTCCTCGGCCGAGAAGGGCAGGACGCAGGCGCCGAACCAGAGCCCGGCGTTGGCGTCTTCGATGCGATCCCGAAAGGTGTCGACGGCCTGGCAAATGGCTTCGGCTCTCGTCTCGGTCCAGGCCTGCCAGACCTCGCCTCGCTCGTGAGCGGCGGTCACAAGGCTCGCGGGAGTGACCTCAGCATCCAGCCGTTCGGAAACGGCCTGAAGGCAGCGGTCGCAGGCGCAACTGAAGTCGCTGTCGAAGCGAATGAAGTCGGTGTAGATGCCCTCCAGTCGCGGGTAGCGACCGGCTACTTCGGCGAGGATCGACGCTTGGTAGGCAATCGCGTCGGGATGACGAGGGCAAAGCCACGCGGCCTGTGGGTGGCGTTCGTTCGTCGCCGGGTCGACCGTCTGGGCACGCCACTCCGGATGGGCCTCTGCGGCTGACGCGTCGTTGAAACAGGGGACCCATCCGCAGACGCGAACCCCGTGGCGGTCGAGGGACTCGATGAGCGCGGCAAGCCGGTCGTCGTCGAAACCCGGAGCGACCGGAGCGACCGCGGATGGGTAGAAGGCCTCGCCACCCAGAAACTCATCGGTGTCGTCCTGCTTGCACTGGACCCACGCCTCGGTAACGCCCGCGGCAACCAACCGGTCGGCGAGGAGTGGTGCTGACGCCGCATCCGGTAGGTTGCGGGCAGAGCGGATGACCACCCGAAGGCGGGATTCCGCATCGTCGGCCGCCGGGGCGATTCGGTCCCCGGGATCGATCGGCGACGTCAAGGGTCTCGTTCGAGCGCTCGTCGTGCCTGCGAGTGACCGGAGTCGCTGCTCGTGGCGGCATTCAGGGACCGCAACGACCGCGATAGCCACGAGGGCCAGGATCAGGGACGCGAATTGGGTCCGCCGAGAGAGCTGACGGCCCGGCGCGCTGTTGCGTGCGTGCCGCTCGATCGCCCTTCCGTGGTGTGTCGGTGACTCGGTTCCGTTCATGCCGCCTTTGACCGACCGAAGGAAGTTCGCCAGGTGGGTGGCGGATGTCGGTCGGGCCGTGGGTATGGAGGGGCGGCGTCCCAATCACGGACACGCAAGGGACGCTTTCGGGCAAATCCGAGCCGACTCGATCAGATCACGGCATTTGCATCGAAAGGGTGGCGTTTCTCGGCCCTCGCGACCGGATACTGCCCGCAGGCACCCTCCAGCCGTGACGGGCAAGCCGAAACACCTCCGGGGACCCACCCATGCAGACCACGCAGAGCGAAATCGCCACGTCGGACGTCCTTCGCCGCCTCGCAGCACTCGAAACCTCGGCCCGCACCTGGCGCACCGTTGCCATCGGTTGCGGTGGGGGCGTTGGTGCTCTGTCCTTCGTGGTCCTTGGGGGCCTGAGTCCGATGCGGGCCGATGACGCGGTCGCACAGTCACCGCCGACCGAGAAGCTCGTCGCCCAGGCGTTCGAGATGGTCGACGCAGCCGGGAAGCTCCGAGCGCGGCTGGGGACCTCGAAAGAAGGCTCGCCAGCCCTTGAACTCTTCGACGCCCAAGGCATCGCCCAGGCCACGTTGGCCCTCGGGAACTTCGATCGGACGGAGGACGCCCGCATTCAAGAAGCGACCCGCGGTCGGGCAGCCAATGGACAGCCCATTGGACGAACCGATGCTCCTCTCACGGCGGTCTTGCGCCTTGGGCGGTCCAACGAGGATCACGCAGTAGAACTTGGTGCCGGGGAACAATTGCGCGTTCTGCGGCTTCGCGACGATTTCGGGGACGAGCGCATGGAACTGCGGGTTGGCCCGTATGTCCGACCCGACATGCGAGCCGACGAAAGGGCACGGGCGGCCAGCGAGCTTGTTGAGGCGACGTTCAGGCTGAAGGCACCCGACGAGTTCCTCGCCTTGGAGTTTGGCGTCGAACCCGTCTCGATCACCCGGCCCGAGGACCGCCGAGGGAATGCGACGGGGACGCTCATTGAGCAGGCCACGCCCTACATGACCATGTACGGCTGGTGTGAGCAGCCGGTGTTTATGCTGAGCAACTGGGCGTTCGACCATCCGAGCCTCGATCTCTGGGAGTACGGAGACAAGAAGACCGGCGAGAGGATCTTCGCGGTGCCGGGATCCGACACCGAGGAACGCGAAGCCGCGAAACGAACCGACGAGTGAGTCCCTCGACAGGGCGTGACGAGCGCATCGACGCGCGTGCATCGGCCGAACGTCGCACCTGATCGATGGGTTGTGGTCGCAAGACACCGCAACCCAACATGATGGAGAAGCCGCCCGCGTCTGCGGCACGCGCTTGGTTCCAACGGCCCGTGCGAACGCGCGGGAACGGCCGATCGAGTTCACCGCCGGTCAAGAGGCTGTTGGGCATTTCAACCAAAATCAGGGCGAAATCCCGAATCTCCACTTGGCGGGTCCCGGAACTGCTGCATTGTCTCCGTGTTCATCCACGGCATCATGTAGGCGGTAGCTGTTCGTGCGGCTTGGCACCGCCCGCGTGATGTCAACGTTCTGGTCGTAGGGCTCACCTCGCACCTTGACGACCGAACGCTTGCGACCGCAGATGGGCTCTGAGCTCGTGGCTGGGCATCCTGATCGGCGCGACACCGCGCCGTTCTGAAAGTGCTCGCGCGGTCTGTCGGTGGGTGACGTCGGCGAGGATCGGCAACCACTCTGAGTACCAGATGTTCCAAGTCACTCATCAGCCCTCTCCTGCTCCGATCTCCTCCGCATCGTCTCGTCCTTCCGCCCTGACCCGCCACCGAGTCAGTTCCCGTTCCAACCGTTTGGGCGCCTCCAGCGTGCTGTCCGCGTTTGGCGTCCTCGCCATTGCCTCGGTCGCCCACGCGGTGCCGCCCCTGGCAGAGCTCTACTTTTCGATCAACCACGGCGACATCAAGTTCGACTTTGTGGATGGGAACACCAATCCAAACGGCAACGAGGTCTACGCCGCCAGCTACTCCGCTACCGATGGCACTTGGCTGATCACCTATCAACTCACCGTCGATCACACCACCAATCCACAAGTGAGCATGTCAGGGATCGTCACTGTCGAGAACAAGTCGCCCCGGGACACCTTGGCATTCAAGGTTGGAGCCATCGTCCCGATCTGTCCCAGCATCAGTGGCGGCTCGCTCATCGGCGGTTCGGCAGTTTTGACTCTCACCACCGTCGGACCGGGGACCCTGTCCTGCGACAAGGATGGCCAGCCGATTCTCGACTGCCTCGGCGACGGACATGCCATCGAATCCCTCTTCTATTGCCCGACGACGCTCACCAGCACAGGGTCGAGCACGATTTCCTATTCGGGGACGTTCGGGTTGCCCGGACCTTCAGAACAAGGGCCTGCTGAGATCGACACGATCGGAGTTGGCGAACACTTCACGCTGACGCCAAAAGACAAGCTGTCGATGCAGATCAACTTCTACTTCAAGGACTCGGATGGGGTGTCGCCGCCTGATGGCTGTGAAGGCGACATCGACGGGGACGGCATTGTCGGTCCGATGGACCTTGCCGTCCTATTCGGGAATTGGGGCCAAGAGGTGTTTTGCCCGTCGGCCGAACCGAGCGATCTCAACGACGACGGCATTGTCGACGCGAATGACCTCGTCCTCCTGCTCTCGGCATGGGGCGACTGCTGATTCCTTTGTAGCCGGCCCAGCCGCTCAAGAAACCTGGGCCGCCGCGCCGGCGTGGCGGCGGCCGTTTTCTTTCGCAACCGGGCTGCCGAGCGCTGACCGCAGGCGCGACATCCTCTCGTCGAAAATCCGGTTCAGATCCCGCCGCACCAGGAGCGGCTCGCTGATCCAACGCAAGGGCGATGCGTACTCGACTTCGTCCATGACGCGAGTGCCGCCGTCGACGTGCTCGAATCGGTGTTCGTGGTGCCACCAGCGGTACGGACCGCGAATCTGGCGATCGACAAAGCGATGTCCCGGCTCCCACGCGTCGATCCGCGTATGCCATCGCACCGGGTAGCCGTGCAGGCGAATGCGATAGTCGATGTGCGTGCCCTCGCCCATCGGGATCGGCATGGGAGTCAGGATCTCGAACCGCAACCACGCGGGCGTGATCGCCTCGAGGTTGCGGGGGTCGGCGAAGTACGCGAACGTCTCGTCGGCGTCGCGCGGAACCGTGATTTCGCGGCGGATGATACGAAGGCCATCGCGCGGTCGACCTGCCGGAATGTGGCGATCCAGCTCGGCCGCGAGGGCGATTCCTCGCAAGAGCCGCGAGAAGACGAACGCATGCGGCGGGCTTGTGAGTTGCCAGTAGAGACGTCCAAGCGGGCCGAACGGGACGATGCTCGCCGTCTGGCGAAGAAGCGAACGAGCACCAGGACGATCTTCGATCAACCATTCGATGCGGGCCTCGCCGAGACCTCGCATAGGGCACGCGAGAGCGAAGCGCCGCCACTGCTCGCAGGCGACGACCCGCCAATGGTCGACCTCGTCGCCGAGTCGGCTCGGTCGCAGTCCGCCGTCGTCGCGGCGCCCGCCGCGCACGATGACCGGCGCGGCGATGGTCCGAAGCGTCCACAAGGTCTGATCCACGAGGCCGCCCGGATATCGGCCTTGCCGACCGACGCGGGTCAGTACATCGAAGACCGCTTCTGGAGGCGCCCAGACGAGTCGCTCGCTGGCGGTCGCGCAGGCGGCGTCAAAGGACGTTTCGATAGTGGCAGGATGGGACACGGCTCTGCATCTTCTCCGCGGTCGCCGGTTGGATTCGGCGAAAGGGCCCAAAGTACACTCGCAGGATGCTGCACGCGGACATCCCCCTGGCTGGCGCATCCCGCACGGGGCCCGGCATCGGACAGATCCGAGCCCGTTTTCCGGCCCTCGCCCAGTCGCTCGCCTTCCTCGAGAACGCGGGCGGCTCGCAGGTTCCAGTCGACGTTGCTGATGCGATCCGGGCCTACATGCTCGAGAGCTACGTGCAGCTCGGCGCGGGCTACGGACTCTCGAATCGGGCGACCGAAACGGTGGATTGGGCTCACGCGTTCATCGGCACATTCATGAACGCGACCGCGACCGGGAAAGTGATCCTCGGCCCCTCCACGACACAACTCTGTCACATGCTGGCGAACTGTTATGCCGAGACGCTTCGTCCCGGCGACGAGATCGTGCTCGCCGAAACCGCCCACGAGGCGAACGTCGGCCCGTGGCTGCGCTTGGAGCGGAACGGGGCGAAGATCCGCTGGTGGAAAGTCGATCGCGATGTTGAGGACTGCACGCTCGCGTCACTCGAGAGCGTCTTGAGCGAACGAACCCGCATCGTCGCGTTTCCCCACGTCTCGAACCTCCTTGGTCGCATCGCGGACGTCCCCGAGATCACCCGCCGCTGCCATCGCGTGGGTGCCCGCGTGGTCGTCGATGGCGTCGCTTTCGCGCCGCATCGAGCGATCGACGTGCAGGCGTGGGATGTCGATTGGTACGTCTTCTCGACCTACAAGGTCTACGGGCCGCACATGGGCGCCCTCTACGGTCGCGCGGATGCCCTGGCCGAACTGCGCGGGCCGAATCACTTCTTCATCCCCGACACGAACGTGCCCTACAAGTTCGAGCTCGGCGGTGCCTGCCACGAGGGCTGCGCGGCACTGCTTGCGTTGGGCCGCTACCTCGCCTTTCTAGCCGGTCATGAAGCGTCGTACCCTGTCAGTCGCGCGACAGTCGAACGGGCGATGACCCGGACGTCCGAGCTCGAAGCGACGCTTCAGAAGGCGCTCTTCGATGGCCTTGCCGCGATCGGCGGCGTTCGAATCATCGGCGGCGGCGGCGCGGAGGTCTCGGAACGAGTCCCGACGGCGAGCTTTCTTCACGAGCGGTACTCGCCCTCTGAAGTCGTTGCAGCGCTCCACCGCGCCGACGTTGCCGCGCGATACGGCCATATGTACGCCTATCGCCTGTGCGAATCGTTAGGTATCGGCACTGCTGAAGGCGTCGTGCGGATCAGCGCTGTCCACTACAACACGGTGGCCGAGATCGAGCGATCGCTTGCGGCGATCCGTGCGCTGTAAGCGTCAGGTACGCCACTGAACGGCGGCCAGCACAACCTCGCGCTCGAAGATCCTCTCCGCGGTGGCCTGAAACCGCAGCACTGCATCGAGCGATCCGGGCAGCGAGATGGCCTCGATCTCGCTCCACACGGCACTTGGCAAATCATCGCGAAGGTAGCGAAGCCCAAAGTCGAAGCGATCCGGTACGTTTCGGATGCGCAGAAGCTCAACCAGCGGGCGAAGCGTGAACGTGAGGTAGCGGTCGATCGCCTCCGGAGCGTCGTTGCGCCAGACCGCCTTTCGCACCAGGTGCTGAAGCAGGCGGAATCGCGGAACGAGAGCGTGAAGCCGTTCGCGTACTTTGGCTTCGTGGGCGGGGCGATCCAGCGGCTCCGGGCGCACCAGTCCCTGTCGATCGAAGAGCACCTCCGCGACGCCGTGCCGTTCAACCTCGAGGAATCGTGGGGCGGTCGAGCCACGACGGATGACCACGAGGTCGACCATGCACCAATCGGGCACGCCCTCAAGTTGCCAGAACGCCTGATCGTGGCCGTGCCAGGTGGGCATCGGAAGACGCAACTCCAGCGAGATTGAGCCATGTGCCTGGATCGCCCGGCGACAGGTCTCGAAGGTGCGTTCGACGGCGTCGTCCTCGACGATCACGAGAAGGTCGATGTCCGACCAGCGATCGGTGCGGCCGTTGGCATCGGAGCCGGCAAGCCAGGCCGCCAAGGCCCACGGCTCGACTTCGAGGGCGGAGCGAAGCGACTCAATCAATCGGCTGCGAATCTCATCGGTGTGCATCGTTCTCCCTACCGCTTCCTCGCGCCGCGGATTCGCGGTACGGTCCGCCTCTGATGCCGGTTGAGCGATCCATCCGCCGTGTCGCCGTCGTGACCTGCCGCACGCTCCCCCGGCCTGATCCGGGACTGCCAGTGCTTCGAGACGCCTTCGGCTCGCGCGGCGTCGACGCCACGATCGCCGCCTGGGACGATCAGTCGATCGATTGGTCGGGCTTTGACGCTGTGGTCATCCAATCGACCTGGAACTACGTGCAGGAGTTCGATCGCTTCTGGCCTTGGATCGAAGCGACTGCCCGAGCAACTCGACTCATCAATCCGCTTGAGATCATCCGCTGGAACATCCACAAGCGCTATCTCATCGAGCTTGCCGCGTTGGGCGTGCCCACGGTGGCAACCGAGCTCGTGCCGGCCGGAGTCGAGCCCGCATGGGAATCGATCTTCGCTCGCTGGGGCGAGATCGTGCTGAAGCCGGCGATCTCGGCGGGTTCGTTCCAGACGGTACGCGTGACCAAAGGTGACGTGAAGGCCGCCCGCACCCATCGGCTCGCCAACGGGTCGCGGGACATGCTCGTTCAACCGCTCTTGCTTTCGGTGCTCGAGCAGGGCGAGCGAAACATGGTCTACTTGGGCGGGCAATTCCAGCACGCCATTCGCAAGGGCGCCCGCTGGAGCGGCCAGTCCGAAGCCTCGGGCGGCTTGCTTCAGCCCGATCGCGATGAACTCGATCTCGCCGAGCAGGTGCTGGCAATCGTTCGTGCGAAAGGGATAGGCGAACCCGCCTACGCCCGCGTCGATGTCGCCCGTGATCGCGACGATCGTGCGGTCCTCATGGAACTTGAGCTCATCGAGCCCTCGCTCTTCTTCGATCGGGTTCCCGCGGCTGCGGGTCGATTGGCCGAGATCGTCCTCGCGACGCTTCAGCAGGGTACGAAGCCGAGGCTCTCATAGAGCCGCTCGGCCGGCGCGTTCCCCTTGGTCACGACGAGTCGCACGCTGGCGTGGCCTGCGATGTGCAGTCGTTCGAGTGTGCGAAGGAGTCCCGCCCGAGCGAGCCCGCGACGCTTCCACGCCGGTGCGGTCATCGAGAACGCGATCAGCGGCATGTCCTCAAAGAAAGTGACGAGTGTGGCCGAGACGGGATGGCCATCGCGCTCGATGACCTCCGAGAGCTCGGGGCAAAAGGCGCCGTATGCCCCATCCATCAGCCGGCTCACTTCCGCACGGGCGTCGTCGGCGGTCTCGCCCGAATCGTCGGTCGTGCCGCGATAGGCCGCGAGCATCAGGTCGGCAAGCTGTGGGATATCGGTACGCCGAGGCGAACGGGCCGTCGGGTCGGGAGTCGCTGCGGTGGCAGCCGCGGCGCATGAGGCGATCATCCGGGTTCGCATCCCCCACACGATACCTGTGTGAGGCGGGCTACACCGCCCGAGCCACGATCTCCAACACCGTCGGCGCGACGAAGAACGCTCCCGGGTCCTTCTCGGCCGCTGCCAGCTCCGCCAACAGCGAGTCGTGCCACGCCTGGTCGACGTATCCCAGCGCGACGAGCCGCGGAGCGTAGGTGCGGGCGAATCCGGCCGGCCAGTTCCATAACGATTCGCCCGGTCGGCCAACGCGGGCGATGGGGCGAAGTGAAAGGATCTCGAAGCCGCGTTGGGTGAGAAGCGACGGTAGGCGTCGGGCCACATGGGCGTCGCCGCCGTCGCGGGCAAAGCTGGCGATCGCGTGGCTCACAAATTCCGCCACGCGCGGCCCCGAGGGATGCAGCGAGTATGTGCCGTAGTTGACGTACTCGTGAAAGGCGACGCGCCCTCCCTTCACCAGGGCGCTTCGTGCCGCGTCGATGATGCGAGCCGGTTCGCGCACGAACATCGCCAACCATCGGCACCAGACCACGTCAAACGATTCGTTCATGTCCACGGGCAGTTCGCCGGACATGAGATCCAGCTCCCTGATCGCGACGTCGTTGCGCCCGGCCGCAGCGCAGCGCTCCCGAGCCTGTGCCGCGAAGACCGGTGAGATCTCGATGCCTGCCACGTGTCCCTTCGGCCCGACGACGGTGAGAAGCGACTCGGTTGCGAGGCCCGGGCCGCAGCCCAAATCAAGGACGCGGCTGCCCGGTGCGACGCCCGCAAGCGCCCAGGCACGTGAGGCCTCGTCCAGCCAGAGTTCGTGCTGTCGGACCAGGCGATCCCGCTCGGCGTTGTGGGTGCCCAGCACGTACTCGGTGGTGGCCGTCGCGTTTGGCGAAGCTGGCGTTGGCATGCGGCCCAATGGTACGAGGGGGATTCGCTCGACGCTGCGCTGCTCGCAAATGCAGAACGCCCGACTTCGTAGACTGGCACCCATGAGGCACTCTTGGTCTTTCGCCATGTCGCTTGCCGCACTCCTCACGCTCGCCCTCCCGGTCGCCGGCGGTGGTGACGGTCCTGCGGCCAAAGCCGCGACCGGCACTGCCATCGCTTCCGGCGAGACGGTTCTCAAGCAACCGGACGGACAAATCGAGGCGACCTATCGATATCGCCTCGTCGAGCCTCCTGCGGCTGCGATCGAAGGCGAGAAGCGGGTGCCGCTGATCGTCTTCCTGCACGGCGCCGGCGAGCGCGGCAACGACAACGAATCCCAGCTCAAGCACTTCGTCCGCGATGCCGCGTCGCCGGAGTTCCAGTCCGCCCATCCCTGTTTCGTCCTGGCGATGCAATGTCCGGCAGGCGAGACTTGGGCGTCGCTTAGATTGGATAACGAGAAGAAGCGCATCGTTGCGCCGACCTTCGCTTCCGAGCCGACACGAGCGATGCGGGCCCTGATGCAGGCGATGGGCGAGATCATCGCCGGGCGGAAGGTCGATCCCGATTGCATCTACCTCTCCGGGCTCTCGATGGGCGGATTCGGCTCCTTCGATCTCGCGGCGCGACGCCCCAAGCAGTTCGCGGCGGTGATTCCAGTCTGCGGCGGCGGCGATCCGGCTACTGCGCCGTTGCTTGTCGACGTGCCGATCTACATCGTCCACGGTGACGACGATCCGATCGTGCCGGTCGAACTTTCGCGAACCATGCGTGACGCGATCACGAAGGCCATTGCGGCGAAGGCGGAAACGACGAAGCCCATCAAGAACCCAGCCGTTATGTACCGCGAGTACACCAAGGTCGGTCACGACTCGTGGACGCCGGCCTATCGCTTCGGGCCGGACGGCGTTCTCGACTGGCTCTTCCTGCAGCGGCGAACGAGTCGTTAGCCTCATCACGGCTTAGCGCAGCTCCCGAGTCCCCCTGAACCGTTCGTTGACCGGAGTGTGATTGGATGATGCGGCAAACGGGCGATGTCGCCCGGGCTGCGTCCATCCCGTCAATCAGTTCGCCCTCTCAAACAAAGAGAAGGGGCGTCCGGAGAAACCGATGCTATCCCATGCGCGAATCCTGACCGGTCTGACCTTCTTCCTGACCTCCACCGCCCTCGGCCAGGTGGCCTTTGACGGCGCCTACCACCAGAGTTTCGACGAGCTGGGCCAGAGCGGAACCGTGACGCTAACTGGGACAGGACCGCACGCCATCAACGGCGTTCTCGGTGCTACCGGCATGGAGGGCTGGTTCGGCGGCAACTTCGGCGGAAGCAGCACCAACACCGAGTTCAAGGCCCACGACGGCAGTCTCGCGAGCAGTGCCGGCCGCGGCATCATCTCCTTCGGCACGACGGCTTCCGCGGAGCGTGCGCTCGGAGCGCTCTCGACCAGCAACCAGATCCCGTCGTTCGGCGTGGTGCTCACCAATGACACGTCGCGCACGCTGGTGGCGCTGGACGTCTCGTACGTCGGCGAGCAGTGGCGGGCCGGCGACGCAAACATGCTTGATGTGCTTTCGTTCAAGTACGGATACGGAGCGTCAATCGTCGACGCAGGCACGTCGCTTCCTGCCCTGAACTTCCTCTCGCCGGTGCTCTCCGGCGGCAACATCGCCCTCAACGGCAACAGCGCCGCGAACCAAACGGTGATCGAAGGCACCATCACCGGACTCGACCTGGCGCCGGGTGAGTCGATCGTCCTGCGCTGGGACGCGACCGACCTGAGCGGGCAGGACAACGGTCTCGCAATCGATGACCTCAGCATCGTCGGTCAGCCGAAGCCGATTGCCTCGCTCAACCTCGCCAACTACGAACTCTGCGCGACGCACGCGCTGCCGAGCGTCGCCGCGGCCGAGGCGTCGGCCGTGACCTACGACTGGGACACGGACACGCTCTTCGTCCTGGGCGATGAAGGCGATGCACTCGTCGAGGTCAGCCTCACCGGCGAACTGCTCGGAGAGATGACGCTGACTGGCTTCGACGACACCGAAGGCCTGACCTACGTCGGTGAGGGCAAGTTCGTGATCGTCGAGGAGCGGCTTCAGGACGTCTACCTGATCGAGTACATCGCGGGCGGAAGCGCCGATCGAAGCTCGCTGCCGAGCGTCTCGTTAGGTGACACCGTCGGCAACATCGGCCTTGAGGGCATCAGCTTTGACCCGGTCGGCGGCACCTACGTCACCGTGAAGGAGAAGTCCCCGCAAGGCGTCTTCCAGGCCAACCTCGACTGGCCGGTGCCGGCCGGCTCCATGAGCAGCCTCTTCTCGCCGCGACTCGGCGTTCTCGACCTCTCTGATGTGGCGGTGCTCACGACGGTCCCGTCGCTCGTCGGCACGTCAGACGAACACAACCTCCTCCTTTATAGCCAGGAGTCGGCGATCCTCCTTGAAGTGACTCCTTCCGGCACCGTGCTCAGTTCGTACAGCTTCTCCGGCATCGCGACAGATGCCGAAGGCGTCACCATTGGGCCGGACGGCACGATCTATGTGGTGGGCGAGACGCCCGCCCTCTACGTTCTCTGCCCACTTGAAGTGGCGTGCCCCGCGGACCTCACCGGCGACGGCAGCGTCGGAGCCGACGATCTCGCAACCCTGCTTGGAGCGTGGGGAACCGCCGGAGCAAGCGACCTCGACGGGTCCGGTTCGGTGACCTCGGCCGATCTGGCCATCCTGCTCGGGGCGTGGGGCCCCTGCTCCTGAGTTCCTGAACGTCACAGGCTGCGCGCATCACAGCGACCCCGTTGGCGACCACCGCCGCGGGGTCGCTGTCCGCGCCTGATACTCTCTTCGCCCATGAGCACCCCACAAGAGGACTCGGAACTCGTCCGCGTGATCGTCGGCTTCGAGTTCCATTGGGCCGAGATCGATGCCGAGACGTTTTGGGCCAAGCCGCTGGGCGACGATCGCTACGAACTCCGAAACGTGCCGTTCTTCGCCTACGGCCTCAACTTCGGCGATGTGGTGGTGGCGACGAAAGAGGAGGACGAGGAGTTCCCGCTCATTGATCATGTCGAGCGATCGGGGGGCCATACGACGTTCCGCATCCAGCCCAACGAGGAAGCCGACCCGCTGGCGCTGACCGAGGCCCTCGAATCGCTGGCAGCACTGGGCGTTGGAGTCGAGCGTGCGAATGCCGGGCTGGTGGCGATCGACTGTCCGCCCGAGGTCGATGACGACGTGATCTTCGACCGGCTCGAAGATTTGGCTGCGGATGGGCTGCTTGAGTTCGAGACGTGCGAACAGCAGCGAGACGACGGATTTGGTCCGCTGCCGGAGTGACGCTGCCCAGTCCTCGCTTGCTCCGTCAACTCCCGCCCGCGACAGCCGGCGGTTCGCGGCCAGCGATCGAACAGAGGGCCGCCACCGAAGGATCAAGCGACGCCTTTCCCTTCAAGGTGAGTTGCTCCTTGCCACTGAACGCATCGAGGACGGCGCTCGCCCATGCGGCCTTCGCCTCTTTCCCCTTGACGGTCTGGCCCCAGGCCTTGATGCGATCAGCGAATTGCTGCGACGCCTTCTTGTTCTTGGTTCGGGTCGGGGAAGCGAGATAGCGTTCCACCTCGGCCCGGCAGCGGGCGGTGAAGCCAGACTCGCCGTCGATCTCGCGCCAGCATCGGGCGAGAAGCTTCGGAAGGTCGCACTGCTGTCGCTCAAGCTCCGAGAGGAGCGACACCGATGCCTCCCGCGTCGCGGGCGCGGGCAGGGCGGCGATGCGGGCGTGAACGAGATCGCGCACGGTCGTTCGATAGAGTTCGTGCGCCTTGGCGTCGGTTGCGTCGGCAACGCGGGTGTTGAACGTATCGAGAACCCTCACCAGCGTGGGTGCGTCGGCCGCACTGGCGATCGCGGCCTCAACCAGCGGAAGGGCGAAGGGATTGCGGGCCAATCCGGTGTCGACGAGATCGATGCAATCGCGCTGCCGATCCTCGGGCGAAAGCGCGTCCCAGGCCCTGCGCATCACCAGCGTCTCGACAAGCGACGCAAGGCCAGCATTCACGCCCCAGGCCATGGCCTGATGGAAGACCATCGGTCGACGTCCGCCGACATCGTCGTAGTTCCAGCCGGCATGGACGGTGGTGACTTCGTCGCCGCCCGTCGCGTATTGGCCGCCGACGCATCGAAAGGCACCGCTCGTCGGGTCACGCTCCATGAGGACGAGCGCACAGTGACCCGGTTGGCCCGCGGTCGACGAAGGCACGCCGCAGATGCGATAGGTCCGGGCACCGATGTTGCCCATCGTGCCGCAGACGCCGCCGTCCTTCCACATCATTTGGATCGAGCCATAGCTATATGCAAACGGACTCACGCGGCGGGCTGATTGCATATCGAACTGCTGGGCGATGCCGCCGATGTACTCGCCGTAGGTCTTCATCTCGCCGTTGTCGCGAAACGACGTCCAGATCGCCTCACGCTCCCGCAGCGGTTGGTCATCGGCGACCAGCATGAGGAGAACCGGCCACGGTGCGTTCAGCGGAAAGAGCGGCCATTTCCTGGCGGCGCGCTCCTCGTCGGTGAAGGGATGCCGATCGTTGCGGATGAACCACGCCATCGACTCCGACGGCGTCGGCGCGGCGTCGCGATCGGCGGGCATGCGACCCTTGGCGCGATAGGCGGCGTGGAAGAGCTCATGCGCCGCGGCGATGCGCTTCCGCGGGGCCTCGTCCCCGACGGCCTCGGTCGACTTCCAATGGACGACGCGATCGCCGCAGTCGAGCTGGATGTCGGCGTGGCCGTGGGCCTTCATGTACTCGTTGAATTCGGTCTGGAGTGCGGCCGAGGCGATGACGTCGGCGCCGACGAGGCCACGCCGGACCTTCTTGACGACGTCCACCGGCTTCCCGCGCGGCTTGGCCACGCCATTGTCGTCGTACTCGAGCGGAGGGAGTTCCTTCGTCTGCACCTCGACCTCGATTTCCTCGTGGTCCTCAAGGAAGTTGATGATGTGGTCATCGCGATCGAGCGTGCGTGACGCGTCCTTCGTGTCCACCGGCACACGCGGGTCGCCCGGGATCACCAGCCTGAGCGGTGCCCGCGGCGAGACATCCGGCAACTCGCCCGAAGGGGCGGCGGCATCGCCGTCGTTCCAGCCCGAGGCCTTCTTCTTCGGCGCCTGATAGGAACCGTTGATCGCGAATGCCAGGGCAAGCTGGGTGTAGTCGCGGCGGACGACATCCGCGCCGAGGTCGATCTCAAGCGAGCGAAGCTGAAGGAGGACCGGAAGGGGGTCGCGACGGCAACCGTAGACGCTCATGCGAAGGAGGGAGTCGCCGTCGATCCATGCAAGGAAGTCAGACGGAAGCGAGATGCCCTTGGCGGTGCACGCATCCAATGTCCGCTGCCGAACGGCGGCGACGTGGGACTCGATCCGCTGCGTCCAAGCGATCCGCTCCGGACGGACAATCGCTGCGGAGGTCGCGTCATCGACACGGAGGATCGACACGGGCAGCGCCGCAGCCGTTGCCGACAGGAGACCGATGCAGGATGCGAGCGATACAAGCGTGCGGCGTGGAGTCATTGGGGTGGGGATTCAGGAATGTGTCAGCGAGCACCACAGCGCGCGGCTGCAGCCTCGTTCACGCTACCTGTTTCCGAGGCGCCGCGACTCGGGAAGTTGCCGACCGGTTCACTCCTCGCGGAGTCGCGGGCTGAGCTCTTGTGCGAGAGTCGTCGGAGGGGTTCTCACGGAGACACGGAGACACGGAGGAGATGCGGGGCGGAGGGTGGTTGAGTTGCGGGGCGTGGCGTTGATGTAGGTGTCAGCAGTTCTGCGGGCTGATCCGGGATGACGCGGCCACGCTACCGAATCCAATGCCACAAGAAGCCTGATTGGATCACTTCGCCACTCACTTCGAACTTCTCCCCTTGCTCTCCTCCGTGCCTCTGCGTCTCCGTGAGAGACCTCTGAAACGACGTGCAACGAATCACGATCCGTCGCGGAGTCCGGTATCGCACTCCGTGAAGATCGAACCTCAGGCCCGATTCCGAAACACCAATCGCTCGCGGCCCGTGCGCTCGCAGACCAGGAAGAAGTCGCATCCGGATTTGCGGATGCGTCCACGTTGAGGCGTTCCGTTGACGTCGGACTCGACACGAGTATCAATGAGCGCGTCGATACGGCAGTTTCCGCCGCAAGCACCGCACTTGAAGTAGTAGCCGTAACGTCCGTGGAGGATCGAGAGATCGCCTGACGAGCACGTGGGACACGCGAGCGTTGCAAACGCCGTCGCCGAGGCCGCCGGCGCTTCGGCGGCTGTGGGCGCCGGCGGAGGAGCGGGGCGAACGGGAATCGCTGGTTGTGCCGAGGGCGCGGGATGCGCGGCCACTCCACGAGGCTGGACCTGCGGCGTCGGCGTCGCCTCGACGCGCGGTGAGTGGCGGGTCAGGAGGAACCGACAGACGCGATCAAGTTCGCCATCGGTGAATCGATAGTCGCCGTCGTCGGAGTTGGCGCTCGAGAGCAGCACCAGCGGATTCAACAAGTTGCTCCCCCGCACATGGGCGGCAAGGCGCTTGTCGATCTCGGCCGTGATCGCATCCGCCTTCATCACCTGCGGCGCATGCTCGGCGCCGCGAATGATTCCGCCATCCGAGATCGCGACGCGGATCTCCATCGGACAACCCCCAAAGCCGCCCTGGAACATGCCCAAGATCTTCCGCTCGCGAAGGTCCGCCGCGTGCGCTTGCAACAGTCGACGAAGATGGTCCGCCTGTCGGCTGGCCTGAAGAACAGGCGAGGGCATGCCCTGCGATCGTCCATCCCTCGTCACGCGAACAAACTGCTTCCGGGCATCGATCCGAATCTCCCCGGAGACGCTCTTGGACTCAATCAACACCATCCCATGGCGGTGAATCACAAGGTGGTCGATCTGGGCGACCTCTTCGTCAAGCAACAGCCGCAGATCGTTGATGACAAACACATCCGGCCGATGGTCGCCGAATGCGCGCCGAAGGTAGAAGGCCATGTCCCGCTCAGCCTGTGCGCCGGCGGCGGTGCGGGGGGAGTGAGAGGCGATCGGATCAGGGGGTTTGAGGAACATGAAGAGCTCCGTCAGCCGTCTTCCGCCTTACCGCTCTCTCCCGCCGAACGGCGGGGGAGATGTCGCCCAAGGCGATAGAGGGGGCTGCCCGGTTTGTTAGCAGCAGAGTTAGTCTGAGATCTCTGAACTGGATCTGTCGGTTTGATCGGCGGCGAGTTTCGCAAGCGCGGCTTCACGAGCGACTCGGTAGCACTCCCGGAAGGCGCGGTCCAAGTCGGGAGGACACTGGTTCGCAGCCAGGAGTTTGCAGAGGCGAGGAGCGTCGAAGAGCTCCGTGGCCCTACTCTCAATGAACCGCGCCGAGTACTCGCTCACGATCTGCCCCTTGCCCAGCTCGTCGGAGGAGACGTCGTCCTTACGGTCCGCGATGGTCACGAATGGGATGATGTGTGGCAAGACGAGCGCCGGATCTCGTTCGGCGGCATCGAGTAGCACGCCGGCGATCTCGGGCCATCGAGGCTGGGGGAGCCCGTCCAGTTTGCCAGCGCGGACTCTGGACAGTCCCCAAACAGTCTTGAACAAGGAGTACGGATCCTCAAGGCGCAGCGCGTAGACAAGCGCCTCCGCGGATAGCAGCTCATCCAGCAGAGACTGATTCAGCAGCTCCCACAACGACTTGCTGACATCTGGCGCGACCAACGGCGGTGTCGAGCCGTCGGGGTAGGTGAAGTAGTAATGAACAGAGAAGGCGAGAGGCAGGTTGCTGCGAACAAGCTTCGGTATTACAGACCGGACGGCCTGTTCCACGCGTCCCTCGGCCGGGCGCCTCTCGTGCGCCATCCTCCAAACCGCGATCAACCCGTTCTCGCAGGCGGCATGAGGCAGCTGATCGGGTCGGGCGCTCGACGCGAACTCGCTGAGCGCCTCGAGCAGTTGACAGATCTCATCCCCCGAGAAGATCCCAACGAACGACTCCATCTGTTGGGAGGTTCTCGCTTCGAGGAGCCGCTGGACGAGTCTCGCCGTAGTCCCCCCTTGTCTCCACGCTTCGATCTCCCTCAAGAGTTCTTGATCGCGCGGCTCGTCCGTCGGGATCGCCTGCGAAATATAGCGAGACCAGTAGTCGGCGTGGCGGTTGACGCCGAGCCCCTGCGGCGAGTTGAGGTAGTCCTTTCCCCAAGCCCTCTCGCGCATCGCTTCGGGAAGGATCGAGCCGATGAGCCGCTTGAGTGCTGCACGCTCCGGCCACTCCGACTCTGATTCCAGGGTTGAGGCAAGGATCTTGAAGGCTGCGTGCTTGGATGATTGCGTCGCCTCCATCCCGAGCGAGATGTGTCCGTTTCGGAATCGCCTCACGTGCTCGTTCAGGAGGGCGAAGAGGTCGGGTCTCGTCACTCGTATAACCGTTGCTACCAGCATGGAATCGAAGTCGACTTCGCCCGGTATGTCCTTCCAGCACTCGTTCGTCAACCTGAGCACGCACTTGAGGTTGCGCGGTGTGCGGATCAGCACCGCGCATGCCATAGCGAGATTCGGGATCGCGTCCGTGCCCAGGAGATCAGTCAGCGGCGAGTCGGGGTCATGCTCGCCGCGGAAAGCGTTCGCTCGGATCGCCGGCGGGATGGGATCGATGACATGCATCGCCAGACAGCGATTGCGGAGTTTCTCGATTTCCGAGCGCACCTCGTCAGCGTCGAGGCACGGAAGGCGCTCCACGTAGCGGGCAATCTTCCCCGGATCAACGCGGACCGCCTGTGTGGTACCCGAGAGAATGACCGAAATGCGATCTGCCTGATCGAGCAAGTGGAGGAGCGCGAGCACCGGTCGTGCCAAGACCCGATCAATCTTTGAGCCGTTGGTCCCGCTGCCAGATGCCGGCTCGGCGAACCGTTCAAGATCGTCAATCCAGAGAACGAGTCGAAGGCCTGCGCACAACAGGACTTGGTCGACGTACCCGATGACCTCCGCAGGGTCGTGGCCGGGGCGCAGAAGCTGGAGCGCCGCGGCCCAGATCCCGCCTAGCCCCTCCGCGACAGCGACGTACTCACTTGAAATGCCGGTCAGTGCGGTTGTGTCGACTCGCTCTCCAAGCGTGCGCTGTACTTCATTCAGGATGCCGGCGACCGCTCCTTCGGCCGAGTCGTAGGGCCAAAGCGAAACGGTCGTGAAGAGTACCTTGGGCGTTGCGCGAAGGTGATGTGCGACGAGGTTTCCGACGGTGGTCTTGCCCGCCCCGAGCTCGCCCTCCACGGCCATCGATGCACGGTGGCCATCCGACGCCGCGAGTCGCTTCGAGATGCGTAGAGCGATTTCGTTGAGCTTCTCTCGGGCATCTGTGGGTTCCTCGATGGGATGGTCCTGGGCGAACCACGGCTCGTTGGAGCTTCTGGCGGTTCGAGACGAAGCGAGCCCCCGCCCGATTCGGTGAGAGGCGAGGCCGTATAGGAGGGGTACCGCGAGTAATCCCCACAGCCAAAGAGGAACGGCTGCCGTCGCCCAGAGCGCGTCCTCCAGCGGTCGCATCGCATGCTCCCATCCTTGGACCGTGCCGCGGACGAAGAGCACGGTGACGAGACCAAGCAGCATCGCGACGCCTAATGGCGGATAGAAGATCGTGTGCTTCAGGCCACGAAGTCCCAACCACCGGTCCGCTCGAAGCATCCAAGCCGCGGTCCCGACCAGCACGACGAAGGCACTGAAGGAATGCCGCATTGTTCCCGAACAGCAAGATCGAGGCTCGTGTTGGACGCGGCTTCCCCCCGCTTGTCGATCAGCGAGTCGAAGTCGATGTCCTTCTTCAGGTCGAGAAAGTACTGTCCATTGTCGGCGTTGACGCTGAGAAACTGGCCGTTCACCGTCTTCATCGTGTCCTTGAGGATGGACTCGATGACGGTGCGAAGGAACTCGGCCTCCTGCTCGGGAAGACCCTCCACGTGTAGGCACAGGCTGTCCCGGAGCTCCTCAGCAGTAGCACCGATGCTCGCGTGGATGTCGCCGGTCGTGAGTCGATGGACCGACAGCCCGTGTACGACGCGCAATGCCACGGGCTTCTGCTTCGGCCGCGGGAACGCGGCATCGACACGGTCCTGCAGCACCTTGCTCTTGTCGATGACCTCCTTGATGTCGGGGTCGGCCCGAAGGGATGGATTCTCGCGGATTTCCGCCCAGTACGAGTCATACGCGATGAGTCCGGGCTCACCCTCCGGCACATCGGTGTTGATGATGCGCTTGATAGACCGGCTGAGCGTCTTGAGGATCTCCCGCTTCTCGGCCACGGTGACGCGCTCGAATGCCGACAGGTACGCGGGGTGGACTGGGAAGAGCCGGACGAAGTCATCAAGCCGCTCGTTCATCGAGCCGTAGAGCTTGGTGAACTTGGCGAGGTGCTCGCGGATCTTGGTCTCCTGCGAGGCCGTCTTGCGGAGCAGCCGCTGGGAGACCACGAATGCGATGTCCTCTCGAACGATGAGAAGTTGCTCAAACCGCTGGCCCACCCGTTTGAGCGAGTCTGCTACGAATTGGAACCGCGGGTTGTCGAACAGGGTCTCTTGCACGCCGGCGATGAAGCGGAACCGACTCGATTTGCAGACCTCGCCGAGCTCGCGGAGGAATCCCAGGTCGCGGATGAGGGCCTGATGGTCACGGCCGCGGAGATAGTCGAGCAGTTCGTCGAGCACGAACAGCAACCCCTTGTCGGGGTGCTTCTGCTCGAACTTGCCCATCATCTCCTGGATGTCTTCTTTGTTGCTGGTGACCTCGTCGTAGGGAGGGAAGCTGAAGTCGACGCCATGGTCCGCGAGCCACTTCTCGATGCGCTGGCAGACCAAATCCCGGAGCGCGAGCTGGGTGGACGGCGCCTCCGCGCGGATGACGCAAAAGCGTCCCCCGATGCCCTCGGCCGACTTCCTCACGTCGGCGTGGGTGACCGCCTTGACGAGTTCGCCGCGCTCGGCCAGTGAGGAGATCACCGCCATCAAGTGGCTCTTACCCGTGCCGTAGTTGCCGACAATGAGCATGCCCTTGTTGTCGGTGGGCACATCGAACTGCAACTGCGGGAACACGATGGTCCTGAGGAGTTCGGCAAGCCGGTCCGAGATCACGAACGTGTCGACGAGTTGCTTCGCGGCGTCGGCCTTGTCGGCGGCGCGAAGCTCGACCACGGATTCAATCGGATCAAACTGGACAAGGTCGGCGTACTTCATATGCGGTGTCGATGGGAAGGCGGCGGTGCCTCGACGACGAGGCAGTCGGGATTGTGATATTCGCGGAACTCGGGATGAGACGGTGCGGCGTACCGAAGGCAGGATCCTGTCCGCTCTCCAGGCCAGGAGGCTACAACCACTCGGCTTCGCGCGGAGTCCGACAGCAGCTTCAGCGGGTCGAGCATGAGCTCGGGCAAGAAGAGCAGCTGAAGATTCGAAACTAACGCAGGCCCACGCGGCTCAGCATCTCGAATGAAATCGGCGGCCGCGTCCGCCGCGGTCACTGGACGATGCCGAGCCGGCAGATTGATAAGCCGCTCAGCAACAACCAAGCCGAGGTTCGCGACGCGGGTTGTTAGTCGAAGGCCGAACTCCGCGATCAATTTTTTGGCAGCGCCTTCATCCGTGCCAACGACCAGCACCAGCCGCGTGTGCCTTTCCTCGGCTGCCAATACAGCGGCGCACAAATCCTTGAGCGAAGCGTTGCCCCTCAAAGTCGATTGGCCTCCGTGTTGGTGATGTGGAACTGATTGCTGATGGCCCGCGACGCCAAGGAGCGGCACGACTGGCAGCAGGACGGGCTCGCTGTGGAGTCGGCGGCGGAGATCGAAGCGTGGATATTCACTTGCGGGCCCCCGTGGGCGAAGAGCCACCGCGGGATAGCCACTTGTCGATTGTCTGCCGATGAAAGCGCCAGTGCCGACCGACTTTCTGGCCCGGAATCTTGCCTTCCTGCACGAGTTTGTAGATGGTTCGTTTCGGCAGCTTGAGGTAGACGGCGAGGTCATCCACCGTGAAGACTGCGCCGGTCGGCACACCAACACCGCTGGGAAGCGACGGCGGGGCGCTCAACTTCGGCTTGTGACCCACGCGAGGCATGGGTACAGTGAACCTGACGTACCAGTTGCTGTCAATTGGTGCCGACCAGCGAGCAGCGAGTCGCAAGGTTGTTAGCGGATTTGACCGGATCGTCTGCCGTACGGCGCTACCGCTGCTTTCGCCGACCAGCGGCTAAGCGGACATTCGGCGTCAGGCATCGTGATCTTCACGCTCAACGCCGCCCGCTTCCTCGTCCCGCACCCGCAGAGCCCGCAGAACCCGATCGGGTCATCCGGATGTTGGACTAGCCCGCGGCAACTCTCGCACGCCCGCTTCCGCCGCTCGAACTCCTCGTCGGCCACTGGGCCGTGGACAAGAAGCGACAGCTCCGCCTTCGCGTAGGAGGCCACGCGCTTCAAGAGTCCAGGCGTCGGCGGTGGTTCAACGGGTGCCTCGCCGACCGGCCGGCCGCTCCGCGCATCGATTCGAGTCTCGCAGTCGACCGCCTCGACGCGCTCCATGTAGGGACGCTCCGCCGCCCACCCAGTCATCGGGCGCAACGAGGTGCCGCACGCCGCCGCTCGGCAACCTGATCCGATAGACCGCGCACTCGCTCATGGGTCGGGACACTCCGGAAGGGACGGCTCGGGGGTCGGGTCGCCCGGCAGTCGCGTGCGGCAGTTCCGCTGTGACTCGTCCCACGTGCAGCCTGTCGGACCGACGCGCTCGAGCGTGCAGACGTGCGTCGGCAGCTCGAGGCACTGGTAGCCGTCCTCGATGTCGCAGCTCAGCCGCGCCCACATCCGCGGGTGGCAGCAGATGACGCCGCCGTCGCACCGCGACAGGTCGAGGGTGATCGTCGCCTGGCATCCCGGATCCCACTCGTCGGGGATCGAGCAGCACGGATCGTTCGAGCAGGCGTCGACGCCGCAGGCGACGATCGTGCCCGACGAGTCGAGGATCTGCTGGCCGGGTGCCGTCTCGCTCGTGCAGGTCGTGTCGGGCCCAAAGCTGCACGCCCCGATGCAGAAGGGGCAATCGACGATCGCGAGCGGATCGCAGACGAAGTGCCATCCGAGCGCGGGCCACGCCGCGATGTAGACATCACCCGACGGCGTGACATAGCCGCAGGGCAGGTCGCTGACGGGCCGGTGATCTTGGGGCACGACGCAGCCGACCTGGTTCTCGAACTTCTTGCAGCCCGCGCAGACCCACCACCACTCGAGCGGAAAGATGCACTTGATGGACCCGCCCTCGTCGAGGAGCTCCTGCACCGACGGCGAGACCTCGGCGGTGACGAAGATGATCACGCGGTGGCAGTACGATGGTTCGCGCTGGCGAGCTCCATCCTCAGAGCGGAAGCACCCGCTGATCACGCACGCCGATGTCAGACTCCCCACCTTCCCTCACCCGCCTCCGCGACCTCGGCTTCGAACGTGCCGGTCGCGTCGAGCCGCGCCATGCGAGCATCTCGATAGCTATCGATGATCCGGCGGTGCAATGCGCGTCGCCGGTGCTCTACGCGTTCGTCGTTGCTGATGAAGTCATGTATGTCGGAAAGACCGCGCAAACGTTCGGGGGGCGCATGCAAAGCTACTGCACGCCCGGCCCGACGCAACGCACGAACCTTCGCGTTCGTGACCTGCTGCTCGAAGTCATTGCTGGTGGGCAGGCCGTGACGCTCTGGGTGTGGCGGGATCCCGGCACGGCATCTCATCGCGGCTTGGTGCTGGACTCGGCCGCCGGGTTGGAGTCGGCGGTCATTCGGCATCTTCAGCCCCCGTGGAACGGAGGGAAGCGAGGGCTCGGTACGTCATCAGCCCAGATCGGAGCTCCTGCGTCGCATGCGGACTCGTCGGCCGGACTCGTACCCGCGCCCGCACCTACGCCCTCCCGCGGGCCGCGCCCCCATCGCGTGGGCACCCACGCTCATCGGATCCTTGCCCTCCTCGCGTCGCTCGCCTCGACGGCGTCGGAGAGGCCCCAAGGTGCCCCCCGCGCCATCGGCTGGTGCGACGACTGCGTTGCGGATCGCGCGAGTATCGTGCCTCGGCAGACGGTGAACATCACCGCCCGCAAGCTCGAGGCGGACGGGCTGCTGCTTCGCGAGAAGCAACGCTGCCCACGCTGCGGCGGAACGAAGATCTGCAACCGCTTGGCTTAGCGATGTGCGTGCCGGCGCGAACCTTGGCTGCCGGTCTCTTGCTCCGACCGTGTCAGTGAGACTTCCGAACGGTGGATGACCTCCCTTGCGGCGAGATCGGCCGACGACGTTGGCGACCTCCCGCGCAGCGAAGGCGATCGGCTCGCTGGGTGTCCCACGAAGCTCACGACGTGCAACGAAACGCACGCCCCACAAAGCGAGTGTGCGCCCGGAGGGCGCTACGGAGCGCTCAACCCAGTAACGAAGCAAGCCGCCCAAGGGCGGCTTGCGAAGTGGGCGATACTGGACTCGAACCAGTGACCTCACGGGTGTGATCGCGATCGCCCGATCCGCACAAGGCCACAAACGACGATACCAGCGTGGGTTGCGGCTTTGCAAGTCATGCGAAGAGTGGGGGAGTTTGGGCCAGTTTGGGGGCGGTTCCGCGACCAGGGTCGCGGAACGACGGGTGGAGTCAAGAGAGGTCCGGCGCGTCCACGGTCAAGCCGATGATCGGGTGCCTGCTCCGGATCTCAAGCTGTAGGTCGGGAGGATGGCGGTAGCTGTCGGGTCGGTAGTTCGCCAGGAACTGTTTGCACGAGGGATTGGCGGAGAGCCGAGACACGAGGCTCGATTCGATCCGCTTGCAGTCGGCGTCAGTGTCGACATGCGCCGCAAAGAGGCGATAGGCCTTGCCGAGAACTTCCAACTCCCTCGCCATGTAGCCGGCAGGTCGCGGCGAGATCAGTCGCCGCTGTCCCCGCAGGAAGAGATCCACGTCCACCGAACGGGGATCGACTCCGGATCGCCAGTACTCGAGCTCCTCGGCAAGACGCCTCCGAATCCCCGTTGGACGAGACGCCTTGCCGACATAGTTGACGAGGAATCCGGATGGCAACTCGATGCACCAGAGGTAGACGCCAGTACGTCGCATCTCAGGCGCGTCGCTGAAACAGACGTAGCCATCGATAGGCACGAAGGTCCGTGGATCGAAGTCGAACGAGATAAGGTGGGGATTGGCCATGGGAGTCGGCAACTGAGAATCGCGCGGCGTGGGCAGGCAGGTGGCTCAGTCGACCGATAGGTCCTTGGCGCGCTCGCTCAGCAGCCACACGCTGAACGACGGTTCGTGAATCCTTCGAGCCGTACCCGATGCGCCGTTCGTCCGGAACTTCGAATCGCCGGCGGCCCTTGACACGCGAGCCCTTGCCTTCGGCAGGTCAATGGCGCTGCGCACGTCGAGCAGTCTCTCCGCCGCCTGCGTCACCGATAGCCAACTGCAGGGATCGGAGGCTGGGTGTGGTCCGGCATCCTGTGTTGCGAGAACATCCCAACGCACCGCACAGCCGCGATTGGTCCACCTGAGGACGGTCGTCAGGCACCCAAACGCCGGCCGCGTTGGCAGCCAGTCCTGCACGACGGGGGCGCGATCGACCGAAAGGACCAGGGGAAGCGGCGAGTGCATCAGCCGCTCGGCGCTTGCGATGCGGGCTTCCCGATCAGCCCAGGTAGTACCTCGCGCGATGAAGACCTCGTACGACACGCCGCGAAATTCGGCGGATCCGACCAGTACCAACCGATCAGCAACAACGACCTCGATCCGACCTACCGTCGGCGACGACGCTGCGACCAGCGATGCAAGACCCTCAAGACTGAACTTCCAGAGCCGAGCTCTGTCGACGGCGAGTCGAACTCGATGCGGGTCGTCGCCGCCCCAGCAGGTCGCGGCGATGCACGTGCCAGCCGGATCGCGATCAACCCGAACCATCGTCCCATCACCGCACTCGGGACAGGGAATCTCCGTCGCGAAGCCAGCCGGCACGACGATCCCCGCCGACACGAACGCCGCTGCGGCCTCGTCGCCCCAGTGGTGGAGGTCGTCGTAGGTCAGGATCTCCGCGTCGGGGAAGTCGACGCGATGGAGCAGCTCGCGCAATGCCCGGTCGAGCGTGGGATGGATCGGTGGCGTCTCCGACTCGCTCGGCGCTGACCGCAGCGTCCGGTTGGGCGCCCGCTTCCGTGTTGGCTTCGGTGCCGTGGCCTGCCGCGACGCCCCAGCCGCCGGCGGCGTGATCGTGCTCGCCGCCTTACGCCGCGCCAGCGCCATAGATCCCCCATCGCCTGAGGCAGTTGCGGGCGAGTTGGTCTTCGGGGTCGTCCTTCAGCGTCGTGCGGTGCGGG
>JAEUIU010000043.1 GCA_016795065.1 Phycisphaerae bacterium
TCGCGTACAGCTCTCTCTCGACCGTCGCAACGCCGCCGCGTTTCCGCTGGTTGAAGGCCCGATTGTCGTCGAGGCGATTGGCTGGCTTGTCCTCGCCGAGGAGACCCGGGCCACCTTCCGACTGACAAGCGACGACGGGTCACGCTTGCGAATCGACGGCAAGATCCTGATCGATCACGACGGGCGACATGGCGCCTCGTCGCTCAGCAGTGGCGAGGTGACGCTTGGACCGGGAGCGCATCCTCTCTGGGTCGACTACTTCGACGGTGGGGGACAACGGACTCTGGTCTTGGAATGGAAACGGGCTGGTGCGACGGAGTTTGAGGTCATCGGCGCCGGGCACCTTCGTTGCGAGACCGATCCGACGCGGGTCACCGGCCCCGGCACGAAACGGATCACCGACGAAGCCAAGCCAGCGAGACGTCCTGGTGATGGGCGCCCGCTCGAGGCGCTGCATCCTGCGTTCGTCCTGACGCCTGCTCGGCCAGAGGAGGTTCATCCGAAGGTCGGATCCATGTGCTTCCTTCCCGATGGGCGCCTGGTGATTGGCGTGTTTGACCCGCTGCAGCGCGATGAAGAGCGACTTCCGGACATCGAGTCCAAGGTGCCCGACAGGCTGCTGGCGATCGAGGGGCTCGGAGGGCCACAGTCCGCCCTCAAGGTGCGTCCCATCGCCGACGGCGTCTACGAACCGTCGGGCCTCTGTGCGGTCGGTGAGGATCTCTACGTCTCGCACCGGTTGGCGATCACGCGCCTTCGCGACCTCGATCATGACGGCTGGTACGAGGACCATCTCGATGTCGCTCGCGGATGGGAGGGATGGAACTACCATCAGTTCACCTTTGGGCTCGTGCATGTGCCCGGTCCGAGCGGATCGCTCGGCACGCTCTACGCGACGCTCTCGACCGCGATGGCCCCGCCGGCATGGGAAGGGATGGGGACGAACGCCGCGCCCAACGGCGTCGGGCGCGGCACGATCATCGCCGTCGACCTCGACAGTCAGGAGTGGCGCGTGATTGCCGGAGGCGTGCGCACGCCCAACGGGATCGGCCGCGGTCCCGGCGGCACCATCGTCTACTGCGACAACCAGGGAACGTGGTTCCCGACAAGCACCCTCTCGATCGTCGAGGAGGGCCGCTTCTTCGGTCACTTCAACAACACGAACCACGTGCCGAAACTCGCCGAGCGATTTCCCCTCGGGGGCGCCGCAAGCGTCTTCAGCGATCGGCCGCGGGCACCGGCGACCGTGTACCTGCCGCACAACGAGTGCGCGAACTCGCCGACGCAACCGTTGCTCGTTCCTTCCGGGCCATGGAAGGACCAACTCCTCGTTGGCGACGTGACCGCCGGAGGCCTGCACCGTATCGCTCTTGAACGCGTGGGGGGATCGTGGCAGGGGGTGGTGCTGCGCTGTTCGCAAGGGCTTGAATGCGGCTCGAACCGACTCGCGTGGGGGCCGGATGGGGCGCTCTATTTCGGCGGCATCGGGGCGCAGGGCAATTGGAACTGGAAGGGAACCCAGTATGGCCTCCAACGTCTAGCGCCCACCGGCGACGAGGCCTTCGAGATGCTGGATGTGCACGCAATCGACGGCGGCTTTGAGGTGCGCTTCACCAAGCCCGTCGATCCGGCGTCGCTCACGGCGACGGGACGGATCGAGTGCTCGTCGTGGCGATACGAGCCCACAGCCGCGTACGGCGGGCCCAAGATCGGTGAGCGTTCCCTGCCGATCACTCGGATCGAGCCATCAGCGGACGGGCGTTCGGTCCGCATCTTCTGCGACGGCCTCGCGGCCGGTACCTGCGTCCACCTGCATGTGGACCCGACCTCGGCCAGCGGCGAGCCGATCTGGTCGACGGACGCCTGGTACACGCTGAACGCATGTGTGACGAGCAGGCCAGGCGTCGTCGACGACGGTCACATCGGCCTGGGAGCGGTTCCGCCGGCTCGGGCGATGCCGTTGGTCGGGCGATCGGCGGACGGCATCCTCTTCGAGCCTGGAAAGCGTGGGGC
Source organism: Phycisphaerae bacterium (assembly GCA_016795065.1). GTDB lineage: Bacteria > Planctomycetota > Phycisphaerae > Phycisphaerales > SM1A02 > JAEUIT01. The sequence goes on from JAEUIU010000043.1 coordinate 2,014, forward strand.
GTCGGCGACGGCGCCGCGCTCGCAGCAGGAGCTGATGAAGCTCCCCGGAACGCTTCGTATCGACGCAGGCTCGGCCTTCGCGACGAGGACGCTCCATCGCACCTTTCGGCTGCACGCCGAATGGCAAGCCGAAGGCGCTGGCGGCACGCTCGGGCTCGGCGAGGCGTTGGCACAGCCTCTTCAGGCGACGGACGGGGCCTGGCACGCGCTGGACATCTGGGCCGGCCGCGCGAGTGGAGCGAACGAGATGCACTCGATTCGGGTCGTACTCGACGGTACGCCCATGGCGACCTTGACCTCGCCCGACGTGAGCGGCCCGCTCCCGATCGTCCTCAAGGCGCTTGAGGGCCACGGCTCCATCACCTTCCGAAACGTCTGGATCGCCCCGCTCGACGAGCCTCGCTTCGCGCCGGGTCCGTGGACATCACTTGCGACCGATCCTGCGGGTGAGGCCTGGGAGGTGCGCGGCGGCCGCGGCCAGTATCGATTGGAACAGACGCCCGAAGGAGATGAGATCATCGGGACGAGCGTCGCGAACTCTCCCAACACGTTTCTCGCGACGCGCAAGCGTTATGGCGACTTCGAACTGCTGGTGGACGTGCGTCAGGATGTCGAACTGAACTCAGGCATCCAGGTTCGCAGCGTCCTCGACGGCGGTCCAGGCAAGCGGGAGGGGAAGCTGATTGGCTATCAGGTGGAACTTGATCCGAGCGACCGGTCCTACACCGGCGGGATCTACGACGAGGCCCGGCGCGATTGGCTCGTTCCGCTGATCGACATGCCATATGCCCGGCAGGCCTATCGCAAGGGTGAATGGAACCGGATCCACATCCTCGCTGAGGGACCGGTGATTCGCACGTGGGTGAACGGCATCCCTGCGGCAGTCCTCGTCGATGAGGTCGACCGGGACGGCGTCATTGGCCTTCAGGTGCATGGCGTCGGGGACCGAAGCGATCCGCTCACTGTCCGCTGGCGCAACTTGCGGATTCGCGAACTCACGCCTGCGGCGCCCGGGGCGGCACCGACCCCATGAATGGCGTCGGTGGTTTCCACCGGCCCTCGAACAAGTCCTTCACGCTAGGCTTGAGGAGCATGATCAGACCGAAGATGCCGAGGGCCGTACCGAACGGAAAGCCCAGGCAATGAAAGGCCGAGACGACGATACAGAAGACACGGTTCTTGCGGTTGCTGATGAAGCTCGCGCTGAGGAATGCCAGAACCGACGTGCCGACGATCAGCAGAAGGCTGACGCTGCCGATGACGATGAAGAGCGGTCCGAACATTTCGGCTGGTCCGTTCGCGCTGCCTCCGGCGCCGGCCACGAAGACGATGCCGAGGCCGATGTAAAAGAAGCTGAAGCAACTGGCTAGCAGGGTGAGGCCGCCCCAGATGAACTCGAGGATCACGAGGACGCGCAACGCTCCCGCATCCGGATGCTCGTAAGACACGGGCCCTGCGGCGGAGGGGGCGTAGGGATTGCCCACCTGCGGCGGCGCTCCGAAGGAGGGCTCGGCGGAGGGCGTTGGTTCCGGCGTCGGGGATTGGGACACGAGCGGCTCCTGGGTGTACGTCTGGGGTGTACGTCCTGGGTGTACGTCTGGGGTGTACGTCCGGGGTGTACGTCTGGGGTGTACGTCCGGGGTGTACGTCCGGTTTGTACATCCGGCTTGCACGTTCGGGTCGCACGTCCGCAGCCCACATGACGTTCGCCACCGGCTGTTCGCTCACGCTAGCGAAGCGGACGCACGTAGATGTTACCGAAGTCGATCGAGCTGCCGTGATGCTGAAGTCCGATGGGACCTTGGGCGGGCACACCGGGCAAGCGGGCATCCATGATGACCTGTTCGCCGTTCAGCCAGACGTTGAGCGTTTCGCCCTCCATGCGGATGCGAAAACGATTCCAGTCGCCGACCGCTCGATCGGCAACCTTCTTGGGAGTGCAAGCCGCCTTGGTTTCAGGAGAGGCCGCAGGATCGGTGCGATAGCCCCAAACTTCGCCGGAGCCGGTCGGCCAGCACCAGATGTTCACCTGGCTCTTGGAGTTGCCGCGCAGATAGATGCCGCTGTCCCGCTCGCCGATCTCGACCGTCTGGATCACGCCGTTGGCATCCTTCAGCTCGCTTCCGTCAGGGCCAAACTTCGGGCGGCGGACCTTGCCCTGATCGTTGCCGGTCCAGCGCCAGTCGACGATGAGTTCGACATCGCCAAACGACTCCTGCGACCAAAGATCGCTGCCTTTGCCGTCGTAGGAGAGCACCCAGTCCTGAACGGTCCAGTGTTTGGCAGCGTCGCCTTCGGCCTTCCAGCCGCTCAGGTCGTGGCCGTTGAAGAGCGAGCGGAATCCTTCATCGGCGGTGGCAATCATGGCCGGCGGAAGAGCCGGCGACGCGGCGGGCAACTCGGTGATGGTCAGGTTTCGGAACCAGACCTCGCCACCTTCGCTCTCGAGGCAGAGATATCCCTTGCGGGGGGTGATATCGAAACCGCCCGACACTTCCTTGCCGTTCACCTCGAGCTTGAGCGTGCCGTGGTTGCCGGTGACCTTGTAGTGGTTCCACTCCGGCGAGGGCTTGGCCCGCCGCTCGCTCGGAAGGCATCGCTCCCATCCGTCCGGATGCGGGCGATCGGACTTCATGCGAGCGCCGTGGATCGAGAAGATGTCGCCGTGCGAGGTGTAGATGATCTCGGTCTTCCCGTTGATCTCCTTGGTCGCCTCGATCCCGTCCATCACCTGCACTTCGATCGAGCGAGTGAAAGGTTGGCCGCGAGAAGTGATGGCGTCTGACCAGACAAAGAAGCCGGCATTCGTTTTCGCTTGGCGATGGCTGAAGTCGAACTCGCAGACGAAGTTCTCGTACATGCGATCGGTGCGCAGGACGCCCGTCGGATGGCCACTGCACACGATGATCGGCGTGCCGTCGCCGTCCTTGCCGACGGTCCAGGTCTGCGGCGAGCCGTTGACGTTCACCCAACCGGCGAGGTCCTTGCCGTTGAAGAGGGGGACCG
>JAEUIU010000071.1 GCA_016795065.1 Phycisphaerae bacterium
CATGCGCTGTCAGCCGAGCCGTTTACCAAAGACAAGTTCGAGCATGCGATGCAGCGAGCGCTCTCGTCGACCGGTCGGAAGGTCGAGCTCGCACGACGAACCAATCCTGGCCGAGACCTGATCGTGGATGATGTCGCGTGGTCGCTGAAGACCCAAGCAGACGCAGGCATCCGACGCGACCGCATCCACATTTCGAAGTTCATGGAGCTCGGCAAGGGCGAGTGGGTCGACGCAGGTCATCTCGCTGGCCTGCGGAATCGAATGCTCGAGCACATGAACTCCTACGAACGCATCATCTCTCTTCGCTGCCTGAGTCAGAACGCGAAGAACGGTTGCGCCACCGCCCACGAGTACGAGCTTGTCGAGATTCCCAAGAGCCTACTTCAACAGGCGTCAAGGGCGAACCTCCGGATGGTCGACACGAGCAAGCAGTCACCGAAGCCGGGATACGGTGAGGTTCGTGACGAGTTAGGCAAGCCGATGTTTGCGCTCTACTTCGACGGCGGCACGGAGCGAAAGCTCCAGATCAAGGACATCGACAAGTCGCACTGTATTGTTCACGCAACGTGGGCGTTCAACGGGCCGACCGCCGCCTGACCTTAACGCCGGCTCCGGAGAGGCGCTTCTTGGCCAGTTCAAGGTAGTCAGGGTTCAGCTCGATGCCGACGAATGACCGCTGCAGTTTCGCCGCGACGACGCCGGTAGTGCCAGCGCCGCAGAACGGATCGAGGACGACGTCGCCCTCTCGGCTACCAGCGCGCAGGCACGGATCGACGAGCGCGGTCGGGAAGGTCGCGAAATGCGCCTCCGGGTAGGCCTCTGTGTTGATGCCCCACACGGATCGGAGGGATCGCATCGCACTCTTATCCCGAGTCTGTTCTCTTACTGCTTCGTGATCGTAGAAGTACCGCTCGGACTTCGAGAACAGGAAGACATACTCGTGGACGCGCGAGGGACGGTCCTTGACCGATTCGGGCAACCCATTTGGTTTGTGCCAGATGATGTCAGAGCGGAGATACCACCCCTTTGCCTGAAGCGCGAACGCGAGCCTCCATGGAACGCCGATCAAGTCCTTTGGTTTGAGTCCGGGCGGCGTGGGAGCGCGATACGACATGCCGCGCGCGGCGTTCTTCCGATCGGTCTGCCGCCATGTTCGACCGCCGCTCGTGAAGCTATCACCGATGTTCAGCCAGAAGGTGCCGTCTGGCTTCAGGACGCGCCGCACCTCCTCGAAGACATCGGTCAGCTTGCTGAGATAGGCGTCGAGGTCCATCTCCGCGCCGATCTGTCCCTCGATCCCGTAGTCGCGCAGGCCCCAGTAGGGCGGGCTTGTGACGCATGCCCCGAAGTGATCGCTCGGGAAGGTGCGGAGAAGATCCACCGCATTGCCCCCCAAGAGCGTGGCGGTCGTGGTTGCGCCAGTCCTGTGGGCGGTCGCCACGCCGTTGGTGCCATTCTCAAAGAGCAGGGACTCTCGTTCCATCGGACCCGACTTTACCCCGAACGTTGGGGTCTCGCCACCGTGCCAGGCGGTGTGGGCAAATCGTCATCCGGCCGGCGGGCGTCGAGGTCGCGTTCTTCGGCGGCTGCGCGCGTTGGTCGCGTCGACATTGACCGGCGGGTGATGACGACGCCCGCCATAACCCGACGCGAGTCTCGGGTTAAGAGACTCTGAGACTCTCGCCCCGAGGTCGGCCCGCCCAGTCCACCGCGTGTCGCGCAAGAGGCGCGAGCCGAGCCTCGCGAGACCTCGCGCTCGCGGAGACCCTTGCGAATCCGTGGCCTACCAACGCAAACGCCCGCGAGTTGCCTCGCGGGCGTTCACCGTTCACCGTTGGGTCGGTGGCGTTCCACCGATCCGAGTAAGTAGCGGGGACTGGATTTGAACCAGTGACCTCCGGGTTATGAGCCCGACGAGCTACCAGGCTGCTCTACCCCGCAGACAGGAGGAGCATTGTAGGGTGGCCGCCGGAGGCGTCAAGGGCGTTGGCGTGCTGAAACGCGTGAAGTCACGCGCTCTTGGTCGCCTTTGGCTCGGCGGGGACGGCTGTCGTTGCGGCGATGGACGCAACCGGCTTCGGCGCAGATTGCGGTTCCGGTGGCGCTCCGGTGTTGAGGAGGGCCATGAATTCCGTGAACGACTTGCAGTCGATCGCCGCTCGGGCGACGGACTTGTCGACGAAGGTCTTGGCGATCTCGGCCAGCAGCTCGAGTTGGGCCTCGGCTGCCGCTTCGGGGGTGAGCACGAGAAAGATGAGTTTCGAGGGTTGGCCGTCGTGGGCTCGGAAGTCGATTCCGTGTCGGGCGATCCCGGCAGCGACGATTGGGCGGTCGAGTCCGGCGAGCCGAGCATGAGGAACGGCGACGCCGTTGGCCAGCCCTGTTGGCATGATCCGCTCGCGTTCGAGCACCGCTCTGCTCGCGTCGTCTGGAATCAGTCGGTCGTGAAGCCGCGAGAGTGCCGCGGCGAGCTCGGCCACCACTTCATCGGTCGTCTCGCCATGCAGCGTTGCGACGAATGCCTTCGATGAGATGCAATCTGCGAAACGGGTCGGCTTGCGTCGCTTGAGGATCCGCTGGATCGCCGGCCCGGCCAGGAGCGACGTGAAGATCGCCATCATCACCAGCGCGACGAAGAGCCGCTCGCCGATGAGCCCGGCCTGCATCGCGAGCGTCGCCAGCACGATCTCCATCGCCCCCCGGGCGTTGAGCGCGAATCCGATCGACCATGCGTGCCGTGGCGGGAACCCCGCGAGCCTCGCGCCGAAAGAGCCGCCGAGGATCTGTCCCACGCATGCCACGCCGACGACGGTGAAGACGAGCACCGGATCGAAGTGGGCGAGGAAGTTGACCTTCAGGCCGATGGACGCGAAGAAGATCGGGGCAAAAACGCTTCCGACGAACTGTTCCAGCGTCCTCCTGGCCTTCTCCCGCATGTGGGGCGAATCACCTAACGCAACGCCCGCGAGGAACGCTCCGAAGATCGCGTGGATCCCGATCGCCTCGGTCGCCGCCGCCGACAGAAGCGCCACCGTCAGGGCAAAGGCGAGCACGCCCATCGGCCAGCTTGAGTTGGCCTGGATCCACGGCAACCCACGATGAAATGCCCATCGCGCTGCCGTCAGCATGAACGCGGCGAAGCCGATCGCACTGAGAATCGTCGTGAGAATCGGTCCAGCAGCTCCCGGGCCGCCGTCGGCCGCCGCCGGGTTCATCAGTCCTAACACCACGGCGAAGACGGTCCATCCGACCAGATCAAGGAAGATCGCCGTCGCGATCACCATCATGCCTAGATCAGTCCGGAAGAGATTCAGGTCCATCAGCGTCTTGGCGATCACCGGCAGCGCCGAGATCGACATCGCCACGCCGAGAAAGAGCGAGAAGGTCAGTGCATTCGCGTCAGGCTCGCGTCCCATCGCGATCGGCACGAGGTATCCCAACAGCGAACCGATCGAGAAGGGAATCAACAGGCTCGAGCAACCGATGATCGCCGCCGACCGCTTGAGGCGCACGATCGTCGAGAGGTCGACCTCCATACCCGCCACGAGCAGAAAGAGAACAACCGAGAAGGTCCCGATCCCGTGCAGCACCAGCGCATTCGGTCCCGCCGGCGGAAAGAGGAACGACCCCGCGGCGGGCGCGACCGTCCCGAGCACGGTCGGTCCCAGCAGGATGCCTGCGAGAATCTCGCCCAGCACCGCGGGCTGGCCGAATCGGCGAGCGACCTCGCCGAGCAGCCTGGCCACGCCCAAGAGCGCCGCGAGGCCGAGCAACATCACTAGCATCTCTTGATGGGAGAGGGTGCTCAAGGTCGGTCACTCCGCCGGGACGCAACGTTCCGCCGCCCAGGCTCGCAGCTCGTTGACGCGATCGGCCATCACCACGGCGATAGGCGGACTGGAGAGATACGCGTCAAGGAAGTCGCTGCTGGTCGGTTCGCGTTGGCCATCGCCGAACGCCCTTCGCATGGCCGCCTCGATGCCTGCCTCGATCTCGGCGCCGCTGAAGCGATCGGTCGCCGCCACGAGAGCATCGAGGTCGAAGGCCGCCGCTGAGCGCTTTCGTCGCGTGAGGTGGATTTCGAGGATCGCCTTTCGCACGGCCGGACTCGGGAGGTCCACGAAGAAGACCTCGTCGAAGCGTCCCTTGCGGAGGAGTTCCGGTGGCAGCGCCGAGATGTCGTTGGCGGTCGCCGCCAAAAAGGTCGGGGCCGTCCGCTCCTGCATCCAAGTGAGAAGCGTGCCGAACATCCGCCGCGAAAGGCCACCATCGCTCGAGACGGCGCTGGCGCTCGCGAAGCCCTTTTCGATCTCGTCGATCCACAGGACCGCTGGGGCCATGCGATCGGCCTGGGCTAACGATTCGCGCAGCTTGCGCTCGCTCTCGCCGACGAACTTGTCGAACAGGGCACTCGCATCAAGGCGCAAGAGCGGCACCTGCCACGCCGTTGCGACGGCCTTCGCGGCGAGGCTCTTTCCCGCCCCCTGCACGCCGAGAAGGAGCATGCCGCGCGGCGGGGTCAGCCCGTAGCGCGACGCCTCGTCGCTCATGCCCATGTGCCGATCGGCGAGCCACGCCTTGAGCCGACCGAGCCCGCCGATCTGGTCCATCGAGACTGGGGCCTGCACGAACTCCAGAACGCCCCCGAGATCCGAGCAGGCGTTTCGCTTGTGAAGCAGGACGCGCTCGAGATCGGCGTCATCAAAACGATCGTCTTCGGCTGCCGACAGGGCGATCACTCTTGACGCCTGTCGCCGGGAGAGCCCACGCAGGCTACGGATGATCGCGTTGAGCGTGGAACGCCGGATCGAGGCCTGGATCTTCCTGGTCTTGCCCACGTCGCGCACCGCGGCCTTCACGATGTGCTCAAGCTCCTTCTCGGTCGGAATCGGATTCCTGATGCGATGGACCTCGGGCTCGAGATCGGCCGGTAGGGTCGCCGATCGCTCGACGAGCACAATGGAGCCGAAGACACCCCGCACGCGCATGACTGCTTCCTTGAGGGCCCGCAGCGTGCGGGCATCCGAGAGATGGGGGCAGAGGTCGTAGAACACCCACAGCGCCCTCGCGGCCGGGGCCTTCAGCGTGATCCACGCCAGCGCTGCGGCCGGGTGCTCGGTGTCAGCGAAGGCTTGCGCCGCGAAACGGGCATCGCCGAGACCCTGAACGGCGGTCCAGCGGTGATAGGCGACATTCTCCGGCACAGCCATGAAGAGCTGGTCGCGCAGGTCGGCCTCGTCATCGGTCTCAATGACGACGAGCGAATGGGTTCCATCAAGGTCTCGCTTGAGGCGCTCGCCGATAGTGAGGTGCTTGTGCGGCATGTTCGGGGGACAGGGGCGAGAGGCCGCGGCAGTTTCAGGGCCGAGCCATGTTTCGGCGCGGATGACAATGCTCGCGGCGGAGAGGATAATCCCGACCCGCTCGGATCACCTGCGAACTCGTCGTCTCATCCGCGCGGGCGTTCACCCCGCCGCGCCCCGGCTCTTCCCCGCGAACCACATGATCGACCACTCCTTGGCCCCCATCGTCCTCGCCACGACCTCTGGAGGCGCCGCAGCCAACTCCGCAGCCAGCTCCTCGGCCAAGGCCCTCGAATACCTGATCATCGCCGGCTTCGATTGGGGCGGTCGCATTCTTGGCGTCGTCTTGATCATGTTCCTGGCCTGGGTGGTCGCCACCTGGGCAAGGCGCTCGCTCTATCGATTCATTCAGCGGGCTCGCGCCGATGCGACGCTGGCGAGCTTCGCCGGCAACTCCGTCCGCTGGGCGATCCTCATCCTCGGCGTGGTCGCCTGCCTCTCGATCTTCGGCATCAACATCGCGGCCGTCACCGCCGTCATCGGTGCCGCCGGTCTGGCTGTCGGCCTGGCCATGCAAGGAAGCCTGTCGAATCTGGCCGCGGGCATCATGCTGCTGGTTCTCCGTCCGTTCCGTGTGGGTGACGGCATTTCCGTTGCCGGCCAAACGGGGCGAGTTGACGATATCGATCTCTTCCATACGAAAATCGATACGGCCGACAACCGACGACTCATCGTTCCGAACTCGGCGATCATCGGCGCCACGATCGAGAACGGCTCGCATCATGCGAAGCGACGCGTTGACGTGAACGTGCGGACGGTCTTCGGCACGCCGATCGAGGAGACGCGTCGTGTGATGCTGGAAGCGGCCGATTCCGTTCCCCAGCGACTGCACGGAGAACCGGTGGAGGTGGCATTGGTCGACCTCATGCACAACGGGATTCAGTGGCAGGTGCGCATCTGGACGGCGACGGGCGAGGTCGGTGCGGCCAAGGACGAACTCGTGTGTCGCGTGAAAGAGGCGCTGGAGGCAAGGAACGTCGCCTTCCCGATGCTGCCTTGAGGTCATTCCGGCCGCGAGGCGACAGCGATCGGCCAAATCGCTCGAATTTCTGATGGTTGCATTGAATCTCAGCGCGGGCGGCATACCTTGGCGACATGCGTATGTGCTTGCAGGTGCATGGCGTGCTTGCCGGTGTCGTGACGATAATGTTCGCGTCGTCATCGATGTGGGCTGACGCGACGTTCACCGAGGAAGCTCGGGCTCGAGGCCTGAGCTATGTGGTGACACAGGGGGCTTTCGGCGGGCCAGGGCAGTACGGCTGTGGGATGGCACTGTTCGACGCCGACGGTGACGGCGACCTCGATTTCGTCTGCAGCGGTTCTGATCGGAAGACGATGGCCCTCTTCGAGAACAGCGGGTCAGGGACCTTCCTCGACAGGACTGAGCAGAGCGGCTTTGGCTCGCCGACCAAGCCGTCCGGAATGGCCGCGGCTGACTACGACGCCGATGGTGACCTTGACTTGTTCGTGACGTGCTGGCTGACCGGACCGGTCCTCTTTCGCAACGACGGAGGGTTGCACTTCACCGATGTCACGGTGGAGGCGGGCATCATCACCGCCGGCGTTTCGGCAGGGAGCGGCGTCGCCTGGGCGGACTATGACGCCGACGGCTGGATTGACGTTCTCGTTTCGAATCGGACTCAGATGGGGGCACTGGTCCGCAACCGTCTCTACCGAAACCTCGGGGACGGCAGTTTCATGGATGTAGCGCCTGCTCTTGGTGTAGACGATCCATTCTTAACGTTTCAGAGTTCATGGTGCGACTTGGATCTCGATGGCGACCTTGACATGTACGTTGCCAACGACAAGGGCTTTCCGGGCTTCAGCTCCAATCGTCTGTTTAGAAACTCCGGCCGCGGGACGTTCGTCGAGGACATCAGTTCCGGGGCCAATGTGGTCATGGACGCGATGGGCATCTGCTTCGCGGACTTCACCGACGATCTTGTTCCGGACCTCTTCCTCGCCAACATCGGCACCGGAAACATCTTGTTGCGATCCGCTTCCGGGGCCACTTTCACCAACGTCGTCGGGGCGTCGGGAGTTTCGGGTCTCTCGACCTGCTGGGGCGGGATCGCCTTCGACGCCGATAACGACGGCGACACGGATCTCTACTTCACAACAAGCGATCCAATCAAGAACTTCTTCTTCGAGCGTTCTGGCCCATGGCCGTTCATCGATAGCTCCCAGAGTGCCGGTCTGGCGACCTTGGGCGAGGGATACTGTCATGTCGTAGGCGACGTCGATGCCGACGGCGATTTGGACCTGTTCCTTCAGCAGCGGAACGAGAACATCCGCCTCTTCATCAACCAGGCCAACCTGATTCCGGGCCGGCGCTGGGTCAAGTTTCAGCCGGTCGGGCTCGGCACGGACCGTCAGGCGATCGGACTCCAGATCAAGGCGACCTATTCGAGTGGCGCCGCGTGGCGACAGGTCGAGTGCGGAAGCGGCTACAAGTCACAGTCGGCGGTGACCCTTCATGTCGGGTTGGGAAGCGCCCTGACCGCTGGTTCCGTGGAGTGCCGATGGCCCAACGACGGCGGCACGCGCACGCTCATTGGCTACGGCGCGAATCGCACCTGGACGCTCTACCCTCCCGCCCGACTCGGCGACACGAAGGGAGACGGCGACCTCGGCGCGGACGACTACGCCGACATGGTCCTCTGCCAGGGCAGTGCTTTTCTCCCTGGCTGTGAGATCTTCGACTTCGACGGCAACGCAACGGTGGACGATTTGGATCGTGCGGCGTTTCTTGGCCGCTATTGCGACCTGACCGGCGACGCGATCGTCGGGTCGCGCGACTTGGCCGAACTGTTAGGTCGCTGGGGGAACGCCGCGAACTCTCCCGCCGAGGGTGACTTCGACGGCAGCGGGTCGGTTGATGGTGCGGACCTGAGCCTGCTCCTGGCAGGTTGGAACTGAGGCGACCGGGCGGGGGCGCCTTCCGCGACTTAGCGCACCGGTCCCGGGCCGCTGCTTCGGGCGATGCGGACGCACGCCTCAATCGCGGCTCGTATCGGCTCGGGGACGCCAGCGGCGCCGCGATGCGCCGCCGCCTCGGCGACCTCGACGGCCATGCCGGGCTTGGTGCGGGCGCGGAGGGCCCGCTCGATCGTCGGTGTCGGGTTCTCGATCCTCTGGACCCGACCAGCCCGCCGCGGTGAAGCAGAACGGACGGCGTTACGGTAGACGTCGGCGTAGCCCGCGTTCCAGAGGCAATGTTCGATATCGCGCTCCTGGATCCGGGTCAGGTGTTCGCCGGCGCCCCGCCCGCGAAGGACACCCTCGGCGACGGTGAGGTAGCCGCGGCCGGCATTGTCTCCATCGACGAGCAGGTGCCAGCCGATCCCCAGATCGTCGGCGAGCTTGACCAGCGGCTCGACGCCGCACTGAGCGAACTCCATGATCCGGATTCCCTCCAGCGGAAGATCGACGCCTAACAGTTCGGCCAACTGGGGAAGGAGCCAGAACTCCGTCTCGCCCTCGACCAGGAGCCACGCCCGGGCGAAGAACGCGCCGCCGCGGTTGGCCTTGACGTGAAAGCCAACGCGTCGCAACTCGTCGTTGCTGAGCGTTGTGCGCTCCAGTCGGTGAACGGTGGTGTGACCGTCTGTCCGCACCAGCCTTCGGATCGACGGCAGGGGGAGCATCGAAATGAGCTCGCCGGAATTGGTGGTGATGAGCTTCTGTGCCGGAATCGCAGCGATGATCGAGGCCACCGCGGCAAGCAGCACCGGGTGGAGGTTCGCTTCGGCGTCCTCGATGGCGAGAATCGGCAGCGAACGGGGCCCGAAGGTCCGCACCGCTCGGGCGTCGAGGAGCGCTCCGATGACCAGCATGAGGGCCATGCTGCGGGCCGCCAGGCTGACGCCGGTGCCGGTCGGGGAGTGGGGGAGTTCGGGCAGGAAGTGTCGCACTCGTTCGCGCAGTCGGTCGCCGCCGAAGCGCTCGACATAGGCCTTCGCGGCGTCAATCCCGCCGTGCACCGTCGCCTCGTGCTGCGGGTCGTGGGGGCTCATCAAAGACTGGTATGCCTCGCTGATTTCGGCGGCGAGGCGCTCCTCGATCGAGAGCGGCCTGGTCGGCTCGCGCGGCGAACGCGAGGGCCGGGTGAAGTATCGATCCGCCTTCAACAGGATGAAGGGACAGCGGGCACGGAGCAGGCTGACCACCTCGCCGCTCGGCACCGGCCCGATCGTGTTTCCGGTCCGGTCGAGAAAGGCAATGGAGGTTGGAAGAGGCGTGGACTCGTCCGCGCCGCCGTGACGCGCGGGCTCGGCCCGCACCCGAAAACTGATGCGGCGATCGCCGCGGACGCCTTGGTAGACGTAGGACCGCAGGAGTTCGCATTCCGGATCGACGCACCATTCGTCGTCAGGCGTCTCGCGGAAACCGAGTTCGATCTCGACAGGGGCGTCAGGCCGGGCGCCGAGATCCTCTGCGGTGAAGGCAAAGGTGCCGTCGGCGGCACCGGCGCCCAGGCAGGCCAAAAGGGCGTCGAGCAGGTTCGACTTGCCGTAGGCGTTCTCGCCGATCAGGGTGGTGACGGGATCGATCGGCAGCTCAAGCTGACCGATGCCCCGATAGTTTCGGATGCCCACATAGCCCAGCCGCATGTGTGGAGTGTCAGCGCTTCGTCTCGCCGCCGCAAGCCTCCCGCACCGCCGGGGTTCCGCTACCATCGGCCTCCCCGATTCGGAGCCCTCCCCCCAATGGCCGCACCCGCCAACACCGACACCACGCGCGTCATCTACTCGATGCTCGGCGTCTCGAAGACGATCGACCGCAAGGTCATTCTCAAGGACATCAGCCTCTCCTACTACTTCGGCGCCAAGATCGGCGTCCTGGGTCTCAACGGTAGCGGCAAGTCGACGCTCCTGAAGATCATGGCCGGCGTCGATGCCAACTTCGACGGCAAGGTCTGGGCGGCCCAGGGGTATTCGATCGGCTACCTCGAGCAGGAGCCGCTCCTGAACGAGACCCGCACGGTGATCGAAGTCGTGCGCGAGGGGGCCCAAGAGGTCTACGACCTGCTGGCCGAGTACGACAGGGTGAACGAGAAGTTAGGAAGCGACATCACCCCCGACGAGATGGAGCGGCTGCTCAACCGCAGCGGTGAACTTCAGGAGAAGCTCGATCGGATCGGGGCCTGGGACGTCGACAGCCGTCTCGAAATGGCGATGGACGCCCTGCGCTGCCCGCCGTCGGAGCAGCCGCTGAACCTTTGCTCGGGCGGCGAGCGCCGTCGAGTCGCCCTCTGCCGGCTCCTTCTTCGCACGCCGGACATTCTTCTGCTCGACGAACCGACCAACCACCTCGATGCCGAAAGCGTCGCCTGGCTTGAGACGCATCTTCAGAAGTACGAGGGCACGGTCATCGCGGTGACGCACGATCGCTATTTCCTCGACAACGTTGCGGGATGGATCCTCGAACTCGATCGCGGCGAGGGCATTCCGTACAAGGGCAACTACTCCGGCTGGCTCGACCAGAAGCGGAAACGTCTCCAGGTCGAGGAGAAGCAGGAGAGCGTGCGGCAGAAGACGCTGGCCCGCGAGCTCGACTGGATCCGACAGAATCCCAAGGGCCGGCAGTCCAAGAGCAAGGCCCGCATCTCCGCCTACGACCGGATGCTGTCGGAGTCGGGCGAGAAGCGGGCGAAGGAGATCGAGATCTACATCCCGCCGGGACCGCGCCTCGGCAACCTCGTCATCGAGGCCAAGGGACTAACGAAGTGTTATGGCGATCGCGTGCTTCTGGACAGCGTGAATTTCTCGATTCCGCCCAACGCGATCGTCGGCATCATCGGCCCCAACGGCGCCGGAAAGACCACGCTCTTCCGCATGATCACCGGGAAGGAGACACCCGACTCGGGCGAACTTCGCGTCGGCGAGACGGTGGTGATGAGTTACGTGGAGCAGGGACGCGATTCGCTGCCGACCGGCAAGAACGTCTGGGAGGCGATCAGTGACGGCGACGAGGAATTGCGGCTCGGCGAGGTGAAGGTGAACAGCCGGGCCTTCGTCTCGCGCTTCGGCTTCACTGGTTCCGACCAGCAGAAGCTCGTCGATTCGCTCTCGGGCGGCGAGCGCAACCGCGTGCACCTGGCCCGCATGCTGAAGTCGGGTGCAAACGTCATCCTCCTCGATGAGCCCACCAACGACATCGACGTCAACACCATGCGGGCTCTCGAGGAGGCGATCGAGAACTTCGCCGGCTGCGTCGTCTGCATTAGCCACGACCGCTGGTTCCTCGACCGGCTCTGCACGCACATCCTCGCCTTCGAGGGCGATTCGCAGGTCTTCTTCTACAACGGCAACTTCACCGAGTACGAGGAGGACCGCCAGAAGCGGATGGGCGAGGACCTCACGCCGCATCGGCTCAAGTACCGCAAGCTCACCCGGACCTGACCCGCGGGGCTGGCGTCTCGTTAGGCGTCTCGTTGGGGCTTTCGCCGGCAGGTGACGCAAAAGCCCGCTGTGCGCTGGCGAAGATCGCTGCGGCATCGTTGACGCGATCATCGATCTGAAGTTCGTAGCGATCCCGATCGCCGGGGGTGATCTTGCGAAAGAGAAGGAGCGAGTGGTTCTTGCGGGTGAGGCTCTTGGTGAGTTCGCTCACCCGCCATCCGTCGAGCCGACGGTAGACCTGCTCCTTCCCCACGGGCATGCGGTGGAGAAGGTCCGCCTCGCGGATTTGCCAGACGTTGGTGAATCGGGCGCCGAAGAGCCGGGCGATGGCCATGGGCGCGGCGAAGAAAAAGGGCGCCGCCGGCGGATAGCCGATCGAAACGCCGCGCGTCCGAAGGAAGTAGGCGGCGGCGACCCAAGCGATCCCGATGACCATGACCGCCATGGGACCATGCCACATCCAGGGCGATACCTCGGTCCAGATCACCGCCCATTCCTTGGGCGGCAACTTCTCCCCGCATTCGGGGCAGACGTCGTTCCGCTCGATGTCGGATCGGTAGCCGCATTCCGGGCAAGGTCGGAGCACGTGCGGAGTGTCATGGCGGCGACGCCGTCGGGCAAGCGGAATCCCCCGAAGCTCCTCCGGAAGCCTGTCGTGAAAGAGCCCGGCGGGCTGCGGCCTCGACAAGCTCGGGGGTGTCCAGGCGGCTGTCGATCGGAATCTCAAACTGGCTGGGTGGGTTGCCGGTCGACTGGCGGATCTCGAGCATCCAAAGGGTGGCCGAACCGCGGTCGCGGCGGAGGCGACTCACCGTCCAGCCGTCGGCGGCGCGATAGATGGTTGCTCCGTGGGCGCCGCGCAGTTCGATCGCCTCGTCGGTGATTACGTAGGTTCCCATCGCGTTCCGGGAGAAGAGGGAGCGCAGCAGCGACGGCACGAAGAGGATCGGGAAGAACCCGAGGCAGCCGACGCCAACCGTGTTGGCCCCGAACAGGATGCCGACAGCGACCATGAGGAGGGGGCCGGCGAGGCCGACGATGATGAGGCCCATCAGCCAGATCTTGGCCGTCCGCGAGATGTTCAGCTCGATCACGACCCAAGACGGGGGGAGCGACGGCGCTCCGCACTCGGGACAGCAGCCCCCGTCACGGGGCTCGCTTCGATAGCCGCACGAGAGGCACGGACGCAGCACACCCGAAGCGTAGCGGCTGTTGCACGGTGAAGACGACGGTCGGACCGGCACCTGATACAAGGCCCACATGGCAAACGGCGTGACGGGTGTCTCGGAGTCGCGATCGGGCATTGCCCGCCGGATTGTCGCGCTCGCGGTCACCGCCCCGCTCGTCGTGGCCCTCGTCCTGGCGGCGTTCGCCGCTTCTGCCGAAACGGCGGCGGCCATGCGCGGCGTGGACGCGAAGCTGCGGGCGGTGGCGGCCGGCGCCGATGCTCTTGTTGCCGCGGACGCGCATGCCCGGGCGCTCGGCAATGCCATGGACGCGGCGGAGTGTGTCGCGCAGACGGCTCGGCTAACCGCGGTGGCCGACGAGGCCGGCGTGACCTACCTCTACACCTGCGTGCGGCCCAACGCGAGCAGCGGTGGCCTCGTCTACGTCGAGCTTAGCAGCCAATCGAAAGAGGAGCGGGAGAAGGGCGAGACGCCGATGGTGATGAGGATCTACGAGCAGCCGCCGCCGGAACTTCTCCTGTCGCTGGGCGATGGGGCGACACGCTTCGCCGAATACACCGACGAGTATGGGAGCTTCCGCTCGATCTTCCGGCCAGTGAGCACCGCCCATGGGCTCGTGGTCATCGGCGCCGATGTCCCGCTCGATGACCTGCGGGCGATCGTCCGAGCAAACCTCCTTTGGCAGGCCGGCATCACCATCGCGGTGTTGATTCCAGTGTCGCTCGGGGCGCTCTGGATCGGACGGCGTGTTGCTCGCCCGATCGTCGAGCTCGCCTCAGCCGTGCGGAGCTTCAGCGACGACAACTTTCAGGACGATGCCCAGTCGATCGAACGCTTCGAGCGGGTGGTGAAGGCCCAGAGCGACGAAACCCGCACCCTCGCCGCCGCGATCCTCGACCTTCGCCGACGGCTCGTTGGGCACCTCGTCGCCCTGACCGAGCTGACCGCCGAGAAGGAGCGGATCACGGCGAAACTGAACATCGCCCGGGACATCCAACGCGGGCTCCTGCCGCAGGAGTCGCCCAACATCAGCGGCTTCGACATCGCCGGCTGGAGCGAGGCGGCGGATGAGACCGGCGGCGATTTCTACGACTGGATGGAGACGCCCCGCGGTGAGATCGTACTGGTCGTGGCCGACGTCACCGGGCACGGCATCGGGCCGTCGCTGATGGCCGCGGTCTGCCGGGCGTACGCGCGAGCGACGTTGGTCGAAAGCGGGCCGATCGAGCCGCTCGTCGAACGGCTGAACCGGCTCGTCCACGGCGATGCCCGCAGCGGCCAGTTCGTCACCTTCTTCGCCGGTGTGCTCGATCCGGCGTCACGAAAACTCTCCATCCTCTCGGCGGCGCACGGCCCGATTCTCGTTTACCGAGCCAGCGAGCATCGAGTGGTCGAGACGCCGACCCACGGCCTTCCGCTCGGTGTGGTCGACGACCTCGACAGCGAGCCAGGCACGCGGCTCACGCTGGATCCGGGCGACATCCTCATGGTCGTCTCGGACGGTTTCTTCGAATGGGCGAACCGTGAGGGCGAGCAGTTTGGGCACGAGCGACTCGCGGCGGCGCTGCTGGCAGCGAGCCAACGGTCATCGGGCGAGATCATCGACGCCGTTCGCTCCGAGGTCTACGCCTTCACCACCGGCACCGCGCAGCCCGACGACATGACGGCGCTGGTGGTGCGGTGCCTGACGAGCTAGGTGTCGGGCCCCCTCTGTCGGCTGCGCCGACATCTCCCTCAGCGAAGCTGGGGGAGAGCGAACGCCGCTCTCTCCCGACGCGCATGCGGCGGGGGAGATGTCGGCGCAGCCGACAGAGGGGGGGGCGACGTGCGCCATCCGTTACCATCCGCGCATGCCTCGCACCGCTCGCGTCATGGCCGGCATTCCGGCCGGCAACCGTTCGCTTTACCGATCCATTCGCTTCGTCGTCGGTGACCCGACGGCGATCGTCGAGGTCGACGGCGTTCGCACGCTCATTCTTCGGGATATCGAAATGGAACGGGCGAAGCGTCATGCTCGGGCGACCAACGTCGCCTGCCCGCGCGACTTCGAACCTGCCGGCGGGCTTTCCGGCGATCGTGAGACGGCGACGGCCCAGGCCCTCGCCGAGTGCCTGCGCCGGGCTGGCGTCACCGAGGCGATCGGTGACCGCACATTGCCCCTGATCTATGCCGAGCACATTCGCCATGTCGGCATCGCGGTGCGCTATGACGCCGATTTCGGAGTGAGTGAACGCCGCTCGAAGGACGAGCAGGAGGTGGCGTGGCTCGCTGAGGCCCAGGCGGCGACGGAACAGGCGATGCGGATGGCCTGCGAACTGGTCGCCAACGCGACCGCCCGTGCCGACGGCGTTCTCGAGCATGACGGGTCGACCCTCACCTCGGAGCGGGTGATGACCGCCATCGACGTCTTCCTGCTCGGATTGGGCTATGAGAACCCGCAGTCGATCGTGGCGGGCGGACCGGTCGGCGCGGACTGTCATGATCACGGCCACGGCGAACTTCGCACCGGCGAGCCGGTGATCATCGACATCTTCCCGCGGAACCGGACGACTCTCTTCAACGGCGACTGCACCCGCACCGTCGTCCACGGCGAGGTGCCCGGGGAACTCGCCCGCATGCACGAGGCGGTCGTGGCCGCGACGGCCGCAGCGGAGCGGGCGGTGCGGCCCGGGATCTCCGGTGAGGTCGTCCACCGGGCAACGCTTGAGGAACTTTCGCGCCGCGGGTATGCCCACGGCCAACCGCCGGCCGATGCCCCGGACTCTTGGTGCGGCATGACCCATGGCACCGGCCATGGCATCGGTCTCGACGTCCACGAACCGCCGCTCCTTGACTTCAAGGGCCTGCCGCTTGTCGAAAGCGACGCCCTGACGATCGAACCGGGCCTCTACTGCAAGGCTATCGGCGGCGTGCGCGTCGAGGACATGGTGATCGTCACCCGCGACGGTTGCCGGAACTTGAATGCGTTGCCAACGGGGCTTGGCTGGCGATAGACGCCACACCGCACCCTTTGCTTACTCAGACTCGCCAGACGCGGCGGCGTCCTCTTCCTCGATCTCGTCGAGTTCGGGGCCGGTGGTTTCGATCTGAGCACTGATGCGTCCTTCCGCGATGGCCCGGGCCGCCTCGCGGCATGCGTGTGCGAGTTCCTGGTGGAGCTTCTCGTGGTCGGGCAGGGCGTCGAGCCGGGCGAGGATCGCATCGACGAGGCGAATCGGATCGGCGTTGCGGTCGAGGGTCTCGATCGCGGCGTCGCCAAGGGCCTCGAGCGCGGCCATGAACCAGTCCAGCGTCGGGCGATCCCAATGCTTCGGCGGATCGATCTTGGTGCGAATCGTCACCTGACCGATGGTCACGATCGGACAGAGCTTGAGCTTGGTCAGCGGCTCGCGACAGAGAACCGCAGCGGGCACTTCCTGATCGAAGGCGGCCAGCCGAAGGCGACGAGAATCGGCGCCGACCAAGGGCGGCTGAACGAGATAGCAACCCGGGTCGACGCGAACGTCCTCGCCGAAGGACTCGTCGACGATGCGGAAATTGTCGCTGTCGAAAGCGAGTTGGATGCGTTGTCGCCGGGCTTCCTGGAGCGGAAGGGCGATGCGGGCCATGAGCGAGAAGTCACGGGCGGCGCGGGCCATCTCCAGCGACCTGTAAGCGAGACGTTCGGCCTCGAACCACTGGTTGCGGTGGAGGGCGGCCTGGGCTCGTTCCATGAGTTGCTGCACGCTGTTCGTTGCGCCTCGGGTGCCTGGCATGGAAGCGTCCTCTGTCAGGTGTTCGGTGGGGTCAGTCCTGCCATGGCGATCGGCTGGACGGAAGGGCCGCGGGGTCGAGGGTGGAATGGTCATCCGTCCTTCAGCATCGCATCAGCGCGGCGGGCCAGCTCGGCCAACATACTCGCCCATCGTTTGGTCGTCGCAGGGAACTCGTACAGAAGGCAATCGCACACCGCGACCGTGTCGCCGCCCTGCATGGCGTCACGCAGGCTGATGAGCTTGCGATTGAGGTCACCTGCGGCCTCCTCGAAGGTGCCGTCCGGGGTGGTGATAGTTCGTGGGTCGATGCGAGCGAACTGGATGCCCTGCACCGTGGCCTTGTGGATATTGACCCAGACGCTGAGGGCCTGCATGAGAACGTCGAGCCCATCCTTTGCTTGGTCGGCCCGCATGAGCTTGGCGGCACTGCGCTGCATTTGTTCGGCCTCCAGCAGTGCGGACGCGGCATGGACGAACGTCTCGCGAACCAGTTCGGCTGGGCGGATGCTGGTGACGCGGACCTCCTCGGCCGGTTGGCGAAGCCGGTCTGGGCTGGAAAGCTGATCCTCGGTCCATTCCTCACCGTCGACATAGACGTCCACGACCTGTCGTCCGTCGCGTTCGGCCATGGTCGCCGCGCTGGCAACGGCCTCGCCGATCGTCTTCGCGGCAATGCCCGTCTCGCGGTCATCGAGGAGAATGCGCATGGGTGTTCCTGAGAGCGGACCGCCGTTGTCGCGACGGAGGGTGTGGAGATCCTACGGCGATCCGGGATGCTTTATCGGGCTGCGCGGAATGGGAGTTGAGTCGGACCTGCGGGGTTGACTTCGGGCCGGACGTCGCGTCGAAGCGTGAAGGGCTCGTGCGACCGCCCGATCCTCTCGGGGCAAACACCTCAAGGAGGACCGTACACTCCACGGCCGATGGCACACCCACCGAGTTCGGCATCGGTCCCCGGCGAGGGGCAACCGAAACAGGAGAGCGCGATCCCTGCGCCCATGGGGACCTCCAACCCCGACCTGAGTCCCAACCTGCCTCCCGCTTCCGGGGCGGATCAGGTCACCGTGATGCTGCATGCCGCAGGGCAGGGCGATCGCAAGGCGGCCGCCGAGCTCCTTCCGCTGGTCTACGACCATCTGCGGGCGTTGGCCGGCCTGAAGATGTCCAGCGAACGGCGCGACCACACCCTCGCCCCGACCGCCTTGGTGAGCGAGGCCTACCTCAAGCTGGTCGGAGATCCGAACCTCCGCTGGAACGACCGTGTCCACTTCTTCAACGCGGCCGCCCAGGCGATGCGCCGGATTCTGGTTGACCACGCCCGTTCGAAAGGCGCGCGGCGCCGGGCAATGGATGCCCGCCGGGCGATGACGTCGCTCTCGGATTTGGTTGTGAGCGAGGATTCCGAGGGAATCCTGTCACTCGACGCTGCGCTGACCCGCTTGGAGGAGGTCGACGCCAGTGCCGCCCAGGTCGTCCGGCTCCGCTTCTTCGCGGGGCTCTCGGTGATCGAGACGGCCGAGGCGTTAGGGTGTTCTGAACGAACTGTTATGCGAGAGTGGGCCTTCGCCCGTGCGTGGCTCCTCGATGCGCTTCGTCAGGACGAAGAGGAAAGCGAGCCGACGTAAATGCCGCCGATGACCAGCCGATGCCCGGGTCCCGTCGCGGGGAGGCAGGAAGGGACGACCGCCATGACGCGGTGAAGCGGATCTTCGTCGAGGCGACGGAACGTCCCCGCTCCGAGCGGGTCGCGTACGTGACAGCCGCGTGCGGCGATGACGAACTCGCTCGCGTCCGGGTGATGGCCCTCTTGGCCGCGTGCGAGGACGAGGTGGGCGGCGCGTTCATGGACTCGCCGACCGGCGGCGGAACGGCCAACATCGCACCGCTCGCGGCAGCCAGCCCGGGATCGTTCACCCAGCCGGAAGAGCTTGCCGAGGGCCCGGGGACGGTCATCGGTCCCTACAAACTCCTGCAGCGGATCGGCGAGGGCGGGTTCGGCGTCGTCTTCATGGCCGAGCAGGAGCGGCCGGTCCGTCGGCGCGTGGCCCTCAAGATCATCAAGCTCGGCATGGACACGCGGCAGGTCGTCGCCCGCTTCGAGCAGGAGCGACAGGCCCTGGCTCTGATGGACCATCCGCACATCGCCAAGGTGCTTGATGCCGGCGCCACGCGGACGGGGCGACCCTACTTCGTGATGGAGCTCTGCCAGGGCGACGCCATCACCCAGTATTGCGACACCAACAGTCTTTCGGTTCCGGAACGATTGGAACTCATGGAGCAGGTCTGCCTCGCGGTCCAGCACGCCCACCAGAAGGGGGTCATCCACCGCGACCTCAAGCCGTCGAACGTGCTCGTCTCGATGCAGGATGGACGACCCTTCGCGAAGGTCATCGACTTCGGCATTGCCAAGGCGACGAGCGCCCGGCTCACCGAAAAGACCCTCTTCACCGAGCATCGCCAACTGATCGGTACGCCGGAATACATGAGTCCCGAGCAGGCGGAGGGATCGCTCGATATCGATACGCGCACAGACGTCTACTCGTTGGGCGTGCTCCTCTACGAGTTGTTGACCGGCTGCACGCCCTTCGATTCGCGGCGGCTCCGCGCTGCGGCGTACGCGGAACTCCAGCGGATCATCCGCGAGGTCGAACCCCCCGCCCCCAGCACGCGGCTCAGCCAGTCGCGCGAGCTCATCGCCGGCATTGCCACGCGACGTCGCAGCGAGCCGCGCAAGCTCGGTGCGATCGTGCGTGGCGAGCTCGACTGGATCGTGATGAAAGCCCTCGACAAGGATCGCAAGCGGCGCTACGAGAGCGCGAGCGCCCTGGCCGAGGACATCGACCGATACCTCTCCGGCGCCGCCGTCCGGGCCGCGCCGCCGAGTAGGACCTATCGCGTCGGTAAGTTCGTGCGCCGTCATCGCGGCGTGGTGATGGCCGCGACGCTGATCGTCGTCGCCCTTCTGGTCGGCATCGTGGGAACCGGGTACGGCATGATCACCGCTGAGCGACAGGAGGCGGCCGCAGTGCAGGCCCGGCGCGAGGCGGAGATCATCACCGGCTTTCTCTCCGACATGCTCGAGTCGCCAGCGCCCGATGCCCAGGGCCGCGATGTCTCGATGCGAGCGGTGCTTGACGAGGCGTCCGGCACGATCGCCACACGGTTGGAGGGCTTTCCGATCGCCGAATCGCAATTGCGCCGCACGATCGGGAACGCTTACCGTTCGCTGGGCGAGTTGGACCGGGCAAGTGACCACCTGCGCGGTGCTCTTGAGATCCGCGAGCGCGTCCTCGGGCGACGGCATCGTGAGACGGTGCGGGCCCGGGCCGATCTGGCCGGACTCCGACAGCAGGAGGGGCGCTATGACGACGCCGAGCGTCTGGCGAACGAAGCGTTAGGTGACTGGGAGGGCGATCCCGACGCGGCCCTGATTCTCGGCCTTCGCAACAACCTCGCCCAGACCTTCGTCAGGCAGGGTCGCCTTCCCGAGGCGATCAAGATGCAACGGAAGGTCGTCGAGGGCATGCGTCGGGCGCGTGGTCCGACCGACGGCGACACCATCGGCGTGAGCGTCAACTTCGCGTCGATGCTGCAGGGCGTCGGAGAGCGGGCCGAGGCGGAGCGGATCCTGGTGAGCGTTGCCGACGACGCGGTGCGGGCCCTGGGGCAGGATCATCCGACGGCGCTCTTCGCCCGAAGCGAACTCGCGGGCTTCCTGTTGCAGGAGCGGCGCTACGCCGAGGCCGAACCGATTCTCCGGGATACGCTTGATCGGCGGGTGCGCGTGCTGGGCGAACGTCATCCCCACGTTGGGCGGACCTACGCCAACTTGGGACTGGTCCTTGACGGACTCGGGAAGGGCAGCGAAGGACGAGCGCTTCTCGAGCGAGGTTGGGCCAACCTTGAGGCGGCGCTGGGCCCCGCCCATCGCGACACCATCGAGACCGCGATCAACCTCCTCGAGCGGATCGAGCAGGTTGGCTGGCCCGCAGACGAGAGCGGGCGGGTGGCCAGTGTCATCGCGAGCATTCGCGAGATCGTCGCGGCCGACCGCGTTGCTTCGGTGACCCTCAACTCCGGAGCGTGGTTTCTCCTGAACGTCGAGCCGGTCTCGCTGCGCGACCCGGCCGTGGCCCTGCGGGCGGCTGAGCGGGCGTGTGCCCAGTCTCGAACGATGGACGACCCCGATCTTTGGAGCTACCTCGACACCTACGCCTTGGCGCTGGCAAGGAATGGCGACTTCCCCCACGCGGTGACGACCCAGCGCGAGTCGATCGAGCGGTTGCCGAAGGACCAGGAGCACTTCCGGGGCGAGATGGAAGCTCGGCTCAGGGAGTATCAGGCGGCGCTGCCTGCCGAACCCGTGCACGGTCCGCGGCGGTCAGGAATGGGCGATGGAGGCAGCACCTGACGTGCGGTTCACGACGGCCCGCTTGTCATCGGGGCGGAACTGCTCGCGGAAGCGGAAGTTCGGGGCGGACATCGTGCGAAGCTCGAAGTCGAGGAGTTCGACCACCTCGGGCACATGGCCATGTTCGAGTCGTAGGGCGGCCATCGCTTGCTCGCGAGGCACGCCGAGTCGTTCGGTTCGGCTGCCGTACATTCGGCGATAGCAGGTGAAGAGGCACTCGACGGTCCCATCCGCCGCGCCGTGCCGACGGAGGAAGACATCGTTGAGCTTGCGGACGCCTTCCTTGCTTCCGCCATAGACCATGTACGGTGGCACGTCCCGTTCGACGCGGGCCATGCCGCTGATCATCGCTCCGCGCCCGACGGTCACGAAGTGATGGAAGCCGGCGCCGCCGGCGATGGTCACGCCGTCCTCGATCTGGACGTGCCCGGCGAGCATGACCTCG
The DNA here is from genome assembly GCA_016795065.1 of Phycisphaerae bacterium. Classification (GTDB taxonomy): domain Bacteria; phylum Planctomycetota; class Phycisphaerae; order Phycisphaerales; family SM1A02; genus JAEUIT01. Next base: position 21,566 of record JAEUIU010000071.1, read on the forward strand.
TTGGCGATGGTGCAACCGTCGCCGAGGTGACAGTCATGGGCGACGTGGCTGCCGGCCATGAGCAGGTTGTCATGGCCGATGCGGGTCATGCCGCCGCCGTTGCCGGTGCCGCGGTGGATCGTGACGTGCTCGCGGACGTGGTTGCGGTCGCCGAGCTCGCACCAAGTGATCTCGCCCTTGAACTTTCGGTCCTGCGGGGTGCCACCGATGCAGGCGAACTGGAAGAGGACGCACTCCCGACCGATCCGGGTATGGCTCTCGACGACCGTATGGCCGCGCAGCTCCGTGCCTTCGCCGATCGTGACGTGGGGTCCTACGAGGCAGTAGGGACCGATGCGAACACCCGCCGCGAGTTGGGCCGAGGCGTCGACGATGGCGGTGGGGTGAATGTCCGGCATGCCGAGCGCGAACCTGAGTGATGCGGGATCGTGGCGTCGAGGTCCGGTCCGATCGGTGGACGCTCGCGCAAGGATGAACTTGGGATCATACAAACCGGCTTGGCCGGAAGGGTATTCCAGCCTGGTGGGGAGGTCGATAAGCCGCCGGCTCTAAATGCCCCAGGCGGGTGAGGCTTGACGCTTGACCTTGTTCAGGCCTGATCGGGATCGACCATCATGAAGCGGATGTCCGCCTCGGCCGCGATCTTGCCGCCGACCATCGCCCGGCAGCGAAGTTCGGCCTTGCGGGCAGTGGCGCGGACGTTTTCGGCCTCCAGGAGGAGCTGATCCCCCGGGGTGACCGCCTTCCGAAGCTTGACGTTGTCCAGACTGAGCAGGATGGCGATCTTGCCCTGGTGCTCCAGAGTCTTACTCATGAGGAGACCGCCCAATTGGGCCATCGCCTCGACGATCAGGACGCCAGGCATGATGGGGGTGCCGGGATAGTGCCCTTGGAAGAAGGGCTCGTTGATCGAGACGTTCTTGATGCCCAAGGCGCGGCGGTCGCCGTCCATCTCGATGACCCGATCGACCAGAAGCATCGGGTAACGGTGCGGCATCAGCCGCTGGATCGACTTGATGTCCATCACCCGACCGTCGAGCATCGTCTGACGGACCTCGATCGACTCCATCTGCTCGCGGATCTTCTGGGCGAGCCGCCGATTCAAATGATGTCCGGAGCGAACCGCGAGCACCTGGCACTGCACCGCACAGCCGACCAGGGTCAGGTCGCCGATGGCGTCAAGGACCTTGTGCCGGACTGGCTCGTCGTCAAACCGAAGAGCGTTGTCGATCGGTCCATCCTCGCCGATGACGAGGACGTCGCGCGGGGTGAGATGTTTACAGAGTCCCTTGCGCCAGAGTTCTTCGGCCTCCTCTTTCAGCGAATAGGTCCGGGCCGGAGCGACGTCGCGGGCGTACTCGCCGGTGACGCTGGTGAAGGAGTAGGTCTGCTTGCGGATGCGATGGGTGTTGCGGCCGTAGTCGAGGTTGTAGACGACCAACATGCCCTCGACATCGGTGGGGAGGGCGCTGATCTGCGAACCGTCCTCGTCGCTGACCGTGATGGCCTCGCGAAGGCGGAAGGTCTTCCGCGGTCGATCTTGGGCGACTGTGCCCGCTTCGAGCATGGCGTCGACGAAGGGCTTTGCGCTTCCGTCGCCTAGCGGCATCTCCGGGCCGCTGACACGAATCACCGCGTTGTCGATGCCAAGGCCGGTCACCGCCGAGAGACAGTGCTCGACCGTTTCGATTTCGACATCGCCCATCTTGATGGTCGTGCGCCGCGGGCGATTCACGCAGTAGTCGACGATGGCCGGAATGCGAACCGGCGGGTTCACGTCGATCCGTTCGAAGACGATCCCCTCATCGGCGCCGGCGGGGCAAATCTCGACCATCGTGTCGGCCCCGGTCATGAGGCCCTTGCCCGTGACGCGCACCGATCGGGCGAGCGTTCGCTGTCGCGCCGCCGCGCTCAGCTCGCCCGGCTTCTCCGGTGGACGCCGCGACACGAGCGAGGTCTCCCGATTGCGATCGCGCGAGCCGGACGGGCTTTTCGTCGAGGTCGGTCCATTCTTGGTTGGCTCGCCTTGCGCCGGGTCGGCAGAGCGACCTGGTGTTGCGTCACCGCCCGAACCTGCCCCGGGAGGCGTTGGAAGGGGAGAGGATGTCGAAGGGGGGGTGGCCATCCGTCAGGACTCGCGAGGGGCGTTGATGGGAGGTGCCTTTGGTGAGGCGGTGGAGGTGGAGGTCGGAAGGGACTCGGCGCTCTTCTTCGGATCACGGGCTGTCGACGGCTTCTCGCTGGAGCGGTCAAGGAGCTTGGCCGCCTCGGGGCCCAGCGTCTCGGTGATGACGCTGCGCAGGTTGCGAATGTACTCGGGCATCTTGGCGGCCACGATGACTTCCTGCATGGCCCGACGACGTTCCTTGGCAGGATAGCCCGCCCACGTCTCTCCATCGGGAATGTCGTTCATCACCGCGCTTCGGGCGGCCACCTGAACGCGACTGCCCAAGGTGAGGTGGTCCGCAATGCCGGCACCGCCGCCGATCATCGCGCCGTCACCCACCGTGGTGGAGCCGGCGATGCCTGCAAGGCCGGAAATGACCACGCACCGCCCGATCTTGCAGTTGTGCCCGATCTGGACGAGGTTGTCGATCTTGGTGCCCATGCCGATGGTGGTTGCGCCGAACTTGCCGCGATCGACGCAGGAATTGGCGCCGATCTCGACATCGTCGCCCAGAACGACGTGGCCCAAATGAGGCACTTTCAGTATTCCGCGACCGTCCGGCGATGGCCGATAGCCGAAACCGTCGGTGCCGATCTGCACGCCGCCATGGAGGATGACGCGCCGCCCTAAAACGCACCGCTCGCGGATCACCACATGGGCGTGGAGGACGCACGCGTCGCCAATCACCACATCGGGGTAGATCGCGACGCCCGCGAAGAGCGAAACGTCGTTGCCGATGCGGGCGTTGCGGCCCACGGTGACGTTGGGTCCGATGCGTGCGTTGGAGCCGATCCTGGCATCGGCAGCGATGATCGCCGTCGGGTGGATCCCGATCGGCGGCAGTTCCGGGGCTGGTGCGAAGAGCTCCAGCACCGTGATCATCGCGTTGTCCGCGTTCTTGACGAGGATTACGCCGCGACGATCGTTCGGATCGCATTGACCGGTGACGGTTTCGGCCAGAGAGCGCGAAACGACCGCGGCCGTCGCGCCGCTCGTCGCCCAGGCTTTCGCATGATGCTCGTCGCCGATGAAGGTCAGGTCGCCTTCGCCTGCCTCTTGGACTGTCTGCAGACCGATGATGAGCCGTTCGCCCGAGCCCGCGCCGATGAGTTCGCCTCCAACGCGGGATGCGATCTCAGCGAGGGTGAAGGAGAGGGAGGGTGCTGGCATGGGCGCTGGCATTAGCTGGCCGGAGCGCTTGCGCCGGTTGGGGGAGCGGCGGTCGTTCCGCCGTTGGCCCCGCCCGTTGAACTCGGCGGCGTCGCGTTTGATCCGGTCGGAGGCGTCGCTCCCGGCACGAGCGGGTAAGTCTTGTTCATCTCGAAGAGGATCGCGTCGGTGATGTCGTAGGCGTCGGTGGCGTAGAGGAAACGACGCTGAGCGATCTGGTCCATCGTCTTCTCGGGATCGGCCGGAAGAATGCGGGCCAGCGAGTCGTTGAGCATCACGTAATCGATGCCTTGGGCCTTGGAATAGGCCTCAATCACCGAGCGAACGCTTCGATACATCTCGGCGATTGCCTTTGCCCCCTCGACGCCCATCTTGTCCTGGGCGAACTTCTTCTCGGCGTTCAGCGAGCCGATCAGCTCCTGGAACTCCTGTTGGGCAGCGGCCCATCGCGGGGAGTTCTCGGCGAAAAGCTCCAACTCGTCCCGCTTGAGCTTGATCTTGTCCTCGATCGCCTTCACACGAGCCTCAAGGTCGTCATTCATCGCCTTGATGCGGACGTTGAGGTTGACGTTGAGGTTGCTCTGCGAGAAGAGTTTCGACAGGTCGACCGTGCAGGTCACCGCCGGGTTCGGGGCGAAGCTTGCCCCGGCGATCAGGCCGCCGGCGAGGGCGATGGCAGCGATTGCGAGGCTGCCCGTGGAGAAGCCAGCGCGACGTGGCTGCGAGGATGTGCCGGGCCGGGTGGAATGGGTGGGTGTGATCATGGGGCGGCCTGGGGTCACTTCGTCTTGTTGTTGATGCGGGTGATGACCTGATCGGTGATGTCGACGCGCTTCGAGGCGTAGAGCACCTTGGAGGAGAGGATCTGGCCGAGCGCCTGGTTCTCCTTGGATTGGTTCTGCTTGTCGGCGACCTTCACGTCGGCGATGGAATCGTCGACGAGGACGAGGTCGATGTTGTTGGCCTCGGCGACGGCCTTGATCTCGTCCCGAATCGACCGATAGATCGACTGCCAGCGGAGGGATCGCTCGCGGTCGACCTCGCCCATCTTTAGGCGAAGCCACTCGTCAGCGAGGTACTTCTTGCGGACGCCCTGATCGGTGAGGATCTCGCGCTTCGCCGCGTCGGGCTCCTTGCGGATCTCTTCCTCGAGCTGCTTCAGCTCGGCGTCCTTGGTCTTGCGCTCCTCCTCGAGGCCGCGCTCGAGTTCGGTCAGGTGGACCTTCCACTTCGCGGTCTCGTTGGTCCCGTCGAGCAGGCGATCAAGGTTGACCACCGCGATGTTGGTGTCGGCGGCCATGTCCGGAGCGAGTGGGCCGGGCGAACTTCGGCGACCGAGGGCCTCACTGCCCATCCACAGGAAGGCGACGGCAAGAGGCAGCGCAAGAACAGTCGACGAGAGATACCGCTTGGACATGGGGTGGTCTCCTAGGAGGCGGGGATTGTACGGGATGCGCTCGCTGCGGGTGTTGGCGCGCGATCGCGGTTGAGCTTGGCTGTGGAGTTCCGTCTGATGCGCCCTCGGCGGGCTCCCGGCCCCACGAGCCCTTCAAACCCGCGTCAGAAGGGAAGTTCCGCCGAGAAGCTGAAGACCTGCGAGTTGTCGCTCTCTTCCTTCAAAAGCGGAATCGCGAAGTCAAACGCCAGCGGAACGGGCCCGAGCTGCGGGATGTACAGCCGGAATCCAAGGCCGACCGAGGCACGGTACTCGTCGATGCCCGGATCGGCGGTGATCGTGCCGGTGTCCATGAAGACGACGCCGGTGACCATGTCGCCGAACAGCGGGTGCTCGTACTGGGCATTGGCCGAGAGGAGCCACTCGCCGCCGATCGGCTCCTTGTTGGCGCGATTCGGGTTGGCGATGGTGCCGCGGCTCTTGGGGCTGATCGTGCGGAACTCGAAGCCGCGGAAGCTGCGGCCGCCGCGGTAGAAACGCTCGTAGACCGGCGAGTCGTCGCCGAAGATGTAGCCGACGTCGCTGGAGAGTTTCAGCGTCGACTTCCGTCCGAGGTAGTCCTCGTCGATGGTGAAGATGATCGATGCTCCCGCCTGCACGTTGGTCCACGAACGCTCGCTGTCGATGTCGAAGAACTGGTTCATCGACAGCTCGAACTGGGTGCCGCGCGTCGGACGGGTGACACGGTCGGTGTCGGTGCGGGAGAGGCTGAAGCCGGTCGAGAAGTAGGAGTTGGGGCCGCGGTCGTTGAAGACCTCGATCGGCGTGGCGTCCTCGAAGTCGGTCAGTTCGACGTTGTTGCCGCCGACGTTGACGCTCGCGTTCCAGAGGTCGCCGACGATGCGGCCGACCGAGACGTTGCCTGCGAGGCGGTCCTCGCGATAGGTCTCGTAGAAGCGGAACCGGTAGTAACCGCGGGTGCTGAGGCCGTAGTCGGTCTCGAAGAGGTGCGGCTCGGCGAAGGCGATCGAGAAGGTGCTGACCTCGGTGCCGGGAGCGAGGGTCATGTTGAAGTACTGGCCCGCCCCGCGAAAGGCCCGGCCAGCGATCAATTCGTCGAAGGAAAGCGGCGGATCCTCGATGTCAAAGTTCCGTTGGGTCAGCGAGATCTCGCCGAAGACGCCGGAGTCGGTGCCGATGCCGACGCCGAAGTTGACGGCGCCGGTGTTCTTCTCTTTCCACTCGACCAGGATGTCGCGAATTTGGCGATCGAGCCGTTGGGCGACCTCGGGATCGCCGCTTGCCGCCGCTGCTGCCGCTGCCTCTTCGTCGGAGAGGCCGGCGGTCTCGCCCAACGGGTCCTCATCGGCGGGGCGCGGGCGCTGCACGGTGATGCGGATGTCGTTGGAGATGCCGAGCCGCTTGAGCCGCTCTTCAGCGTCCTTCAGTTCGCGGCCGTCAATCGGTCGGCCGGGCTGGATGCGCACGCCGCGGCGAATGACCGGGTCCTTGGTGAGGAAGTTGCCTTGGATCAGGATGAGCCCGGCGATGGATCGCGGGCCCTCACGGACGGTGAGGACCAGATCGACCTGGGGCTCGTCGCCGACGCGGACGGATTCGGTCTGGACGTCAATGTCGACGTACCCCATGAGCCCATAGGCGTCCTTGATCGCCTCGACGCTCTTGTCCAGCAGGAGCTTCGCGTACCAGTCGCCCGGCCGGATGACCAGGAGCGAATCGATCTGCTCGCTGCTCATGACCCGCAGCTTGGTCTCGCCCTCGGCGTTCATTGCCCGCACGATCGCCTTGCGGAGGGTGTAGCGGCGGCCTTCCTCGATCAGGAAGGTGATCTTCGCTTCCTTGCTGTCCGGCGAGAGCTGCACGCGGCGGTCGACGCGGACGTCAACGAAGCCCATGTCCTTGTAGAAGCGGTCGATGATCGCGACGTCATCGATGAGCTGTTCCTCGTTCAACTCGCCCTTGCGGAAGATCGGGATCGAGGTCCTGGTCTTGACCTGCGAGTAGAGCTTGTCCGCGTCGAAGGCGCCGTTGCCGACGAACTCGATCTCCTTGATGCGGACGCGCGGTCCTTCGATCACGCGAAAGATGAGAAGTCCGGTTTCCTTCAGGCGGCTCTCGTCGACAGTGACCTCGACGAGGTAGTTGCCCTTGGCCCGATAGAGGTCCTTCATCCGGACGATCGACTGGTCCAGCAGAAAGTCGTCGCGCGGGCCGCCGGCGTAGAGCGGGATGACTTTCTTGAGTTCCTGGTCGGAGAGGATGTTGTTCCCGACGAAACCGATCTCCTGGATAATCGGCTGCTCGACGAGGGTGTAGATGACTTCGACGGTGCCGTCGGCCCGCAGTTGGGCCTCGGCGCTCACGGTCGCGAACTGGCCGAGGCGGTACAGCGTCGAAACGTCTTCGCGAATCGCGGTCGACTCGAAGGGCTGGCCGGCGGTGACGCGGATGTTGTTGTCGATGGCCTGCCGCGTGACTCGGGAAAGACCTCGGATACTCACCGCCGAGATGGGCCGGTCGGCGAAGTTCGGGTCAGAGATCGAGGGGCTCAGCTTGCTTCGGTCCTGCCCAGTTTGCGGGGGCGAGTTCTGCGGGGTCACGGCCTGTGCCGACGCCGCAGCCCAGAGCGGCTGCGGAGCGGCCAGCAGGGTGGCCGCGAGAAGAAACGGCGTCACCTGGGCGGCGAGCCCCTTGCCGATGGGCGTGTGCATCGGCACGTGCGCTGGCTTGTGCGGGGGCGCGTTCGCTGGCGAGGCAGGGCCATTCACGGTTTCGGCATGTGGGGAGGACACGGGGTGGCCGGAAGATAGCCGCGTTCAACGGCAGCCACAACCAGTTTGATACGCTGCGAGGATGTCCACGACCGCCACCGCCGCGCCCCTCAAGCAGACCGCCTTCCACTCCTTCCACCTCGACCATGGTGCCCAAATGGTCGAGTACGCAGGCTGGTCGATGCCGATCCGCTACAACTCGATCATCGAGGAGCACAAGCAGTGCCGGACCAGCGGCGGCTTCTTTGATGTGAGCCACATGGGCCGGATCCGGTTCAGCGGCCGCCACGCCCGCCGGTTCCTCGACCGGGTCTGCACGCGACAGATCTTCGGCATGACCAAGGGGATGTGTCGCTACTCGTTGGTCCTCAACGAGCAGGGCGGCTGTCGCGACGACATCCTCGTCTATTGCTTCGACGAGGATGAGTTCTTGATGGTCTGCAACGCGGCCAACCGGGCCAAGCTCCTCCAGCATTTCGCCGAGCAGAAGGGGGACCTCGTCTTCAAGATGGACGACGAGACCGAGTCGACGGCGATGGCCGCCTTCCAGGGCCCGAAGGTCATGGACATCGTCGCCACCATGTCGCGGGAGATTCCCACCCTCAAGCGATACCGCTTCGCTGAGAAGAACCTGATGATCGTGAAGATGATCGTCAGCCGCACCGGCTACACCGGCGAGGACGGCGTCGAAATCATCCTCGGGAAGACGATGGCCAAGATCGCCATCTCCATGCTGCTCAAGGAGAAGGGCGACCAGGCCAACGTCATCAAGCCGATCGGCTTGGGAGCCCGCGACTCACTTCGCATGGAGGCGGGCATGCCGCTCTACGGTCACGAAATCGACGAGCAGACCGACCCGCTCTCGGCCGGATTGGCCTTCGGCATCAAGCTCGACAAGGGCGCCGACGACGAACGCATCGGCGGCTTCATCGGCCAGGCAGCCCTGCAGAAGATCGCCAAGGAAGGCCTCACCAAGACGCTGGTCGGCCTTCACGTCGACGGGCGCCGCAGCCCGCGACAGGGCATGAAGGTCTGGAAGGGCGACAAGGAGATCGGCGTGGTCACCAGCGGGTGCCTCGCCCCGAGTCTCGATCACCCGATCGCGATGGCCTACGTTCCGCCGGCGATGAGTGAGCTTGGCAACGAGGTGCAGATCGATCTGGGCAGCACGAAGGCCGCCGCGAAGGTGGTCAAGATGCCGTTCTATTCCGCGATTCGGTGAGAGTCCCGGTCTGCGGTGAATCACTGCCTCACGCGTTCCACGCGCCCAGGAGGATCGAGAGGTCGGCGGCGTCGGTGGTTCCGTTGCCATCGAGGTCGCCGCCCGTGGCGCCCCAGGCGCCGAGCAGGAGCGCCAGATCGGCCGCGTTCACGCTGCCGTTGCCGTCGAGGTCGCCGGGCGCCTCGGGGGGACAGTTGAGGAAGGTGATGAACACCGGGGAGGTGACGCTTCCGCTCGCGGGCATCGCGACGACGGCCTCGAATGCTCCGGTGGTGCCGTCGAAGCGGCGAATCGAATGCTGTGTCCCGGAACTCACGTAGAAGTCGCCGGCGTTCAGGCCGTCGGGGGCGATAGCGAGACCGATCGGTTCGTCGAGCCCGCCGGCTCCGGCCGCGACCGCAGCGCCCATCGCCTGGCCGGTGGTGCCGTTGTAGCGCAACACAGCGTCGGCGGTCTCGCTCGTCACATAGAGGAATCCGGCGTGGAAGACCAACACGCGCGGGCGTCCGATGCCGTTGACGAAGACGCTCTTGAAGGCCCCCGTCGTGCCGTTGTAGCGGAGGATTCGGTTCGTCCAGTAGCTCGGGACGTACAGGTCGCCGTCGGGACCGATGATCGTGCCGTTGTCCGGGCCGTTGAGTCCGCCCGAACCCGCGGTCACGAAGGTCGAGAGGAATGCGCCGGTTGCGCCGTCATAGCGGAGGACCGAGTCGCTCTCGAAACTCGCGACGAGAAGATCGCCGCCGGGAAGCCAGGTAAGGGCTGACGGTCCATTGAGTCCGCCGCTTCCGGGAGCGACGAAGACATCGTGCAACTCGCCGCTGCAGGCATCCAGCCGAAGCACGGCGTTGCTCGATTCGCTGGCGACATAGAGCCAGCCGTCCGGCCCGACCCGCGAACAGAGTGGGCCGTCGATCGGGACGCCCGTACTTGGACCGATGGTGCCGAGGTGTTCGCCGCTCGTTGCATCGAAGCGGGCGATGGCATCGGCAAAGAAGCCGGTGACGATGAACTCGTTGGCAGCGTGGACGCTGGCGCACCCGCCGGCTTGGCCGCAGGCGAATGCGAGAAGGACAGCAAGTCCGTTGAACGAGCATGATGGTGACATCAGACGACTCCTAGCTCTTGGGTGCGGGGCAATGGCTGCGGAAGAAAGCGGAATGGGCAACATGCCTCTCACGATTCGCTCGCGCGTCACCGGGGGCCGGCTCGTCGCGGAGAGCTTCGGAAGCGACGGACGAGCGCGAGCTTCCCGGCGGACGCGGAGGATTCGAAGCGGGCCAGTCGGTCGAGCTCGCGGCCGATCGTCGCGGCGTCGGCTCCATTGGCGATCCGCCGACGCACCGAGGCGAGCAGGAGGTCCGAACTCAGACCGCTGTACTGGCTCCACGCCAGAAGCGGGTTCGTCGTGTAGGTAGCCAGGTGCAAGAGGGGTGTTCGCTTCCGCGGACTGTCGGCGTGAAAGAGCGCCTGCAAGGACGCCCGGCCGTCGACGGAGAGGATGAGCCAATCGCCCGGGGCGTTCTCGAGGGCATGCGGACCGCGCGGATCGATGATCATCTCGATGCTCGTCTCGGCAGCGAGCCGTTCGCAGGCTTCGAAGACCTTGCACGCTACGGCAATGCCGCGTCGCGTCGCGCGGTGCAGCGGCTCGACCAGCGTCTCGATCAGCGCTGGCGTCACGGAAAGGATCGCGAAGGTCCTCGCATGGTCGAGCATCGCATGAGCACGCCCGATGACCGACGCGCTGTCGATCAGGTGGTAGACGCGATCGTCATCACCCTCCGGGGCGTCGGCGAAGGCGGCGAGTTCCGTGGCCGCGTCGGCGCATGCCGCGTCAAAAGGCAACGCGGCGCGATCGGATCCACTCCTCGGCCGGGATCGCGGCGATGACGCGGGTGCCGTCATCGTCGCTGGTCATGATGGCTCCCTTCGCCTCCAGGGCCTCGATCGTCTTGTAGACGTTGCCGACGGGCTTCCCGAGGGCCTGGGCGATGCGATAGCCCGTGGCTTGGGGGACGGCGAGGATGAAGCGATAGGCCTCGGCCTCAAGCGGAGTGAGCCCGAGAGCCGCGAGGGCGTTCGCCGTCGCCACGGGCATCGGCGGGACCCCCTTTTCGGGGGGGTCGCCCTTCTTCTTCGGGCTGGAGGGGGGGCGGGCCATCATTCTTCCTATACAAGAAGAATATGGTTTCGGTTCCGGTCAGGTCAGAAAAAGGGCTGACGCGAAACTCCGCGGGCGAACAAGGTCTGGCTCCATCCTGCGCCAACCACGGACGAAAGATCCGCATACTGGGATCTTCCTTGTCCGTCGCACCTGCGACGTCGCTCCGCCAACGGACACGCCAAACCACCTCCGGAGCACCTCCCATGTCGCTAAAGCGCCCGAACCTTCTCTGCACCCTACCGATCTCGCTCGCCATCACGTCCCTCGTCGCAGCCGGGTACGTCGACACCCAAGGCCGCGAGTGGCTCCAGGTCTCGGCCTTCAAGAACAAGACCTGGATGCAGGTGCAGCCGCTTTGCCCGCTCGATGGTGTCACGCCCTGCAGCGGCATCCTCAGCGGCGTCGACATCACGGGCTACGTCTGGGCGACCAAGGAACAGGTGCAGGAACTCTTCACCGAATTCGCCCCGGAGATGTCCGACGTCGAGACCGTCGGCGGGCCCGCCTATGTCCTTTCTGCCCTGGGCTTCTTTGGCTCCTTTCAGCCGACGTGGGAGTACTACACGACCTTCGGGGGCTACAACTACATCAACGGCTGGACCTCGAGCGAAAGCGACGGCGTGGCGTGGGCCCCGGAAGCGAGCGCCCAATACCCGGTCTTCGACGGATACTTCAACGTCGCCGCGATGGTCGACGTCAACACGCCGAGCGCCTTCCGCGGCGTCTGGCTCTTCAAGCCACCGGTCGTTCCATGCACCTCCGACCTGGACGGCAGCAGCGTGGTGGATGCCGCTGACCTTTCGATTCTGCTTGGGGCTTGGGGCACGCGCGGCGCCAACGCCGCCGACCTCGACCAAAGCGGTCTTGTCGATGCGGGCGACCTTGCCATCCTGCTGGGTGCGTGGGGGAATTGCTGACCGGTTCAGGTCGGCCCAGGTCGTCGGGCGATTCCCTTTCTGGTGAACACGCCCGACAGTGCGACGAACAGCAGGAGCACGGTGCGCGGGCTGATGTCGATCGAGCGTTGGCGCGGGGTGGGATCCCGTATCACCCCGGGGCATTCGGAGTCTTGCGCTGCATGCCATTTCTGGATCTGAAGGCGTCCGGCACGCACCTTTGCTCCTAAGGGGGGCCTCTGAGGGTCCCTTTTTGGGCCATTGGAGGTGATTCTCGCGACGCCGAGCCCGCTTCGCTGTGCCAGCGGGCGTTGTCGCGTTCACGCTCCTGGAAAGCAATCGACATGACCAGACTCCTCTCAACCACGCTCGTGGCCGCCTCGATCGTCGCCATGTCCGCGACCGCGATGGCCGCTGACCTCATCGCCTACGACAGCTTCAGCTACAACCCGACCATCAACCTCCATGGCGCCAACGGCGGCAGTGGTTGGAGTGGAACCTGGGTCAAGAACCAGGCGATTCCGACCGGCGTGGGGGCACCCGGCCTCTCGTGGCCCAATCTTGTGACTGCTGGCAACTGCGCGGTGACGGCTGCCTACGGCAACGACCAGTACTCGATCTACTCGCGGGTGCTCGCTCCGTACACCGATGAGGATGGCGTCGTGTACATCTCGTTCCTCTTCCAGCCGACCTTCGGCTTCGGAGAGGGCGGCGGTGTGCAGATCGGGCCCCTCACGAACGGGATGATCGTCGGGATCCATCCGGGTACCGGCTTCTATGGCCTGACCGACATGGCCTTCGCCGGCGTCGACACCAACGTGCCGGCCGAACTGGACACGACAGCACTGTGTGTCGTGCGCGTGACGAACAACTTCGACGGCACGATCGTCTATGGGCTCTACATGAATCCCACGGTCGGCCAACTCGAGCCGGCCTTCCCCGAGGCGACTTACATGATCGGCGGCACCATGCCGGCGGTCGTGCGGATCCTCAACGACGGCGGCTTCCTCACCGACGAGATTCGTGTCGGCAAGACCTGGGCAAGCGTGCTGCCGTCTACGTTGCCGCCGGCATGTGCCGCGGATCTCGATCATTCGGGGGCGGTGGGAGCGAGTGACTTGGGAATTCTGTTGGGAGCATGGGGCGGAGCGGCGGGGGATTTGGATGGCAATGGCTCGACGGATGCCGCGGACCTCGCGGTGCTGCTCGGTGCATGGGGATCCTGCTCGTAAGAGAGGCAGGGTCAGCATCGTGCTGAGAAAACAAGGCGGGTCGCCCACGTTCTGGGCGACCCGCCTTTCGTTTCATGATGCATGGGCCATCCATCGAGCCCGACACCTGGCTTACGGACACTCGCCCCAGGCACCAAGCATGATCGCCAAGTCGGCGCCGTTGATCACGCCGATCCCGTCGAGGTCGTCGTCGGATACTTCGCCCCAATCACCCAGCAGAATGGCCAGGTCGGCGCCGTTCACCCAGCCATCGTCGTTCAAGTCGGCATTGCACTCATCGCTCGGTTCGGTGCCAGGGTCGCCGACGCCAGTACGAAGGTTTGCGAGGAACACCGCGCTGTCGAGAATGTGGTCGTTCACGTCACCGACCTCGAACCAGAGCGTGTGCGGCCCGGCAGGCAGCTCTTCGGTCGTGGTGGTGAGGTGGTGGATCACGCCGTGCGGATTCGAGAAGGCCGTGTTCTTGTCCTCGGTCGTCTCGAGACCGGCGAACGAGCTGCCGACCTGGATCGGGGCGCCGCTGGCGTCAAAGCAGATCTGGGCGCCCGGGTCGAGCTCGTCAAGGAAGACGGCGAAGGCATCGGTGAACTGGTTGGTCCAGTAGGGGAACTCAACGGAGCCGAAAATGAAGTCGAACTGGACCTGCGAGTCCTCGTCGAGCGTGAAATCGACGCGGATCGCCGCGACGTCAAAGCTCGCGTAGAAGTTCTCGATCTCGTCGAGTCCGTGTTCGTCGAATTCCGGCGTCCCGCCGTTGCCGACGAAGGTCATCTGGCTGTTCACCTGGGCCGGCGGCGAGGCAGGGTTATAGCCGGGGAGCGAGGCGCCTGGGATCGGAGCGAGGTTGTTCACCTTGCCGCTGGACAGCACGATGCCGTTGGCGATCGTGACCGGGGCAAGGTCGAAGTTGGAGTAGGTGCCAAACTGGCCTGAAACACCCTTGTGGATCGTGATCGAGTCGATCTCGATGCCTTGAGCGTTGGGCGAGAGCAAGGCGCTGCCGAGGGTCCTCCCGTTCATGGTGGGAACGGTGATGACGGAGGCGGAAGCGAAGGTGCCGAAGGCGACGAGAGCGACAAAGGATGGTGCAAGGGAGATGGTGCGAAGCGGGGAAGACAACATGGGCGATTCTCGCTTGGAGCGGCGCGGGGCACACTCCGAATTGACCGGGCGACGCCGCATTAGGTCCCTCGAGGCGCCGGCCTGATGCGGAAAAGACGTAAGACGGGTGCGAGGTCGCGCTGAGCGCTCCTACTCGACTCGATGTCGGCCTTCATGGGCGGCCGGGCAGGTGGTCGGCCGCGGTGCAGCCCTCGGAGAAGTTCCCAGAAGAGAATTTAGGGGATCGGCACCCCGCGAACGCTTTTGGGGTGATGGACTGCGCCCATTCCGTCCGGGAAGGTCTCGGCAAGTTGGCGTAGGCCGTCGCGAGGAGACCATACATGCGGTCAATTTCTACCGGCACAAGGGCCGGTCTTGTCGCTCTCGCGGTGCTCGGAGCTGCGGTCGCGGTCGGAGCCTCCGCAGCCGTTCCGTCACGCCCGGCGACCCCGTCGGAAAGTGCTGAGTTGTCAACGGTCACTATCCAACCCGTGGCGGCCAGCTACTCGCACTTCGAAGTTGTTCAAGTCCGGAGCGCGGACCTCGACCGCGACGGTCAGGTCGGCGCCTCGGATCGGGATCGTCTCCTCGGCGCGTGGGGGACATCTTCACCCGCCGCCGACCTCAACGGTGATGGTCTCGTTGACGACATCGACCTTGCCCTCTTGCTGGGAGCGTGGAACCAATGAGCCACTCACTTTCGATCATCAAACGCTGCGCCACGTTGCTCTTGGGAGGGAGCTTGCTGAGCAGCGCGTCGCCGGCTTGGGCCGGCTTCGAGAGCGTGTCAGCAGACGTGACCTTTGTCACGCACAATGGCAGCCCACATGCGCTGGTCGAGGTTTACACCGTGTTCAGCCAGCCAACCGACACGCTCTTGTCGGTGTACGACTGGCAAGGGCCGATTCTGCCCCGCAATCCCGCCTATGTCGGCGTTATGCGCCGGTTTGAGAAGCTCCACGACGAAGTCAATCGTCGCGAGCAGCGAGCGCGAGAGGATCCCGCGCTGTCAACTTCAAGGTAGTCGGCGAGCCGTTTCCGACAGGGCGCGGGCAACGAGCCCGTCGGCAGCCCGGAATTGGCCTCCGGTTCCAATCGTCACACCGCTTCGCGGCCGCTGTCGCTCCTGCCGGGGCGGCGGGGCGAGCGGTTGGTCACGTGCCGAAACGCGGTGGAATCGTCGTCCAGCGATTCTTCACCGTGGCCGCTGGCGCTCGAGCCATGGCCGTTCCCGTTGGGGAGGTGGCCGGGCAAGCGGGTCGTTGTCCCGCGCAGCGAACCGGAAAGCCGACGAAGGAAGCGTGACGGCTTGTCGTCCTGCAGTTGCTGCTGGAGCCGCTTGAGGGCTTCGACCTCGATCTGCCGGACGCGCTCGCGGGTCAGGCCAACTTCGTGGCCGATCTGCTTCAGCGTCAGCGGCTCTTGGCCTTCGAGTCCGAAGCGCAGACGGAGGACGCGGGCGTCGCGCTCGTCGATGGAGTCGAGAAGCTTGAGGATGAGCTTGAACTCTTCCTTTCGCTCGACGCTCTCCTCGGGCGCCCGGTGCCGCGTGTCCTCGAACATGTCGTTGAAGTCGAGGGCCTCACCGTCGTCGCCGGTCGGCGCGTGCGATGGAGCGTGGAATGCCTTCACCGCCCGACGGATGATCTGGAGCTTCTTGATCGGAAGCTTCATCGCCTTCGCGAGCTCGGGTAGCGACGGCGGTCGGCCGAGCTGTTCCTCGAGCTTGCGGCTGGATTCCTTCCAGCGGGCGATCAGTTCGACCATGTAGGCCGGGATGTGGATCGGCTGGACTGCGTTGATGAGCGTTCGCTTGATCGCCTGCTTGATCCACCACGAGGCATAGGTCGAGAAGCGGGCGCCTTGGGCGGGGTCGAAGCCCTCGACCGCCCGAATAAGCCCGATATTGCCCTCCTCAACCAAGTCGGCCAAGGGCAGTCCGCGGTGGACGTAGTTCTTTGAGATCGAGATCACGAGGCGCAGATTCGCCTTGATCATCGTCTCCTTTGCGCCATGATCGTTGTCGTTGATGATCGCCCACCCGAGGCGCTTTTCTTCCTCGGCGGAAAGAAGCGGCACCTCGTTGATCTGCTTCAGGTAGAGCTGAAGATCGGATTGCAACGGGGATCGAGCCATGTACGACCTCGCCCACGACCACAGAAGACGGTCAGGGCTTCGCTTGAGGAGCGGATGGTTCGAGAATTGGACACGCGACGCCACCCGTGCAAACGGCATTCGGGCATAGCGCGTCTTCGTTCTCCCCACCATGGGTCGCGTCGGTTGACCGTCGCGACGCGTCGCAGCATACCCCTCTAGGCGGGGCTGCGACAACCCAACTCCTCAACCAACTCCAAAGCGGAGCCCTTCCCTCAGAGTCCCCGACGGCTGCCGTCCGTCCCGGGGGATGCCCTGTTCCAAACGAGTTCCAAGCCTGATCGACCGAGCATAGGCCGGGTCGGTCTCGTGGTCGTCGACACCTTGTCTGTGCCGCTTGACTCTCTGTACGCGAATCCCGGGCGGCGGACGCGATGATGCCGCCTGAACCGCCGATTCAACAGGGGGGGATTTTTCCGGACAACCGGATGTTGCAGCTTCGGCAACCTGCCCTCTTGACGGCGTCTTCACCGTACCTTTCCAACCGTGGATCCGAATTCTCAAGCCGATCTCACCGCACTCCTGCGCGCCTGGCCCCACGAGCCGGGCCGCGTCAACGTGCGAATCATCGCCGGCGACGACGGGCGACCGAAGATCCAGGTTCGCGTCGAGCTGGGCATCCTTCAGTTCGAGATGACCGGACGACCCGACGGCCTGCGCCCCGAGGGGCATGAGTCGGTCCTTGACATGGTCCGCGAACGCGAGCGTCAACAGCGGGTCTCCTCAAGTCCCGAGCGATTTGTCCTGTCGACGGACGATTGCGCCGCACTGCGCGAGGAGAGCGTCCAGTACTACCACCGATACGTCGCCCTCTTCGTTCTCGAAGATTTCCAGGGCGTCGTGCGGGACACGACCCGCAACCTCGAGCTCTTCGCCTTCTGCCATCGCTACGGCGAGTCGCAGCAGGATCGAGAGGTGCTGGAACAGTTCAGGCCCTACGTGATCATGATGCGCACCCGCGCTCAGGCGAGCCTCGCGATGCGTGGGGGGCAGACGCGCGTGGCCCTCGCCGCGATCGACACGGGTCTCGATGAGTTGCGACGGGCCTTCGAGGATCGCGGGCAGGCCGATCGCTTCGAGCAGGCCAGCGAGGTGCAGGTTCTCCATGGACTGCGCGACATGCTCGTCCCGAAGCTGCCGTCAAGTCAGCGCCTCGAGCTGGAGGAACGCCTCCGGGCGGCGATCACCGCCGAGAACTACGAACTCGCCGCGATCCTGCGCGATGAACTGCGCATGATGGAGTGAGCCAAGCCGAGAGTTCGCCACGTCCGCCCGCGCTACGACTTCGCCGGGAACTTCACGAAGAGGGTGACCTGCTCGCCGTCGCGGAGGACGACCGCCTGGACCTCGTCGCCCGGCTCATGGGTCCGAAGGAGGCCAACGAACTGTTCGCGGCTGGTGACGGTGGTCTTGTTCCACTTGATGAGCTTGTCGCCAAGCTTGAACCCCGCGGCCTCGGCGGCGCCGCCCGTGGTGACCTCGGCGATGGAGACGCCTGAGTTGTCCTCGGTGTCAGCGCTGCGGACGCCCAGGCGCACGCGCAGCGGCGAGCCGCGCATCGGGCCCATGTTGGTGTCGAACTCGAAACGCTCGGGACGCTGGGCAATCGCGAGGGCAAGGTCGCGGAAGAGCCAGACGCTCTTGACCGCGCTCTCGCGGTTGATGAGGCCCTGCACGTCGCGCGGCGTGTGATAGTCCTGATGGAAGTCAGCGATGATCCCGAAAAGGGCCGGGATTCCGGCCTGGAGGAAGCTCGCCTGGTCGCTTCCGCCCATATCCGGCTCCTTGGTCGCGACGACCACGATGCCGTAGTCCTGCTTGGCCTTCTCGTAGATCGGCGTGACGAACTCATGCAGTCCCTTCGCGCTGCCCGAGCCCGAGACGCTCAGCCGCTCGTTCTTCATTCGCCCGATCATGTCGTAGTTGAACATGATCACGTGATCGCGAGCCGGAAAGAGCGGGTTGCGGACGTAGTGACGGCTGCCGTTGAGACCGCTCTCCTCGGCGCTGAAGGCGATGAAGAGAATTGACCGCAGGGGCTGGTCGGCAGGGAGCTTCGCGTATTCCTTGCCCAAGAGATCGGCCAGGAGCATGATGCCGGCCGAGCCCGAGGCGTTGTCGTCGGCGCCGGGATGCAGTGGCCCCGGTCCGGAACGCGAACCGAAGTCGCCGTAGCCGAGGTGATCGAGGTGGCCACCCATGACGATGATCTCGTCCTTGATCGCTCCGCGACCGGGCAACAGGCCGACGACGTTCTCGGCCATGAGTTGTGAGCGCTCTTCGGTGGCCGACAGGTGCACCCTCGTCCCTGGCCACGCGATCACGGTGCCCTTCTCGTCGGCGAGCTTCCGCAGGTCCATGATCGAGCGCTGCCCGTCCTCTGCCGCCTTCACCAAAACATCGGCGGCCTCGGGCGAGACGATGGCGACGGGGACCTTCGCGAGTCCTGATCCGCTCACTTTGAGGCTCTTGATGCGATCGTCGCTCGCGCCCGGTGTATTCACGAGGATGATGGCAGCAGGGTTGCGCTTCGCGACCGCGGCGAGCTTGTTCTGGAATCCCGCGGCACCGGACCAGCCACGTTCGGACCAGCGCGATGTGCCCGCCTCTTTCATGGGCTCGAAGCGCAGGAGCAGGGCCACCTTGCCTTCGAGTGAAGTGCTCTCGTCAAAGCTTGTGTAGTTGCGATCGGGGTTGTCGATGCCGTAGCCGACGAAGACGAGTTCGCCCGTGACGTCACTGGCCGGTCCGATCTCGGTCAGCAGCCAATCCTTGTTGAGGGCGAACTCGAGGGCCTTGCCCTTCGCGCTGGCCGTGAGGGTCTGGTTGCTGAACGATCGCTTGTCACCGAGCGAGAAGGGTTGGCGATAGGAAGGCGAACCGTCGGCGGCCTTGGCCGGCGCGGCGAGGCCAGCCTTGCGAAAGCCCCATTCGACGTAGTCCATCGCCTGGGCCATGCCCTTGGTGCCGGGCAGGCGACCGTCCATCCACGGGCTGGCCAAGACCATGAGGTGGTCGTTGAAAGCCTGCACGTCCGCGTGCGAGGCTTGAAGCAACTCATGAATGCGCTGGGCCGGAACGGGTGCCGGC
The DNA here is from genome assembly GCA_016795065.1 of Phycisphaerae bacterium. Lineage (GTDB taxonomy): Bacteria > Planctomycetota > Phycisphaerae > Phycisphaerales > SM1A02 > JAEUIT01. The sequence continues at coordinate 40,953 of JAEUIU010000071.1, forward strand.
GGCTCATGAGCAGCGGAAGCGTCTGGCGCTGGAGGCGTCTGCGGGGTTGATCCCGCCGCGAATGCCCATGGGAGAAGGCTGGCGGATGCGACAGCGGTGAGGACAACGGCACGAAGGAGAGTTCGGTCGGTCACGCAAGCCCCGTGGGTTGAGTTGGATCGGAATCGCTGCGGTGGTCGTCGTCGTGCGAAGCCGCAGCCGCCTCCGCAACGCATGTTCTACCTTCGCGTAGGCTTTGCCGCTGCGATGTTCCTTCGATGGATCGCAACTCTGTTCGTTTCCTCGCTGCCTGCGGCGGCCGGCCTTGCCATGGCAGCGGCGGGTGCAGCGGGGGAAACGGGGCGTCATCCCCAAGACGGTCAGCACGTCGACCTTCGATTCGAGCTTCGGTCCGACGCGTTGGTCGCGGACATCTCGATGAACCTCGTCTTCCTCGACGAAGTGTTGCCACCGCATCGTGAACAGCCCGACCGCATCGAATTGAGCGAGCTGAGGGCCGTCGAAGGCGAGCTGACCGCCCGCATGGCGGACCTCTGCGTGATCACCGTCGACGGGCGGCGGATCGCCCCGCGCATCGAAGGGTTGGCGATGAACGATCCGGACGAGTCACTCCTGCCGCTCTTCCCGATCTCGGGGATGCGTGGCCTTCGAAAGGTCCGGTTCGACCTCGTTCATCCGCTTGATTCCCCACTCGGCGAGCCATCGACGATCTCGTTCGTCTGGCATGCCTATCCGCTCGACCTGTTGGCGATAGTGGAGCCCAAGCCCAGGCTGGTCATCGCTGCCGAGCTGGTGGCCCAAGGTGTGCGGAGCCAAATGGCCTTCAGCGAGGCCGAGCCGGAGTATCTCTGGCACGCCCTCCGAGGAGGTCTCGACGCACGCCTGACCACGGTGCCGAAGCCGGCCGCGCCCCGCGGTCGGACGACCCTGGTTCTAGGGGGCGCCTGCGCGGCATTCGGAATCGTCAGCGTTCTGGTGGCAGCGTGGCGTCGCCAACGAGGTCCCGCATTCCTCGGCGGCGCTCTCGTTCTCATCGGGGGATTCCTGATGATCAGGCCGCCCAACGCGACAGCGGAGCTTCCCGATGCGGCGCAGGCGAAGGTGATCTTCGATGCGATCCACGCGAACCTCTATCGCGCGTTTGATTTCGCGGAGGAGTCCGCCATCTACGACGCGCTGGAGCGAAGCGTGGACGGTCCGCTCCTGGAGGATCTCTTCCTCACCATTCACCGCAGTCTGGTGATGCAGGAGGAAGGCGGGGCGGTGAGCCGCGTGCGTGAGGTGCGTCGCGACGAGGTGAAAATCGAGTCCATCGGCGTCGTGCCTCCATCGGTCGGTCATGGCGCGGCGGACAGCTCGCCGCTCGAAATGGGGGCCGGCGCGGCCAGCGAACTAGCCAGCTTCATCGCCGATTGCCGCTTCCAGGTCGACGGGCGGGTGACCCATTGGGGGCACTCCCACGATCGCACGTACGAGTACCAGGCCCGCTATCGCGTGGTCGCCCGTCCGCAGGGCTGGCGCATCGCCGAGGTCGAAGTGATCTCGCAGTCGCGTGTGGATAGTCCCGTTCCGCCGAGTGAGCAGAAACCGTCGCCTGCGGATGGTCTGCTTGACTTGTGATTGATCACCGCTCTGACCGTGGCTACCAGAACGCCTCTGGTGCGGCCAAAAACGCCACACCCCCAAAGCGCCGGTAGGCGGGTGGGGGTGTGGCGGCAAGGAGAGACGTGATGCGGTGGGAAGGGGGCTGGTCGGGAGACCGGAGCTGTTGAACAGCTTTCGATCAAGAGTACGAACCCCATCCCGTCCGTGTTCCCGAAACGCACACCCCGGGGGGAAGATTGCCCAGAAGTCACCAACCCCTTCCGATCGCCGTCCGGAGCATCGCGAGACCTCGGTTCTGCACGGTCCTGTGAGAAGGGACGCGAGCCCACGTCGACTGCCCCACGTCGACTGGTACGTGAAACATATGAATCATGGGGGGTTTGGCAGGATTGGTGTTGACGCCTGACCGAGCCCGTGTGACATTCATGAACGAGGCGGTTCTCTGCCGGGACCGTATCGTGGGGGCGAGCACTGAAGGTTTGATGGCCGTCGCATGACGTGCCGCACCTTGAGTGCCACAGCCTGTGGGGGGACCGGGTGCGGCTGCAAGGAGTCCGCACCCGGTGCCTTTTTTGGTGTGACCGGAGGTTGCTCCGGGCCAAGAGGCTGGCTGCCACGGGGCCTCCTTTTTCGGACCACATTGGGCTGTCGCTTCCGCTCGCCAATCGCTGGAGCGTTTGCTACCCTACGGAACTCGCGACCCGTTCGCGTTCACTTCCCAGTGGGCCCTATCGTCTAGCCCGGTCTAGGACACCTCCCTTTCACGGAGGTAACAGGGGTTCGAATCCCCTTAGGGTCACTTCGGGACGTCGCATTGCGATGTCTCAAAGAGCCGAGACAGAGAGCCGAGAACCCGCAGGCGGGGGGTTTTGGCGTTGGTTTTGAGGTGCGACGTTCTTGTTCGTCGCGGTTGGCTTTAGACTCTCGCGACACCCCGGAGGGAGAGAGACCGCGCGTTGGCGTGGCGTTGTGATCCCTCGGGTTGAGTTTCCCTCAGCCGAAATCTCCATGCGCACACGCTTTCTTTCTTGCTCCCTCGTCGCCGGACTTGCCGCACTCATCGCCTCCAGCCTCGACGCCGCGACCCTTTACGTCGATGCCGACCTGACCACCGGCAGTAACGATGGGACGAGTTGGGAGAACGCGTACCGCGGTCCCCAATCGCTCAAGACCGCCATGGACGCAGCCGTCGCTGGCGATGCGGTGTGGGTCGCAGCGGGCACCTACAAGGCCTCGCCGTCGACTCGCACCGTCTCGCACGTCCTGAAGAACAACGTGAAGGTTTACGGCGGATTCGCCGGTGGCGAAAGCGACCTCGCCCAGCGCGATCCGGTCGCCAATCTGACGCGGATCTCTGGCGACCTCACCGGAAACGACAATCCAGCGGTTGCCTCGACCTACTCGGACAACTCCTATCACTTGATCACTTGCCAGACCGGGACGCTCGGGCTGGTCGACGGGTTCGAGTTGCGGGGCGGCAACGCCAACGGAGCGAGCGCCAGCAATCTCGACAAGGGCGGAGCCATCATCTGCCTGGCCAGCCAGAGCCACACGTTCCAGAGCTGCCGTTTCATCGACAACCGTTGCACCTTCGGAGGTGGCGCGGGCTACCTCCACTCGTCGAGCCCGAAGTTCCTCGATTGCCTCTTCGAGAACAACCAAGGCGGCAGCTTTGGCGGGGCCTTCGACAGTGCGAACACCACCCAGCCGGTCTTCGAACGGTGCATCTTCCGCGGCAACAAGGCGGCGCGGGCAGGAGCGCTCGAGTTCTTCGGCGGTTCGCAGCCGAAGGTGACGAACTGCCTCTTTCACAACAACCAGGCTACCGGTTCCGGCGGTGGTGGGGCCATCTGGCTCGGCTCGAGCTCCAGCGGCACCTTCCGCAACATCACCGTGACCGCCAACAACGCCTCGGTCGTCGGCGGTGGCGTCTACAACACCGGGGGCTCCTCGACCTTCATCAACTGCATCTCCTTTGGCAACACCGGTCCCGGCACGATCGCCGACAACGGGATCAAGAGTCAGGGCGGAACTTCGACCATCACCTACTCCGACGTGCAAGGTCTCACGACCGGCACGGGGAACATCAACCTCGACCCCCAATTTGAGAACGCGGCCGGCGGCGACTATCGCCTTCAGGTGACAAGCCCCTGCATCGACAAAGGGAACAACGGCGCGGTGCCGGTCGGAACGACGACCGATCTTGACCGTTTGGCCCGTTTCGTCGACATCGCCTCGGCTCCGGATGGCGGCTCGGGTTCGGCACCCATTGTCGACATGGGTTCCTACGAGGAGCAGGAGGTAGTCGTTCCTTGTCCAGCCGATCTCGACGGCAGTGGTGTGGTGGACGCCACCGATCTGGCGCTCGTCTTGGGTGGCTGGAGCGGCGCTTCTGGTGATGTTGACGGAAATGGCCTCACCGACGCACAGGACATCGCCATCCTCCTCGGCGCCTGGGGCGGCTGCCCGTAATCGGAGGCTGACGTCGCAATGCACTCGACGGCGACCCAGGCATCCCCGATGATGCTGCGCTGTGTCCATGCGCAATCCTCCGATTCGTACCGTCGTCGTCGGTGGTGAGTTTGAGCACGACGTTCTGGTGGGCGCGGGCCTCCTCGACGTTGCCGGACAACGGCTTGCCGCCTGGGAATGGAATGGCGCCACGCGAGTGCTTCTCGTCGTTGACGCGAACGTGATGGCCCACGCTGACCGCGTGGAAGCCTCCTTTCGCTCAAGTGGCCATGCCACGGCCCGAGTGATCTTGGAGGCGAGCGAGAACCGGAAGTCGATGGATGCGGTGGAAGCGATCTGGTCCGCCGCGTTGTCGGCTCGGCTGACTCGGCATGACTTGATCGTGGCGGTTGGAGGAGGCCTCATCGGTGACGTCGCCGGCTTCGCGGCAGCGACGTTTCTGCGCGGCGTGCGATGGCTCGCGGTGCCGACCACGCTGTTGGCAATGGTGGACGCTTCCACGGGCGGGAAAACGGGCATCAATCTGGTGCTTCCGGGAGGCGACCTCGGCAAGAACCTGGCTGGGAGCTTCTGGCCTCCCGTCGAGGTCCTCGCCGATCCCGAGACGCTTGCGACGTTGCCGTCACGCGAGTTCCAATCGGGTTTGGCTGAGTGCATCAAGCACGCGATCATCGATGGTGAAGACCACGTTGCGTGGCTTGAGCGGCTGCTGCCGGCCATCGCCGCGGACGTTTCGCAGGAGAGGCTTGTCTCGCTGACAGACCTGGTTGCGCGGAGTGTGTTCGTCAAGGCGAAGGTCGTGACGGAGGACCCGCGGGAGCGAGGCATCCGGGCGGTTCTCAATCTGGGGCATACCTTCGGTCACGCCTTCGAGACCGACCCGCGACTGGACCTGACGCATGGGGAGGCGGTAGCCGTCGGCATAATGGCAGCGTGTCAGGTGGGCGAGGAACTCCGCGGCTTCGCCCACAGAAACCGCGTTCGCGACCTTCTCTCAGTGGCCGGGTTGCCGACCTCGCTGCCGAGGAGTGTCCCGGTGGCCGACATCGAGGCGCGGATGGGGTTCGACAAAAAGAGCGAGGGCGGCAGCCTTCGGTTTGTGGTTCCTTGCGCGTTCGGGCGGGTCGAGCCAAAGGTCGAGGTGCCGCCGAGTGTTGTCCGGGGAGCTTTGCTGGCGGTCGGCTGCGAAGCGTGATGGTGGGAAGGCGGGCGTCCACACCGCTCGTCCGCACTTCAGCGAACAACCTGTCGAAAACCGAAGCGGTAGTCGATTGCCCGCCGATAATGACGACTGGACCTTCGCGCCGGAGGGGCTCGGGTCACCTCGCTGCGCTGTCGCGCGGACCTCTCCACCATGCGAACGATCGCGATCGTCAACCAGAAGGGTGGCTGCGGCAAGACGACGACCGCCATCAACCTGGCCGCCGTTCTCGCCCGGCGTGGCCTTCGAACGCTCTTGGTTGACATGGATCCGCAGTCGCACTGCGCGGCAGGCTTGGGCGTCCCGGAGACAGCCATCCAGCGCGGCGTTGGAGAGGTCCTGCTTGGCGACCTCGACCGTCCGCTCGACCCATCAACTTTCCTTTGGGAGGTCAGCCGCAACTTGCACCTGGCGCCGAGCACGGTCAGCTTGGCTGCCCTCGAGGCTGCGGCAGGCGGCTTGAGTGGCTTGGCTGATCGGGATCGCCGGCTGGGGCGCATGTTGGCGTGGTTGGCTCCACGTTTTGACCTCTGCATTGTCGATTGTCCACCCACGATCGGGCTTCTGACGTTCAACGCCCTCCGGGCCGCGGACGAGGCGATTGTGCCGGTCGAGACCGGCTACTTCAGCCTTCGCGGGGCCGAAAAGCAGATCGCGACGATCAACCGTCTCGTCGAGCGTCTCGGGCGTCCGCTCCCGTTTCGACTGTTGGCAACGCTCTACGACGATTCGCGCCCAGTTGACCGTGATGTGTTGGAGCAGATCCGCAAGCGGTACGGCGATGCGGTGTTGCCGATGGTCGTGGGTGACCACGAGGTCTTGCGCGAGGCAGCGAGCGTCGGTTCCGCGGTGACCGAATTCGCTCCCTGTTCATCCGCGGAGAGTGAGTTCGACGCCTTGGCGGCCTGGATCCTGGACCATCCGCCGGTGGGAGCTGTCCCGGGCGACCCGGCACCGGAGTTGCGTACAGCGGTGCCTGGCGGGGTGACACACCAAGGTTCGATCGGCCAGGGTGGGACGGCGACCGGGGGCGACGCGGAGACGCGGGCTCGCATTCGCTTCGCTCCTCACACCCTATCGGAGTTTCAGCAGCGACAGGAGTCTGACGCCTCGCCGGGCCACCCGCTTCGGTCGGAGACTGCTTCGGTTGTGCCTGTCCAATCTCGCGGGCAACCTCAAGCCAAGGCTGAAGTCCTAGGGCATTTGCCCTCAGTCGGGACCGCGAGTGTGCCCGCGAGTGTGCCCGCGAATGTGCCTGTCCAGAATCGCGGCGAAGCGTTCCGTCGGTCCGTGAGTTCGAACGAGCTTCGCCCGAGCGCGAATGTGACTGTCCAAAATCAAGGACACGTTGAAGTGCTAGGGCAGATGCCCTCCACATTCCCGGCAATTTCGGCAAGTGTGCCTGTCCAAAATCACGGCGGCCCCCTCGGTGAGTCCCCCTCGAGCGCAGGCGGCACCCCAACAGGCCCTGCCGCCCTCGCCCAACCAACCCGCGCCGCTGAGCTCGCCCGCCGGGTGCGGGACCTCAACGGTCGCCCCAGTCCGGAAGAGCTTGCGATGCTCACCGAGCCCGGTCGTCGGGGCGCGGCGGAATTCCCGACCGAGGTCCGCCGCGAGGTGCGCATCGCTCTGCCGCGCGGACTCGCATTCCGGGTCGCAGTGATTGGCGACTTCAATGGATGGAAGGTCGAGGAGCTTGCTCTTCGTCCGGACTCGGGCATCTTCGAACTGCGGCGCGAGCTCAAGCCGGGGCGATACCGATACCGCCTGATCGTCGATGGCCGCGAGGCGCTCGATCCAACGAACACCTTGCGAGAGACTGGACCGGACGGACGTGATGTGAGCGTGCTGGAGGTGGGACCGTGACAACAACGGTCCCTGCCAATCGAGGCTCATTGGTGGGTCGAGGCCCATCGGGGGGGCCGCCTGCCTGGGTACAGGGGAGTCTTTGGAATCGTGGGATGGCCGCGATCGAACGCGGAGTGACGACGTATCGCGTGTGGAGGTGGATGGCATGAGCTCTTCGATCGATCCCTATGCGGAATTGGCGTCGCTCTTCCTCACGGATGATCCGGAGTCGCCGTCGTCGATACCGATTAAGGGGCCACGTCCAACCATGGCAGCCACAGCAGGTTCCGACACTGGCCCCATCGCCGGGAAGCCCGAAGCCCATCGAGCGACCACGATCCGCCTCGATGACGACGGCGAGATCCGCTTCGAGCGAGGCGTCGGTTCCCCAGTCGAAATCGCCCTCGTCGGACACTTGCCTGTCATGGGCGGTCTCTGGCTGACCCAATACGCCGATTCGGTCGCGCGTCGGGAAGGGCCGACGGCGTTGGTCCGCCTCGAACGGGGTCAAGTCACGCTCGAACTCCTGCGCGACCCACGGCATCGCACGCTGCTCGATGCGGTCACCACCGCGGAGCAAGCCATCGCCGAACTCACGACCGCTGCAAAGCGGTGGATCGTCTGCCCGGGAAGCGAAGCGGCTTTGGACGGCCCGCTGCCGGGGGATGCGCTCTCCCTCTTGACCGGTGGGGACGATGCGGCGACGGTGGCTGCGTATCGCATCATGAAGAATCTCGCCGAGCGTTGGCATGCGGCCCATTGGCCGGTCCCGCCGATCGGCCTGGTGGTGTTCGGCGCCTCGCCTGACCGCGTTGACGAGGTGGCCGAGAAGCTCGACCGCACGACCAAGGCCTTTCTTGATGTCGACTTGGCCGTGATTGGCCAGCAGCAGCGGATGGACACCATCGAGTCGGCCTGCCGCCGCACGTTCCAAGGGGTGGAACTCTCGGTGAACGACGTCATCCGGCGCATCCGACAGCCGCGCGAATCCCGCTATGCGGCGTTTGCCGAGTCGCCAGCAGCCGAGCCACGATCTGATGTCCGCGATCCGCTCGCAGCCACGATGAGTAAGCTCGCTCCCAAGCCGGCCCCGCGCACTGTCGGACGCCCCGTCGACATGCCGGTTGACACCGATCACGCTGCCGATCACCACAGCCATCGCCTCCCGCTGGACGCGCCGCCGCCGTTGCCGACCGCGACGCACGCTACCTACGCGGAAGAGATCGCCACCGAGATCAAGCCGGCCGCGCACGCGGGTCCAGTGCTGACCTACATCGCGCCGCCAGCCGACCCGATGGACTCGGTCGAGAGAACCTCGCCCTCCCACGCCGTCGCCTCACGGGAGGTCCGCACCGCGCCGGCCCCTTTCGCACCATCGGGGTTCGCTTCAACTGGGATCGCATCGCTCATCCCGGGTCTCGTCACACTCCCGCTGCGGGCTCCGAATCACCCCGAGGTCGACCTCGCTCGCGATGAGTCCGGCCGCCTGCACTTGGTCGTCGTCGATCACCATCTCGCCGCCCTCCGACCCGCGGAAGCTTGGGCCCACGCTCACCTGGACCTTCTCCGCGTCGCCTTCCCCGAACTCGTCGTATCCGACGAGCCCATCGTGCGGGACGTCGTCACCTACGACGCGCCGTCGATCATCCCGCTCCACGGAACGGGGCTTCGGCTGCATCTGATGGTCGATGGTCCGAGCGGAACGATGCATGTCTCGCTCAATCGAGGTTGAGTAGCCGCTCGGCGACGAGAGACTATTCCGGAGCGAAGGTCGGTGAGGGAATCCCGACACCTGCTCCCCGGTTCATACCCCGGCCTCCGTTTCCTGACCTCCACCTCCGGATTTCGCTATATTCCGGTCTGCCGGGCGGCGAATGACGTCGACCGGCACTCGGCACCGGCCTCGCCCGCTGCTACATGACGGTTCGGGCGAGGTTGGAACACTCCATTCGGGACGTACGCTCGTGCGAGCAACCCTCGTCACGCCCCGGCGTCCCCATTGAAGGGGGTTGCATGCAACTCGCGATCGCGAAGGAACCTGCACGGGGAGAGACCCGGGTCGCACTGGTTCCGGAATCTGTGAAGAAGCTCATCGCTGCGGGCTATGCCGTGGCGGTTGAATCGGGCGCGGGCACTGCCGCGCATTTCAGCGACGAGGCCTACCGAAACGCAGGCGCCACCGTGTCCGGTGACGCCAAGGCGATGGTGGCAGCGTCGGACATCCTCCTAGCCATCGGGCCTCCCAGCGGTGAGACGATTGCGAGTCTGAAGGCGGGAGCGATCGTGATCGCGTCCCTCTTCCCGACCCGCAACCTGCCCACCGTTCGGGCCTTAGCGGAGCGGTCGGTGACATCGTTCTCGACCGACGCGATCCCCCGAACGACCCGGGCCCAGGCCATGGACACCCTGTCCTCGATGGCCAACATCGCCGGGTACCGCGGGGCCCTCATCGCGGCCATGGAGCTGTCCAAGTACACGCCCATGTTCATGACCGCCGCCGGCACGATCCTGCCCGCGAAGGTCTTTGTCATCGGGGCCGGCGTTGCTGGCCTCCAGGCCATCGCGACGTCCCGTCGCCTCGGCGCCCAGATGTCAGCAACGGACGTGCGGCCCGAGGTGAAGGAACAGATCGAGAGCGTCGGCGCGAAGTACGTCGGCATCGAGCTGAAGGAAAGCGCGTCAGCCGGTGGTGGCTATGCCAAGGAACTCTCCGAGGCTGACAAGGCCAAGCAGCGGCAACTGCTCGCCGAGCAGTGCGCGGTCTGTGACGCGGTCATCACCACCGCCCTCATCGGCGGCGTGTTCGCGCCGAAACTCATCTCGGCCGAGATCGTCCGTCGCATGCGGCCTGGTTCGGTCATCGTCGACCTCGCCGCCGACGGCGGCGGCAACTGCGAGCTGTCGGTGCCCGGTTCAACGGTGGTCGAGAACGGCGTCAAGATCATCGCCCCGCTCAACCTCGCTGCCGCCATGCCAACCGACGCGAGCACCCTCTGGTCGCGCAACCTGACCAACTTCCTGACGACGTTCACGAAGGACAAGGCGTTCGTCCTTGACCTCAATGACGACATCCAGCGCGGCGCACTCGTCACCCACGGCGGTGAGGTGCATCACGTCAAGACCAAGGAAGCCATCGCGGCCCACGCCGCGTCGAATGCCAACTCCACCGGCCAGACCGCATCCGCTGCGGCCGGCCGCGCCCAATGAGGCCCCAATGAACACCCTCTTTCACACGCTCCTACTCCTCCCGGGGGCGGCACCTGACGTGTCGAACCCGGTCATTCCTGACGCGGCCACTGCGGCTGCGGCCAGTCACGGCGGGCATGGCAGTGAGCTTGACCTCATCGCCATGCTCTTCGTCTTCATGCTGGCAACCTTCATCGGCATCGGCGTGATCCGTCGCGTCTCGCGACTGCTGCACACCCCGCTGATGTCCCTCACCAACGCCATCTCCGCCATCGCCGTCGTCGGCGCCATCACCATCGCCGGCGGCCAGGACTACCCGACTCCGATCAAGGTGTTGGGCGGCATCGCCCTCTTTGCCTCCATGACCAACATCATCAGCGGCTTCCTCATCACGGACCGCATGCTGAAGATGTTCAAGTCTCAGGCTCCGGCAGGAGGCAAGTCATGACAACCGCGATTGAACTTGCCTATCTCTTTGCCACCGGACTCTTCGTCCTTTCACTTCACTGGATGGGTGACCCCAAGACCGCTCGCCGCGGCGTGCACGCCGGCATGCTGGCGATGCTCGTCGCCGTGCTGGCGACTTGGGCCAAGCCCGAGGTCTCGCACCACTCCGATTTCGTTCGCCACGCGTGGGTCATCATTCCCATCGGGCTCGCGATCTGGCCGGGTATCTGGCTCTCGCTCGTTCCGATCACCGCCGTGCCCCAGCGAACCGCCCTCTCGCACGCCTTCGGCGGTCTTGCCGCCGGACTGGTCGGGACGGCCGAGTATTTCCACCTCCTGAGCGCCAACCCCGCCGCGCTAACGCCGTTCATGATGACGGCGATCGTCGCCGAGATCATCCTCGGCTACCTCACCTTCACCGGCTCGATCATCGCCGCGGCGAAGCTCCAGGAAGTGAAGTGGATTCCGCAGCGGCCGTGGGTTTACCCGGGCCAGAACGTGGTCAACCTCATCGCCCTCGGCGTGGCCATCGTGCTTGGCGCCCTCCTCATCTTCAACCCGAACGCGGGTTGGGCTCCTTACGCCTTCTGCGGTGTCATTTTCCTGGCCCTCAACTTCGGCTGGATGCTGGTGATGCCGATCGGCGGCGCGGACATGCCGACGGTCATCGCGATTCTCAACTCCTACGCGGGTCTCTCCGCGGTGGCGATGGGATTCGTCCTCGACAACAAGCTCCTCATCACCGCCGGCGCGCTGGACGGTTCGAGCGGTCTCATCCTCTCGATCATCATGTGCAAGGCCATGAACCGCTCCTTCGCCAACGTCCTCTTCGGGGCGTTCGGCCAGGTGCAGCAGAAGGCCGCAGGCGGGGAACAGAAGGCCTACAAGCCCGAGACCCCGGAAGGCGCAGGCCAGATCCTCGAGCAGGCCAGCTCGGTGGTCATCGTCCCGGGCTACGGCCTCGCCGTCGCCCAGGCCCAGCACAAGGTCCGCGAGCTCTACGACCAGCTCAAGAAGCGGGGGATCACCGTCCGCTTTGCGATCCATCCGGTCGCGGGGCGTATGCCCGGCCACATGAACGTGTTGTTAGCCGAAGCCGAGATCCCCTACGACGACCTTGTCGAGATGGAGGAGATCAACAGCGACATGCCGCAGTGCGATGTCTGCATCGTGCTCGGGGCCAACGACGTCGTGAATCCGGCGGCCCGCTTCGACAAGACGAGCCCGATCTACGGCATGCCGATCATCGACGCCGACCGGGCCCGGACGGTCTTCGCGGTGAAGCGGAGCAAGAACCCCGGCTTCGCCGGGATCGACAACGACCTCTACTTCCTCGACAAGACCTTCATGCTCTTCGGTGACGCGAAGGCGGTCGTCGGCGAGCTGGTGAAGGCCCTCTCGCCCTCCGCCGGACACTGAGTCTGGCTGCGACCGCCGCCTCAACGCGACGGACGCGACGAAACCGACAGGGTGGTCGGCCCGAGGGGCCGACCGCCCTTTTTCGTTTGGTCGCTTTCGCACGGCAGTCATGTGCTCGCAACGAACCCGCGGCGAACGAAGAGCGTGTACAACGTCACCTTCCCATGACCGCGCTGCCCACCCTCGTCATCGACTTCGACAGCACCATCGTCCGCCTGGAGGGGCTGGACGAGCTCGCCCGGCTCGCCCTTGCCTCGGATCCGGGGCGGGACAAGGCGATCGCGACGATCGAGGGGATCACCCGTCAGGGGATGGAGGGAACGATCGGCATCGACGAATCGTTAGAGCGTCGGCTCAAGGCGGTTCGCATCGGACGCCGGCACGTCGAGGAGGTGGTGAAACTCCTCCGTCGCAACATCAGTCCATCGTTCAAGCGGCTGCGTTCCGCGATCCGCCGCAACGCCGACCGGATCCACGTCGTCTCCAGCGGCTTCCGTGAGTACGTCGAACCGATCTGCGTCGACCTGGGCATGAAGGCCGAGCACATCCACTGCAACACCTTCACTTGGTCGAAGGAGGGTGTCGTCACCGGTTTCGACCGGAAGTCGTCGCTCGCCAAGCCAGGCGGCAAGGCCGCGATCGTCCGTTCCCTCAAGCTGGCCAAGCCGGTCGTCGCGGTCGGCGACGGGGCGACCGACTGCGAGATCCGTGACCATGGCGCCGCCGACGAGTTCGTCGCCTACTGCGAGAACGTCGAACGGGACAGCGTCGTGCAGCGGGCCGATCGCGTGGTGCGATCGTTGGACGAAGTGTTATGGCTCTTTGAGATGCCGGGTTCGCCGAGCTTTCCCAAGTCGCGGATGGTGGCCCTTCTCTTGGAGAACATCCACCCCGACGCGGCCGAGGCCCTGCGTCAGGAGGGCTATCGCGTCGAGGCCCTGAGCGACGCCCTGAATGAAGCCGAACTCTCCCGTTCGATTCGGGGCGTCTCGCTCCTGGGCATTCGCTCGAAGACCCAGGTCACGGCGAAGGCCCTGGCCGGGGCTGATCGCCTGCTTGCAGTCGGCTGCTTCTGCATTGGCACCGAGCAGGTCGATCTTGGTGCGGCCAGCGATCGCGGGGTCGCGGTCTTCAACGCCCCGTACAGCAACACCCGTAGCGTCGTTGAGCTGGCCATCGGCGAGATCGTCATGCTGCTTCGACGGGCGACCGAGTCGAGTGCGCTTCTTCACCAAGGCACCTGGAGGAAGAGTGCCGCCGGCTGTCGCGAGGTCCGCGGCCGCACCCTGGGCATCGTCGGCTACGGGCACATCGGCTCGCAGCTCTCGGTGCTCGCCGAGGCCCTCGGCATGCAGGTCCTCTTCTTCGACCTTGAGGAGCGCCTGGCCCTGGGCAACGCAACCAAGTGCGATTCGCTGAACGAACTGTTAGGGAAGGCCGACATCGTCACCCTCCACGTCGACGGTCGGGCCTCGAACCGCAACCTGATCGGTGAGCGGCAGCTCAAGCGGATGCGGCAGGGGAGCCTTCTCCTCAACCTCAGCCGCGGCCACATCGTCGACATCGACGCCCTCGCCCGGGCCCTGCGCAGTGGCCACATCGCCGGCGCCGCGGTGGACGTCTTCCCGGAGGAGCCGCTCTCGAACAAGGATCCCTTCCTCTCGCCCCTCCGCGGAATCCCTAACGTCATCCTCACTCCGCACGTCGGAGGCAGCACTGCCGAGGCCCAGCAGTCGATCGGCACCTTCGTCGCGGCCCGACTCATCGAGTATGTCAATGCCGGCAACACCGGCGGGGCGGTGAACCTTCCGCCGATCCAACTCGCGGGGATGCCCCGGGCCCACCGGTTCCTCCATCTCCACCGCAATCAGCCCGGCATTCTCGCCGCGATCAACGCGATCCTCGCCAAACGGAAGATCAACATCCTCGGGCAGGGGCTGCGCACCGACGAGCGCGTCGGCTACGTCATCACCGACGTCAACAAGACCTACGACTCCGACGTCATTGCCGAGCTCAAGGCCATTCCCGGGACGATTCGCTTCCGGGTGCTGTATTGACCGGGTGGCTGACGAACGAGGCGACTATCGCGGGAGCGTCTCTCGCAGCACCCGCATCCAGTGGCCGTGGCGGAAGCCGAGGCGCTCTGCATCAGACCAGCCGCGGCGGGCGAGTGCCGCGTCGAGCTGGCGGTAGTCGCGAGGATGCTTGAGGCCTGGCGGGAGCATCTCCGGTCCGAAGCCGCCGTCGAGGTCGCTCCCGAGGCAGGTCCGCATCCGCCCGATGAGATCGGCCACCCGCTCGACGTGGGCGATCGCGTCATCGATGGTTGGCGAGCGACCGACCGCCAGGAACTTCCCAAAGAGATTCAGCCCGATGACGCCGCCGCGATCGGCGATGGCCCGGATCTGGGCATCGGTCAGGTGACGTTCCTTCGCATCGAGCAGGGCCCGGCAATTGGAGTGCGTGGCCACGACGCGCTTCGTTGTCACTCCTAACAGCTCGTCCACGCTGGCATCGGAGAGGTGGGAGACGTCGTGGAGGATCCCGAGCCCATCGAAAGCCGCCACCAGTTCGCGGCCCAAGGCAGTCAGTCCGCCGCCGCTGGAGTTTCCGCCCGAATAGCGGGAGCCGTAGCCCCAGCTCATGCCGACCACGCGAACGCCTCGCCCGAACCACCATGCGGCCTCGGATGGCGTCCGGATCGGGTCCGCACACTCCATGAGGAGGACGATCCCCAGCGGGGCGCTCGGCCGGCCATCGGCCGCTGCGGCCTCGAGGTCGCGCACGGTGCGGATGATCCGCATCGCCCCGAGACGCTCCTGTTCGAGGTACCAATCAAGCTGTCGCACGCCGGCAGTGTGGGCGCCTTCGACGTCGGTGGAGTCGCCGTATCCGCCCGGCTGTCCCGGCGCCTTGGCCTCGGTGAAGATCGTCCCGAAGGCGATGCGCACCGGCGCTTCGCGCAGGTCGGGATAGGAAACGCAACCGCTGGCCGGATCCGCGGGACGGGTGAAATCGCGGCCGGCCTCGGCGAGGTAGGCGAGGTCAAGATGCCCGTCGAGCCACCAGTCGCCTCCGACCGGTCCGCTGCCTGTTGTGGAAGGGGTCGTCACAATCTGTTCAATACCAGCTTTCGCCTCACTCCGTCGCCTGTGACGCCTCTATCTGATCGTCGCCAGCAGCTCGTCAAATTCCTTGGCCCTCGCCTCGTCGTTGCGCTTTCGGTAGGCCGTTGCCAATCCCTGGCACATGGCCGGCCGCCCGTCAGGCTGGTTGATGATGCCGGTGCGGGCGGTGATCTCGAACTCGATGCGCATCAGTCGCTCGGCCTCCTCCAATTGCCCGTCCACCGTCAGGGTGATGACCAGATTCTGTCGCGTCGACATCGCGAGGTGATGGGAGGTCGGCAGGCTTCGATCGCACACTTCCAGGGCCCGCCGGAGCATCTCGATCGCCTTTGGCCGCTGCCCAAGATGCACCATGGCGTTGGCCATCGAACGGGCCGCTTCGGCAAGGTCGATCGCATCGCCGCCGAAGCGCTCGCGCAGGTCGATGCACTCGTCGAAGAGCTTCAATGACTCGTCCATCCGACCCATGCGGACATACGCGGTCGCAAGGTTGTTGAGTGCCGTCGAGAGGTGCAGGGGTTTGGTGCCGTGGGCGGCCCTGGCCATCCGCGTCGCCTCCTCAAAGAGGTTTACCGCGCCCATCGTGTCACCGTCCTCAAATCGAGCGGCGCCGAGATTGTTGAGGCACTCGGCGATGAGTTCCGGGTGATCGGGCGTCAGTCGTCGACGCATGTCCAAGGCCTGGGTGTGGGCGGCGATTGCCTCGTCGATGCGCCGAGCTCGCCGAAGCGCCTGACCCATGTTGGTGAGGGTCGACGCCACTTGGGGCGAGTCGGAGCCGTAGACCGCATGGGTAAACTCGACGGCTGCCTCATAATGCATGATCGCCTTGTCGGTTGAGCCGAGTCGGTGGTAACGCTCGGCGAGGGCGTTGTGCATGACCAGCGCGATGTCTGGGTCGGAGTCGAGTTCGGCGGTGAAACGTTCGGCCTCGTCGAGCGTGTCGATGAGGTTCTGCTCGAGGGCACCCGTTCGTCCAGGATCGAGCGACTCGAGAAGCCGAACGAGCGACGAGTTGATGCGGCGGGTGCGTTCGTTGGCGGTTCGCTCCTGCTGCCACGCGATGCCGGCCCACACAGCCGAGGCGCTCAACACGAGCACGACAACTCCGGTCGCCGTGGCGAGGATCCGATTTCGCTGCACATACCGACGCAGGCGATAGGCCAGTCCAGGCTCGCGAGCAACAATGGGCCGGCGGTCGCGGCAGGCTCGAAGGTCGCTCGCCAGCGCGGCGGCGGTGGCGTAGCGCCGACTCGGTTCCTTGGCCATCGCCGTTGCGATGATGATCGACGGGTCGCCTGCAAGGTCGCTGCGGAACCGATGGGCCGACGGCGGCTCCTGTTCGAGCAGGAAGCGGACCGCCTCCGCGACGCCCTTCCCGCTCACGTCGAAGGGGGGCTTGCCGGTCAGGACCTCAAACGCGAGCGAGCCGAGAGCGTAGACATCTGCCCGTTCGTCGATTCCGCTCTCGCCGCGCAGTTGCTCGGGACTCATGCTGCCGAGCGTGCCGATCACATCACCATGCGAGGTGTGCAGCGTCGTGGATGGCGAGCCATCGATCGCCCGGGCGATGCCGAAATCGAGGATCTTCGGATCGCCATCGGCGGTGACGAGGATGTTCGCCGGCTTCAGGTCGCGGTGCACGACGCCTCGCCGATGTGCGTGGTCGACCGCATCGGCCACGGAGGCGAGGAGTTCCAGCGTCTCATCCAACGACGGAGTGCGCTGTCGGACCCACGTCGTGATCGGTTCCCCTTCGATGAGCTCCATCGCGCTGAAGGGCACGAACTGGGTGGGATCATGCGGATGGATCGCTACGCCGGCGGCATGGATCGCGGCAATGCCCGGATGCTGAAGGCGGCCGAGGAGTTCCCCTTCGCGGCGGAAGCGGGCCAACGCGGCCTCGGACAGGAGCTCCGGTCGAATGAGCTTGAGGGCGACCTTTCGTTTCGGCCGGTCCTGCTCGGCCTCGTACACGATGCCCATGCCACCCGAGCCGATGCGGCGGAGGATGCGAAACGCACCGATCCGCTCGCCGATCAGTCGGTCATGGGAATCGTGACTGGCAAGCCGAGGCACGTCGGTCAGGAACGCCGGATCGCCAGCATGCCCGAGCAACCGCATCACCTCGTTCCGGATCCCGGCGTCAAGCCCGGGATCCGAGAGGGCTCCGACGCGCTGGTCCGGCGTCAGTTCAACTACCCGATCAAAGAGGTCCCGGACGGCGACGAACCTGTCCGACCCGCCGCTCACGATTCCGATCCTTGGGTGAGCGCGTCCCGCAACCACGCTCGAGCGAAGGCCCAGTCGCGTTTGACGGTGGCCGAGCCGACCCCGAGAACGTCCGCAGCCTCGTCGACGGAGAGTCCGGCGAAATAGCGCAACTCGACGGTCTTCATCAGGCGGCTGTCCATGGCGCCGAGCCGCTCCAGGGCCTCGTCGAGGGCGACCAGATCGATCGCGCTCCCGCCGGCATCAGGATCGGGCAGCGTGTCAGCCAGTCGGTCGTCAAATTCCAGCATCGTGGCGGAGCCTCCACGCTTCAAGCGCCGTTTGGCTCTGGCGTGGGTCACCAAAATGCGACGCATCATCATCGCGGCGGTCGCAAGAAAGTGATGGCGGTCCTGCCAACGGATGTCGCGCTGGCGGGAGATCTGAAGCCAGGCCTCGTGGACGAGGGCCGTCGGCTGGAGCGTGTGGCTGGATCGCTCTCCCAGAAGGGCCCGTCGGGCCTGATCGCGCAACAGGTCGTAGACCAGCGGGAGCAGGTGGTCCAGCGCGGTCTTGTTCCCTCCGCTCGCGGCGGCGAGCAGTTGGGTGATCTGACTATCTCGAAGCTCGGAAGGATCTTCCGTCATGGCCTACCTTGCGCAGCGATCGCCGCCCCGAAGAACCTCGCCACAATCAGACGTTGCTCAGCCCCGCTCATCGCAGCGAGTTCCCACGACCCTCGCCGAACCCGGATCCCGGCGGAGGCTGACGCTCAGGTCGCCCAGCAATCGCAATTGTACGGGCGACCTTGACCCGTTCGGAAGATGGCTCTACGAGGCAGGACGCGAAAGCGAAGGAGGTCGATTGAGTCCGGAAGCCGTGTCCGGTAGCCTCTTCTCATGGAGTCGAATGCCTCGCCGAGGCCCCAAACCGAGCCACCGCCCATGCCGGGTACCGAGCGTTCGACGGGACACACGGGCCCTTTCGTCGGGCCCGAATCGGCCGTGATGGCATTGCGGCCACCCCTTGCTCCCAGCCTGCAGCCTCGATCGCTTGATGGCTTGGCGTATGAGCGGCGGGGCCGACGTCGGGCGGCCCTCATCGTCGCGATGGCCTGTTTTGCCCTCCTCGCAGTGGCCGCGTCGCTCTCACCCGATGGTGCGGGACATGGCACGCACCGCCAGCTTGGGCTGCCTCCATGCGGTTGGGTCGCTGGGTTTGGGATACCATGCCCGACCTGCGGAATGACCACCGCGTTCGCCTCGGCCGCCGATGGCGATCTCGTCTCGTCGTTCCTCACCCAGCCGATGGGCTGTATTCTCGCCCTCACCACCGCAGCCGCTGCCTTGGTTTCGGCGTATGTGGCGGCGACGGGGTCGGCGATCGGCGGGCACCTGCTTCGGCTGGTGACCCCGAAGGTCGGTTGGTGGGTCGCGGGTCTGATCCTCGCGGCTTGGATGTACAAGGTCATCGTCTTTCGGTGATCGTCGGTTGGCGATTGCTCGCACACGCCGTGGGGAATTGGCCTCTCCTGTCGCGCCTCGGCGGCTCCCCCAGCGAATTGCACTTCCCCATGGCAACCATCGACCTTATCGCCACACCCTTCCGTGTCCGACGACGAACCGCCCCGATCGGGGGCGTGGTTCTCACGGTCGGCCTCGCCACGTTGGCCGGAAGCGGTTGCGCGGCATTGAACCTCGCGGGCGCGATCGGCAACGAGATGGAACGGAACAAGAAGATCGAGGTCCTCGCCGAGTACGAGGGACTTGAGAATCACACCGTGGCCGTCCTCGTGCATGCCGACGCATCGACGCTTTACGAATACCCCAACGTCACCTTGGACGCCGCAGGCAACATCGCCCTGCGCATCCAGGAGAATGTTCGCGGCGTCTCGGTTCTTGCGCCGGCAACGGTCATTCAGTGGCAGTACCAGACTCCGGCGTGGACGACGCTTCCTTACGGCCAAATCGCCGATGAGTTGGGCGTCGACCGCGTGGTGGTGGTGGACATCTACGAGTTCCGGCTGAACCCGCCGGGCAACCAGTACCTTTGGGATGGAGCCGCGGCGGCCAACGTCGGCATCATCGAGCGCGATGGCCTGGACCCGGACGCCTTCGCCGCGACCTTCGATGTCCGCACCGCCTTTCCGAACCAGCTTGGCCTGAGCCGAGACAACCTCTCCGGACAAGCGGTGCTGACCGGTCTCCTCACCAAGTTCGTGCAGAAGTCCGCATGGCTCTTCTTCACGCACCTTGAGGACAAATACCCCGACAAGTGACCCTCTGTCGCCGCTTCGCCCGACGTTCGTTCGGGTACTGCAGCGGGTAGCAGGTCGTGGGGATGATCGACTTTGCGTCGCCGTGCCCACCGACTCCCAGGAATCGCGATTCATGCCAGACACTCGCTCGCTCCGCTTCCGTCCGACTGCCATGGGGAAGGCCCGTTTGGTTGCCCGTTCGCTGTTGGCGTCGGCGGTTGTGGCGCTCTTGGGCCTGAGCAGCGGTCTTGGTGGATGCAACGTCGTCGCTCCAGCCAGCTACGCGCTCTTCGGGCCCGGCAAGGTGGGCGCCGAGCACACCCTCGCGAAGTCGCGCACCGTGGTCTTCGTCGACGATCGCCAGAACGTCCTGCCGCGGACGGTGCTCCGGGCGATGATCGGCGACAAGATTTCACAGGACCTGATGAGCCAAGACCTCATCCCCGCCGCTGTGCGACCCTCCGACGCAATCGCCGCCACCCGTCAGAATGAGGAGGGGGCGAAGCCAATGTCGATCGCCGCGATCGGTCGCGAGTTGGAGTGTCAACAGGTCGTCTACGTCCAGGTGACGTCCTTCTCGTTGAGTGGCGATGGGCGCGAGGGGCTCGGCGGAGGGGCGACGCCCACGGCGATCGCCAGCATCAAGGTGATTGACGTCGTCAACAACACGCGCACCTATCCCTTGGGCGACAACAAGGCCGGTCGAGACGTGGTCGCGAAGGTTCGCGAGGTCGATCGAGATGAGTTTGCCACCGTGGCCAAACGCCGCACGGTCGAGGACCGACTGGCCATGGAGTTGGGCGACACGATCGCCAAACTCTTCTACGAGCACGAGCGAGTGGAACTCGGCGAGCACTTGGGACCGCGGTCGAAATGACCGCCATGCCCGGCTGCGGCGAAGGCGGACCGTTGCATGTCGTCGAGGTCCCCGAGGGCTCGGGCGACGTGCTGATTGCCATGATCGCGGCCATCGGTCGGGAACTCGGACTGCGGGCTGGCGAAGGGCCGCGCGTCTTTGTGGTTGGTCCCGAGCGGACGGCGGCTCGAGCTGTTCTGGAAGGCTGTCGATTGGAGGGGCGCTTCTGCCCACCACTCCGCTCGCCCCTCCTGGCGACGCGTTCGTTGCGGGCAGCGATCGATGCGGCGGGAACGGGAGATGGCCTCGTGGTCTGGGGTTCGCCCGTTTTGGCTGGCCTGGTGCATGGCCTGCGGCGGTCGGCGGGTGGGCGATTGGAGTGGGTGGTGACTGGCACCATTGGGCCCATGCCGTCGTGGGTGCTTCGTCGGGTGCGAGGCCTTCGGGCGACCGTGCTTTCAGAGTCGCTCGTGGCACCGCTGGGTCGGATCCTCACAGGGGTCTCGCTGGAATCGGTACAGCCTTGGATTGGGCGAGCGAGCCCCTTGGCCAACGTGTCGCCCTCAACGTTGAGCAGGGAATCGCTACGTGCCGAATGGGACGCAGATGACGATGTGCTCGTCGTCGGCTTGGCTGGCCCCGAGCCGGCGTGGACCGACTACCGCCGGGCAGCCGATGTCGCTGGCATCGCCGCGGTGCGCGGCACGCGCGTCCGGCTCATCGGACATCCCGACACGGCGCGGGCGTGGCGCACCCAGCGATGGATGGAAGAGGTTGGACTCGCCCGCAACCCCCTACTCGTCGATGAACGCATCTCCCGGCCGTGGGAGGTCCTCGCCGGTCTCGATGTGGGCTTGGCGTTGGGCGACGGCGTACGGACCGCGGGAGCGGAAGCGGGGGGACGACGCTGGTCGACGCTTACCTCCCGCGGCGCCGGACAGGCTACCGTTATGGCGACCCCCTCGATCGGAGCCCTCTGGTTCGCTCGGTCGGGGCTTCCGGTTCTGGTCGAGGAGGGTGCGATCGACCCAGAACTCGTTGGGGCAGAAGGGGATGCCCGATTCGCGGTGGACGACCCGTTGCGGGCGACTCGTGAGGTCATTCTCTTTGCCAAGGACCGTGCGGCATGCTCGGCCGCGGGGGGCCGAGCGAAGGCTGCGGTCGATGCGACCGTGTTGCCCACCTGCTGGGGGAGGATCTACGGGAGTGCGAATGACGTCGCCTCGCCGATGCGCACACCTGTGATGGTGGCGTGACCAGAGCTTCGGTCTCGAGCCGGGTCGAAGTGAAGACCTCGCGGACGGGAAACAACTCTCGGCGGCCAAGGAATTCGTCGGGTACTGTCCGCGCCGAGTGCACATCGGCCATGGGCCACCCGTCCAGTGCGACGGTGCTGGCCATTGTTGCGGTGCAGTGAGGCGAATCGCCTTTCCTCGAACAAGCCACCCACGCCCACCATAGCCCAACGTACCCCCAAGGTAACAACGACCGTCGCGGCGGGACCGACCCGATTGGCCCCCATCGACCCCGCGACTGATGGAGTCCCCGCATGACCAAGCTCAGCTCGCCACGCCTGTCGAATGTCTGGTCCGCTCTCCTCTGCGCCGCGCCGATCATCGGCTGCCTCGCGTCCGACGCAGCGGCAGGGGTCAAGCTCATCGCCCTTCCGGAACGGGAGCGTGTGGAGATTCGGCTCGAACGTCTCGGTCTCACCTTGGTCGAGGAAGAGCGCACCGTTCCGCTCGCCGCCGGCGCCAACGACGTCGTCTTCGCGTGGGCCAACACCGCGATCGACAAGGGCACGATTCAGTTCCGCAGCCTCACCACACCTGACCAGATCAAGGTGCTGAGCGTCTCCTATCCGCCGGGCGAGAACGCCCTCACCTGGCAGGTCGCGGCCCCCGCCGCCGGACCGGCGAAGGTGCGGATCAGCTACATCATCATGGGTGTGGACAAGAGCTACGAATATCGAGCCGAAACGAGCAAGGACGAAAAGACGCTGTCGCTCTGGCAATACGTTCAGCTTCACAATCGAACGCAGGAGAGCTTCGGCGAGAGCGGCATGTCGTTTGGGTTCGGCGATCGGCTCGAGCGGCCAATCGGGCGCAGCGAGACCCGCAAGATTCTCGCCGCCCGCTTCGACGGGGTGAAGGTGAAGAAGACCTATACCGCTGACCTCGCCTCGTTCGGCATGCTCGATCCGGCCAAGCAGCAGCTCAAGATCCCGATGCACTACGTGCTTGAGAACGACACCGAGCATGGCCTCGGGCGTTTCCCGATGGAGGGCGGCAAGGTCCGCATCTTCCAGGCCGACGACAAGGGCGGCGTCGCCTTCCTCGGCGAGGATTGGGGGCCCTTCGCGGCCCGGGACGACGAGTGGCGCCTCTATGTCGGCGTCGCCAAGGACGTGGTAGTCAAGCGAATCATCGAACGCAGCGATCGCAAGCGCACCGCCGGGGTCCTCTCTGACTATGACGTCGTCGTGAAGTACGAAATCGAGAACTTCAAGGATGAGCCGGTCACGGTGGACATCGTCGAGATGATGCCAAACCTGCGCGGCGAGGTCGTGGGCAACGGCAATCTCGCGCCGCAGTGGGAAATCGGGAAGGACGGCACGATGAAGGAGTTCGACAAGGCGAAGTCCAACGTCGATCGCGTGCTCTTCCACGTCGAAGCGCCGGCCCGCGGCGCCGACCAGAAGGCGGTCAAGAAGACCGAGACCCTGCACGTGGTCTTCCGGAACGAATGGTGATCGGCGGTTGCGTTTCGCGATTCATCCCCATTCCGCACCAGCGACGTGTTAGGTCCCCCATGCGCTCACTCATCCTGTGCGTTCTGACGACGCTCTTCCTGCTGGCCAGGCCGGCGTCGGCCCAGAACATCGACATGTCGACGCTGCCGGCCCGCGAGTCGGTCCAGCTCACCATCTACAACGCCGAGGATCTCACCCTCGTTCGCGAACAGCGAACGGTGACCGTCCGCAACGGCATCACCCAACTCCAGTTCTCCTGGGCGAACACCCTGATCGATCCCAGCAGCGTCTCGCTGCGGCTCAACGACCAGCGGCTCGAGCTTGTGGACACCACCTTCCCGCATGACCGCCCGCAAGTGCTCTATTGGAGCGTTCGTTCGAGCTTCAACGGCGCGGCCACGGTGGACATCACCTATTTCACCAGCGGCATCTCTTGGGCGGCGGACTACGTCGGCGTGGTGAATGCAAGCGAAAGCGATATGGCCGTCGACGGCTTCGTCACGATCACGAATGGATCGGGCGAGGATTACGAGAACGCCAGCGTGCGCATGGTCGTTGGGACGATCAACCTGGTGGAGAAGATTCGCGAGCTGGCCACGCGCGGGGCAATCGATCCGGCGAAGCTGCCGGAACTTGAGCGGCTGAGTTCACTGAAGGAAATGCCGCGGCCCATGCGCGATGAACTGGCCGACGGCATCCGTGAAGCTGCCTCGGCGAGCTTTGACATCGCCGGTGCCCCGAAAGAGATCGTGAAGGAAGGGCTCTCGGAGTACTTCATCTTCACGGTGCCGGGCGAGGAGACGGTCAGGAACGGCTGGTCGAAGCGGATGCGCCTCTTCGCCCCCGACGAGGGGAAGAAGGTGCCCTTCCGGATCGAGTACCGCTAC
>JAEUIU010000029.1 GCA_016795065.1 Phycisphaerae bacterium
GAGCCCGTTGCCCGAGCCGTCGTCACCCAGCCGGTTGAGCCCGTTGAAATCGACGTTGGGATTGTCGCCGCGCAGCTTGTTCTGGCCAGCGCCGCTCCGGTAGTCGATGAAGATGTCCAGCTTGTTGAAGTTGCTCTCGAGGTTGCCGCCGAGAAAAATCCTGAGGTGATTCGTGACGGTGTCAATGAAGCCGTGGGCAACGTCGAGTTCGCTGCCGTTGGCCCAGTTGATGAGACCGAGATTCGAGTCGCCGAATTGGGTCTGGGTGTCTTGGATCGCGAGTGGCGCGCCGTAGGAGGCATCGAGTTGGCCGTCCATGGCAACCGATGACGAGCCGGCGAGAACGGCCGACGACAGGGACGCCGCAAGCGCGGCAACGATCACGTGCTTCATGCTCAATCTCTCCTCGAGTTGTTCGATTGGTCCAGCCGCGCGACTGCGCGCAAGGTAGATCGTAACGACCGCGGCGCTGCTGCAAAGCAGTCCGACTGCGGGCCCACTCGGCACCAGCGATAACCTGAGTCTGCTCAGCCCCACGATCCAAGCAGAATGGAGAGGTCGGCCGCGTCGACCGTTCCGCTCGCATTGAGGTCGGCCGACCCGGCCGTTCCCCACGCCCCTAACAGGATGCTCAGGTCGGCGGCATCGACGACGCCATCACAGTTCAGGTCGGCCGATGCGCAGGGCGGCACGACCTCGCCTTGTGAATACACCAGACCGGTGTACGGTCCGATCGAGATGACCATCGAATAGGGCAGGCCGTCCCAGGGGACATTCTCCGCCTGTACATCCCAAGCGGGCCAAGTGCCAAATGAGCTGTCGTACCCGCTCCAATCGCTGTTGAAGCGGCAACGCCAGAGACCACTTCGCGGCACGCCGATCCGGTAGTTCGTTCGCCCGACGTTGGCGAAGTTGGCGACTGCCACGACGTCGTCCGCTTCGCCGCCGTTCATCCAGCGATGCCAGGCAATGAGCTTCCAATCGTTGTTGACGTGGAAGACGTTGGTGTTCTGGCCGGTAAGCCCACGGGTGACGCCGTCCACGTTGCGACGCAACGCGATGAGGTCCCGGTACATCGAGCGAATGCCGGAGAAGGTCGTCGCCTTCGACCAGTCGAGCGGGTCGTTGTCAGCGAACCAGCCGTCCTCGAGAAACTCCTGGCCCATGAAGATCATCGGAATGCCCGGCGAGGCCATCACCAGCACGGCGCCAAGGGTTGATCGCTTCTTCGAGTACCACGAGCTTGCGTTCCCGGGCCAGATCTCCTCCGGCACGCGCTGCTTCCCGTTGGCGACCTCGTCGTGGCTCTCGGTGTATACGACCCGCTCGAAGGCATCGCCGTTGTAGCCGTGGGCGATTGCGTCGCGCACCGACCACATGTTCCGGTCACTGTCGTTCCCGGCAATGATCGCGGCCCGGATCGGATGCACGAAGTCTGCGTCCCATTGGCTGTCGAAGCCCGCACCGCCGGCACCGGTCGTCTTCGTGATCCACTCGTTGTTGTCGAGGTCCTCGGCGATCTGCACCTTCCACGGGACCGTCGCGTCCACCTCGTTGTTGATCCACTGAAGAAGCGACCAGCCATCGGGGATGTCAGGGCCGTTCTGATCGACCTTCCGTATGTACTTCGTCCCGTCCCAACGATGCCCATCCATGCGGAACTCTTCGAGCCAGAGAAGGGCATTGTCGCGAAGATACGAACGGACCTCGCCGCGCCCGTAGTCCGGACGGGTGGCGCCCCACGGCGTGTACGCGCGCGAATCGTTATAGAAGTAGATTCCGCCGAGCGTACCCGGCGCCCAACCGTCGAACTGCCAGAGGTCCATGTCGTTGGGACCGAAGTGGCTGAACACGAGATCATGGAAAACAGCGATGCCGCGGGCGTGGGCGGCGTCGATGAACTCCTTCAGGTCGTCCGGCGTGCCGTAGCTCGACTCGACGGAGAAGGGATACGACGGGTTGTAGCCCCACGAGAGGTCGCCCGGAAACTCGCACACCGGCATGAGGGCGATGGCGTTGATGCCGAGCTCCTCAAGCGAATCGAGTCGCTGCCTCGCCTCATCGAACGTGCTCGGCGGCGCATCGCCTTCTAACACGTTGAACGTGCCCATGTGCATCTCGTAGACGACGAGCTCGTTCCAGTTGGGCATCGAGAAGTTGGCGGTCGTCCACGCGAAGGTGTTCGGGTTGTAGATGATCGAACTGCCGGATGAGTTGGTGAGCCGTCGCGCCCGCGGATCGTTCTTCCAGAGTATCGAGCCGCCCGGCTTCACCACCACGAACTTGTACTGGTGTCCAGAGAAGATGCCCGGCACGTCCACGGACCACCAGCCGCCGCCCTCCGCGAAGAGCGGGTGCGACGATTGGTTCCATCCGTTGAAGGTGCCTGCAACGCGCACTCCCGTCGCATTCGGCGCCCAGGTCCGGAAGGTCACGCCGAAACCTCGCCCTGAGTACGGGATCGCACCGACTCCTGGTTTCGGCGACGGGCCGGATTGGCCCATCGCCGCGGAACCCGTCGCCATGGCAAGCAGCGAGGCAAGCACACGACAGCCCCAACGTGGTGAGCGCCGAATCGTCTCCATAAGGGCGATGGTACGACCAGTTCGGCGTCGGCCAAGCGGCACCGCGGAATGCCTTCAAAAATCCGACCCGCTTACGGTGCAGGTCAGAAGTCCAGACGGCCCGGCAAGAGGTGTTGCCGCATCGCTTGCCAAGCGCCAGCCGGCGCCGGTTCGTTGAAGTCGCCGTCCGTGCCGGCGTCTGCGATGAATTGGTCACTGAAGATGTTGAGCGTCTTGGTCGAACCGTCAAGGAACGCGATGTTCACGCGGGTGTCGTCCCAGAACGCCGGCGTATCGATCCAATAGGGGTTGGACCAGTCGATCAGCCATCCCTGGAAGTTGTAGTCGCGGGTGCTGGTTCGGGCCTCGTCGACGATCACCGCTAGCGTCTGGGCAGGGCGCGGGATCTTGGTCATCGAGTCGGTGGTGAGGGGCTCATCGTTGGGCAGCGGAACCTGGCTGCCCGGATCCCAATCGTCTGGGCAGAAGCGGTTGCCGATGTAGGAGCTGAGCGAGTAGCTCCGCACACGGTTGGTCGGGTCGTTCGGCGAGCGATAGGACTTCAGCCCGCTGTCCAGATAGGGCCAGAGGACGCCCCCCTGCAGGCTCTTCTCCGTTTCCTGCTGAACGCCGTCGACGGTGTTCAAGCCACCGTTCACCGACGTCTTCACCCAGGTATGACCGGTGCTACCCGATGTGTAGGCAACGCCCGACACCGGATGGGTGTAACCCGCGTTGCCTGGATCGGTCCGCGGACTTGGAAGCTTGCCGCCGTTGCTCTGGGAGTAGGTGGAGACGGCTAGGGCGATGCTGCGCTCGTTCACCAAGCAGTTCGCCGCACGTGCATTGGCCCTGACGCGACTGAATACAGGCATCAGCACTGCGATCAGCAGGGCGACAATGGCCACCACGACGAGCAACTCAACCAGCGTGAAGCCGGAGGCGGGGCCCTGCGCCGGGCGAGCGGACCTGCGGGGGAAGGAGGGCGAAGCGATCACGGAATGGGGCATGAATTCGGGCTCCTGACAACGAACCGAACCGACGGCGACCGCTTTGGGGCGATCACGTCGGGGTACTGACACGCGGCTTCCGGCGCTTCCGCGAGACAGTACGCAATCGCCAACCGCGCGGAGGCAGTTTCGCCGGAAGGCAGAGGTTTTTTCCCTGTCCGGTACCGTGAGCCGACTCGATCGCAGTCCCAACCCAAACATCAACCGACCATTCGCGCCCGAATCACTCGGCAGCAGCGCGGGGGGCGAGCTTCCGGGCCCACGCGTTTCGGAAATGGATCGGGTCACCGTGATCCTGAAGACGGATCGGGCCCGTCGCCTCATGCGGCGAGTATTGGGCGCGGGCACCGTGGGCCGTCGCCCCGAGGATCTCGGCGTTGTCCTGCACAAGCACCCCGTTCAGGAACACCGTTGCATAGGCGGGCTGAGCGAGCTTCCCGTCCTTGAAGACCGGCCCCCGGAACACGATGTCATACACGTTCCATTGTCCCTGCGGCCGACAGGCATTCACCAGCGGCGGGTACTGCCCGTAGAGCGAACCAGCCATGCCGTCGACATAGGTGACGTTGCCGTTGCTCGACAGGACCTGGATTTCGTAGCGGTCGTAGAAGAAGACACCGGAGTTCCCGCCGTGCTGGCCTTCGACTTTCCGATCGGCCGGGATCATCCACTCGATGTGGAGCTGCACGTCGCCGAAGGCCTCTTTCGTCTTGATGTCGCCGCTGCCCGGCTCAACGACCACCTCGTTGCCATTCACCTTCCACTTGGCGTCGCTCCCGTTGCCGGTCCACTTCGAGAGATCCGGGTTTGACGCGGCGAACAGAATGATCGCGTCGGCCGGCGCGGTGCTGCCGGCTGTGCCGGGATCCACCACCGCCGGAGCCGGTCGGCTCATGTCATGCACCTTCCACTTGAAGGTCCGCTCGGCCTGCACGGCGGCGAGGCCAAGGAGTGCGACGAGCGGGACGATTCCGAGTGAGGCGCGAGTGGCGTTCATAGCGCGTGTTGTACCGCGCGGAAGGCCCACACCGTCGCGTTCGGCCGAGAGTCGGGGCCAGTCGCTACGCTGATCGCATGCGGACATCGATGCACACCGCCATCTCCCTTGCGGAGACCGACGCGGCGGGGGTTCTCTTCTTCGGCCGCCTCTTCGAGCTCGCCCAGCGAGCGTTCGAACACCATTGCGCAGGGTGTGGATTCCCCATCACCCGCTTCTGGAGCGAAGGTGTCCTAGCCCCCGTTGTCCATGTCGAGGCTGACTATCGCGCCGCCCTGCGCGTCGGTGATGCGATCGCGATCGAGACCGGCGTTGAGGCCGTCGGCGACACGAGCTTCCGGATGGCCTATGTCTTCCGCAAGCATGACGGCACGCTTGCCGCCGAGGCCCTCGTCGTACACGCCTGCATCGGCCGCGATGGCAGGAGCATCTCCGTGCCGCCGGCGCTGCGAGCTGCTCTCAGCCCGCGCGGCTAACGTTTCGTCCAAAGCGGCGGCAGGTCGACATGTGCTGCAAGGGCAAAGCGACGAGGCTTGGCCCGTGCCGCCTCCTCGAAGGGCATCGCCATGATTCGGTCGGGCCACTTGTAGCGCGGCAACGCGGCCAGCACCGGCTCGACGTTCGCCGGATCGAACGCGCCGGCGACAAAGGCGACAGGGCGACGCACCCAGATCGAATCCTCGACCGCCACCACGCAGGCGTTGCTCACGCCGGGAATCGTGCGCAGGGCATTCTCGATCTCTTCGGGTCGGATGTTCTCGCCGCCGGAAACGAACATCGCGTCCCTTCGGCCAAGGACCTGCAAGCGCCCCCGCTCGTCGAAGCGTCCCAGATCGCCGGTCGCACACTCCGTCGGCGCGGCGGGTGACGTCGCGCCCGATTCGAGATAGCCGGCGAAGAGCGTTGGGCCGGCGACATGGATCTCACCGACCTCGTCGCAGCGGACCCTTACCCCATCGAGCGGCACGCCCGCGTCGGTGGCGTCGTCGCCGCGCATCGCCAGGCTGGTGGTGACCTGCGACGCGCACTCGGTCAGTCCATACGTGACGTAGAGGGGCCAACCGCGGTCGAGTGCCTCGTCGCGCCATCGGGCCGGCGTCGGTCCGCCGCCGAGAAGGAGGGCCCGCAAGGCAATGATGCGGCGATCGAGGCTGGGGTCGTCGAGGAGCCGCCGCAACTGGGTCGCCACGACCGAGACGTGGGTGATCCAGCGATGCTCGCGCAGGTCCACAGCCAGGTCCCCGGGCCCCTGTCCGACATGAACGCATGCCGATGCGACCATCGCCCGGATCACGATGCCGAGCCCGCCGACGTGATGCGGCGAAAGCGAGAGTAGCCAGCAGTCCTCCTGCGAGAACGGCACGCGGCGATTGGATGCCTCGGCGTTCGCGAGCAGGCTGCCGAGGCGGTGAACGGCAAACTTCGGCTCGCCCGACGAACCCGAAGTGCGGATGGCCACGGCCTCGGCATCGGGGTCGAGCCGCAGCGGACTGGGATCGGCGATGGAGATCGAGAGAGGCGGTCCGGGAGTCCACACCGCCGCGTTCAGGCGCGTCGCAATGCGCGAGGTCTCCTCCTCAGACTCCCGGGGATCGGTAAGGACAGCCGTCGCGCCCCGCAACCAGCAGGCGATGATCGGGGCGATGCCATGCAAGTCCGGTCGGGTCCGGATCAGGACCCGCTTCTTGTCGGGAATCGACTCCGCCAGCGCCGACGCGTGACGCGCGACAGCCCCCTGGGTCAGCCGGAGTCGATCCGACCAGAGGAAGGGCGCGTCAGGACGCTCAGGCCAGTTGAACGAACTGTTAGCCACCGGGCCGCTCCAGCTGGACGAAGGGAAGGGTCGGAGTCGGCACCGGCCCCTCGGTGGATATCGACCAGTCCCGGACCAGAGGCGGAATGCATGGATCGTCCAGCAGCAGTCCAGCCGTGCCAAGCCCATGCTCGCCGCCGGTCGCTGGGAGCCAGGTGATCAGGCGGGCCAGGACACGCAGCGTGTAGGAACTCTCGAAAGTGCTCGTGACCGTGGTCCGAAGCCCTTGCCGTGCCGTTCGTTCCGCCCGCTCGCGCACCGCGAGGATCCCGCCGATCAGGGAGGGCTTGATCACGTGGGCTACCACCCCGGGCGCGGTCTCGAGCGCCGCGCGGAGCCGGGGCTCGTGCAGGGACTCGTCGAGGGCGATCGATAGGCCCGTCGCGAAATGGAGGGCCGGCAATTCCAGAGGCAGCGAGAGGGGCTCCTCGAGATACTCCACCCGGGCGGGATCGAGCCCCTCAAAGAGCTTCTTCGCCTCATCGAGCGTGAGCGAGCGGTTGGCATCGATCCGAAGCCGGGCCGCCGGGCAGGCTGCGATGATCTCGGCCAGCATCGCTCGCTCCAACTCGATCGGTCCCCTTCCCACCTTCACCTTGACGGTTCGGGCGCTTCCCGACGGTCGTCCGCCGTCAGCTAACAGTTCGTTCACGCCGACCGACGGCCGAAGCGGTCGGCAGAGGACCGGGTCGCCATAGGCAAACGCCCGGGCGATGTCGAGCCCGAACGCCAGCGACGGCGGATGGTCCAGCCTCGGCTCGCCGCCCGAGGAGGCCAGCGCCGCCAGGCAGCGGTCCAGGGACTCGCGATGGACGCCCGGCAACGGCGCGACCTCACCGATGCCGATCCCGGCGGGCCCTTCCATGGCGACGAAGAACCCCTCGCGCTCCTGGAAGGTCTCGCCCCCGAACCGCATCGGTGTGCGCAGTCGCGAGCGGTAGCGGGCGATCGAGATCACCACCAGATCATCCAACCGATCGCAAAGGAGAAGCCGTAGAGGATGATGAGCCGCCCGGTCGATGCCAGCACGCGGTTCAGCGTGTGGCCCTCGCCGCCGCGAAGGACATCGCGAATCGCCGGCAGGATCGTGATGCAGGTGGCGGTCGCCGCCACCGCGCCCCAGTGATGTGTCCACGCGGCAAGGACGACGGGGACTGCGGCGGCGATGGCGACGGAGAGGACGATCTCGGCTCGCGCGAATCCCGCTCCGAAGCGCACGGCAAGCGTTCGCTTGTTCGCCCGGGCGTCGCCTTCGCGATCACGCAGGTTGTTGACCGCGAGGAGGGTCATCGCGAGGCATCCCGGACCGATGCCCGCGATCGCCGGAAGCCACTCGAAGCTGCGCGACTGCGCCGCGTAGGTCCCAGCCACCGCGATCGGGCCGAAGAACGCAAAGGCCGCAACGTCGCCAAGACCGATGTAGGCGAGAGGCCTGGGTCCGCCGGTGTAGAGAAGGGCGAAGAGAATCGACGCAGCACCGATGCCGATGAATGCGGGACCGGCTCGCCAGACGAGATAGACGGCGATGGGCACCACCGACAGGAGCGTCAGCACGATGGCGATCCGCATGGTGGCCGGCGCGACGAGCCCGGCGGAGACCACCCGAATCGGACCGACGCGGCGCGCGTCGTCGGCTCCCTTCCTCCAGTCGAAGTAGTCGTTGGCAAAGTTCGCCGCAATCTGCAGAAGGAGCGCCCCCGCCATCGCCGCGATCGCCGCACCGCCGTGAAACTGACCGGCCGAATAGGCGATCGCCACGCCCATGATGACCGGTGCAATCGCCGCGCCGAGGGTCTTCGGACGGATGGCCAGCCACCAGACGTGAAGCGGGGTACGTGCCATGAGCGATGCGGCTCCGAACCCGGAGCCAACGACAGGTCAGCGCCCGGTCAGGGGCGGCGCGGGAACTTTCGGAAGTCAGGCTTTCGCTTTTCGAGGTAGGCCTTGTGCCCCTCCTGCCCCTCTTCGCTCATGTAGTAGAGCATGGTCGCGCACCCGGCCAGCTCCTGGAGTCCGCTCTGGCCGTCGCAATCGGCGTTGAGGGCCGCCTTGAGGCAACGGATGGCGATCGGCGAATTCGCCAGGATCTCGCGACACCACCGCACCGTTTCGGCCTCAAGCTCCTTCAGCGGCACCACCGCGTTCACGAGCCCCATCTCTAGGGCCTGTCGGGCGTCGTACTGTCGGCAAAGGAACCAGATCTCGCGGGCCTTCTTCTGTCCGACAATGCGGGCCATGTAGCTGGCTCCGAAGCCGCCGTCGAAACTGCCGACGCGGGGACCGGTCTGGCCGAAGCGGGCGTTGTCGGCGGCGATCGTGATGTCGCAGAGCATGTGCAGGACATGTCCCCCGCCGATCGCGTATCCGGCGACCATCGCGATCACCGGCTTCGGGCAGCCGCGGATCTCCTTCTGGAAGTCGAGCACGTTGAGGCGCATGACGCCGGTGTCGTCCTTGTAGCCGGCTTCGCCGCGAATGCGCTGGTCACCGCCGGAGCAGAACGCCAGCGGCCCCTGACCGCAGAGGATGACCACGCCGATCTTCGGATCCTCGCGGGCCTCGTTGAGGGCGTGACGCATCTCGATCACGGTCTGCGGTCGAAAGGCGTTGCGAACCTCCGACCGGTTGATGGTGATGCGGGCGATGCCTTCCTCGCAAGTGTGGAAGAGGATGTCGCCGTACTGCCCGACCTTGCTCCACGAGGGCGCCGGAGGCGGCGCCTCGCTCCCGGACTTGGCTGGTTTCCGTGACTTTCCTTGCTTGGTGGACGCGATGGGCGTGCGGGACGCCGCGGGCTTGGCGGGTGTGGCAGGCATGATGAACGAAGCGTTAGGGAAGGAGGGAGTCGACCAGGGCCGCGACGGCCTCGGGGCGCTCAAGATGCGCGGCGTGCCCGGCGCCTTCGATCACGTCGACCCGAACGTGCGGAGCACGACGGGCGACCTCGTGGGCAATGGCAAGATACTTCCCATCGAGCGCTCCAACGGCCATCGACAGGCCTGCACTCATTCCCTCCAGGCGGTCCCAGAGGCTTGGATTGGAGCCCGGCGAGGCGTTTCGGAGGATGTTCGCCCATGCCGCAGCGTCACCGGCCTCGCGGCGGCGGGCGACGAGCCCGAAATCAGGATGGTCGCGCAACGACGCGAAAAGCGGCTGCGCATACCACCGCTCGATGAATGCAGAGAGCCCCTGTTGCTCGAGCGCGACCGCAAGAGCCTCGTCCGCGCCGGCCCGCGCGGCCCGCTCCACGCCGTCCTCAAGACCCGGAGTGGAGGAGATCGCGATGGCCCGACGCAGGAGTTCCGGCCGCGACGCGGCCAGCGTCATCGTCACGCGACCGCCAAGCGAATACCCGACCACGCTCACCGGCACCACCGAGGCCCGTTCGATCGCGAGGGCCAGGGCTTCCGAGAGGGCCTGAAGATCGGGCTGCGCCGCGCTGTGCAGCAGAAGATTCGCCCGTAGCACACGTCGATGCATCGTGAGGTCGGCGATCACGGCATCCCAGTCGGCCGGCTCACCGAGGAAGCCGTGCACCAGGAGAAGAGGCGACGCCTCCTCGCGATAGGGCCGCGGGTCCTCGACAATCACGGCACTCGCTCCGAGGCGTCCGGTCGCGAACGAGTCGCCGTGGAGATCGACGCCCAAATCGCAGCCCGGACCGCAGCCCGTATCGCCTGATGCACACCCACGTTGACGGCCCGATCGGTCACACACTCGATAAAATGCGGCTCCTTGGCGGCGCCAAGTCCGGCCAGCGCCGCTCTCGCTTCGCCGATGGTCGTCACGCGCCGATGGCGAAGGCCGAACATCGCCGCGGCATGCTCAAAGCCAAGACCATGCGGTGTGCCGAAGAACCGTTCGAAAGCGCCCTGTGCAGAGGGCGACGAGGCGATCGGGAGGAAATGGAAGATCCCACCGCCGTCGTTGTTGATGACGACGATGTGCAATGGCGTGCCGATTCGCCTTACGTTGGCCAGGCCGCCGAGATCATGAAGAAGCGAGAGGTCCCCGAGCAGGAGCGCCGCAGGACGTCCTCCAAGGGCCACGCCGACTGCGGTCGAGACAAGCCCATCGATGCCGCTGGCCCCGCGATTGACCACGATGGGGCGATCCGGGGAGCGGCTGGGATAATGCATGTCGGCGTCGCGGATCGGCATGCTGTTGCCCAGGACGATGGGCATCCCTGCCGGGAACGTACCTAACAGTTCGTGCGCGACCCATGGTTCGGTGATCGCAGCGCCGTCAGGAGCGGCGATCGCCTTGCCGAGTGCCTCCGTCGCCGCCTCGCCTGCTTGGAGGGCCAAGCTGAGAAGGGAACTCGGTTGGATTCGGTCGGCGAACGCGCCGAGCGTGGCCACGTCACCGTGAAGTTCAGCCATAGCCCGGTGCGTCTCGTCGAAACGGACCGGACCGCTGCGCACCACGACGGTCGGCAGACAGGCGAAGTGGGTGTTGATGCGCTTGCTGGTCAGCGGCCCGCCGACCCGCAGCACGAAATCGGGCACGAGGGCGTCGAAGGCGGCCTTGTCGTCGCCCCAGACATGGTCGGGCAGCGGTACGACCACATCACGATGGGCCGCGCCACGTAGGCCACTGGCCACGTCGGCGACGACCGGCCATCGGATCGCGCGGGCCAGCTCCACCACGGAATCGGCCTCGCCATCCGATCCATGCCCGGCGCCCACGACGATGACGCCGGCGCGAGCGGCGAAAAGGCCTGCCGACTGCGCGTCGTCGCCGCTGATCGCCGCGACGGCTCGTCCCGGAAGCAATCGCCAGACGCGATTCGTGTCGGCATCCCAAGCCCTCAGTCGGGCGTCGTCGGGCCGACGAAACGCGACGGCCGTCGGGGCGAGAGGTTCGCGAAAACGCATGTTGAGGTGGACCGGACCGGGATGAGGCCGGCGCCCGCGGACTCGGGCCTCGTCGGCCGTCGAAAGGACGAACGCCCAGTCGATGGACTCGTCGGGACAGGGAAGGTCGAAGGACCAGCGAACAAAGGAACCGAAGAGGTCGCGCTGCGGGATTGTCTGGTTTGCCCCGCACTCCTGAAGTTCCGCCGGCCGATCGGCGGTGATGACCACCATCGACCGCCCGCTCGCTGACGCCTCGACGACCGCCGGCAGGAGATTCGCGACGGCCGTCCCACTGGTCGTGATGATCACCGGCTCACGCCCGGTCGCCGCAGCCCCGAGGGCGATGAAGCCCGCGCAGCGTTCGTCGGCCACCACCATGTATTCCGTCTGTTCCTCAATGCGACTCGCGGCGATGGCCAGGGGCGAGGATCGTGACCCCGGACAGACGATCACCAGCGGCAAGCCCCGCGACTGCCGGGCCAGCTCCTCGAGCAGGAGTCCCGCCCACAGGACATTCAGGTTCTCCGCGTCGGCGGCGCTCATGAGGGGCGCACCAACCGTTCGATCGTGGCGAGCTTGTGTTCGGTCTCGCGCCACTCGGCGTGGGCGTCGGACCCGGCGACGATTCCCGCCCCGGCGAACGCAATCACCGAATCGCCTAACACCAGGGCGGAGCGGATCCCAACGCAGACTTCGGTCATCGCACCTAACAATCCGATCGGCCCGGCGTAGAGGCCGCGGTCAAACGGCTCGCAGGCCCGGATGATCGTCCTCGCCCGCTCCGCCGGCTGGCCGCAGACGGCTGGCGTCGGATGAAGCCGGGCGAGCAGCTCGGCGTCGCCCACGCCCGGGCGCAAGACCGCGTCCACGGGCGTGCAGAGGTGCTGGACGCGGGCAAGCCGCAGGAGCCGCGCTCCGCGCGCTACGCGCAATGAGTCCACCACATCGGTCAGTCGCTCGCGAATCCGGTCGAGCACAAGGGCGTGCTCGCGCCGGTCCTTCTCGCTGGCAAACAGTCCCTCAGCGTGGCTTCCGTCGGCCTCCGGCGTCTCGCCGCGCGGCCGGGTTCCGGCGACCGCTTCGCTCTCGAGGAAGAGCCCGGCGCGCCGGAAGAGCCGTTCCGGACTCGCTCCGACGAAGGCCACGCCTGGGGCCGGCTCGATCATGAACTGATAGGTCCCAGGCTCGCTTTCGCCGAGGCGGGAGAGAAGTTCACAAGGATCCGCCGGCTCGGCGAGACGGAAGGTGCGAGTGCGGGCGAGCACGATCTTCCGCACCGATCCAGAGGCGATCTCGTTCAACGTCGCCTGAACCGCCACGTTCCAGGCATCCTCGCTTGAGTCGATCCCTAACTCGGCGCCGAATCCGGGCGTGTACTCGGGCACCGATGCCTCGGGGTCGTGCACGTGCTCGGCACCCTCGAGTCGCTGCAGCACCTCAAGCGTCGCTTGACCGTCGCCGACGAGCGTCGCGGCCAGCGTCGTCCGATCGGCCACTCGCCGAAGCTCGATGGCCGGCACGATGACCTGCGTTCGTCCGAAGGGTTCCCACTCGATGCCGGGTTCTCGCTCGCCGTCGAAGCGACCAATGAGAAGCGCCGTGATCGACAAGTCGGCAGCAAGCAGCTCTAACAGTTCGCTCTCCGCCGGCGAGTCGAAGGTCCGGGCCGCTCCGACCACCGCGATGGCTACCACGCCATCACGTGTCCGGAAATACGCCCGTGAGCCGGGGCGTTGGGCGGCGAGAAACGCGAGTGGCTCGGCTCCATCGACCGGCACCTCGACGCGACGTGCGACGGATCCCCCAAGCGTTCCGCCTGAGCCGCCTCCCCCAACCAGCGTTGCAACCTCCTGCCGAAGCGAGCGGATCGCCTTGGTCAACGCCGGGCTCGATTCAGCCGGGTGCGGGGTTGCGTTGGCCGCCTCCATCTCAGGTTCGGAGAAGGGGACGCGGACGGTTCGTCGGAATACGGCGCCTGGGACAGCGGCGTTCAGCGGAGTCGCCGGCTGCGGACCATTCGGTGTGCCTGGGGATGCGCGAGTCAACGTCGACTCCTCCGTGCCACCCACGAAGGGTCTGGCCACGCAGCTCGGAGCACCGGTCGGGGAATCACTTTGGGCACGGGAGGACGATGAACTCATCGCGGGCCAGACGGAGTGTAGCGGTCACCGAAAATGCCGTCCACGCGAGGGTTATCGAGTCCTCGTCCACTCCTCGCGGCCCTTCTCTGCACCTCGTGCCGCGGTCCGCGCTCAACCGGGACTACTCAGGAGTCCTTCTTGCTCTTCTTCTTGCTCGCCTTCCAGATCTCCATCGCTCGGGGCATCAGTTCGGCAAGCCGAGCCTGCCGCGTCTCGTCGGAAGGGTGCGTTGAGGCCCATTCTGGCGGCTTGTTGCCGCCGATGGAGCCCATGTTCTTCCACAACTCCACCGCCTCGCGCGGGTCATAACCGGCCTCGGCGGCGATGAAGAGACCAAGCTCGTCCGCTTCGCTTTCCTGGTGCCGACTGAACGGAAGAAGGACGCCGTACTCCGAACCCGCGCCAAACGCGGCCATCGTCGCCTGCTGAGCGGTCGGGCTCATCTCCGAAAAGGAAAGCCCCACGCCAACCCCAGCCATGATCGCTTGGGCCGCGGTCTGCTGGCTCATGCGCTCGCCGCCATGGCGGCCGATGGCGTGCGAGCACTCATGCCCCATGACCGCGGCGAGCTGATCCTCGTTCTTCGCGGCCTTGAAAAGCCCCGTGTAGACCGCCATTTTGCCGCCCGGCAGCGCCCAAGCGTTGATCGTGTCTGGGGCATCGATCAGCCGAAACTCCCACGTGAAACCCTTGGTGGCATCGGGATGCAACTTTTCGGCGGCAGCGGAGACTCGCTTGGTCACCCTCTTGACCATGTCAAACTGCGGCCCGCTCGTCACGAGCTTCGCGTCGGCAAGTTCTTCCTGGTAGGCGCCCGCCCCGAGCGAGAGTTCCTGTTCGCGCGACATGAAGTTGAATTGGGTCCGGCCCGTGCCGCTCACGGTGGTGCAGCCGGTGAGGGGAAACGCCATGGTCATGGCCATGAAAAGGAGCACGACCGATGCCGAAAGGTGCGCCGTGAGCCGGCGACCCAAAACGGCGAGGCGGCCAATCCGAAGAACACAGCTCGATTCGATCGGAAGCATGGCGTGATGGTACCTCGGTCGGCGGCGGCTCAGGAGTCCCAACGGAAGAAGCGAACCGGCGCCGACCGGCCCCTGACCCGACGGGCAAGCACGATGACCCGAACCTCTCGCCCGCCCCGACCCCTCGACTTGCGGCAACGTTACGTTTCACCGAGACTTCGTATTCGCAACAGCGCGTCGGATTCCCATCCTCACGCTTCCGAGCAGAGAGAACCCCCAATGATGACCACTCGACTTCCGCGTCGCTCCAGCTCCACCGAACGACTCGTTCGCAGCCGCGGCGGCGCCGGGACGAAGATCCTTCTGGTCCTGAGCGCGATCTTCCTCATCGTCGGCATCGTCGGATTGGTCGTCGCCCGCAATGCGGTCATGAACGACATCTTCCCGACCTTCGAGAAGATCGGGAAGGAACTCAAGGAAGGCGACGGGCCGAAGTACGTCCTCTCACCCGGCGAAACGAAGGTTGACATGGCAGGCGCCGGCGGCATGATCTTCCTCGTCTCCGAGAAGGTCGAGATCGAGGGTAAGGAATACACATACGCTCCCGGCGGCAAGCTGAATATCACGGTCACCGGACCGGACGGCTCGCCGGTCAAGGTCGAGAAGATCCAGGGCATGCAGCCCATCAAGGTCGAGGGCGGCAGCTCCGTCCATCCGCTCGCCTTCGCTGAGGTTGCCGGCCCCGGCACCTACACCATCGCGGCCGATGGCCAAGAGACGCCGGTCTACTTCTTTAGCCTCAGCGGTGCCG
This sequence comes from Phycisphaerae bacterium, assembly GCA_016795065.1. Classification (GTDB taxonomy): domain Bacteria; phylum Planctomycetota; class Phycisphaerae; order Phycisphaerales; family SM1A02; genus JAEUIT01. The sequence continues at coordinate 15,161 of JAEUIU010000029.1, forward strand.
ATTGGGACGCGATGATCTCCGGCGTGGTCAAGGCGTTCGGCGGTGGTCTGGCAACCTGCTGCGGGTTCCCGTTGTTCCTCCTCTTCGGCATCATCGGCGGCATCATCCTGATCTTCGGGAAGAAGCCAGCACCGATGCCGTAAACCGACCGACGCCGGGCGGCTCGACGACGACGGGTGTATTCTGAGGAGACTCCCAAGCGGATCCTGGTGATCACGCTCGGGCGAAGGTCGCGCACAACGTACGCGATCCGCTCACCTTCACGTCCTCCACGGTCGCCGCTTGAATTCGCCCCGCGCTCAGCCTCAGCCCTATTGCGTCGTCGACAGTCACACCGAAGGCGAGCCAACCCGCGTCTTTCTCGATGATCGGGCACCTTTCGCTGGCCGAACGGTCGCCGACCTCCTAGGGGCCTGGCGAACGCCCGAGGGGGGCTGGTCGGTTCCGCAGGAACTGCTCACCCTGGTCGCCGAACCGAGGGCCGCAGTCGCCACCGTTGGGGCGATCCTCTGCAAGCCAACCCGCCCAGACCACGTTGCCGGGGTCGTCTTCTTCAACTGCGCCGGGCCGCTGGGCATGTGTGGGCATGGGACGATCGGCCTGGCTGCGACGCTTCGCCACCTCCGGCGCATCGAGGTCGGAGAGCACCGTTTCGAGACGCCAGTCGGAAGCGTGACCGCCCGCGTTCGGGAGGACGGACGGATCGAGGTCGACAACGTCGAGGCATATCGACATCGTGCCGGCGTCGAGGTCGAGGTCAACCATCGCGTTGTGCGCGGCGACATTGCATGGGGCGGCAATTGGTTCTACATCGTCGATGAGGATCGCGACCTCGATCTCGCCCGCGTTGACCAGCAACTCGCCCACGGCGTGGCGATACGAAATGCCCTGGAGCGAGATCGCATCCGCGGCGCGAACGGCGCGGTGATCGACCACATCGCCCTCTTTGGCCGACCGGTATCGCGCGACGCCGACAGCCGGAACTTCGTCCTCTGTCCTAACGGTTCGTTCGACCGATCGCCGTGCGGAACCGGCACGAGCGCGAAGCTCGCTTGCCTGGCGAGCGATCGCTCGCTTCTGCCGGGTCAGGTCTGGCGACAGGAGTCGGTCATCGGCTCGCGCTTCGATGCTTGGTTCAGGACCGAGCCCGGGCGCGGCGACGCGATCTACCCGACGATCCGCGGTCGGGCGTGGATCGTGGCTGAGACCTCGCTCCTTCTCGATCCCGACGATCCCGCCCGGGCCAGCGGCTGGGCGGAACTGGCCGAAGCGTAAGGCGGTCTTATGAAGCGAAGCGACTGGACGGGCGTAATGCCCGCACTCACCACCCCCTTTCTCGCCGACGGCCGCCAGAAGGACGCCATCGACCATCGCTCGCTGGCCGACCTGGTCGGTCGCATGTTCGACGCGGGGTCGACCGCCGTCGTCACGCCGGGCTCGCTTGGGGAGGGATCCTCGCTTTCCGATGGAGAGAAGGACGAACTCTGGCGCAGTTGCGTGACCGCTGCCGCCGGGCGCGGTCCGGTGATCGCCGCCATCGCCAGCGCCTCGACCCGCGACGCCGTCGCCTTGGCAATGGCAGCCCAAGCGGCCGGCTGCGGCGGTCTCATGGTGCTACCGCCCTACGTCTATCGAGGCGACTGGCGCGAAACCCGTGAGCACGTGAGTGCGGTGATCGAGGCGACCGACCTCTCCTGCATGCTCTACAACAACCCGCCGGCGTATGGCATCGACTTCGTCCCGGCGCAGGTGCTCGAACTCGCCAAGAGACACACGAACCTGCACGCCGTGAAGGATTCCTCGGGTGACGCCCGGCGTTTCGCCGCGCTCCGGGCCGAGTGCGACGATCGCTTGGCGCTCTTCGTCGGACTCGACGACTGCATCGTTGAGGGAGTGCGCATGGGCGCCGACGGCTGGATCGCGGGACTGGTGAACGCCCTGCCCGAAGAATCGGTGCGCCTCGTCCGCTTGGCGATGGCCGAGCGAAGCGCCCCGGATCCGATGCGGGCGCGAGCCGCCACCGACGAACTCTACCGCTGGTTCCTTCCGCTCCTCAGGCTCGACACCGGACCGAAATTCGTCCAGCTCATCAAGCTCGTGCAGGCTGAGACGGGAACCGGAACCGAGCGGGTGCGCCCGCCGCGGATGGAACTCGTCGGCGAGGAGCGAGCCCACGCTATCGCCCTGATCCGTACGGCGCTCGCAGGACGTTAGGGTGGACGTGACGAACTGTTAGGCTAACGGCAGACCGCGAGGAGTCCTCGCCGTCATGACAGCGAGCGAACCGCTTCGATCACGCTCGTCGCCACCCACTCCAGTTGCGGAGCGGTGAGGTCGGCGTAGATCGGAAGGGCGATCGTCTCCTTCGCCGCCAACTCGCTTTGAACGAACGAGCCCGGCCCGCTGCCGAGGAAGGCGAAGCACTTCTGAAGGTGAAGCGGCACTGGGTAATAGACCTCGGTGCCGATCTTCCGGCGGGTGAGTTCATCCCGAACTTGGTCGCGGATCGCCGCCGGCACGCGGATGACGTACTGGTTGTAAATGTGACGGGCGCCGCGTGGCGCCGGCTGCGGGGTTCGAAGGGCGAAACCGCCGGCGGAAAGCGGTGTGGCGCTGGTCTTCGCGCCGGCAGCGAGGAACCGCTCGTCGTAGAAGGCCGCGTTGCGCTGGCGACCGGCGCTCCAGTTGTCGAGGTGGCGCAGCTTGACGGACAGGACCGCCGCCTGCAGGGCGTCGAGTCGGGAGTTGAGTCCGACCTCGTCGTGGTAGTAGCGCGGCTCCATGCCGTGGTTGCGGAGGCGACGCATGCGATCGCCCAGTCGCTTGTCGTTACTGGTGATGATGCCGCCGTCGCCGAACCCGCCGAGGTTCTTGCTCGGGAAAAAGCTGAAGGTGCCGATGGCGCCGCGCGAACCAACCCGGATCCCGTGGGCGTCCTCGGTACCGATGGCCTGGGCAGCGTCCTCCACGACGGGCAGCCCCTTCTCCTTGGCGATGTCGAGAATCGCATCAAGATCGGCAGCTTGACCGAAGAGGTGAACAGGCACGAGGGCCTTTACCTTCGGGTGTCGCCTGAGCTGCTCGCGAATCGAGTTCGGGCAGATGTTGTATGTCGCCGGATCGATGTCTGCGAAGACCGGCTTCGCTCCGAGCCGATGCACCGCGCCCGCGGTGGCGAAGAAGGTGTAGGTCGGGCAGAGCACCTCATCGCCCTCGCCGACATCGAGAGCCTGGAGAGCGATCAGGATCGCGTCGCTCCCGTTGGCGCATCCGATGGCGTGATCCGCGCGGCAATAGACCGCGATCTCCCGCTCAAGCTGCTCGACTTTCGGGCCGCCAATGAAGTACTGGCTCTCGATCACCTCGCGCACGACCGGTTCGATCTCGGCGCGGATGGTCGCGTACTGGGCCTTGAGGTCCAGGAGCGGGACGTTCGTTTCGGTCGCGGCCTTCGCCTGCGGAACGGTCGGTGCGGCTGTCGTGCTCATGGCGGCGATTGTACAGCCTCGCCAGCCGATCACGATTCGTTCGTGGTCGCCCGAACCCCCGCGGCGCCGCCAATGAAGCCGGTCGAGCCGAAGCCACCGACGCCTCGGGCGGTGTCCTCCAGTTCGCCGACCTCGATCACCTCCGCCCGCTCCACGCGTGCAATCACCATCTGGGCGATGCGCATGCCATGCTCGATCGTGAACGGCTGTCGTCCGAGGTTGATGAGCGGCACCTTCACCTCGCCGCGGTAATCCGCGTCGATCGTTCCGGGAGTGTTCGGCATGGAGATGCCGTGTTTGGCGCCGAGTCCGCTGCGAGGCCGCACCTGGGCCTCAAACCCGTCGGGCAGCGCCATCGCAAAACCGCACGGCACGAGAGCGATGTCGCCGGGCTGAAGGACGATCGGGGCATCGATGCACGCCGCAAGGTCCATCCCCGCCGCGTGCGGCGTCTGGTACGCCGGAAGGATGGCTCGTGCGGAGAGTCGCCGAAAGCGAATGGGAATATTGCTCACGCCGGTGAGTGTACCGCTGGCGCGGTTGCTCAGAGCCGCGTGCCATCAGGCGGGAAGCCGAAAGCGTTGCACGTCGCCGTCGAGTTCGCGGGCAGCGTCGTCGAGGGCAGCGCTCACCGTCGCGCTTCGATCAACCGCGGCGGCCGTGCGCTTCGCCCCGTCGGAAACACGAGCCATCGCTTCATTCACCTGCTCAACGCCCTGACTCTGCACTTCGACGGAATGGGCGACCTGCTCGAACTCCGAGCGAAGCTCCTCGGCCTGACGGATGATCAGGCCCATCTGGCTGGCCACGCCGTTGGCCGTTCCGCAGCCGTCGTCGACGAGGTCGATGAAGTGGCTCATCTCGACAACGCCTTCGGTCACGGCCTGCTGCACCGCAACCACGGTCTCCTCGATCTCGAGGACGCTTGCTGCGGTTTGTGTGGCAAGCCGATCGATCTCGCGGGCGACGACCTGGAAGCCGTGTCCCGCGGCGCCGGCCTTCTCAGCTTCGATCGCCGCATTGACCGCAAGGAGATTGGTCTGGTTGGCGACCTTGGTGATGGCGGCCACCATCGTGTCGATGCGCGCCGCACGGTCGCGAATGGCCTCGAGGCGTGACGCCACGCTGCGACCGCCTTCGTTGAGCCGGCCCATCTGCTTGCCGAGATCAACCAGCGCCGTGCGTCCGCTCGTCGCGGTGGTCGCCGCGAACTCCGCGGCCCTGGCAAGTCCGACCATCGTGGTCGAGAGCTGCCGTGAGCTTGCGTTCATGTGACAGGTTGCCGCGGCCACCTGCTCGACCGAGGCGGCGAACTCGCGGACCGCCGCTTCCTGATCGTGGGCGACGCCAAGGACGGTGCCGCTGGACCGGACGATCTCGCCGCTCGTGCCGCGAATCCGACCGATGAGGGCCGCGAGATCGGTGTTGGTGTCGCGAAGTGCCCCCAGGAGCGCTCTGGCCTCGCCTTCACCTATCACTTCCGGGGGCTCGGAGAGATCGCCTTCGGCAATCCGTCGCGTGGCCAGTACCGCCGCATCAAGTGGTGATGCGATGCGCCGCGACAGGCCCAGCGCGACGCCGATCGCGAAGGTGCAGGCCACACCGATCGCCATGAGCAGCGTCTGCCGTAGCGTCGTCAGCGATGCGAGGGCCTCGGCCTCAGATTGGCTCGCGACGAGCGACCAGCCGAAGCTCGGCGAGGACGCCCACGCCGCCAGCAATGCGTCGCCATCCGGACCGCGCAAGCTTCCCGAGCCTTGCTCTCCGGCCGCGGCTGCGGCGAGGACATCACCCATGTCGCGCTCGCTCGCATCAGCGCCAGCGTCCGATCCGAACGCGACGACGGATTCCGGCAGGAGCGAAACGCGATCTTCCCCTGCAGCAAGAGTCACCACCCAGCCGCCCGCTTGCCGCGAGGCCGCGATGACCATGCCTGTCGATCCAAGGCCGCTTTTCGCATCGATGACCGCACGCACCTGGTCGATTGGGATCTCGATCGCGACAAGGCCCACCACGCGCTCATCTGCCAGGACGGGTCCGACCCCCCAGGGGGAAATGTGGTTCCCGTCGACGCAAACGACCAGAGTGGGCTCGCAATGTCGTAACGCACTTTCGCACGCCGCAGCCAAGGCGGCGCCGCCAGGACCGTCCGCGACCCGCGAGCCTCTTGGCGCCGAGTCCATGAGCGTTTCGATCACCATTCCATCAGGCGAAACGAGGAGTACGTCGTTCAGATCGTAAGCGGCCGCGAGTCCCTCAAACGCGGCGCCGAATCCATCTCGCTCCGCCCTCAGCTGTTGCCCCAGCGACTCGTTACGGAGGAGGCTGGCCAGGAGGCGAAGTCGCTCAGCCGCGAATGCCTCAAGCGCTCCAGCCCGGGGGCGCACAACCTCTTCCAGTCGGGCTGAAGCGGCGGAAGCCGCGGACTGCGAAATGAATCGATCGGCGACCACCGCTATCAGGACCACCGGCACCACCGCCGCAAGGGTGATCCAGACCAAGAGCCGCGTCCTGATCGAGACGACGCGACCCGGCTCGGGGGAGGTTGGTGCGGTCTGCTGGGCCGTTTCGGCGCTTCGCTCAGTCATGTCCCGGATCCCTTTCCTAGGTTCGCCCGCCCGCTCCCGCGGTGAGTTCGACGAGCCCTAGCAGTTCGCTCATCCGTCTTGGCCGTCGGAGGCCCGAGGTCATGACGGTCACCAATTCGACGCCGCTTCCGACCCGCGCCACGTTCACGCCCCTCCATGCCGCGCCGGTGAGACGGTCGATGCGGATCGGCCCATGCTCGGTGGAGATGCTCATGTCGCGCATGACTGCTGCGATGGCACGGCCATCGGCCACGCCGACCCGCCGGATTGCCTGCTCGGCCAGTTCGATGCCGACGGTCACGCCGACCGTCAGGGCGCCAGGTGCGGTGTCATCACCCAGGTCGAAGCCGTCGAATGCGATGTAGTCGCCGGTCAGCGCCGCCGCGTGCTGGGTGTGCCGCGACGGCATGCGTCCCACATGCACGCATGGCGCCACGTCCGGCGTGACACCCGCGCGCCGCAGCGCAGCAGCCATTGCCGTGGCGAGTTCCTCGTCCGCGCTGACGATGACCATCGACGGCTTACCGCGGGCGATCTCTGCAGCCGCGGCATCGAGCGATGTCTCGTCGCCTGCGGCGATGAGCACATCCGCGACAAGGTCGCTCGCCGATGCCTTCAGAAGGTCGCGTGCGAACAGCCGTCCTGCATGTTCCTCCGGCCTGCTTCCCGTGACGAGAGCCGCGCGTCGGCCTAACGCCTCGAGCCCCCACGCGATGACGGGCCCGAACCGCTGGTTAGGAAGGCCGCCGAGATCGATCGCGAGGGAGGAGCTCGGAGCAACGGTCGGCAGCACACTCACGCATGCGACGCCGTGACGTGACGCGACGCTCTCGATGGCGGATCGTTCATTCGAGTCGCACGCCACGACAAGTACGCAGGCCCCCTGATCGCGCACAAGCCGCTCCGCAACGGCGGCATAGGCCGCACGACCCGTGCCGGCCCGACGGATGAGAAGCTCCGGCGGGCGGCGCCCCTGGCTCTCGCCCAAGGCCTTCTCGCTTGCGATCCTGAGCGCATCGCATGCGGGCTGGGCAACCGAGTCCGGCACGATCACTCCGATGACGGGCGGCCCGTCCGTTCGTTCTGCTCCCAGTTCGGTGGTGCTCATCCACCTGTCGTCAACGACACGAATCGCAATCGCCCCGGTGAGGGCGAGCGATGCCAGAAGGAACACCGATCGGAACGGAAATGCGATGGACACGGGCTCTCGATATGTGACCGGCAACAGGACGTCGGTCTCCTTATCGGCTGCCCCAGACATCGGTTTGACTGCGGATGCGAAGCGGACTCGGAACAGGTGGTTGCTGGCCCTTTCGGCCCAATGCCTCATCACGCAGAGCGATCACGCGAAGTCATCGCGCACATGCATAAGGCGGCCGAAAATTCGTCGTTTGGACTGATTCGCGGCCTACTTTGGCAAGGACCGATAGACTCGCTCCCACCAACACCAACGACGTCGATCCGGGGCCGAGAACCAGTTCACTCCCTACTCGAATCCCCTAACGGATCGCTTCGTTTCAACCGCATGTCCGACGACCACACCACTCCCACGCCACGTCATGGATCGCGACGGCTTCTCGTCGTCGCAGCCGTCCTACTCGGCGTCGCGTTCGGCGCGGCGGCCAACACCTTCCGCTATGCCGAAGGCTGGGCGTACCTTTCCAACGACCCGAAGGCGTGCGTGAACTGTCACGTGATGCGCGAGCAGTACGAGGCTTGGCAAGGCGGGTCACATCACCACGTCGCGACCTGCAACGACTGTCATGTCCCGCAGGGCTTCCCGTGGAAGTGGATCGCCAAGGCCGACGCTGGCTTCCGGCACTCGAAGGCATTCACGCTGCAGGACTGGAACGAGCCGATCCGCATGATTCCCCGTAGCCGGGCGAATGTCCTTGACAATTGCGTGCGTTGCCACGCCGAGCTCACCGACCAGATGGGCGCTCACGGCGACGCCGCCCACCGCGATCCGGCCGACTGCATCCGCTGCCACGCCGACGTCGGTCACGGACCGCCCCGCTAACGATTCGCTCAACCCATCCTCGCACCTCCATTCCTCGCCACACGCCATGGGCACCAAACTCCTCTTCGGCACCGTCCTACTCGTTTCCGCCTCGATGACGCTCGGCGCCATGTGGCTTCACGACAACATCGAGGAACGCAAGGCCGAGGGCCACGAGGTCGCCTTCCGGGTCGGCGAGATCTCCGAGGAAACGGTCGACCCGGCGGTCTGGGGCAAGACGTTTCCCCGCCAGTACGACTCGTACAAGCGCACCTCCGACATCGCCCATACCCGTTACGGCGGCTCGGAGGCCATCTCCAAGGTCGGCGACGGCGCCACCTGGACCAAGCTCTGGGCGGGCTATCCCTTCTCGGTCGACTACCGTGAGGAACGCGGCCATGCCTACATGTTGGTTGACCAGCGCGAGACGGAGCGCGTCAAGCAATTCAAGCAGCCGGGGGCCTGCCTGCACTGTCATGCGTCGGTGATTCCTGCGTATTACAAGAAGGGTGTCGATGCCGGTGCGCCGGCCAACGACCGCCAGGCCGCGATCATGAAGGGCTTCGAGGAGGTCTGTCGCATGCCCTACTCCGATGCGACCGCGCTGGTCGAGCATCCGGTGAGCTGCGGCGACTGCCATGACCCCTCGTCGATGGCCCTACGCGTGACGCGACCAGGCTTCCTGAACGGCATCGCGGCGCTGGCCGAAAGCGATGAGCCGCTGGTACACCTCGAGAGCATCAACCGATGGCGCGGCGGAAGCCGTTCCGAACGCTATGACCCGAACGCCCTCGCGTCGCGACAGGAGATGCGCACGTTCGTTTGCGCCCAATGCCACGTCGAATACCACTTCGCCGGCGAGAAGAAGCTCGTCACATATCCGTGGAGCAACGGCATCGAGGCCGAGGACGCCGAGCGCTACTACGACGAGATCGGCTGGAAGGACTTCACCCACGCGACCACGGGCACACCGGTCCTGAAGGCCCAGCATCCGGAATTCGAACTGTGGAATCGCGGCGTGCACGCCGCGAGCGGAGTCGCCTGCGCTGACTGTCATATGCCCTACGTCCGTGAGGGCGCGATCAAGGTGAGTTCCCACCATGTGCGCAGCCCGCTGCTGGACGTGAACCGCTCCTGCCAAACTTGCCACCGCCAGAACGAGGTGGAGATCCAGCGCCGCGTCACCGAGATCCAGGACCGGACCAGGCATCTCATGGATCGGGCCGAGGCTGCCTGCCTGGACGTGGTCGCGGCCTTGGAGGCGGCGAAGAGCCGCGTCACGGACGACGCCGCGTTAGGGCCTGCCCGGAAGCTCCATCGCGCTGCCCAATGGCGACTCGACTACGTCAACGCCGAGAATTCCATGGGTTTCCACGCTCCCGGAGAGGCCCTTCGCCTCCTCGGTGAGTCGATCGATCTGGCCCGTCAGGGCGTCACCGAGGCTGAACGGCTCGGTCGCGGCGATCGCCGTGTCGATTCCCAAGACAGCGCCGAGGCCAATGCAAAGAAATAGCAGTTGAATTCCGGCCCAAGGTCGAAGGCGGGAAGAACCGATCCAATGTTTCGGTTCGAGCGGTCAGGTCGCAATCGTGCGGCGCAAACCTCCGTTCGTTACCGACGCCGAGGTTCCCGCATGCGCCCCACCCCAACGTTCCCCCGAGTTTGCCTTCGAGCCCATCCGCCGCTCGCCGCCGCCGTTGTGGCCTGTTCGTTGGCGCTGCCGTCCCCGGGTTTCGCCCGCTTGGACGACCCCGACGAGCAACCAGGCATGCAGGAGATGAACACCTCCGACTCGGCCCAGATGGGCGGCGGAGAGCAGTTCGCCAGCGACCGACCGCTCACGCAGGCCGAGATCGATTTCTTTGAGAAGAAGATCCGGCCGGTGCTCGTCGCCCAGTGTTACGCGTGTCACTCCGCCCAGGCCACGCGCCTGAAGGGCGAACTCCTTCTGGATACGCGTGAGGGAACGCTGAAGGGCGGGAACATCGGAGCCGCGGTCGTGCCTGGCTATGTGGATGAGAGCCTGCTCATTCAAGCCATCCGTTACGAGGATCAGGATCTCGAGATGCCTCCCAAGGGGAAGCTATCCGCGGACGTCATCCGGGACTTCGAGACCTGGGTTGCGATGGGTGCTCCGGACCCTCGCTCGAAGAGCGCGGGCACGATCGACGCCGCCGGTCCGGACCTGACCGGGGCCGCCGTCGACATCGAGAAGGGGCGGCAGTTCTGGGCGTTTCAACGACCGGTCAAGCCAGCCGCCCCCGAGGTGACGAATGTGTCATGGCCGCTCGGCGAGCTCGACCGATTCACGCTCGCGTCGATGGAAGCCGTCGGTGCCGCCCCGACCGAAGACGCCGAACGGCGCGTGTGGCTGCGACGGGTGACCTTCGACCTGACCGGGCTGCCCCCAACGGTCGAGGAGTTGGAGGCGTTCGAGAGGGACAAGGCCGGCAACGCGTACGAGCGTGCCGTCGACCGCCTGCTCGCCTCGACGGCATTCGGCGAGCGATGGGGACGCCACTGGCTCGATGTCGCCCGCTATGGCGAATCGAGCGGCAAGGAAAGCAACGTCATCTATCCGCATGCGTGGCGCTATCGCGACTACGTGATCGATTCCTTCAACAAGGACAAGCCATTCGATCGCTTCGTGCGCGAGCAGATCGCCGGTGACCTTCTCCCCTACGCCAACGAGACTGAGCGGGCAGAACAGCTCGTTGCGACGGCCTACCTGGCGTTAGGTCCGAAGTCGCACTCGGCCCAGAACCCGCGGCAATTCGCCGCCGATCTGGCTGACGAACAGATCGATGCGGTGACGCAGGGATTCCTGGGCGTGACCGTCGCCTGCGCTCGCTGCCACGACCACAAGTTCGATCCGATCCCGCAGCGGGACTACTACGCCCTCGCGGGGATCTTCCTTTCCACCCGAACGGCCTTTGGTACTGAACGCTCCGCCGGAAACCGCCATGTCGGTCCGCTGGTAGAGCTTCCGGCAGGCGCCGACATCTCCACCGGCCCGACGATGCCCGTTGCCCGGCGCTCCCTCATTGAGGCAGCCGCGGAGCGACTCGCGCGAGAGGCCGAGAAGGCCGCCGAGGAAGCCCGCGGTGCCGAACGGGACAACGTGCAACTCTTCAGGATCAAGCAGCAGCGCGATCAGTCAAAGGTCCTCGAGACGATCCTCGAGCGGTTTGACGCAGAGGGCAATTCGACCGAGATGAACCGGGTGACGATGGGCGTGGTCGAAGGCACGCGGATGATCGACGCGCCACTTCTCACCCGAGGCGAGATCGACAAGCCCGCCGAACGAGTGCCTAGGGGACTCGTGCAGGTACTGGCCAGCGGCGACCAGACCGACCTCTCCGAATTGCGGGCTCCCGACGCGCCGGAAGGCAGCGGCCGAGCCGAACTCGCCGCATGGATCGCCTCGCCCGACCATCCCCTGACCGCCCGGGTCTGGGCCAATCGCGTGTGGCTGCACCTCTTCGGCCGCGGCATCGTTCCGACGCCGGACAACTTCGGCAACAGCGGCGTACCCCCCACCGACCAGCGACTCCTCGACTGGCTTTCCCAACGGCTCGTTGAGCATCGCTGGTCGACCAAGTCGCTGATTCGCGAGATCGTCCTCAGTCACACGTACCGGCTCGCGTCCCATGACGTGTCGTCGAACACCAAGGCCGACCCGGAGAACACCACCTTCTGGCGCTACCCGAATCGCCGCCTCGAGGCCGAGGCGATTCGTGATGCGATGCTGGCCGCAGCCGGAACGCTCGACACCCACAGGCCCGTCGGCTCCGTCGTCAACTTTGCCGAGGGCGCCCTTCGCGGCCCCGGCATGCAACAGCTCGTTCAGTTCGACACCACGACGACGACCCGCAGCGTCTACCTCCCGATCGTGCGCGACCAGGTCCCCGAGGCCCTCGAACTCTTTGACTTCGCCGAGCCGGCCTTCGTCTCGGGTGACCGGGCCGAGACGAATGTGGCGACCCAGGCCCTGTACCTCATGAACGCGCCGGAGGTCATGCGGGCCGCAGATGCCTTCTCGCAGCGGCTCCTCGCATCGAAGGGCTCCGACAATGACCGCATCGTCTCTGCTTTCCAGATCGCCCTCGGACGCAAGCCCATCGCTCCAGAGCTGAACGCGACCCGCGATTTCCTGCGCGACTTCGCCAAGGCCAACGCTGCTCCCAAGCCCAGCGCCGAGCGGCCCCGCAACGGCGGCGCTCGAGGGAGGCTCCGCGATCGTTTCGCAGGCCGCGACCCGGCGGACGCTGCCCCAAGCGGCGAGGCCGCGGCCTGGTCAGCCTTCTGCCAGACCCTCTTCCAGAGCGCCGAGTTCCGAACCATCCGCTAGCTTGATTCCTAACGCTTCGTTCATAGCGACGCGCCGGCACCTCGTTCGAGAGACCCCATGGACTGCTGCAACAACCGACTCCCAATTGCCGTGACGCGCCGCGACATGCTCCGAACGCTGGGTTGCGGATTCGGCTATCTCGCCTTCGCGGGGCTCGCCCATTCGGCCTGGGCCCAAGGCGCGCCCACCGATCCGCTCGCCGAGCGCAACCCGCACTTTCCGGCGAAGGCGAAGCGGGTGATCTTCCTCTGCATGGGCGGTGGGCCCTCCCATGTCGACACCTTCGACTACAAGCCGAAGCTGTTTGAGGATGACGGCAAGGCCTTCGGCCGCGGCTTCCGTGCCGGCGCCAAGCTGCTCGCCTCGCCGTGGAAGTTCAAGCAGCATGGGAAGAGCGGCCTCTGGATCAGCGATCTCTTTCCTGAGGTCGCCAAGCACGCCGACGACATGTGCCTCTGCCGCGGGATGAAGACCGACGTCCCCGCCCACGCCCAGGCGACGACCAAGCTGCACACCGGCAGCTTCCAGTTTGTCCGCCCGTCGATGGGCGCATGGGCGATGTATGGCCTCGGAACGATGAACAAGAACCTGCCCGGTTTCGTCACCATCGATCCGGAGCGGGGCAATGGCGGAGCCCAGAACTACGGCAGCGCGTTCCTGCCTGCGATCTACCAAGGCGTTCCGGTGCGGACCGGCGGCAATCGCGGCCGTGGCGGGCAGGGACAGCGAGGAGGACAGCAGCAGCCCGACCCGATCGAGAACATCGACAACGACCGGATAGGCACGACCGCCCAGCGCGAACAGCTCGACCTTCTCCAGCGCCTCAACCGCGAACACATCAAGGCGACGCGCGACGACAGCGCGACGCGCAACGCGGTTGAGGGCGTCATCGAGAGCTACGAGCTTGCCTTCCGCATGCAGGCCGAGGTTCCGGATCTCCTCGACATCGCCAACGAGTCGAAGGCGACGCTCGACCTCTACGGCATCGGCTCTGGCGACGATCGATTTGCGCGGCAGTGCCTGTTGGCCCGGCGTTTCGCTGAGGCCGGTGTGCGATTCGTGGAAGTCACGCATGGCGGCTGGGACACCCACCGCAATCTCCGCGCGGATCTCGAGAAACAGTGCGGCGAGATCGACCGCCCGATCTCGGCGCTTCTGACCGATCTCAAGAAGCGCGGCCTGCTCAAGGACACGCTGGTCGTTTGGGGTGGTGAGTTTGGCCGTACGCCGTATGCCCAAAACGGCGACGGTCGCGACCACAACAACAAGGGCTTCACGACCTGGATGGCCGGAGGTGGTGTCAAGGGCGGACTGAGCTACGGCTCAACCGACGACTACGGACTCGAGGCCGTCGACGGCATCATGGATATCCACGATTGGCACGCAACGATGCTGCACCTTCTCGGCCTCAACCACGAGAAACTCACCTTCAATCATGCGGGCCGCGATTTCCGTCTTACCGACGTGAAGGGCAACGTCCGCAGCGAGATTTTCGCCTAACGATTCGCATGACGATCGCTCAGCGGACTGGAACCTCGGAGCTCCAGAGCCACCAGCCTCGTCCGTTCATTGCCGAGGCCCGTCGGAATGCGGCCCGCGGTCGCGATGACGGCCGGTACACCAAGGCGAGTCTCACGTCACCATAATCGACCATACGCAGGAGAAGTCATCGGACCGGTTGATTCGCGCCGCCGCGACGGTCACACTCCGCACATGCTCGCCGCCGCGTTCCTTGCTTTCCCGCTGACCTTCGCCCTCATTCCTCCGGAACCGATTCAGACCCTGCTCGTGCCAGATGGCGCAGGCGGCGATGAGGCGGGGCGATCGATCGCCCTCAGTGATCGTCGGCTGCTCCTTGGCGTTCCACTCTCCAATGCCGACGGCGCCAGCAATCGCGGGGCCGCTTGGCTTTTCAGGACCAATGCCGATGGCACTTGGCAGCCCGAGACACGACTCGTCGCCCCCGACGGCCTTCCGAACGACGAGTTCGGTTTCTCGGTGGGGCTTGACGATGAGGTCGCGATTGTTGGCGCATGGCAGGACGACGTCGGCGCGAAGACCGACGCCGGATCCGCTTCCGTCTTCCGATTCGTCTTGGGTGAGTGGATCCACGAGGCGACGCTGATCGCCGGCGACGGCGCCAGCGATGACGAGTTCGGCCGAAGCGTCGCCATTCGCGGCGACACCGCCCTGGTCGGAGCGTGGCTCTCAGGTCTCTTCGACACGGGCGCGGTGTATGTCTATCGGCGCCAGACCAACGGCACCTGGCTTCAGACCCAGAAGCTGACCCCTCCGGGCATCGCTTCGGGGGACCAGGTCGGCACGACCATCGCCTTCGACGGCGAGCGGGCCATCATCGGAGCGTGGGGCGATGAGGATGGCGCCGCCGGCAACACCGGCTCGGCGACCGTCTGGAAACTGAACACCAACGGCAACTTCACCTATGAAGCGAAACTCATCGGTTCGGATGTGGTCGCCAGCGACGAACTGGGACGCGGCGTGGCAATAGACGGGGAGTTGGCCGTGGTCGGCTCGTGGCCGTTCTTCGGCAACGGAATCGGCAAGGCCTATGTCTTTCGCCGAAGCGGGACCATCTGGACGCAAGAGGCGAAGCTGACGGCGCCCGACGGCGCAACCGACGACTACTTCGGATTCTCGGTGGCCTGCAAGCGCGATCCGAGCGGTGATGTCGTCGCCTGCGGGGCGTGGGCCGACGACGTGAGCGGCACGACCAACCAGGGTTCGGTCTGGATCTTCAGGAGGCAGGGAACCGCGTGGGATGGCGGCTCTCAGGTAGTGGCCGAAGATGGCGGCCCCAGCGACTACTTTGGGTTCTCGCTGTCGCTTGCATGCGAGACCCTCGCGATCGGCACTCGTCTGGATGATGTCGGGCGCAACTTGAATCAGGGGTCGGCGCGGCTCTGGTGGCTCGAGGATCTCGACGCGGACGGGCACCCCGACCTTTGCCGCGAGCCCGCGGACCTCAACGGCGACGGCGCCGTCAATGCGAGCGACTTGGCCGAATTGTTAGGCGGCTGGGGCAGTCTTGGCCCGACCGACCTGGACGGGAATGGCACCACCGACGCGGCGGATCTGGCCGTGCTACTGGCCGGTTGGACCGCGTAACTGCTCTCGGCTAACGCTTCGTCGGCTGGACTTCGATGGTCAGCCGGTGTGAGTCCCTATAGGTGAGCGTCGCGTTGGTGCTCGTCTCGGTGACCCAGACCGCTTGAATGCGCGAATAGGGCAAGAAGACCCGGCTTCGGGAACTCTCGAGCGAGACCTCGAAGTGATCGACGCCGGCGGCGCAGAGCTTCGCAGGGCTGTACTCGGAAGAGTCGGGCAGATTGACCTCAATGTCGGCGTTGAGGTAGAGGCCAAAGAGATCGCGGAAGGTGCCGAACCGGGGCTGACGGGCCGCCCCATTGGCGATGAGTCCAGCGTGCGTGCCGGTCGTCTCGACGACGGGTGCTGCCTCCGTGACCGGAGCCGGGAACGCCAACCCCCGCACATGCGACGCCACAACCCAGTCGGCGTGGCCGCTCTGCTGAACCTCTCCTTCGGGCAGGAGATCGCCTCGGAGGGCGGCGTCCTTGAGTTGCTCCGCCGTCATCCAACCGGAAACGGCATTGCCGACCCGGAATCGATATTGGATGGACGTCTGCACCCCACCCGCGTTTCCTTGCGTCTGACTCTGTGCCGCCTGTCCTTGAGCTGACTGTGGCATGCGATACCTCCCGCACGAAAAACCCCACGAAACACGATTCGTCGTCGGGAGAGTCGCTTCGCATCGCCATCCGAGGTCACGCGAGCGCGAACTCCCGGCACAACTCCATTGAACAGCGCTGGCATCGGCATGCAAGGGCCCAGCGGGATATTCGGCAAAAACCGCATGGCTCGTCGGCGACAGCGATGCGTTCGCGTCGCCAGAAGGCTGTTCTCGAACGTCTTGCATATCGCCGACTGGCATTCGTGAATAAGGGCACGAGCGAGGTCTCGACGCCTCAGCGAACCAATTGTCGGAGGAGGTGCGAGGCACGCTCGAACTCATCCAGCGGCATCCACTCATCCGGCCGGTGGGCGTTGGAAATGTCGCCCGGCCCCCAAATCATCGGCTCGACGCCCAACGCCGCCAGGCGCCCCGCGTCGGTGCCGAAGCCAACGCCGAACTCGCCTTCCTGCCCGACCAGTTCGCACATCTCCGCGTGCCACGGACGCTCCGCCGGTGTGGCGAATGCAGGCGTCTCGTTCCGAAGCGTCACGGTCACGGCATCCTGCGGCACCACCGCCTCGACCGATCGGCGCAAGTGATCCAGGAACGGTACGCTGTCCATGCCCGGCAACAGGCGGACGCCGACGTCAATGTCGCAGCGCTCGGGAATGACGTTGATCGCCGAACCACCGTGAATGCGAGCCGAGGTGAGAACGGGAAACGGCACTTCCGGAAAGAGAACGCTCTCCGGAGTGCGACGCGTCGTGAGTTCCTTTCGCACCACGGCTAACGCTTGGACCACGACGGCGGCCCGCTCGATCGCGTTGACTCCCTTGTGGGGAAACCCGCTGTGGGCGGCGATGCCGTGGGTGACGATCGAGATGGTGAGATGGCCCTTGTGTCCGCGGACGACCCGCATTGACGTCGGCTCGCCGACGAGTGTGCGAAGCGGCAACCGGCGCTCGCGCGGCCAAGCCTTGGCGAATGCCGCGGCCCCCAGCGTGCCTACCTCCTCGTTGCAGGTGAGGAGGAGAAGAAGCGGCTCACTCGGTGGTCGCTCGATCGCCTCGCGCAGGAGGTTGATCGCGAGGGCATCAAAGCCCTTCATGTCACAGGCGCCTCGGGCGATCGCCCGCGCAGGCGTCGAGGGGGCCGATCGAACCGTGAGAACGCGAGGATCGCTTGTCCATTCCGGCTCATCGGCTGGCACGGTATCGACATGCCCACAGAGAAGGAGCCCCTCGCCAGCGCGACACTCCGGCCCGACGGCAATGAGCATGTTCTCGTGGCCATCTCCGCACCCGAACCGCTCGATGCGAACCGCCGGAGAGTCCAGGTAATCCGCCACAAAGTCGCCGAACGGGCGGGTTGCCAACCGGCTGGTCGTGTCGATCGCGACGAGGCGAGACAGGAGTTCGATATCAGAAAGCGCCGCTGTCACGCCGCAAAGGATACGCGGATTCAGCCTTCGGCCGCAGGCTCGGCCGGAAGCGCACCCAATGCCACCAGGGCCTCGACCACCGCGGTGGTGTAGGTGTAGCAGGGCCCGCCGCCCATCATCACCGCGACCGTCGCCACATCTAGAACTTGCTGTGCGGTCGCCCCGAGCTTGACGCACTTCTCGACATGGGCGTAGATGCAATTGTCGCAGCGGACCGCGATGCCGATGCCAAGAGCGACAAACTCCTTCTCAAGCTCGGTGAGGGCGTTGGCCTTCATGGTGCCCTGATGGAGAGCGGAGAAGGCCTTTGCGGCGTCGGGCATGACGGCCTTCATCGCCTTCATGCGGGTGGGCCAGGTTGCGTACCAATCAGCGACACGGGGAGAGTTCGACGACATGGAGGGGTCCGGAGGGAGTGAGGTGCGGTGTCGGCCGCTGAGAGTATGGCAGGTTCATGCGGGTTCCCGAGCGCGGACGGCGGAGGGCGACATCCCCGAACCGCTACACTGCCGCAATGCCTCTCCGGTTTCGCCATCGCCTTCTCGAGCATCTGCGGCACGACACCTATCGGCCCTCGATCGCCCGCGAGGTGGCTCGCCAGCTTCGCGTAGCCGACGAGGACATCGATGCGTTCGAGTCCGCCATTGACCAGCTCGTCCACTCCGGCAAGCTCGAGGTCGGCGCTGACGAGAAGCTGCGCCTGCCGATCTATGGCGACGAGACCGTCGGCAAGCTCCGGATCACCCGCGGCGGGTTCGGCTTTCTCATCCCAGATGAGCCGACCCGCGAAGGCGACCTCTTCGTTCCCGAGGGAATGACAATGGACGCCATCTCGGGCGATCGCGTGCGGGCCAAGATCATGCGAAAGTCCGCGACGGCTCGCCGGGGCCGCGGAAGCGGAGGCTACGCGCCGCCCGAGAAGGGCGACCTCACCGGCCGCGTCGTCGAGATCCTCGAGCGGGGACAGACCCGATTCGCGGGCGTCCTCCAGAAGGAGGGACGCACGTGGCTCGTCCAGCCCGATGGCCGCGCCTTGCGCGAGTCGATCGTGGTGCGCGACCCATTCGTCAAGAATCCGCAGGCGAAGGTCGGCGACAAGTGCATTGTCGAGATCACCCTGTGGGGGGATCGCAACGCCCTTCCCGAGGGCGTCATCGTCGAAGTGTTAGGTGAGGCCGGACGGCCCGACGTCGAGACTGAGGCAGTCATCGCGTCGCACCAGATCCGAACGGCGTTTCCCGAGGAGGTCGTCGAACAGGCCTCCGCCGCCGCCCGCGAGTTCGAGACAAGCTCCCGCGGCCCCTGGAAGGACCGGCTCGATCTCACCAACGACTTCATCCTGACGATCGATCCGCCCGACGCAAAGGACTACGACGACGCCATCTCCATCCTGCGCACCGAGGAAGGCGAATGGGAGCTCGGCGTGCACATCGCCGACGTCTCGCACTTCGCTCCGGCGGCAAGCCCGCTTGACCTCGAGGCCCAGGCCCGGGGCACGAGCGTCTATCTCCCCCGCCGCGTCGTGCCGATGCTCCCCGAGCAACTCAGTAACGGCGTCTGCTCGCTTCAGGAAGGCGTCGCACGCTTCACCAAGAGCGTCTTCATCCGCTTCGACGACAAGGGTCGCGTGATGGGACAGCGGGTCGCGGCGACGGTGATCCGCAGCGCGAAGCGGCTCACCTACATCGAGGCCCAGGCACTCATCGACGGGGACCTCGGCAAGGCCAAGGAGCACGCCAAGACCGAGCCCGAGTACTCGAGCATACTGTTAGACGCCCTGCGTCTTTGCAATCGCCTCGCCAAGGTCCTGCGGGAGAGGCGGCGGCGCGATGGCATGATCGCCCTCCACCTGCCGCAGTCCGAACTCGTGTTCGATGCGGACGGTCACGTCGTCGATGCCGTTCCAGAGGACTCCTCGTACACGCACACGCTCATCGAGATGTTCATGGTCGAGGCCAACGAGGCCATCGCGCGACTCTTCGCCGACCTCGAGCTTCCTCTCCTGCGGCGCGTCCACCCCGACCCCAGTTACGGCGACATCGAGGAACTGCGGATCTTCGCCCGACTGGCCAAAGTCGAACTGCCCGACGCCCCGACGCGGAAAGACATCCAACTCCTGCTCGAGCGCACCCTCGACTCGACCGCCACGCGGGCCATCCACTTCGCTGTGCTTCGCTCACTCGCGAAGGCGAGTTACAGCCCATCCCTCGAAGGGCATTTCGCGCTCGCCAGCGAGCACTACGCCCACTTCACCAGTCCGATCCGGCGCTATCCCGACCTGCTTGTTCACCGAGCACTTCAGGCCTATCTCGACGCCACCGATAACGGCCGTGATGTGCCGACCGGCAAGCATCGTCGCAAGCTCGCCCGCGGACTGGCCGAGGACCATCGGATCATCGACGAGGGCGTACTCATCGATCTCGGCAACCAGTGCACCGAGCGCGAGATCGCGGCGGAAGAGGCCGAGCGCGAGCTGCGCAGCTTCCTCATCCTCCAGATGCTCCTCGAACGACACATGGGAGATGAGTTCGAGGCCACCGTCACCGGCCTTGCCCCGAACGGCACCGTCTTCGCATCGCTTGAGAAGTACCTTGTCGACGGGGCGATCCCGTCGCGCGACCTCGCCGGCCCCAGCGGCAAGCCCGACCGGTGGATGGTCGTCGCCTCAACGGGGCGACTGGTGGCCCAGCGCAGCGGCGCCTCCATCGGTCTCGGTGACCTCATTCGCGTGGCGATCGATCGCATCGATCTCGCGGCTCGCCAGATGACGCTCCGCATCGTGCGATTCGCCCAGGCAGCTCCGCTCTCACTCGATGAGTCTGGGGCACCAAAGCAGGGCCAAGGCGGACGCAAGGACGACACCTACGACCCGAATGCCCGAGGGGGAAAGGGAAGTCGAGGACGAATCAACGGGCATCGCCGCGGATTCAAGCAGGGACGACGAGGTAAGAAGAGCCGTTGACGGCTGGCAGCTCGTCACGCCCACCTACTTCTCCAGTTCGCGCCTGTCTGTCTCCGGCGATCTCGCATCCGACGGGAGCCCTACCCCAACCGTCGTCCCGTACTCGACGCCTTCCGGAAGCGGCACGGGCTGCACGACCGTCGTCCTCCGCGTTCCCTCGGTAACGCGCGACGCGTCGACGGCAACGAACGCGGTGTACGGCGAGGAGATGCCGTAGGTCAGCGCGGTCGACAGGATCTCGCGCTCGGCGCCCTCGACCGATCTTCGGCTTGCCAACGCGTCGTCGGCAATCTGGGCGATCTTCGCCCTGGCCCACAACCGGTCGATGCTGCGGGATCCGAGCGTGTCATCTGGAGTGTCGGCAAACACAAGGTTGTGCACGGAAGACGCCTCCTCGCCTCGCACCCAGCCGCGCAAGCGAGCCGTGGCCCGGCCGCCGCGCTCATAGCGCCCCACGATCGTCACAGGACGACCCGCAATCAGATCCGGCATGCGCCGAGGCCAGACATCGTCGACACGCACACCTGACCACTCCAGGCGCGTGCCCTGCATGATCGGTCGCGTCACCGCGTCCATGAAGCGGCCCATGGGGACGCGTGCATCGGTGTCCAAGGCGATCGCAGCGACGGCG
Organism: Phycisphaerae bacterium; assembly: GCA_016795065.1. GTDB lineage: Bacteria > Planctomycetota > Phycisphaerae > Phycisphaerales > SM1A02 > JAEUIT01. Next base: position 36,333 of record JAEUIU010000029.1, read on the forward strand.
CCGCAACCCACCGCAGCCATGCGACTCATCAGATGCCAGTTCACGCTCGATCCGACGCCCAAAGCGAAGACCCTGCGGTCACCTAACGATTCGTGTAGCGATGCGTAGATCTCGGCCTCATTGGAGACAAACCCGTCGCCCAGGACGGCGATGTACTGGACGCGACCTTCATGCTTTGGGAACGCGAGCGCTTTCGAGAGCCCGGTGAGCACCATGGTCCCGCCGTTGGACTCGATCGAATCGATATAGCGTTTGGCCTCGGAGATCGCCACGGCATCGGCCCATCGCATCGAATCTCCGAATGCGCCGGCATCCGATCCGAAGTCGACGATCTGAAACCGGTCCTCGGGGCGAAGGTGGTCCAAAGCGCACCGCATCGCCTGCCGTGCCTGCTCAAGCGGGCGTCCTCGCATGCTGCCGGAACGGTCCACCAGGAAGACGATGTCTATCGGCATTCGGCCGGCTTCCCGCATCTCGGTCGGCGGATAGATGGTGAGGGCGAACGTCCCCTGTCCATCGGGTCCTATGCTGGACACCAGCCCATGACGAGGTTCCTTGCCCGCGACACGATACCGCAGCAGGAAATCCCGGTTCGCCTCGACGTCATGGGCAGTCATGCGAACACGGGTCGTGTGACGCTCCCGCTCCGCCGGCGAGACGGCGTGCGAGGGGCATTCGATCTCGTCGATCGGGAAGCCGGCATCGAGGGTCACATCCACGTCGACGAGGTGGCCTGTGCGCTGTCCCGGGCGCAGATATTCAACTCCATCTACCGCGCCTTGGCGGGCGCTGCCTCCGACTGGCAAGGCGGGAATGGGATCACGAGTGCCGGGTGGATTGAAGCGCGGTCCGACGACCAACGGGAATCGCCATTCGTACCAACCGTCGGCATACGCGAGCATGTTGAAGTAGGTGAGTTCGACATCGACCGCGAGGCCGGGCTCGATGTTCGCGACGCGCTCCATGAAAATGTTGGGGCGCTCTTCGGTCAGGAGCGACGCCACGTAGCCGCTCGCCCGCGCGTCGGCATAGATTCGCTGGGCCTCGGCTCGCTCGCGAACGATCCCGCGAATGCTCCGATTCCCGATGCGCATCAGGAAGTCACTCACCGCCGCGTCATGCGGCAAGGGAAAGACGTACGCGGCTTCGATCGTGTCGGAGAACGGATTTGAAAACCGCTGCGCCACCTGCACCGTCGCAATCGGGCCGTCGAGGCTTGCCTGAATGCGAGTCGATTCCAGCGGGAACGCCCGCGTCGGAAGGCCACGGTCATCCAGAGTCGTCGAGACCAGGGCCCCGGTCCCAGGACGCTCAACGGCGACGTCGTCCGCGCGGCGTTCTTGCCTTGGAGCACCGGACTCTCGAGCGATGACCCAGATCTCGTCGAAGGGCGCATCGACCAGAATCTCCAGCGACCCCGATCGGCCAAGAAGACCTTCCGCTCGCGCCGGAGGCTGGCTTCCGCGTTCACGCTCACCGATGGCGTGCCGCGGACGCGATTCCTGCTCGACCTGAGTCGAGCACGAACTGATCGAAACGATCGTCAGCATCGATAGGGCCAGCATGATCAGCCGTCGGGCCATGAACGGACGAACGGCTCTCAGCAAGGAAGTTCGGAGTGTCATTGTTCGTTTCCACCTTTGACTCGTTCGACACAGCGCACCGCCAGCGCGAACGACTCGCCTGCGGCTCCAACTCCCACGTGCTCCAGGACGCGCGGCGCGCCGAGGTCGCCCCGTTGCACCATGAGCGTCGCGATGCGAATCGGCCCTTCGCCCACGGCGACATCGGTCGCGACATTGGCAAGTCGCACCCACCCCGACGCCAGTGCGTCCGGGTCGTAAGTGGCCGGTTCGGCGAAGGGCCCAACTCCGCCTTCAATCCCGACGAGCGTGCCCGGGAGTTCCACTTCGACCAACCACGAGAGCGGTAGCGCACGGGGGTCGTCCAGCATGAGATCGAACTGGACGAACTCACCCCCTGGCGAACTCGGCGATCGCAACGACTTCGGCATCGCCACCACCGCCGTCAGGAGGGCCCGTAGGCGCGGATCCGCGAGCACCGCCTGCCGATCCTTGGCCCTCTCCACGATCCGGGCCGCCGCGACAAGCCTGGCATCAATCGAACGCTCGCCGTTGGGCACCGAGATCGAAAGCCACGCGACGAGCGTGATGACTGCGGCCACCGCGGCTGTTCGGATCCACTTCGTCCAAGGCACGTGCCTATGGCTTCGGGTCGCCGCCAAGTCCACATGGGTGGCGGCATCGCGCGGTGACCGGACGTGGCTCCGGATTGCCGCCCGAATCGCCTGGTCCGTTACATGAGGCAACTCCACCGCAGACAGACCAACCTCGGCAAGGTCGCGGCGAAGCCGCTCCTGACCTTCCGAAGGCAGCCTTGATGGGGTGGAATGAGGCTCTGGCAACTCCATGCAGAGGGTGAGCGCGAGGGCAGCCCCTTCGGTTCGCGCGATCTGCCGCTTTTCTCAGCGTCTCGGCCCGAACCGGGAGCCGCCGTCCATCACGGGGTGAAGTACCGATCGCGCAGTCGGTCATTCACCCGAAGCGAGGCCAGAGCGAGCCCGAGCCGGCTCTTGACTGTCCCGATCGGCACGCCGAGGGCGAGAGCGACGTCGGCCAAGGTCAGGCCGTCCCCAAAGTGGAGCAGGATCACCTCACGCTGACCAAGCGGCAGTCGAGCGAGTTCCCGGTGGAGCTCGGCGGCATGCTCCGGCCCAGCCGGGCTCGATGACGGCGACGCGCACATGGCCTCATCGAATGCAAGATGTGGTCCGCCCCGCCCCGCCCGTCGCACCCGGTCAATCGCACTGTGCCGAAGAAGCGGATAGAGGTAGCTGCGGGCGCTGCCGGTCAGGACAAAGCCCGGAAATCGGCCGAGCCAATAAAGGACGGCGTCCTGGACGACGTCGGCGGCGATGTCGCGATCGCCAGTCAGGCGAATGGCAACGGCCATGAGCCATTCGCGATGACGTTCGTACAGGGTCTCGAACGCCTGTGTACCACCTCGATTCGCTGCATCGACGAGTTCAGCGTCACTCAGCGAGTCCATAGGTGCGGGGTGACCGGTGTCCATGACGCGTCGGGTTGGCGTGGGCGTGGCGCGGCGGGGCCCCGTCGACCTGCGACGAGTCGCGACCGGCGCCGAATTCAACCGATCGGGAAAACCTCAGCAAAGAACGCTCGCATCTTGGCGAACGCCCGATCGCTGGTTCGCTTCTTGTACATCAGGCCACGGACGGGGTCATTCGCCTGGGGGTTGGTGAAGGCGTGCGACGTGTGGCCAAACATGTCGATTTCCCAATCGGCGCCGCCGTCGGTCAGTTCCTTGGCAAGGCCGACCACGGCGTCAGGCGTGCACATCGGATCGTCGTAGCCGTGGAGGGCGAGAACGCTGGCGGTGATCCGCGAAGGAGAACCGACCTGTGCGGGACTAGGCGGCGTGAAGAGGCCATGGAACGCCACGATGCCACGCACGCCTTGCGGGGCGGCCCGGGCGATGTCCAGCGCGCAAAGCCCGCCAAAGCAGAATCCGATCGCGCCGATGCGCTGCGGATCGCCCATCGGAACGTGCTTGACGGTGTTCACCGCAGCGAGAAGCCGCCGACGCAGGAGCGCCCGGTCCTCGACAAAGGGCATCATGAGCTTCGTGTTCTCTTCGGGCGAACTGCCACGGCGGCCCTTTCCGTACACGTCGATCGCAAACCCGATGTACCCCAGATCGGCGAACTCCTCGGCTCGCTCGCGAGCGAAGCTGTCCTGGCCCGCCCAAGCGTGGCAAACCAGAATCACCGGCGTCTTGCGATCCAGTCCGATCGGCGAAGCGAGATAGCCCTCACATTCCTCGTTCCCGTCGACGTAGCTGACGAATTCGGTGTGCATGGCGCGGATCGTAACGCGAGCGAGGGGATGTTCGGGCCGCTCGAGCGAACGGGGTGTGTGAGCGATGCAGGTTCGTTTGCGCCGTGGCACGCTCGATGTGGATAAGAATCTGCGGGAAACTTCGGCCAGAAATCAGGGCGAGGGTTTTCGGCGCGGTAGAAGTGTGACGCGATGCCGGAGCGTCACGGCATCGGCCGAGGTGGAGAAAGGACTGTGTCCATGGATGGAAGTGAACTCCTCGCACGAGGAGGCGCTATCGGTGCGCAAACGATGGAAGCGAGGAGCCGACCGGAGGGGAGGCGAGGCACACATCACGCTGCCGGCGACAGGGGGCGACAGACGAGAGAACGATCGTGTTCGGGGCAACAGAGGCCTTCACACACGGTGATCGCGATGGGGTCGCGCCGGAAGCTGCGTGCATTCCTCCTGGTGGCTATCGCATGGTGGACGCCGTCGCTTGCAGCAGCGGGTGACGATTCGCCTTCGCCCCCAACGCTGACTGAGGAGGTCATCCTCATGCCGAGTACCGACCGTCAGGAGCCGTGGTTCGGTCGATCCGTCGCGTTTGCAGGCACAACCGTCCTGGTGGCAAGCCCGACGGATGGTGACGGCGGGACAGCCAACGGAACGGTGCATGCCTTCGGAGACAGCAAACGAGGATGGCGACGGGTCCAGCGGCTTCAATCAAAGGACCCGACCTGGGAGGACCACTTCGGGCAGGCGATCGCGGCAGACAAAGGGCGGCTGGTGATCGGTCGCGATTCCGCGGACGAAGGCGCGTCCGATGCTGGTGCCGCAACCGTGTTTCGCCGCTCTGGGTATCACTTCAAGCGAGAGGCGGAACTCATCCCGCCATCGCCCGGCAGTGGCGACGCCTTTGGCAGCGAGGTCGGTGTAAGCGGATCCACGATCGTTGTCGGCGCATCGCGCGACGACGAGAAGGGGCTCGATGCAGGTGCCGCGTACGTGTGGGTCCTTCGGGGCGACGAGTGGATCGTCGACTCGAAACTCATGGCTCCAAACGGCATGAGTGCTGACTGGTTCGGGGCGAGCGTGGCCATCGACGGGCGGTTTCTAGTGGTCGGAGCCTACGGTGCAGACCGCCGCGGCGAGAAGTCCGGATCGGCGAGCGTCTTCCGTCGCGACGATCGCGGCGGCTGGACGCTCGATGCAGAAATCGTTCCGCAGGACTTGCAGCCGGGTGACTGGTTTGGGTTCAGCGTGGCGATTGCTGGAGACCGCATCGCCGTCGGTGCGCCGCGGGACGACATCCGCGGCGAATCTGCCGGGTGCGTGCGCCTCTTTCGGCGCGCGGCGGACGGCTGGTCCTTGGAGAAGACGCTTCGCCCCGAGCCCGGCAACGTCACGACCTGGTTCGGGTACGCAGTGGCGTTGCAGGGGCCACGACTCCTGGTCGGCATGCCGGGTGACGACCGAGGGGGAGAGTCGTCGGGTGCAGCGCTCCTATTCGAACGACTCGGCTCGGATTGGTCGCCGCGGGCGTCGCTCCGAGCAAGCACGCCGTTGCCGGACGAGCAGTTCGGAAGCTGCCTCGCATTGAGTCCCGACCTCGCCGTTGTCGGCAGGCTTGTCTCCGAAGACGGTGACCTGGCGAACGGGCGAGCCTGGGTGTTCCGACTCGCAGGAACCCCGAAGAGCGAGCAGTCCACCGATACGAAGCCCACACTCGATGATCGCTCCTTGTCCAAGCCGCCCTCGAAAGGAGACGAGGCGAGACGGATATCGCCAGCGGCGGCGCCTCCAGCAGCCGATCCTTGTAGCACTCGCGCTGGCTCGATCGGAACTCGAAGTGACCGGAGCGCGAACGCTCGATTGCGTCCGTTCTCATCGGTGGACGACTTGCTTGTGCAGCTGTGCGCGATCCAGTTCAAAGGCCTGCGCGCCACGCACGGGCTGCCCGGCTCGCCGCCCTTTTCTGAAGCTCCCATCGCAGACTGGAACCCAATCGGACGTGCCAGCGAGCGTGGCCGGACCGCACCGTACGCGGCCACGCGGTCATGGCCCTGCTACCAGTCGTCGAACTGCTCACGCCCGGCCATAGCAGTGATCGATCACCGAGTGCCACTGAGCGATGTTGCAGCACGCGATGAATGCGGTCTTGACGCGCTGGGCATCGGGGTGATGCCGCGCGAACTTGATTCCGAACTTCCTCATCATCCGGCCGGCGGCTCGCTCGCCGGGCAGACGAACGGAGAGGTTGAAGTGATCCAACAGCGTCTGACGTTGTTCGGTGAGCGTGGGTGCGGTCGGATCCTCGCCGCGCATGAGTTGTCGCGCTTGACGGAAGATCCATGGGTTGCCGATACAGCCTCGCGCAACCGAGACGGCATTCACGCCCGTGAACTCGATCATGGCGAAAATGTCCTCGACATTCCAGATGTCGCCAGAGCCGAAGAAGAGGCGATCGGGGTGTCGACGTCGAAGATCCCGCAGGAACTCCCACTTGGCAGGACCCGCGTATTTTTGCTGGACGGTTCGGCAGTGGACCGTGCACCAGAGGTAGCCCAAGTCATACGAGGCGTCGAAGATCCGTTCGAAACTCTCGACCATGGCTTGGGTGTCGTCGAACGACCTGCGCAGCTTCACGGTGCATGGAATGGTGAGTGGTACGGCGTTCCGCACCGACGCCAGAACGGCGATCGCATCCTCCGGAAACGCGAGGAAATGGCCTCCGCGGTTGTTGCGCTTGATCTTCTTGACCGGACAGGCGAGGTTGACGTCAATGACGTCGTAACCCATACCCACCAAAATGCGGGCCCCATCCGCCATCTCTTGGGGCGTGGTTCCCATGATCTGCCCGGCGATCGGATGATCGTCAAGCCCCATGGCGACGTTGTCCTCAATCTCACCCATCCCACACTCGGTCGCGAGCAGGTCGGGATCCTCCTTTCGACGCCCCTTGCCGCCATTGATCAAGGTCCGATCGAGCAGCGCTTCGGTCACACAGAATGGCGCGCCATGCCGGCGTGCAATGATCCGCATGGGACCGTCGGAGTAGCCCGCGAGCCCCGCCTGGAAGAACGGCGCATCGAATCCGGGTATGGCCGCTGGAATTCGGGGGTCGAGGCGATGGAACCGTGCCACATCGCAAATCGGGCGCTCGAGCGTCCATCGGAAGCGATCGAGTTCGCCGTCGGCGTCTGGGGTTGGATCAAGCTGAACCGACATGGGGACTTTCTCATGCGTTGCGCGGCCCTCGATGGCAGCGAGGATCGCGCCAGGGACGGCTCACCACTCATGCTCGCCAACTCGGACCCTCAAGCCAGTCGAAGAAGCCGTAGCCACTTGGGCATCCACACTTCTGGAGGGGCAGACCGGGTGGATACCTCGACGCATGGGTTTCTGCATGGACTGGCAATGCAAATCGACCGAAGCCCTGCACCCTACCGTAGCCGTCCGGCCCGTGTGAACTGGTGTATGCCAAATGTACTGCGACCCGCTGGACGCCTCTGGATGCCAGCGTCTGCGCCAGAGATCGCTCACCCGCGCTGCGAAGCGGCCAACCCACCAGTGTCCCCGTGGTTCTCAGACTGCGCCAGGGCATCGGCAGGTGTTGGTTTGGCCCGAGCATGCGATCCCCAAGAGCAAACGGAGGCCCCCGCTTGCCCTCGGCACCGAAGCTCGTGTTGGCCCTGAATCGGTCGAGCGACCGGCCAAGTCGCTGACGATCAAGGGCCTCCAGGATCGCCGACGAGGCCCTGTCTGGACCACCCCGGGCCACGTTCGGGCCACGTCCGGCCGGCGAATGGCTGCCTTTGGACTACAAAATCGCGGTTCACGCCCGGGTCTAGTCGCCCCGCGTGGTGGCCGTCCGCGGCTGCGGCGTCGACCTTGCGCCGCCCCCACGACTGGAAGCGCACTACGCTGCCCTTGTTCCCATCGAGGACCAGCCGCCGTGGGGCTCTCGCCTTTCGAGGGCACGTTCGAACCCGCCCACGGTAAACTATGGCGCTCCGGCACCTTCCCTCCCCGAACTGACTCCCGAGAGTCGGCTCGTCAACGGGGGTGCCCGCCGCCTCGCCATGGGACTCGAAGCTACCTGCACCGCCGCGATTGACGGCACCGAACGTTCGGGGAAGGCCCAGCTCGAATCGACCGAATTGGTCGTCTCGGGGAAGCCACGCATTCGCATTCCCCTCGACACCGTCGCGAACGCCTCGCTAAGGGGTCCGCGGTTGCGCGTCCGGACGCACGACGGGAAGGAACTGGTGCTCGCCTTTGATGACGAGGGAATCGCCAAGAAGTGGCATGAGAAACTGCTCGCTCCGCCCAAGTCTCGACTCGAGATCCTGGGCGTTGAACGCGATCACAATGTCCTCCTCCTTGGAGACTTCAGCGCCTCAGTACGCGAGGAACTGACCAGCGCCTTGGCGACCCCGCCGGCGACCCGCCCGATCGGGGCTCGCCGCTACGACATTGTCATCGTTCTTCTTCGCGAACCACGAGAACTCGCTCGACTCCGCTCCGCAGGCGAGCGCACAAGCGAGAAGGGTGCCCTGTGGGCTGTCTGGCCCAAGGGACGACCCGACCTCAAGCACGAGGACGTGGTCGCGGCCGCAGCCGAGCTAGGCTTGGTGCAAACGAAGTCGATGGCCTTTGACGCCACCCTCTCGGCGTTGCGACTCGTTCGCGCCGCGAAGAAGTAGGTCACGGGCCATCGACCTGAGGACGGGTGACTTTCCTCGATGCAGACCGCCGTCTGCTCGTGTCGACCGATCGCCCGCGCAATCGGCCCGCGCATGCTGTCCCGAGTCACCGGGAGCCCAACCTCGCCGCGAGCCCAACCGCGCCGGGGTCCCCGAGCGGGAAGAGGTCGAGGCTTACGCTCTGTTTGAAAACCCACTGGCATCGAGCGAACGGGACGTCCCGCTCGGGGCGTCGCCTTCGAATCGCAAGTCTCAAGTGGGGTATCGCTGCGGATACAGCTTCGTCTCGACTCCTACCGATCGTGCCGTCCCCTTCGCACTTTGGCCGACGCTGGGTTTTCAAACAGAGCCAAGGTCGTTGGGCTCAGGGAGCCAGGCTCAAGAAGCAAGATTCGGCCATCGAGGATCGAAGCCCGAAACTCAGGACCGCCTGCCTTTGGCCCGGGCTGGAGGCTCGAGGCTCAGAGCGCTGGGTGTTTGGTTCGGAGCCTCGGGCTCGTGTCTCAAGGCCCGGACTCGGGATTCAGGTGATCGGGTTCAAGGCTCAGCGCTTGAGGCTTAGCACTACGGCGCTGGTTCGCTTCGTCGCGAGGGCGAGCGGGGCCTTTGCTGGCCCAATTCCCAGGCGGGAGATGCGCTAACTTTGGACCGAAGGCGTATCCGCAGCGATACGTCGAGGGCCGAAATCAAGCTTCGACGCAGCCAGCGAAGGCATCCGCTCGGCCGCAGCAGAAGGCAACCGGCGCTGTCGTGTTCGGACCTGACGGTGAGGGCCTCACGCGGAGGCTTGAACCTCCGTGTTTGAGACTCTGCGTTTGAAGTTCATGGTTCAGGCGTTGAATCTCGAACCTCTAGACTCAAGCGTTGAAACTCAACTCAGGAGTTTGACAGCCGGCACCCATGGACGGATCTCTGTACCCACGCCGTCAGGCCCGTGGAGCGTTCCACTGCTCGTCCACGGTCCACCGCATCGGCTCCTCGCGACAATCGATGTGGACCATAAAGAACCCTCCTCGATACCGCTGCACATGGGGCCACATCACGTCTCGATCGGTCACCGGGATCGGAAGTTCGTGAACCGAATCCACCGGATGCCACTCGAGTGTGCCCTCTTCAAAGACGGTTCTGGCGATCTCACCGGCGCGGATCGGGCGAGTGACCTCATAAAGGAAGATCAGCCAGTGGTGCTTCCCCTGATAGGCCTTCTCGCTCACGATTCCGCAGAGCCGCAACTGCTCCGGCGGAATGTCCAACTGGGCTTCCTCGTGAATCTCACGGCGGGCACACTCATGCGGACTCTCGCCGGTCGGCACTTCCAGCTTGCCTCCGATCGGCGAGTACATGTGGGTGTTGGGCTCCTTCTTGCGATGCAGCAGGAGCAGCCGTCCGGCCTCGTCGTAGATGTAACACAGCACCGCAATGCGATAGGGCAGTTGCGACACGTCGTAAGGGTCGAGCTCGGCGGTCACGCCGTCACCGCCTCCAGGCGCTTCAGGCCGAACTCCGCCAGCAACTCGCCGATCTTCGCGGCCACGTCCTTCCCCGGACCAACCATCGGAAGGCGAAGCACGCCCGAGTCGCGCCCGAGAATGCGCATCGCCGTCTTCACCGGGACCGGGTTGATGTCCAAGGTCAACAAGCCGCGGCACAGGCGGAACAGCTCCCGATGGATCCGCTTCGCTTCGTTGAACCGGTCGCCCAGGAATGCATCGCAGAGCGACTGGACGGTCGCGGGCACAAGGTTACTCACCACGCTCACCACACCCTGACTTCCACATGCGGCGAACGAGAGCGTGAGGGAATCATCGCCGCTCAGGATCGTGATGCCGCACCGTTGGGCGATCTCGCTCGCCGAGTCCATTGACCCAGTCGCTTCCTTGATCGCCTTGATGTTGGGATGCCGCGAGAGCCTTTCGACGGTCTCAGGCGAAATCGCCACGCCGCATCGACCTGGAATGTTGTAGAGCATGATCGGCAGATCGCACGAGTCGGCAATCGTCATGAAGTGCCGGTACAGCCCTTCTTGCGACGGCTTGTTGTAATACGGGCTCACCTGAAGCGACGCGTCGGCTCCCGCCGACTTCGCGTAGCGGTGCATCTCGACCGCATGCACCGTGTTGTTTGACCCCGCGCCGGCGACCACTTGCAGTCCCAGCGGCCTGGCGACCCGGAGTGTCGTCGCGATGACCTCTCGCTGCTCCTCATCCGACAGCGTCGGGCTCTCCCCCGTGGTACCGCAGGGAACGACGCCAGTCACTTTTCCCTGCCCTTGGAAGCGCACTTGCTCCTCAAGACGGGCGAAGTCCACCGACGAACCGTCGGCGGAGAAGGGAGTGACGATGGCGGTGTACGCACCGCGAAACGCGATCGACATGGGCGTCCTCGGGAGGAAAACGGGGAGTGTACCCCGTCCCGCAGCATCAAGGCTAGATTCGCCCGAAATCCCGCCTCTGAGCAACGCCTCACGGGTGGTCGACGCTCAAGGCCGCAATGCTCCTGTCTTCGCCAGATCTGATCGGCCTCGACCGTCCCTAAGCGGCGCCTCCAACCCGCCAACTCCACGCCAATCCAACGTGAACAGTCGGCAGCTCCTCCGGGCGCACACGCCTTCCGGTAAGGCGAACACGCGTGAACGCCGCGACGCGCCGGTTCACACCTGCCTTGGTATCGGATCGGTGGTCTCCACCGTTCGTTGCCCCGCACGCCCAACCGGCAGCCGGCAACGATCCTAGACAAGACCATTCACCCCATCGGGAGCGCAGACGACGACACCCTGCCGCACGCTCTCCGAATCAGTCGACGCCGCGCTTGTCGCTCAGAACACTTGTTCCATCATCGCCCTGCGACGTCGGCCATCACCATCGCCTCGCGCATCAGCCGCTTCATCTCCGCGACCGCCGTTCGCATCCCCGTGAAGATCGCCCGCGACACGATGGCATGCCCGATATGCAGCTCGCGCACACCCGGCAGCGCTGCAATGCGCTGCACGTTCACGTAGTTCAGAGCATGTCCCGCGTTGAATCGCATGCCGAGCTCGCAAACCTTCGCCCCCGCTGCCCGCACCTTCGCGAGTTCGGCCAGCGCCGCGTCGGCATCACGCTTGGCATGGAAGGCGTGCGCATAAGGGCCGGTGTGGATCTCACAGACATCCGCCCCAAGCAGCTTCGCCGCCTCGATCTGGTGCACATCGGCATCCACAAAGACGCTCACGATGATCCCCGCGTCCTTCAGCTTTCGGATCTGCCGTCGCAGCCGCTCCCCTCCGCCGATCACGTCCAGTCCGCCCTCGGTCGTGACTTCATGTCGCCCCTCGGGCACCAGCATCGCCAGTTCCGGCTTGAGCGTCGTCGCGATCCCGACCATCTCGTCGGTTGCCGCCATCTCAAGGTTGAGCTTGATCTGGACAAGGTCCCGCAACCTCCGAACGTCCTCATCCTGGATGTGCCGGCGATCCTCGCGAAGGTGAACCGTGATGCCGTCAGCGCCCCCCAAGTGCGCCTCCACCGCCGCCCACACCGGATCCGGCTCGTAGGTCCGTCGGGCCTGCCGGACGGTGGCGACATGGTCGATGTTCACACCTAGTTCGATCGGCGCGGCATTCCGCGCCGTAGCGGCCCCGGCCCGCTCGTCGCCCATTCCGCTCGCCGACCCGCTTGTTCGTCCGTTCATGGCGTCGCCAGCGTATCCCGAAGACGTTGGCTGGGAGCGTCCTCGTTACAATCCCAAGTCCTCGCCCGATCGATGCATGGGCCCTCCCCACCAGCGGGCGAACCTGCCGCAGCGACGGACGCGAGGTGTGCAGCACCCGACGCGACCTCATCCCCCACATTTCCCTCGCTGCGGTGCCGTTCGCGGCGACCGCTCACCGGGAGCCCGTCTTGAGCACGTTTCACGAGAAACTCGCCCTCCTTCGCGCTGACATCGTGCGGCAGGGCGATCGCGTCTACGACCTGACCCAGAAGGCCATCGAGAGCTACTTCGACCTGGATGTCGCCAAGGCCGGCACCATCGCCCACCTCGATGATGAAGTCGACCGCGTCGATGTCGAAATCGAGCGGGCATCGATCCCGCTGCTCGCCCTCGGGCCGACCGACCCGTATGACATCCGCTCGGTCCTCACGATCGTGAAGGTCAACAACGAGCTCGAGCGGATCGCCGACTGCGCCGTCTCGATCGCCGAGACCGTCCTGCGCGAGGGCCGCTCGACCGAGCGCATCCCGGACACCTTCCGCGTCATGGCCAACAGCGTCCTCGGCATGCTCCGCGACTCCAATCGCAGCCTCGCCAAGAACAACGCCTCGACCGCGCAGCAGGTCCTCCTTTTCGACGACACGATCGCCGGCTTCAAGGAGAAGATCGTTCTCGACGCCCAGGAGAAGGTCGCCAAGGGCACGATCAGCGCCAGCTTCGCCTTCCGCCTCTTGGCCGTCACGAAGTCGCTGGAGCGAATCGCCGATCACTGCACGAATACCTGCGAACAGGTCATCTATCTCGAGAGCGGCCGCATCGTTCGCCATCGACCCGAGGGTTGGTCCGAGCCGATTTCGCCCGACTCCTGAGCCGCCGCCTTCGATTCACTCGCCCTCAACCGACCCCACCCCAACTCGATACACACCAGAGAGTCTCACGACGTGTCCGACCCCGCCGCCACCCTTGAACGCTCCACCGACCTCCGACGCCGCTTTGAGAACGCAGGCCAGGGGCACGTCTTCCGGTTCCTTGCCGAACTCGCGCCAGCCCGCCAAGCGGCCCTGCTCGAGCAACTCGCATCGGTGGATCTCGATGAGGTTCGGCGCTTGCACGCCCAATTGGCCTCAAAGGAAGCGTCGGTCAATCTCGATGCCATCGAGCCGGCTCCCTACGTGCCCGCCCACTTCGCCGATGCCGCCAAGTACCGCGCTATCGGCGAGGACCTCCTTCGCGATGGCAAGGTCTCGGCCTTCGTCGTAGCCGGTGGTCAGGGCACCCGCCTCGGGTGGCGCGGCCCCAAAGGCACCTACCCTTCGACGGTCATCACCGGCAAGCCGCTCTTCCGTGTCTTCGCGGAACAGCTCCTCGCGGCCAACCGCAAATACGGCGTCACGATCCCTTGGTACGTGATGACGAGCCCGCTCAACGATACGGACACTCGGGCCTTCTTCCGCGACAACAACTGGTTCGGGCTCGAGGAACGCAACGTCTTCCTCTTCCCGCAAGGGACGATGCCTTCGATCACCCATGACGGGAAGCTTCTGTTGGAAGAGAAGGACACCCTCGCGGTGAACCCCGACGGTCACGGAGGAGCCCTCCGGGCCTTGAAGTCCAGCGGCGCGCTCGAGGACATGGCCGCACGCGGAATCACCCAACTCTCCTACTTCCAGGTCGACAACCCCCTGGTGCGCGTCGTTGATCCGCTCTTTCTCGGCCTGCACGCGGCTCATCCCGATTCCTCGGGCGAGATGTCCAGCAAGATGGTTCCGAAGCGCGACGCCGGTGAGAAAGTCGGCGTCTTCTGCCGTGAGCGAACCGCTTCAGGCAGCCGCACGCGCGTGCTCGAATACTCGGATCTCCCGCCCGCCATCTCCCAAGCCACCGACCCAGACGGTCGCCTCCGCTATCGGGCCGGGTCGATCGCGATCCACATCCTCACCCTCGCCTTCATCGATCGCCTCACGCGCGATCCCGACCGCTTCGGGCTCCCCTTCCACCGGGCCATCAAGAAGGTCCCGCACATCGATCCGACCACCGGCCAGAAGGTCGAACCAAGCCAGCCCAACGCGGTGAAGTTCGAGGCGTTCATCTTCGACGCCCTCGCCGAATGCCGCTCCTCGCTGGTCGTCGAGACGACGCGGGTCGAGGAGTTCGCCCCGATCAAGAACGCGACCGGTGACGACTCGCCCGCCACCAGCCATCAGCTCCAAAGCGACCGTGCCGGCAACTGGCTCAGTGCCTGCGGCGTCTCCATCCCGCGCCGAGCCGACGGCACGACGAACGCGAAGATCGAGATCTCCCCGCTCACCGCACTCGACATCGACGACCTCCGTCGCGCTCAACTGCCGCGCTCCGTCGACGTCGGCGCCGAGGTCCTGCTGTAGGCCTTCCTAACAGTTCGATCAACCCGTCACGACGTCCGCACTCGCGCGTCGCGGATCTCCGCCTCGACCCCCTCGGCGCCGAGGTAACGATCGACCTTCGGCTCGATGACCACGTCAAGTCGCACGCCCGGGCGAAGAAGCGCCGCGTGGGCCTTTGCGTCCCACCACTTCGCCTTGAGGAACCGCTCCTGCGCTCCGCGCCCCTGCTTGAGGCGAAGCATGAGATGCTTGCCTTCCTTGCCCATCAGGCGCGGCGGGGCCGTCACCTCAACATCGCGAACGAGAATCGCCGGCCGCGGGTTGCCCCGACCGAAGGGGGCGAGTTGCTCGGCCTCGAGCACCGCACCCAGATCCAGTTCGGCAAAGACCGCCTCGGTGTCGATCGAGATCACCGGCACGAGATCCTCGACCCGCAGCCGTGACGTCGCGAAGGAAATGAATGCCTCGGCGAAGATCTCCATGCGACTTCGCTCAAGGGTGATGCCCGCCGCGTGATCGTGGCCACCGGACTTGAGCGGCGTCTCGCCACAATCTCGAATCGCTTCGACGAGCGAGAAGCCGTGAATCGAACGGCCGGACCCCTTGCAGATCCCCTCCAACTCCTGCAGCAGGATCGTCGGCCGGCCGAAGGCCTCGACCAACCTTTGACAGACGATCCCCACCACGCCCGCATGCCATTCCGGATGCCAAAGGACGATCGCTCGACGGTCATCGTGGTGCATGCCCCGCTCACGGGCAAGTTGCGACGCCTGTTCGTAGATCGCCCGCTCGGTGCGTCGCCGCTCCTCGTTGAGCTGGTCGAGCTCGCGCACGATGGCCCGGCATTCCTCGCCGCTGGCCGTCGTCAGCAGTCGAACGGCAGCTTCAGCGCTTCCCAGACGGCCAACGGCATTGAGCCTCGGGGCGAGCCTGAAACCAACCGTCTCGCTGTCGACGTCCTTACCCACATCGCCCAGGGAAAGCAGTGCGTTGATGCCCTCGATTCCGGTCTTACGGATGCCGGCCAGGCCGTGCTTCACGACTGCCCGGTTCTCGCCGACGAGCGGCATGACATCCGCGACCGTTCCCAACGCGGCCAGCGACAGGAGCGAACTCAGCCGTTGGCGATAGACCTCTGGCAATCGATGTCCCTCGGGGCTGCCTGCCTCGAGATCGAAGAGGGCCCAAGCGACCTTCCAGGCGACCATCGCACCGCAACACTCCGCGCAGCGATGCTCCCGCCCAGGCAACCCCGGATGGGCGATCGCCTTCGCCCGAGGAAGCGTCCCGTCGTCGCGCATGCGATGGTGGTCGGTGATGACCAAATCCACGCCCAGCGATGCGGCCACCTCGGCCTCGGCCACCGCGGTGATGCCGCAGTCGACGGTGATGATGAACCTGACGCCCTCAGCCGCCAGCGAGCGGATCGCGTCGGCATTCAGCCCGTAGCCTTCCTCCATCCGATGCGGCACGTACGTTCGAACGCGAACATCGGCGTCGATCGCCCGCACCGCATGCCAAAGAATCGACGCCGCCGTGATGCCGTCGACGTCATAGTCGCCGTAGATCGCGATCGATTGGCCGGACCGGATCGCTGTCAGGAGGGCATTCGCAACAGCGGTCAGGTCGCTCCGCTCCCAAGGCCGCTCCAATTCGGTCAGGGCTCCCTTGAAGAACGCGACGCGGCGGTCCGGGTCGACGCCTCGCGCGGCGAGCAACCGCCCAATCAGGTCACCTGGTCGGCCCACCGCCTGCGACAGGACCAGCGAGTCGAGCGAACCGCCCGTCGATCGGGCTATCCACCGTCGCGAGAGTCCTCGCTCGACCGAGCCACCCTCCTCGGAGGGTACTTCGGTGATCGCCGCGCCCGCGAAAGCGGCAGGCGAGCAAGTCCCCAACGAAACCTCGTCGCCGCTCGTGGTCTCGGATGGGAAACGCGACATGGCGGCGCATGGTATCGGTCCTGAACGCGAAAGCCCTGCGTCTGAAGTGGCCGCGACTCCCTTTTCCGCTCGTTCCGTTCACCCACCGGCGTCGGCACTTCATCTATCCTGCCCACTGTCGCACCGAGCGATTCATGACGTCCCGGCCTGCGACGCACTCCCCATTCGTGATCCGCCAATGAGCACGCAGCGATTCAAGTCGGTCCTACTCTTCGGCGCCCCCGGTGCCGGCAAGGGCACCCAAGGGAAGATCCTCGGCAAGATCCCGGGCTTCTTCCACCTCGCCTGCGGGGATGTCTTCCGGTCACTGGACCTCAGTTCCGAGTTGGGCAAGAAGTTCCTCGAGTACTCCTCGCGCGGGGAGCTGGTCCCGGACGACCTGACGATTGAGATGTGGCGTCAGAACATGCAGGCCCAGACGGTCCTGAGTCTCTACAAGCCCGCCGTCGACCTCTTGATCCTCGACGGCATCCCTCGCAGCGTCGCTCAGGCCCGCGCCCTGGAGAAGTACCTCGATGTCTTGGAAGTCATCCACCTCGTCTGCCCTGACCGCGACGAAATGGTCCGGCGGATGCGAAAGCGAGCCCTGAAGGAAAACCGGCTCGACGATGCCGACGAGAAGGTGATCCGTCGCCGCTTCGAGGTCTACGACCGCGAGACCGCCCCGGTCCTCGCCTGCTACGAACGGTCGATCATCTCCGACGTGGATGCGATGGGCTCGCCGGCCGAAGTGCTTCAGCACGTGCTTGAGGTCGTCGTGCCGGTTCAGAATCAGCACTTCCGCAACCCGCTTGGGTGAGTTGCCCATCGTGGCGACCTGCTCTCGCGGCCCACGGCGGCTCGTGAGAACGCGCCAACCAAACTCACTTCGGATCGTCGCCCGGTCCGGGGATGGCCGTCGGCTTGGCAGCAGCCTCGGACTCCGACGCGATGCTCTCCGCCGTCGCTAACAACTCGTCCACGCGATCGGCTACCCGCCGGTACCAGCCCCGCTCTGCTTCGGAGGTACTCATGTCCTTCGAGAATTCCCGCAAGGCCCTCCCTTGGGTCCGGTACCAACCGAGCTTGTGAGGCTGGATGGCACGCTGATCCCTACGGGCACTGTCGATCTCGGCCATGAGTGTTTCGACCAGTTCATGCCGATCAACCGATCGGCTCGCGAATTCGGCCTCGACCTTCGCGTCGTCGGGCAATCGCGTGTTGAGCACCGTCGGTGGGAAGCGGCGCAGGAGGGATCGTCCAAGTTCCTGACGAGCCGTATCCAGCGGATCACGACCGAAGCCGCGCGTCGTCGGCTCGGCGTTGTCGAGTTCCCGCTTTGAGCCAAGCGGCACACGGACATCGATGCGTCGTGTGATCGGCTGTCCCGCCTCGTCAAGGCGCACCTTGCCCCGCGCATCGCGCTCTCCGCGGACCGCCTCCACCCGAACCTCGGTCCCCGGCGGATGGCCCTGAACGATGAGGAGAAGGTCTTCCGAAGTCTGGATCGCCCGGCCATCGATCGCCACGATGACATCGTCCACCTGGAGGTGCTTTTCGGCAGGAAACCCGGCGATCACCCGGCTGATGCGCACACCCGTCGCAACGCCGGCCGACTCCATCTGGATCCCTAACGCGCCGCGCGGGGCGTTCACGATGCGATCGAAGGTGATGGCGAGGAGCCTGTGATGCTGCTCGATCGAGAGTCCGCCCTTGGCCAGCAGCGTGAGGAGGTCTTCCAAGGGCACCTCGCCCCGCTGGAGCCGTTCCGCGGCCGTCCGTCGCTGGGCGTAGCCCGCTGCACCGAGCTCACCCACGAGTTCCACCGCCAAGGGGGACGGGGTGCGCTTCAGCAGATCATCGTCGGAGGGAAGGGTGGGGGCGTTGTCCGGGTTGGCCGTCGTCGGCTGGGTCTTCCCAGGTTGCTGGTTTCGCTGCCGCAACTCGGCTGGGACCGGAATCGCCGGGTCAAGCTGTAACGGGGCTGCCGATACTGTCGTGCCAAGACATGCCCAGGCCGCGATGAGCAGGACATTCCTGAGACGCTGGGATCCCCCGATGTGAGGAAGGTCGAGCACGCCCGTAGCGTACGGGCGAACGAGCCGCTTTCCATCCCGTATGCTCCTCGCTTTCCACGGCTTTTCTGCCCTCCGGTCTTCACGCGTTGCCGCCCATCGACACCGACTCGAAGAACCTCTCCAACTCGACACGCCTGCGGTTGCAGCCCCTGAGCGGGCCACCGTTGGCGCCGATCGAGATCGCCCCCGGTGCGGTCACCGTCTTGGGGCGCGGCATCGATTGCGGCGCGGTCCTTCCACACGAAGCCGTTTCGAAGAAGCACGCGGAGCTGGCCCCCGCCGGCGACGCCTCGTCGTGGCGGATCACCGACCTCGCAAGCCGCCACGGCACCTTCCTCAACGAAGTTCGCCTGCGGCCAAACCAACCGATCCCGATTCGAATCGGCGACGTCGTCCGCATCAGGCCGTGGGCCCTGCTGGTCGTCAGCGCTGACGCCGACGCAGCATCGACCGCCCTTCGCTCGGCCGAGGATCCGCCCGACTCGACGGTGCGCGAGCTCGGCACCGGTTCGCTGGGCAGCGGCGATCGCATCGTGCGAGGCCTTGTGCAGGCCGCCTCGACGCTGAGCGCCACCGATTCCGAACTCGAACTCGCCCAGGCGCTCGTGCGGGACGCCGTTCGCCTGACTGGCTTCGCCCGCGCCGCACTCGTCCGTCCGACCGGTCCTGACACGATCGAGATCATTGCCGCTCACGACTCGACCGACGAGGCCACCCCGACCTTCCGCTTCAGCCGCTCGCTCGTTCGCATGGCGATGCAGGGCCGCGGCTGCGCCCTCACCCAGATGCCTCGTTACACCGAGGACAGCGTCGCCGAACTCGGCATCACCGGCGCGGTCTGCGCCCCGCTCCTGGTCGGTGCCGTGGGTGGCGTCGGCGGCATCCCCACCGCGGCCCTCTACCTTGACTCGCGCGAGGGTGAACCGCGACCGACCGGGTCGGCCGAGCTTCTTACCGTTGCCCTCGCCGAAATCGCCGCCCCGAGCTTCTCTCGGGTCCGCACCCGAAGCGTCATCGAACGGCTGCAGAACCTCGAGCGCGACCTCAACGCCGCCGCGGTCGTCCAGCGAGCCATGCTTCCCAGCCCAACCGGAGCCACGCGGGCGATCCGCTTCGCCATGCGATCGAAGCCCGGCCGCAATCTTTCGGGCGACCTGTTCGATGTTCTAGAACTCGACGATGGCCGCACGCTCGTCTGGCTGGGCGATGTCGCCGGCAAGGGCGCGCCCGCGGCGATGATGATGGCAACCGTGCAGGGCGGCCTGCGCACAGCGGTCGGCTGCGGCGTCGATCCCTTCGAGGCGATCATGGAGATCGGTCGCCAGATTGCCCGCATCTCCGACGGCGGCTCCTTCGTCACGATGATGCTCCTTGAGATCTCCGCCGACGCCCGGCGATTCCGCGTGGCTGACATGGGCCACGGCCTTGGTGCTGTCCTGCACGGCGAGGGCGAGGCCAAGGCGATCGAGATCGACGGCGCTCCGCCGCTGGGCGTCGAGAGTGACATTCCGCTCGGGATCTGCGAGATCGAACTCGCGGTTGGCCAGAGCATCCTCCTCGTCAGCGACGGCGTCATCGATCAGCCCGGGCTCAGCGGCAGCCGCTTCGGCTTCGAACGGGCCCTCACCAGCGCCAAGGGCGAGTCTCCCGCCGGTCGCGTCGACGCCCTCATGTGGGCGGTGAGCGACCACATGGGATCGCTTGACCAGTTCGACGATATGACCGTCGCGGTGATCGCGCCGCTGGTGTAGGCAAGCCTGGATACTGCAGCGTCCAGCTACAGCGCCGAGATCGCCTTGCGGTGCTGTCGCACCCACTCGCACTTGCGGGCGACAAGGTCCATGAACGCCGCGCCGGGCAGGTCAGCGAACGACCCTTGGTTGGCCACCGGCACGGCGCTTTCGGCGATGATCGCCTCGACCATCAGCCAGGGGATCATCGATCGTTCCTCGAGCGTGACCGGTCGGGGCGAGGCACCGAGGTAACCGTGCAGGAACGCCTGGAGGCGTCGGGCATCGAAATCCGCGGGCCAGTCCAGCGGTGAGGTACCGCCCTCGCCGCGGATCGCGAACTGGGCCATGCCGTTGGCGATCTCGGTAATCCACGGCTCGCTGCGGGTGCTGTCGAAGTCGATGACCGCGGCAACGGAGAAGTTCGACGAGCCGCGCTGGAAGATCACATTGCCGGGGTGCCAGTCGCCGTGCACGGCCGACGGACGGAGGCCCGCGAAGCCAAGGTCACGGATCTCCTCGATCGCCCGGGCATAGGTCTCCTCGAGATAACGCACCGCGTCGCCGAAGTACTTCTCGTCCACGCCCGGGTCGACACGCCGCACCGAGGCGGGCAGCCTCGAGAGCGCCGAGCGCACCGTTTGCGAGTTGTGAAACGATGCCGGAACCGCCTGCGACGTGTCGAAGTCGCGGGTGATCCGGTGGAGACGGGCGAGCGCGTCGCCGGCTCGGGCCGCACCGCGGACCGTCTTGTCGTAACGCTCGCCGATCACGAATCGGAACATCTCGTAGGCGTACTCGCCAGCCACGATGAGCGTGTCACCGGTCGAGCGGTCGGCCAGCAGTGGCGCGACCGGAAAGCCCTGCCTGGCGAGCGCCGCCTGGAGTGCATGCGAGTAGCGGATGCGGGCGACAGGATGACGCTCCAGCAGTCGCCGCTTCAGAAGAAACTCACCGCGCTCGGTCGAGATCTTGAGTTTGGGGGCCGACCGAGAGCCGCGCCGGTATTCGCGGGCCACCTCAATGTGGCCCAGGTCAAAGCGCGGAAGAATGCGATCCAACTCCGCACGAGAATAGGTTTCCCAGCCGCGAAGCACTCCCTCGCCGGGAGCGCCGATCACCTCGCCAATGTCGCTTCCGTCTTTCTCGCGGTCGTGGTCGCGGGCGTGGCCGCTGGAGGGCTGCTCATCATGGCCTCGTGACATGGCGAGCGCACAGTACCAACCGAAAGCGCACCAACGGAAGGAAATCCGTGGGCCCGGACCTACTCCGCGTTCGCCGCCTGCTCCTTGATCCGATCGATCGCCGTCTTCATCTCGACGATGCGCCGGGCGATCTCGCCGTCGGAGGACTTGCTCGCGATCGTGTTCGCCTCGCGAAGCATCTCTTGGGCGAGGAAGTCCAGGGTCCTCCCGGCGGGTTCCTCGCTCTTGGGGTCGAGGATCGCCTCGAATTGATCGATGTGTCCGGACAGTCGGGCGATCTCTTCGGCGATGTCGGAACGCTCGGCGAACATCGCGACCTCCCGGAGGAGGTCCTCGTCCTTCACCGTGGAACCGACTTCGGCGAGCATCTGGTTGACGCGCTGGCGAAGACGATCCTGGTACTGGCGGACCACTTCGGGTGCCCGCAACCTCACCACGGAGAGCCGCTCGCGCAGGGCCCCGCCGAAACCCATCAGGAGCTTGTGGAGCGACTCACCCTCGCGGGCCCGCATCGCGAGCATGCGTTCGCAGGCCTCGTCGAGCAGTCGCATGAGGACCGGGCGGGCGCTGTCCGCAACGCGATCGGGACTAAGGCCGACGACACCCGGTACGGTGAGAAGCGTGGCCAGATCGATGGTCATGCGACCCTCAAGCTCCGGCGGAATTGCCGCAGCCATGCGCTTGATGAAGGCACGGGCAGCCTCGACGTTCACCTCACCGGCAGCATCGCTGGCCGAAAGGCCCAGCCGCACCGAGACGGTGACGCTGCCGCGCGAGACGCGCTTCGAGAGCGCGGCCTCAAGCTCGGCCTCAAGTGCCGAGAGTTCATCCGGCACGCGCACCGTCGCCTTGAAGAACTTGTTGTTGACTGAGCGGACCTCAACCGAATACTGCCGGCCACCCTGCTCTGCGGTCGCCACACCAAAACCGGTCATCGAGCGGATCATGCGTTGGCCATTCCTCACCGTCGTTGGGGTCCGTCGTTCAGGTGTTCAAGCCACCTTGCCGCGCCGCAGCGTCTGATCGTTAGCCAGGCTTCTCGCCGGAGCTTGCCGGCGTCGCTGGCGGAGTTGTTGGCTGAGTTGCTGGCGGAGTCGTTGGCGGCGTGACTGCAGCCGGTGCACCAGAGGCAGGGCTGTTGTTCGCGGCCCCTTCCTTGGGCGCCGTCTCGCCACTCGGGGTTGAACCATCCTCGGTCGTTTCAGCCGGCGCGGTGATTGCCGGATCCGGTACCACCGCTGACGCTGACGTGTCGGCGATGTTGAGTCCAATGGCGACCACGAGGTAGACGAAGAAGCCGCCCACCGTCGCGACGGTCAGGGCGTCACCGGTCCGACCACCGAACGCCGTGTCGTTGCCGCCGCCCGCGCCGCCGAAGGCCGTCGCGAGACCGCCGCCCTGGGGACGCTGGACGAGAATGATCAGGACCAACGCGCCGGAGACGACGACGAAGGCAAGGGTCAGAAGAAAGAATGGGATCGACATGGGCGTTGATGCACCGCGTGAGGTCCCGCCTCACTCAACTCCAAGGCCCGGACGACGGGTCGAACAACCGGCAAGCGGAGTTCGCTGTGGAGCGAGGCGAATCGCGGATGATAGCGAGAGCCGCGGGCCCCCCGGCGACCTCGGCGGAGATTTGGTTATCTGCCCACAGCGGAGCCACGAGCAGCGGCCGCGGCACAGATGCCCAGGAAGTCGTTTGGCTTGAGCGAGGCCCCGCCGATCAGGCCACCATCGATATCCGGTTGCCGAAGGAGTTCGGCGGCGTTCCCGAGGTTCATCGAGCCTCCATAGATGATCCGGATGCCGCCCGCCTCGTCGGCCCCATAGAGGGTCCCGAGGATCCCCCGAACATGGGCGTGGGCGTGCTGGGCGTCTTGCGGCGTGGCGGTGTTCCCAGTGCCGATCGCCCACACCGGCTCGTAGGCCACCACCACCTGCCGGAGGTCTTCGGCCTCGACGTCGGCGAGCCCTTCGCGAACCTGTCGGTCGAGCACCGCAAGATGCTCGTTGGCCTTTCGCTCGCCTAACGTCTCGCCAATGCAGAGGACGACAATCAGCCCGTAGTCGAGAGCGATGCGGACCTTGCGGGCTAACAGCTCGTCGTCCTCGCTCAGCCCGTAGTGAGCACCGTGCCGGCGCTCGGAGTGCCCGACGAGAGCGACCTGCACACCAAGGTCCGTCAGCATGTTGGCGCTGACCTGCCCGGTGAACGCCCCGCCATCTTCGGCACTGACATCCTGGGCACCCAGCAGGACCGACCGATGGCCCAACGCGTGGCCGACAGCCTGAAGGTAGGGGAAGGGGGGAAAGACGGCGACATCAACGGTCTCAACGACCGCCCTCCCTTGCGTCTCGGCCCGACCGCGATCCGACACACCCGTGGATACCGACTCCGCCAGTTCCGTGGCGGTGATCAGCTCGGTGTTCATCTTCCAATTCCCACCCACAAACGGGGTTCGATGGCGGTTCACGGGAGGCTCCAGTTCCAATGGCGGGATCCGGGCCGCGCTGAGGGCCGGGCTCGCGTCCGGCCGCCCCAACCCGGCGCGGTCTCATCATGCAGGGAAGAACACGATACCGTCCCTGTACACTGCCCGGCTCGCTCGATCCGCCCCGTGGCCCACCACCGGGGGGAGCCGGCGCCCCCCGCTCCAGGCAGTCCACCATGGCCCCGAAGTCGCTCACCGCCGCCGAGATCCGTCGCACCTTCGTCGAGTTTTTCGTCGCGAAATGCGGCCACACCGACGTGCCCTCGAGCCCGGTCGTCCCGCACGAGGACCCGACGCTCCTCTTCACCAACGCCGGCATGAACCAGTTCAAGGATGTCTTCCTTGGACGCGGCAAGCGAACCTACACGCGGGCGGTAAACACCCAGAAGTGCATCCGCGCCGGCGGCAAGCACAACGACCTCGAGGACGTGGGCAAGGACACCTATCACCACACCTTCTTCGAGATGCTCGGCAACTGGTCCTTCGGCGACTACTTCAAGAAGGAATCGATCTCGTGGGGTTGGGAACTGCTGACGAAGGTGTACGGGCTCGATCCGTCGCGCCTCTACGTCACCTGGTTCGAGGGCAACGCCTCACAGGGTCTTGAGCCCGACCACGAGGCCCGCGATCTCTGGCTTCAGTTCCTGCCCGCCGATCACGTCCTTCCCGGCAACATGAAGGACAACTTCTGGGAGATGGGCGAGACCGGACCCTGCGGCCCCTGCTCCGAAATTCACTTCGACCGTATCGGCGGACGCAACGCGGCGAAGCTGGTCAACAGCGGCGATCCCGATGTCCTTGAGATCTGGAACCACGTCTTCATCCAGTTCAACCGCGAGGCCGACCGCTCGCTCAAGCAGCTTCCCGCGAAGCACGTCGACACCGGGATGGGGCTCGAGCGACTGGTGAGCGTCCTTCAGGACAAGCGATCCAACTACGACACCGACGTCTTCAGCCCGATCTTCGCCGCGATCCAGAAGCGGACCGGCGCCCGCCCCTACTCGGGCTCCCTCACCGATCACCTCGACATCGCCTATCGCGTCGTCGCCGACCACATCCGCTGCCTCACTGTTGCGATCAGCGACGGCGCGGCCCCCAGCAACGAGGGCCGCGGCTACGTGCTGCGCCGCATTCTCCGCCGCGCCGTGCGACATGGGCACCAGACGCTCGGCGTGCACGGCCCGTTCCTGCGCGATCTCGTTCCCGTGGTGGTCGAAACGTTAGGTCCGGCCTTCCCCGGCCTGGCCAAGAACGTCGACAAGGTCCGCCACACCATCGAGGAGGAGGAGGTCCAGTTCGGCAAGACGCTCGAGCGCGGGCTGCAACTCTTCAGCGACGCCGCCCGCAAGGTGAAGTCGACCGGCGGCTCAGCCATCAGCGCCGAGGATGCCTTCCGGCTCCATGACACGTGGGGCTTCCCCGTCGACCTCACCCAGGTGATGGCCGAAGAGGCCGGCCTGTCCGTCGACGTGGCCGGCTACGAGCACCTGATGGAGGAGGCCCGCGAAAAGAGCCGCGCCGCCGCCGGAGGCGACGAGGGCCTGCACTTCCCGCCCGACGCGATCGCGACGCTCGAGCGTCAGAACGTCAATCCGACCAACGACTCGTTCAAGTTTGACGGTAAGCCGGTCACGGCCACGGTGCTGGCGATCTGGAACGGAAAGAACTTCGACCACCACGCATCGATGTCGACCTCGGTCAATGGCGACCGCCTCGCGGTCATCCTCGACCGGACGTGCTGCTACGCGACGATGGGCGGCCAGGTGGGCGACACCGGCACGCTGCGCGTCGAGCGCACCGGGGCCACCTTCACCATCGAGGACACCCAGCGCGTCGGTCCATACGTCCTGCACTTGGGCACGGTGACGATGGGCAAGCTCAACGTCAACGACGACGCGACGGTGTCGCTCGACCGCGACCGCCGCGAGTCGATCCGGTCCAACCACACCACGACGCACCTGGTCAACTGGGCGCTGCGCGAAACGTTAGGTGACGAGATTGACCAGAAGGGCTCGCTCGTCGATCCCGAGAAACTCCGCTTCGACTTCAGCTTCAATCGGGGCATGACCTTTGACGAGATCGCCCAGGTCGAGGCCCTGGTCAACGAGCGCATCCGGGCCAACCTGCCCGTCCATGCCGAGGAAGCCCCGGTCGCGGCCGCGAAGCTCATCAAGGGCCTGCGGGCCGTCTTCGGCGAACGCTACCCCGATCCGGTCCGGGTCGTCTCGATCGGTCCGTCGGTGGGCGACCTGCTCGCCAAGCCCGACTCCGATCTTGCCCGCGCCCATTCGGTCGAATTCTGCGGCGGCACCCACCTCGCCCACACCGGCGACGCCAGGAGCTTCGCCTTCCTGAGCGAAGGAGGCCTGGCGGCCGGCGTGCGCCGACTGACCGGCGTCACCGGAGGCGCTGCCCTCGCCGCGGAAGCGACCGCCAAGGACCTCCTCCAGCGGGCCCACGCCGCGAACAAGCTTGACGACAACGCCTTCCAGGCCGAGTGGAGCGAACTCACCAAGCTCCTCGAGCACCTCACGGTTTCAGCCGTCTCTCGCGCTGCGATCGAAGGATCGTTCGAGCACCTGCGCGAGCGGGCCAAGACGCTGCGGAAGGCCGCCGAGGGCGCGAGCCGTGACGCGGTGATCGCCCAGGCGAAGCGATTCCTTGAGTCGCACGGCGGCGGTCCCATGATCGCGACCCTCGAGCAAGCCGATGCGCCCTCCCTGCTTGCGGCCCTCGACATGGCCCGGGCCCGGCATCCGGATCTCGCGTTCCTCTTCCTCTCCCCCGACGAGGACGGCGGCAAGATCGCCATCGCCGCGGCCTGCCCGAAGGAGGCGATCGCGAAGGGCCTCAAGGCCGGCGACTGGGTGAAGGTCACGGCCCAAGCCTGCGGTGGAAACGGTGGCGGCAAGCCCGACATCGCTCAAGCCGGCGGCAAGGATCCGGCGAAGCTGCTTGATGCGGTGCGGGCGGCTCGCGAGTTTGCGGCGTCGAAGGGCTAAGAATCTCGTTTCCTTGGAGGCGTCACCGGGCTGGGTCCCGGCTCATCGCGGCGGCGCGGTCCACTCTGCTTACCGAATCCCAAAGTCGCACCGTCCCGTCGCCCGATGCCGTCGCGATGCGCGTGCCATCGGGGCTGAAGGTGACGGTGTAGATGTACGACGTGTGATGGTGTCGCTCGAAGACCTGTTCCCAGGTGATCGTGTCCCAGAGCCGGAGGGAGTTGTCGTTGGCGCCGCTGGCGACGCGACGGCCGTCGGGGCTGACCGCGATCGAGTAGATGAAATCCTGGTGGCCCCGCAAGCGTGCGACCTCATGGCCGTCAGCGATGTCCATGACGGCGATGTCGCCATCCACGAGGCCCACCAGAAGCGTGCGTTGGTCGGCGAGGAACGCGACGCAGGAGACGATGGTGTCAAGGACGATCGTCCGCTTCGGCTCTGCGTCATCGACTCTGGTGATGAGCACGGTGCTGAATTCCGGCGGCAGCTCCTTGCCGGCCAGACCGAAGCGGACCTCACTTCGTCGATGCCGAGCGTCGTAGGTCCCGGTCGGGTCGCGAACGATTCGTTCCGTATCGACGATCCGGTCCTGGGCCCGCACATCGTCGTCGACCGACAACGGGTCGATGACCTCGCCGGTGCCGATCTGCCACGAGCGATTGCCGAGCGAACTCAGCGCGAGCAGCCTCGCCCCATCGTGCGAGAATCGGAGCGCATGCGGACTGTGCGCGTCACCAAGCACGGCGACCGCCTCGCCGGTGACTCCGTCCCACAGTCGTGCGACGCTGGGAAAGTACGAACTCGACGCCAGCAGCGACCCGTCCGGCGAGAACGCCACGCAGTACACATATCGATCGGTCGTGCGCAGCACGGTGGACTGCTCGGCCTTCACTTCACCGATCGTGATCATCGAACCCGAGGCGAGCGCCAATCGCGATCCATCGCCATTCAGCGCCATGGAGAGCGCCTTGGCCATGTCCTCCCCGGGAGTGTAGATGCGAAGCATCGTGCCATCGGAGGCGTCGCGCACGCGGACGCTGCCGTCGAGCGAACTGGTCGCCACGCGGTTCCCGTTGGATGAGTAAGAGATGCCGCGAATGGATCGCGTATGCCCGGGCCAGCGGCCGACCAGCGCCATGCTCGCGCTGTCGATGACTTGCGTCTCACGGACGATGGATCCGCTGGCGAACTCTTGGTGGTGCGGCCGAAACGCGACGACGCGCCCGTTCTCGGTGCTGCGATAGTCACCGAGCTTCGAACCGGTCGTTGCGTCGAAGGTGGAGACCAGATAGGAGTTCTGTGGGTACCCGACCGTCATGACGATGGTGCTGCCATCGGACCTGAGTGAGATGCTGAGATGGCCAAGCATCGACTCATCTTGCATCGACAACCGCTCCGACCAGAGAACCTCGCGGCGACGGGCATCCCACGCGGTCAACGAGTCGCGGCCCATCGCCACGACCAGGCCGCCATCGTTCGCGACGTCGGTGTCGATGATCCCTGAAGGCGCATCGACCCAGCGGTGCACCTCCGTCAGCGTTTCGATGTCGATGAGTCGCACATCGCACGCCCCGTCGCCGCTCCCCTCGGGCGAACCGGTCACCACGGAGAGAAGCGGCGCCGTCGAGGCCGCGTCGACACCGATGACCTCGGCGTCCAGCGCCAACTCACTGCGCACGCGACCAGTCGCGACATCCCAAACCCGAAGACGGTTGTCCCGCGTGACCGCAGCGATTCGCTCGCCATCGGGAAGGAAAGCGATCTCGCCGACGATCGGACTCGGTGTCGCGATGCGCGTCATCCACGGATCGGTGTTGCGATCGAGGTGCTGCCACTCCCAACCGCGCAACTCCGGCGGAGCAAGGTCGAGATTCCGCCGCGCGGCAACGACATCATCGCGGTCGATCGCCGCCGTCGCCGCCTCGATGCGGGCTCGATAGCTTGACCAGCGTTCGGCCTTCGCCCGGGCGTTCGCATCGATCGCGAACGTCGTAGCGGCGACCGCGCCGAGTCCCAGGGCGAGCATGACGCCCACCACGCCGGCCACCATCGCCCTGTTCCGCGAGGCGAACTTCGACAGTTGGTAAAAGGTGCTGGGCGGGCGTGCCGCGATCGGCTCGTGATGGAGATGGCGCCGGATGTCGTCGGCGAGATCGGCCACCGCTTGGTATCGCCGGTCGGGGTCCTTCTCCAACGCCTTGGTGACGATCGTCTCGATGTCGCCTCGGTACGATCGATTCACCGAGCTCAGCCGGGTGTGGGTTTCCTCGCGAATCACCCGCGCCGCCTCGGGCAGGGAGCGATCGCGCACGTCGTAGGGCAGGCGATCGGCCAGCACCTCGTACAGGAGGACACCCAAGGCATACACATCGGTGCGGGCATCGACGCGCGACGGATCGCCGCCGACCTGCTCAGGGCTCATGTACGGAAGGGTGCCGATCACCTGCCCCGGCATGGTGTGGTCCGTCGTCGCTGGACTGTCGCCGGCGGTGGAGGTGGCGATGCCGAAATCGATCACCTTCGCGTTGCCGTCGTCGCCGATGAGGATGTTGTCCGGCTTCAGATCGCGATGGATCACACCGCGCTGGTGGGCGTACGCGACGGCGGCGCAGATCTGAAGGAAGATCTCGAGCCGCCGCCGCAGCGCACAGTCGTGCGAACGCATGTACGCAGTGAGCTGCTGACCGCGCACGAGCTCCATCACGAAGAACGGCACCGGACGAGAGCCGTCACCCGGGTCGTGCACGCCCGCCTCGAAGATCTGGGCGATGCCAGGATGCTGCAACCGCCCGAGGACCTGCGTCTCGCGGCGAAATCGCCGGACCAGCGAGGTAGAGGTCGACCATCGATGGAGGACTTTTAGTGCGATGATCCGCTGCGGATCGCGCTGCTCGGCCTCGTAGACCGTGCCCATGCCGCCATCGCCGATCACGCGCAGGATGCGGTAGCCGCCGATCTCGTCGGGAAACCCGCGATCGGGAAGCGCGTCGTGCCCCACCGCCGCGCCGAAGATCGCCCCCGTGGCGACGGACTTCTCGTCCAACAGATCCGCTTCGGTCGTGTCGCGGTCGAGGAGGTTCAGGACCGCCATGCGCAACTCCCGGTCATCGCCGCAGAGTCCGTCGAGTCGCGAGTCACGATCATCGCCGTGAAGGTCGCAAACCTCGATGAAGACCTCGCGAATCCGCTGGTGGGTGGGATCGGTCACGTGCGGCGCCGCTCGTCGAGCCGATTGCGAAGCCATGCCCGGGCCATGCGCCAGTCGAGATCGACGGTGCGCGGACTCACCTCAAGAAGGTGCGCGACCTCGTCCACGCTGAGGCCGCCATAGAAGCGAAGCTCGACGATCCGCGCCTGGCGCTCGTCCGCCTGCTGCAGCGCCGCCAGGGCCTCGTCGAGATCGAGCGCGTCGATCATGCGCTCGCCATCGTCCGAGCCGAGGCCGGTGAGCGTCACCCGCTCCCACGCGCCGCCGCGCTTCTCCGCTCTGCGCTTCCGCGCGTGATCCGCTAGCACGTTCCGCATGGCCTTCGCCGCGACGGCCAGGAAGTGCGAACGCCCCTCCCATGAGATGTTGGCGTTGCCGGCGATGCGCACGAACGCCTCGTGCACGAGCGCCGTCGGTTGAAGCGTGTGGTCGCCACGCTGGGCCCGGAAGTAGCTCGACGCCTGACGCCGCAGGTCGTTGTAGAGGAGAACGAGAAGCGTCTCGCGAGCGCTGGCGTCGCCAGCGTTGAGCGACCCAAGGAGCCGGGTCACGGTCGCCTCGTCCGCGGCGCTCGCCCCGGCTCCTTGCGGCGGGGCTCCTTCGGCGGGTGGATCGTTGAACGGGAGCTCAGGCATGGTGTTGGTCGCCGACCAGTCTGACAGGCTTCTCTCTCGCCGGAAGGTGGGTCTGCCGTATTGACCGCGAGTTCCCGTATCGGCCGGCGAAAGGCCTCCGAATCCGCTCGGAGGGAGCGTGGGCTGGGAGGTGGGAAGGATCCCCCAGTGATCGGGACCGGCGACAAGGGCATCGGCCCGCTGCGGAAGGAGTTGGAGATTCCGTTGCGCTCGGCTCTGCCGCGTTGCGAGAACCCTGCCGAGGACTCTCGCCCATGTACACCAGCCACGCCAGCCACACCAGCCGCAGACTTGCCCAACTTCTCGTGACCGCCCTCGGCCTCCTTCTTCTCGGTGGGATCGCCGGCCGGGCCTCGGCCCAGGCGACCGATCTCTTCATCTCCGAGTTCGTCGACGGCCCGACCGTCACGAATCGGGCGATCGAACTCTTCAACCTGACCGGCGTCCCCATCGACCTCGCGGCGGGCGGCTACAAGATCCGGGTCTACCCCAACGGCTCGACGACCCCGGCCCTGACGGTGGATCTCGCGGGCACCGTCCAGCCTGCCGAGGCCTTCGTCCTCATCGACTCCGGTGCGACGAGCGCCGTCATCCTAGCCGCCGGCGACCAGAGCTTCGCGAACCTCCTCTGGACCGGCGACGACACGGTGGAGCTCGTGAAGGGCGCCGGCAACACGCCGATCGACGTCATCGGCCAGATCGGCTTCGACCCGGGCAGTGAGTGGGGCACAGGCAACACATCGACCCAGGACAACACCCTGCGCCGCAAGGTGCGCATCGTGCAAGGCGACCCGACCGGCAGCAACGTATTCGATCCCTTGATCGAGTGGGACGGCTTCGGCGGCGGGACCTACAGCGGACTCGGCACGCACGCGGTGCACATGGTGCTGATCAACGAGGTCGACTCAGACACGCCGGGCACGACGGACACCGCAGAGCTCATCGAGCTCTACGACGGCGGTCAGGGCAACATCCCGCTCGACGGCATCACGATCGTCTTCTTCGACGGCGCGACGGACACGAGCTATCTCGCCTTCGATCTCGACGGCGAATCGACCGACGCGAACGGCTACTACCTGCTCGGCAGCGCGAGCCTCATCTCGGGTGCTTCGAACAATGTGCTGACGCTCCCGGACAACGTGCTCCAGAACGGCGCCGACGCCATCGCGCTCTACCTGGCCGACGGGACCGCGTTTCCGAACGGCACGGCGGTGACGACGGCGAATCTCGTCGAAGCGCTCGTGTACGACACGAACGACGCCGACGACGCGGGACTGCTGGTCCTTCTCCATCCCGGTCAGCAGCAGGTGAACGAGTCCTCGGCGAGCATTCCGACCTCGTACTCGGTGCAGCGCTGCCCGCACGGCGCGGGGGGACTGCGGAGGACGACGGCCTTCCTGCCGAGCGCGCCGACGCCCAAGGCCACGAACGCCTTCACGCTGCCGGTGACGTCGGTGATCGCCGATCCGCCAACCATCTCCTACTGCGGCGGCGGCTTCTCCGAGTTGAACGGCACGCCCCTCGGACCGGCGGGAACGAACATCTACTGGTTTGCGAATTCCTGCGACGGGCCGCTGGTCGGAATGGGTGCGCCCGTGATAGTCGTCCCGCAGCAGACGACGACCTACTACGCCCGGATGTACAACAGCGTCGCGGGCTGTCTGAGCGAGGCATGCACGGGCGTGACGGTGACTGTGACGAACCCGCCGCAGACGTGGTACCCCGACCAGGACGGCGACGGCGCGGGCGACGCGGCGGCAGCGCCACTGGTCACCTGCTCGCCGCCGAGCGGGTATGTCCAGAACAACGAGGACGAGTGCGATGGCAACCCGGCGAAGATCTTCGCTGGCAACTGTGGCTGTGACTACAGTGAGCCGGCGAAGTTCTTTGCACCGTCAAGCGCCATCATCAATGGCGGTATCGCTTCGTTTGAACGATTCGACGACGGTGGTGGAGAGGACCTGTATGTCGGCGGGGACTTTACGACGATCGCTGGCCAATCGTTCGGGCGCATCGCGCGATGGGATGGCACGTCATGGACGCCCCTCGGCGGAGGCATCACCACCCCGGGCCTCTTCATCTCGGTGTTTGACATGCGCCGATTCAATTCAGGACTCTTCATTGGCGGCCAGTTCTCGGCGATCGAGGGAGTGCCGAGAGAGAACATCGCGTTCTGGAACGGAACATCCTGGTCCGCTGCCGGATCGCTCGACTCGGCGGTCTTGACGCTCGAAACTCTAAGTCTTGACGGCAGCTCCGAGTCGCTCTACGCCGGCGGCGCGTTCAGCGCAGGCGGTTCCGGCGGGTCCTCGGTCACCCTGAACAACATCGCTCGCTGGAACGGCACCTCGTGGCAACCTCTGGGATCCGGGTTCAACACACCGGGCTTCTCTTCGCTCTGTTGGGACATCATCGCGTTTGATGATGGAAGCGGCCCGGCGATCTTCGCCTCAGGCAAGTTTACGACGGCCGGTGGGGTTCCCGCCGCGAACATCGCGAAGTGGAATGGAACGAGCTGGTCCGCCCTCGGCAGCGGACTGAATGGCGACGGAACCTGCATGGCGGTGTTCGACGACGGCACGGGGCCCGCTCTCTACGTCGTTGGTCCGTTCACGACGGCGGGTGGTCTTCCCGCGAAGGGAATCGCGAAGTGGAACGGCACAAGTTGGAGCGCGGTCGGAGGTGGCTTCACGGGCTTGGCAGACCAGGTCGAGTCGTTCGACGACGGCTCCGGGAACGGTCCAGTCCTCTTTGTCTCGGGCAACATGACCATGGCCGGCAGTCTTCCGGTCCAAGGTATCGCGATCTGGAATGGAGCTGCCTGGAGCACCTTCGGCGGCGGCTCCTCTCAAGGCATCGACGTGATGAGAAGCTTCCCTTCGGACTCGGGCAACCGACTCCTTCTCGGCGGAGGCTTCAACGGGCTCGCGGGCGTCCTCGCGTCGAAGTTGGCGGCCTATGGGGTTGTCTGCGACTTCGATGCGGACGACGATGGCATCGAGGACATCGTCGACAACTGTCCGAACACCGCAAACCCGACGCAGGCCGACAACGACGGCGACGGACTCGGTGACGCGTGCGATCCCGATGACGACAACGACGGCGTGCCGGACACAACCGACAACTGCGACTTCATCGCGAACCCAGGCCAGGAGAACACCGATGGCGACGCATTCGGAAACGCTTGCGACGCCGACGACGACAACGACGGAACGCCCGATGTGAACGACGGCTGCCCGCTTGATGCGAACAAGATCGCGCCCGGCCAATGCGGCTGCGGCGTGCCGGACACCGACTCGGACGGTGACGGAACCCCCAACTGCACGGACGATTGCCCGAACGATCCGAACAAGATCTCACCAGGCGTCTTCGGCTGCGGCGTCAGCGACAACGCTGGCGTGATCGTCATCAACGAAGTCGACTCGGTCACGTCAGGTGGCACCAACATTGAAGAGTTCATCGAGCTCTTCGCACCGCCGAACACTCCGCTGGACGGCATGGTGCTTGTCTTCTTCAACGGTGCAACGGACACCAGCTACCTCGCTCTCGACCTCGATGGCAAGAAAACCAACGGCAGCGGGTACTTCATCGCCGGCAACCCCGCGACGATCACCGGCGTGCCTGCGGTGAACTCGATCTCGTTCGCGAACGGCACGCTGCAGGACGGCCCCGACGCAGTCGCGCTCTACATCGGCAGCGCGTCGAACTTCCCCACCGGAACCGCCATCACGACGACGAATCTTCGCGATGCGGTGGTCTATGACGGCGGTCAGGACGATGACTTCGGGCTGCTGCCGCTCCTCAATCCGGGCCAACCGCAGGTGAACGAGGCAGGCGGCGGAACGGTGACGACGAAGTCGCTCCAGCGCTGCCCGAGTGGCAGCGGCGGACAACGAAACACCGCGATGTTCGCGCCGAGTGCGTCGACGAAGATGTCCGCGAACAGTTACACCGCGGCCGTCGCGGCCGCAGCCGCAACCCCTGCGAGCATCTGCCAAGGAAGCTCGTCGCAACTCGTGGGAACGGTCGGGCCGGAGGAGACGATCGTCTGGTACACCGGGTCCTGCGGCGGCACGCTGGTCGGCACGGGCAACCCGCTCTCGGTGTCACCTGCAACGACGACCACCTACTTCGGTCGGGCGAAGCATCTCGGCTCCGGCTGTGAAGGCACCATCTGTGCCAGTGTGACCGCTACGGTGACCGCACCTCCGACGTGGTATCAGGATCTCGACGGCGACGGTGTCGGCAACGCAGCCGTCACGCTCGTGTCCTGCTCGCAGCCCTCTGGCTATGTCGCGACCTCGGGCGACCTCTGCCCGAACGATCCGTTGAAGACGAACCCAGGCACCTGCGGCTGCGGCACGCCGGATACCGATAGTGACGGCGACGGAACGCCGAACTGCCAAGACCTCTGCCCGAGCGATCCGCTCAAGACGGATCCCGGTGCATGCGGCTGCGGCGTGGCGGATGTCGATTCGGACGGCGACGGTACGCCCAACTGCCTCGATGGGTGTCCGAGCGATCCGCTCAAGACGCAGCCGGGCATCTGCGGCTGCGGTGCGACTGATGCCGACTCCGACGGCGACGGCGTGGCTGACTGCCTCGACGGATGTCCGACGGATCCCTTCAAGACCGAGGCTGGCATCTGCGGCTGCGGCGTGCCCGACGAGGACGCCGACGGCGATGGAGCCCTCGACTGCGTCGATCTTTGCCCGAGCGATCCTCTCAAGACCGCTCCAGGCGAATGCGGCTGCGGCGTTCCGGATGACGACAGCGATGCGGACGGCGTTCTCGACTGCAACGACGCGTGCCCGGGATATCCCGACACCGTTGACTGCAACCTGAACGGCATCCCCGACGGCTGCGACATCCTGAGCGGGAGTTCGCAGGACGCCAACCGCAACGGCGTGCCCGACGAGTGCGAGTGCGTGGCCGACTTCACCGGCGACGGCGTCGTCGACGGAGCTGACCTCGCAACGATGCTCGGGAACTGGGGCGGCTCGGGCGTCGGTGACCTGGACGGTTCAGGCACCGTCGACGGTGCGGACCTGGCGACGCTCCTCGGGGCGTGGGGGCCGTGCTGATGTCCCAGAGAACCGCAGAGGCGCAGAAGGCACAGAGGGGGCACAGAGAAGACAAACAGAGAGATCGGGGCTGCGCGATCGAGATCGATTGCGCAGCCCCATCGTTCTCCGGTTGCGTGCGCAGATCTCGGTCGTCGCCGTTGCATCGTTGCAATCGCGCACATTCAACCTGTCGGTCTTCCCTGTGCTCCCTCTGTGGCAAGCATCGGCGCAAATCACGAACAGGAAGTCAGCGCTCGCGAGAAAAGCAATCTCGCCGAATTCGGGTGTGACTTCACACGCTCCAAGAGCATCTTTCAGTCTTCGACAATCCCCTGCTCATCCCTTCACCGATCGACTCGCTATGGAAGCACGACCCATGTACCACCGATTGAGACTTGCCACACTGGCAGCTCCCGCGTTCCTCCTTGTCACCGCTGCGTCCGCCCAACAGTTGCAGCAGCAGACGCCGACACGATTCCCGACGCAGGCGTTCTACTCCAATCAGCTCACCTCGGCGGACATCGACAACGATGGCGACCTCGACATCATCTTCGCCGACGGTCAGGGGTACAGCTCGCAAGGCGCGGCGCTCAAGCCGCGCATATACGTCAACAACGGCGCCGGATTCTTCACCGACCAGACCGATGCACGCGCGCCCGGTGTGACGGGCTGGTTCCGCGGCGTGGAGGCGGGGGACATCGATCGCGATGGCGATCTCGATCTCGTGCTTGCCCAGGATTTCAACAAGCAGCCGCTCCTCCTGATCAACGACGGCGCTGGCGCTTTCGCGGACGAGACGGCAACCCGGCTCCCCGCCCTCACCATGAGTAGCGCCCGAGCCCAATTCGGCGACGTCGACAACGACGGCGACCTCGATCTCTTCTTTTGCAACAGCGGCGCAACGAACCGCTTCGGCAGCGGCCAGCCGCGCCTCTTCCTCAACGACGGCACGGGCGTGTTCACGAACGTCACCGCGACGAACATTCCCGCCGGCAACATCGTCGACCAGCAGGACTGCATCTTTGCCGATGTCGACGGCGACCTCGACCTCGACATCCACATCGGCAGTCGCGCTGGTGCGAGTAAGTTGTGGCTCAATGATGGCTCGGGTGTTTTCACGAACTCCACGATCCCCGGCGGCGGCGCCACCTATTCGTACGACTTCGGCGATGTCGACAACGACGGTGACATGGACCTGATCTCCATCCAGGGATCGGCTGACATCCTCCTCGAGAACAACATGCCCGCCGCGTGGACGACGATCTCGTCTGAGATATCACCGAACACAGCGATCGACGACAACGACAGCAAGTTCTTCGACTTCGACAACGACGGCGACCTCGATTGCATCGTCGGATCGCTCGGCGCCGGCGAACGCGTCTATCGAAACAACGGTGGCGTGGCGAGCGACCGGGGCGCTCTCTTCACCCAGGTGACCAACGGCGCGACTGGCATCATGCCGAATGTTGGCGACGCGACGCTCGACATCGAAGTGGCCGACTACACCGGCGACGGACGGCTCGACGTCGTGACCGCCCAGGGCGAGTCGGGCAACTTCCAGAACAGGATCTATGTCAACGTGACCGGACCGGCCGATTCGATCGCCCCGAACATCGTCAACGTGACGTTCGTTGCGGATGGCGATCCCACCGGATCACCGGCGCCGCACGTGGTGCGTACAGTCATCTTCGACAGCCACACCTGCGATCGTGGCCCCTATCAGATAACGGCGACGCTGCACTACGCCGCCAACGGCAGCTGCGGCACGGTCAAGGGCAGCGTGGTCATGGACTGGGTGGGCAACAGCATGTGGCGCGGCATCATTCCCGCGATGCCCGCGGGTGCGATCGTGACCTACTCCGTCTCGGCTGTTGACTTCGCGGGCAACGCGGGGAGTAGCGCAGAGATCGAGTTCACCGAAGCGGGCGTCGCGTCCATCCTCGGTGACCTGACCGGCGATGGCATCATCGATGGTGGCGATTTGGCGGTCCTCCTCGGCAACTGGGACAACCCTGGCCTCGGTGATCTTGACTGCGACGGTACCGTCACCGGTGCTGATCTCTCGATCCTGCTCGGTGCATGGAGCCGCTGAGCTGAGTGAGCTGCCATCCTCCTGGACGGAGTCGACCGCCTTCAGCGCCGCCGCCAACATCGGTACCACGTTCGGCAGTCCGGTCTCCATTCAGGATGGCTTCGAGAACCAGTGGCTTCGTTGCACGCTGGCGAGCGACGGTTGCATCGCAGCCGACCAGTTCATTCACCGCGGAGGTCGTCGGGGGCCAGACCCGTCGCGTTCACTACCGACTCCGTGGGCTTCGGCACCAGCACTTCGACCGGAAGCCCGGCGGGCAGGTGCCGGTCGTTGGCCATCTCCAGCCGCACGATGCGCGTCCGGCTGGCCGCGTCAGCGACATGGGCGAGCGAGCGGACCGTCGCGTAGGTGTCGCCGCCGGGAACGGTCGTGCGGAAGCGGACGACGAGCGTTGCGCCCACCGCAAGCGGCAAGGTCAGCTCGGTGGGGACCGCCACATCGATGCGAAAGGCGGTGTCGTCGACGAGCCGAATCACCGGCGCCAACTCATCCACCGCGCCGCCGGCCTCGATCCGAACCTCCTCGACCACTCCGGCGAACGTCGCCTTCATCAGGGTCTTGGCATGTCGGGCCCGCGCGGCCTGAAGTTCGAGTTCCGCCTCGCGCTTGCGCTGGCGACTGAGGTTGAGGTCGGCCAGGGCCTGATCGGCGCGGGCGACCGCCTCATCCACCTCCCGCTGCTTTGCGGCCTGCTGGGCGAAGGCCTCCTGCACGCGGGCAAGCGTGTCGCTGGCCGAACGGAAGGCGGCCTCCGCAGCCTCGATCTCGTGGGTGCCTGCGGCCCGCACCTCAAGCACCTGAACAGTCGCTGCGAGGTCTTCATCATCGAGCTGGGCAAGCGTCTGATCGGATGTCACGCGGTCGCCCCGCCGGACGACGACCGACTTGAGCCGCCCTGAGACGCCGAAGGCCAACTGGAGGTCGCGCACTGGGGTGGTGATCCCGGGGCAACTCTCGAGCTCGGTCGGCACCAAGGCCACCAGTGCCGAGTCGTGCGCCGCGTGCGCCGCGGTCGGATCGCCGGAACCGGCCAGAGCCATCAGAATCGTTGTTGCGATCACGTACATCGTTACACCTCCGGGCCGCTGGGCCCCTCGTCATCGGGCTGCGCTCAGTTGCTCGTTGAACCAGATCAGGGCGCCGTACCACCGCCGTGCGTAGGACTCGTTCTCGGCGGGCAGCCGGGCCTCGACCCTGGCGCCGCGGGGGAAGCTCGCCGCGTCGGACTCGTCCAGGCGCACGCGAACCTCGAAGTGGCTGCTCTCGGTCGCGCCCGTGACGGGCGAGACGGGTATCGACCCGCCTCCGGCGACCGAAAGCGCCGGGCTGGCCAGGACAGAGCTACCCGCCGGCGCGATGGACTCGATCGTCCCGTGCAGCACCTCGTCCGGTCGTGAACGCGAACGCAGTTCGACATCGGTCCGCTCGGCCGTACGCAATCGTGCAAAGGAGTGCTGGTCGACGACAAGCGTCGCGATGCGCGCTCCCGCCTCGATCGCAACCACGGCGTCGCCGGTCGCGAGACTCTGCCCGCGCTCATCGGGTCGGTTGACCCTCGCCACCGTTCCGTCCATCGGCGCGCGAATCGTTAGGTTGTTCACACGCGTCCGGGCCGCGTCGCACCGCACTTCCGCGGCCCGTCTCGATTCGCGTACCTTCGACGCCTCGAGCGGATCGCGAGCCTCGGCCTGCTCCAGTTCGATCGTGATGGCGTGCAGTTCCGCCTCAGCCTTGGCAAGTTCCTCTTCCGCCTCCACTGACACCAGACGAGCGATCGGATCCCCCGCCGAGACGGACTCGCCAAGTGCGTGTTCAAGGGCCTCGATTCGCCCGGGCTCGACGGCGTTGACGAGGGCCATGCGCTCTCGTTCGACCACGCCAGCGGCATAAACCGACCTCGGCAACGGCGTGCCGATCAGGATCGCCGGTACGACCAGCATCAGGACGCTCAGGGCCACCGCCCGCACCCGCACACCGGCCGTCGCCTTTGCGAACCAGAGGTAGCGAAGCGACTTGACAAGGCTTCCTAACAGGACTCCCGCCCCATAAAGGACGCCGGCGACGAATCCGACCACCGGGAACTTGAGGGCGATCACCGCGCACATCCCGAGCACGATCGTGAACCGGAAGATCGCGGCGCCAATGGCATAGGCCACGAGCGTCGGTCCCAGGACCGGACCCCATGACTTTCCGCCGTCGTCGATTCCAAGGGTGTAGCGATGCAGGACGCGCATCGCGTGGTCCTGGGCAACCTGACGCAGGTTCGGAACCTGGAGGAGGTCGCTCAGGATGAAGTAGCCGTCATAGCGAAGCAGCGGATTGATGTTGAAGCCGATGGTCGTGACGCTGGCCAGCACCATGGTCTGGTAGGCGATGGCGTTGAGCATGCCCGAGTCGGTAAAGGCCCATGTGAAGAGGGCGAGACCGGCGATCCACGACTCGAAGTACATGCCGCCCAGGCAAACGACGATCCGTCGCACCCTGCTCGAGAACGCCCACGATGCCGAGGCGTCGACGTAGGCACAAGGCGTGAAGACAATCAGCGAGATTCCCATCTCCGGCACCGAGCCTCCGAAGGTGCGCACGGCGTAACCATGGCCAAACTCATGGATCACCTTCAGCACCGCAAGCAATACCCACATGCTCAGAAGCTGCTCTGGCGCCAGAAGCGCGGGAAGCTGTCCGGCAAGCTGGCCCCACCGATGGGCGACGACGCCGCCGCAAAGGACGGCAAAGAGGCACCACACCATGAACGCCGGCTTCGTGAAGAGCGGAGCGAAGAGATGCGCCGTCCGGGCGAGGAAGGAGTCCGGATTCCAGACCGGGATCTTCAGGAAGAGCGGAGCCATGAAGAGCTTCCGCCGGTTCGCCACCCGCTTGCGCTCG
The DNA here is from genome assembly GCA_016795065.1 of Phycisphaerae bacterium. Taxonomy (GTDB): domain Bacteria; phylum Planctomycetota; class Phycisphaerae; order Phycisphaerales; family SM1A02; genus JAEUIT01. The sequence continues at coordinate 77,268 of JAEUIU010000029.1, forward strand.
TTGCGCATCTGGAGCTGCTTCTCGTCGGAGATCGGCAACGAGAGAAGCCCCGAGCGGTGAAGCTCCAGCACGAAGCGGTAGTAGCTCTCCTCGTGTTGGACATCACAGGCACCGCGGGCACAGAGAACCTCGAAGGCCTCACCAAGGGTGCGCTCGCCGTCCAAGGCGACGAGCACCCGATAGTCGGTGACGCCAAAGGAGTGCGTGTCGAAACTCACCGGATCGCGCAGGATGTAGGTGACTTCGCCGCGCATCACGTGACGACTGACATGCAGGTCATGCCGCAAACCGGCCATCACGTCTCGCAGCTTTGCCGCGATCGGCGAGGCCGGCGGGCGCGGCGCCTCGGCGGGAACCGGAGCCGGGATCGGAGCGCTTACACCCACAGCTTCAGCCTCACTGCGTCGATCAGACGATGGAAGAGCGTCCACCAGACCTTGCCCTCACCGGCATCGACGCGGGCAGCGCCCTCAACGCCGGAGAGCATCCACGGCTCGAAGGCATCGAGTCTCGCCTCGGCGACGAAAACGTTCTCCGCCCCGTGCACTTCGGCGGCCGGCCGAATCCGCTCGACGGTCAGGTGAAGCTGAAGGTCGGGGCGAGCATGCGGCCGGAACTCGGCGCGGGCACCGGCGGCAACATGCAGGATGTCCCGTTCGGAGATGTCGAGGAGAACCCGCATCGCTCCGGTCGGCACGAACTCTAGTAGCGAATCGCCGCTGGCGACCGTGGCCCCGATGCGATCCCGAAGGTCGCCGCGCAGAACGATGCCGTCCGACGGTGCCCGAACGATCGACTCCGCGATGCGTCGTTCAGTGGCCTGCAGCGAGACGCGATCGACGCCCGCGCGGGCCTCGACCAGTCGGGCCAAGGCATGATCGCCCTTCGCTCGTGCCCCCTCGGCATCGACCAGCGCCGCCTGAACGGCCGCCTGAAGGCGAGCTCGCTCGACGGCGAGGTTCGCGGTGTCGAGGGTGAAGAGAACATCACCCGCCTTCACGCGATCGCCTTCCATGACGGTCGCTGAGATGATGCGGGCATCAAAGGGCGCGGTCATGTGGCGAACGACGGCCGGTGCGATCCGGGCGTTGGTGCTCACCGTGTGGGCCATCGTCCCGAAGAGGAACCAGATCATTCCAACCGCAAGGAGGGCGGTGGTGGCGAAGCGAAGCACCCCGCGCCGGTGCCCGATCCCCAGGGCGTGCTTGGCGATCGACTCCTGAGCGTGGGTAATGAGCGAACGGTTCGCCATCTCAGCGACGCGCAGGGCCGACGGATAGGTGGCGACGCTCTCGCCGATCTTCTTCAGGTCCTCCGCCGCGAACTGCTTGCCGGGCGTATGCCGCAAGGCGAGGATCGCCACCGGCGCAGCGTTCGGTCGACCCTGTTCGCGTAGCGGAATGGTCGCAACGCACGCGCCTTCCGCTTCGGCGCTCCAGCGTCGGTGCAGCGGACAGGCCTCGCCCTCGCCGCGGGCCACGCTGACCGTGACCGGGCGACCAAGGTCGAGGCATTCCTCCATGGCGCCAAGGATCGCCTGCGAACCGGGCGTGCGGCCGGAGACGTCCGCGAAGCCAGAGATCGACAGCAGGCTGATCCGGCTGCGCCGCACGGCACCAATGGCCACTTGTTCGCAGCCGAGCTTGGCGCGAAGCTGATTCGTCAATGCAATTGCCACGCCCGCCCTGCTCGTGGCCGAGGCCGCGATGGCAACGGTCCGCAATTCAGCGGCCGAGGCCCCTTCGGGTGTGACCACGGGGCGAGGCCGCATCAGGAGAGCCAGCGTTGCACAGAAAGCCCGCAACTCAACCCGCGCACGATCGATCTGGTGGTCGTCCTGGACCTCGATGACGAGTGCCAGTCCGCCAAACGACTCGCCGGCGCCGTCGCCAATCGGCGCGGCGATCACGGCCAAGCGTACCGCCGCGTTCTTTGAGCGGAACCGCACATCGACGGTCTGGCCGATCGCGATCGAACGGGCCAGTGCCCGGCTGGCAGGCTCCTTCCAGAAATTTGGATCCAAGGGCCCCGCGTGGAAGTAATCATCCAGCATCGCCCCGCGATGACTTGCCTTGATGAGACCGAAGACCGCACCGAACTCGGTACCAGCGCAGCGCAGCGCGTCGCGCAGGAGCGAGACATCCGGCAGACGGCCGTCGGCCAATCGCAGCAACTGGCGAACAGGGTCGGCCTGGTCCGCATGAGATCGGCGCTCGGCAGCGCTTCCGCGACCGATCGGCGTGGTTCCCCCGGGTTCCTGCGTCATGCGGCCGCCCTCGTCACTCCTTTCGCAACCCGCTGCATCGCCTCACGTAACTCGTTGGCATCGAGTGACGCAAAGAACGAGAACCCCGCCTCAACGGCGGAGTCATGAAGCATGCGAGCGCGAACACAGCGCGCATAGATCCTGGGCAGGCCTGTGTGGGCCGAATCCAGATCAAGCTGGTAGATGTCACCGACCTGAACCGCTCGTTCGAAGACACCCAAGCAACCGCCTTGGGAGATGTCGACGGTGGACCCGGAGAGCGACGCCATCGTCCGATCCGAGAAATTGCCCGGAGAGGCGATCAGCGGCAAGGCCACCGAGAATCGCGCGTGCTGTCGACGCGATTCCACTTCGTCGCGCGTATTTGTCGCGAGTTCGGCGATCAGGTCGTTGTCATTGAGGATGTCGTCCAATGGAGTCCCCCCGCAAGGAGCGGTTCAGTTCACCTGCTTCATCGGGCAAAAACCGATGTGCAGTTGCAGCACCATGCCATTCCCTCGGAAGTTCAGCTGTGCCGCGCAGGCTGTTAGTTCTCGGAAGAAACTCGCCTACTTCTGGGACTTGGCCCGCTGCTTTTCATCATCGGCCGCCCTTTGGGTCGGCTCCCGTTCCGTGCCCTGAATGCCGCGAACGACACCCCAGAGGAGGGCCCACAGCGAGGTCCCGGAATGTTCCGCGGCGGCATCTCGTTGCGATGACGACGCTGCCTGATCGACCTCGGCCTGGATCTGGGCGACTTCGGCCTTGGTCACATCGGTCACCTCCTCAAACACCGCGTCGAAGTTCTGGTCTTCGGCGATCAGGGCGTCCACTCCCTGGACATGCCTGAGGTCTGGCGACGCTTCGTTGAGATCGACCGCGATCGGCATTTCCTGAACAAGGTCGTCCGTGCGTCCGTCCCATTCGGTCCAACCGACGGGAGCAACGGTCGGGGCAGGTGGCAAGTCGAATGAACCGTCACTCTCGTCGACGACCCCGGAGCCGTGGACCGGCAACGGCGCTGCGGTCGGCGAAGGAAGCACATGGAGATCGGGTGGCATCCGGTCCTCCACCAACTCCGCAGGCCTCTCCTCCGTGTCCGGCTCGGGCGGCGCGATGCCCTGCATCTCCAGTCGCACCTCGCGCTCGATCGATGCGCCGGAAAGGTCGGTCACGCGCACCGTGATGACGTACTCGGTCACGCCGTAGCGCTGCAGGAGATCGGCGTCGGCGACAGTGAGCTCTCCGGTCGAGGGATCGATGGCGAAGCGACCGTCGCCACCGAAGATCTCGAATCGCAACTCGTCCCCAAGATCGCCGTCGTGGGCCGAAACGGTCCCGATGTGCGTTCCGTTCACCGCGTCGGCAACGATGGTTGTCCCGTCAATCACCAGCGAATCGGGCGTTTCGTTGACCGCCACGACCAGCACTTGCACGCTGTCGTAACTGATGTTGGTCCCGTCGCTCACGGCCACCTGGAAGGTCAGCGTGGCGTCGGTCAGCCGCACCGGCGCGGTGAAAGTGGGCGACGACGAGTCTGCGCCGGCAAGGGTCACCGGCGGTCCGCCCACTTGCGTCCAGGTGTAGGTGAGCCCCTGATCCTCGGCGTCCACGCCCGAGGCGTGAAGCTGTGCCAACGTCATCTCGTTGACGCTGAACGGCACGCCAGCGTCGGCGACCGGGGCGTCGTTGTCGCGGTTGACCTCGATCGTGACGCTGTCGACCGTGGTGTTCACGCCGTCGGAGACGGCACACTGGAAGACGATCGACGTGTTCGCGAGGCCTTCGGGCGCGGTGAAGGAAGGGGCGATGGCGTGGTCATCGCTCAACGTCACGGCCGGGCCACTCACCTGCGTCCAGGTGTAGGTCAGCCCCTGCCCCTCGGGGTCCGTGGCTGTCGCGGTGAGGACGACCTCCTCGTTCTCGTCGACGCTCTGATCGCTCCCGGCATCGATGGACGGAAGGTCGTTGTCGGCATTCACGTGCACCGTGACTGTGTCGATCGTGGCATTCGTGCCGTCACTCACCACGACTTGGAAGGTCAGATCCGTGTTGGCGAGCCGGTTCGGAGCGGTGAACGAAGGCGAAGCGCCATCGGCATCCTCAATCGTCACGCTCGGGCCGGCGATCTGGGTCCAGGTGTAGGTCAGGCCCACGCCCTCGGGATCGGATGCGGTCGCGCTCAGGGCCACGGCATCGCCCTCATCGACGGTCTGGTCGCCGCCTGCGTCGACCGATGGCGCATCGTCATCGGCGTTCACCAGAACGGTCACCGTGTCGATCGAGGTGTTCACGCCATCGGAGACCGCCACCTGGAACGTGAGCGTCGTGTTCGCGACATAGTTCGGCGCGGTGAAGCTCGGCGTCGCGCTGGTTGCGCCCGCAAGGGTCACGCTCGGGCCGCCGACCTGCGTCCACGCATACGAGAGCCCCATGCCCTCGGGATCGCTCGCCGCGGCACTCAGGCCGACGGCGGCGCCCTCGGCGACCGAGAGGTCCGGACAGGCCTCGACGCTGGGGGCATCGTTGTCGCGCTCCACGTCGATCGTGACGGTGTCGACGGAGGTGTTCACGCCGTCGCTGACGGCGCACTGGAAGACGATCGAGGTGTTCGCGAGCCCTTCCGGCGCGGTGAATGTCGGCGAGCCGGAATGCGCGTCGTCTAACGTGACGCTCGGTCCGCTCACCTGCGTCCAGGTGTAGGTGAGGCCCTGAGCCTCGGGATCCGTCGCGGTGGCGCCGAGCGTGACGAGGTCATTCTCCTCCACCGACTGATAGGGACCGGCGTCCACCGACGGGACATCGTCGTCGCGATTGACTGCGATGGTCACGGTGTCCACCGAGGTGTTCTCGCCATCGGTCACCGCGCACTGGAAGACGATCGCGGTGTTCGCGAGGCCTTCCGGAGCGGTGAAGACCGGCGAGGTCGAATGGGCATCATCGAGAACGACCACTGGGCCGCTGACCTGTGTCCAGGTGTATGTGAGGCCTTGAGCCTCGGGATCGGTGGCGCTCGCGGCGAGGGTGACGGTTTCGTTCTCGGCAACGGTCTGATCCGGACCGGCGTTGATCGACGGGGCATCGTCGTCACGGTTCACGTTCACCGTGATCGTGTCCATCGTCGTGTGCACGCCGTCGCTCACGCTGATCTGGAAAGTGAGCGCCGTGTTTGCCAAGCCTTCCGGCGCCGTGAACGAGGGCGTCGCTCCGTTCGAGCCGGTGAGGACAACCGCCGGTCCGCCGGTCTGCACCCAGGCGTAGGTGAGGCCCACGCCCTCGGGGTCGGTCGCCGTGGCCGAGAGAGTCACGGCGTCGTTCTCGTCGACCGTGCGATCAGCACCTGCGCTCACGCTCGGAGCGTCGTCGTCGGCATTCACGAGGACCTCGACCGTGTCGACGGCCGTGTTGGTCCCGTCGCTTACCTGCACCTGGAAGGTCAGCGTCGTGTTGACAAGAAGGTTCGGCGCGGTGAAGGATGGCGACGAGGCGCTGCTGCTGGAGAGCGTGACCGCCGGTCCGTCGGTCTGTGTCCACGTGTAGGTGAGGCTCTGGTTCTCGGGATCGGTTCCGGTCGCGTGGAGCGTGACCAGTCCCTCTTCGGCGACCGACTGGTCGCTGCCGGCATCGACGCTCGGGCCATCGTTGTCGGCATTCACGATCGCCCAGACGAAGTCGTAGGTCGTGTTCGTCCCATCGCTCGCCGCGACCTGGAAGGCAACGAGGCCGTTGCCCGTGAGGTTGGGCGCGGTGAAGGCCATCGTCGCGGTGTTCGTGCCGGTCATCGAGACGGATTGCCCGAAGATCTGCGTCCAGGTGTAGCTGATGCCCTGGCCCTCGGGATCGGTCGCGCTGGCCGTGAAGGAGACCGGGTCGCCCTCGTTGACGGTCACCGGCAACCCCGCATCGACCGAAGGGGCGTCGTTGTCGGCGTTGACAATCACGTTGATCGTGTCATACGTTGTGTTGACGCCGTCACTCACCGCGACCTGGAAGGTGAGCGTGGTGTTCGAGAGCCGTTCGGGCGCCGTGAACGACAGGGCCGCGCCGTCGGTGCCGCTTAGGGCAACGCTCGGACCGGCCGTTTGCGTCCACGAATAGGTCAAGCCGAGACCTTCGGGATCGCTCGCCGAGGCGGTGAGCGTCACCGCCGCGTTCTCGTTCACTGTGCGATCGGCGCCGGCATTCACGCTCGGGGCATCGTCGTCGCGATTCACGTCGATGGTCACCGTATCGACGGCCGAGTGGACGCCATCACTGACGACGACCTGGAAGACCAGCGTCGTATTCGCGAGTCCTTCCGGCGCGGTGAAGGTCGGATTCGCCCCTGCCGCGCCGGTGAGCGAAACGCTCGGCCCGCTGACCTGCGTCCAGGTGTAGGTGAGGGCTTGTCCCTCGGGATCGCTTGCGGCGGCATGCAGGGCCACCGCCGCGTTTTCGTTCACCGTCTGGTTGGCACCGGCATCAACGCTGCACGCGTCGTTGTCGGCGTTGACCAGAACACTCACCGTGTCGTAGGTCGTGTTCGTCCCGTCGCTGACGGCCACGCGGAATGTGAGCGTGGTGTTACTGACGTAGTTCGGCGCCGTGAAGGACGGCGTCGACGTCGAGCCGCCGGTGAGTTGCACCGTCGGTCCCGCGGTCTGCGTCCAGGTGTAGGTGAGGCCCTGACCCTCGGGGTCGCTCGCAGTTGCCGCAAGCGCCACCGGATCGCCCTCCTCCACGCTCTGGTCGGGTCCCGCATCTGCGGACGGCGCGTCGTTGTCGGCGTTGACCAGGATGCTCACCGTGTCGACCGAGGTGTTCACGCCGTCACTCACCGCGACCTGGAAGACGAGCGTCGTGTTGGAGACCCGATCGGGGGCGGTGAAGGTCGGCGAGGTCGAGTTGGTGTCGCTTAGCGTGACCGTCGGTCCCGAGACCTGCGACCATGTGTAGGTAAGCCCCTCGCCCTCGGGATCGGTGCCGCTGGCGGCCAACGTGACCGTCGCGAGTTCGGTGACCGACTGGTCGGGACCGGCGCTGGCGCTCGGAGCATCGTCGTCGGCGTTGACGTGCACCGTCACGGTGTCGATCGAGACATTCGTGCCGTCGCTCACCGAAACCTGGAAGACGAGATCGGTGTTGACCAGCTCGTTCGGTGCGGTGAAGCTCGGCGTCGTTGATGAACCACCTGTGAGGACGACGCTCGGCCCACTGATCTGGGTCCAGGTATAGGTCAGCCCCTGGCCTTCAGGATCGGTGGCGCTGGCGCTGAGTGCAACAGCGGCTCCTTCGGTGACCGTCTGATCAGCGCCGGCGCTAGCGCTCGGGGCATCGTTGTCGCGATTGATGTCGATGGTGACCGTGTCTGCGGTCACGAAGCTCCCGTCGGAGACAAGGACCTCGAAGGCGACCTGCGTGTTGGCCAGCCCTTCCGGCGCGACGAAGGTCGGCGTGGCGGTGTTGGCGCCGGTCACGGTCACCGTCGGCCCGCTGATCTGACGCCAGATGACCTGCGTCGCCTGGCCGTCCGTTTCGGTGATGCTCGCCGAGAGTTGCACCGTCTCGTTCTCATCGACGACCTGATCGGGTCCGGCATCGACGATCGGAGCATCGTTGTCGCGATTCACCAGGATCGACACGGTATCGACGGAGGTGTTGACGCCATCGCTGACCGTCAACTGGAATCCGATCGTGACGTTCGTCAGACCTTCGGGAGCGGAGAAGGTCGGCGTCGCGGCGCTGCTGTCGCTCAAGACGACCGCTGGTCCGCTGGTTTGCACCCACGTGTAGGTGAGGGGCATCCCTTCCGGATCGGTGGCGCTGCCATGGAGCGTGACCGTGTCACCCTCATCGACGCTCTGATCACTTCCGGCGTTGGCGCTGGGCGCATCGTCATCACGGTTGACATCGATGGCCACCGTGTCGATCGTGGTGTTCACACCGTCGCTCGCCGCAACCTGGAAGACCAGTTGCGTGTTCGTCAATCCCTCGGGCGCGGTGAAACTCGCCGAAGCCGTCGCGGCATTGCTGATGGCGACTGCGGGGCCAGAGACCTGGGTCCACGTGTAGGTCAGGCCAACCCCTTCCGGATCGCTGGCCGTCGCGCTCAGGGAGACGCTCGCACCCTCGTTCACGGTCCGGTCGAGTCCGGCATCCACGCTCGGGGCGTCGTCATCGCGCGACACCTCAATCGTCACCGTGTCGATCGTCTGGCTTTCGCCGTCGCTCACGATCACCTGAAAGACGAGCGATGTGTTAGCAAGTCCCTCCGGCGCCGTGAAGCTCGGCGTCGCGCTGTCCATGTCGCTCATCGCAACCGAAGGTCCCGAGACCTGGGACCAGAAGTAGGTGAGCGTATCGCCCTCGACATCGCTCGCGGTGGCGGCGAGCGCAACGGCATCGCCCTCCTCGACGTATTGCGTCGGACCCGCATCGACCGTCGGCGCGTCGTTGTCGCGGTTGACGAGGACGGACACGGTGTCGACCGACGTATTCGTGCCGTCGCTCACTGAGAGTGCGAACGTGACCGTGACGTTGGACAGTCCCTCAGGGGCCGTGAAGGTCGGCGAGGCGGCCGTGGCATCACTGAGGACGACCGCTGGTCCGCTCGTCTGGACCCATGTGTAGGTCAGTCCGACGTCCTCGGGATCGGTGCCCGAACCGCTGAGCGTGACGACATCGCCTTCGTCCACCTCCTGGTTCGGTCCGGCGTCGGCGCTGGGTGCATCATCGTCGGCGTTGACGAAGACGCTGACCGTATCAACGGTGGTGTTCACGCCGTCACTCGCCGCGACCTGGAAGACGAGGGTGGTGTTTGAGACCTCGTTGGGGGCGGTGAAGTGAAGCGATGCGCTATGCTCGCCGGACAGGTGTACGCTCGGGCCCGACACCTGGGTCCAGGTGTAGGTGAGGCCGGAACGCTCGGGGTCGGTGCCGTACGCGTGCAGAACGACCTCGTCCTCTTCCTCGACTGTCACGTCATCGCCGGCATCGACCGACGGGGCATCGTTCTGGCTGTTGACCGACACGGTCACCGTGTCCATCGTCGTGTGGGCGCCGTCGGTGACTCGCAGGGCGAAGGTCACGTCAGAGTTGACGACGCCGTTGGGGGCGATGAAGGTGGCGTTGGCACTGGTGGCGTTGACGAGGACGACCGGCGGGCCTGACGTCTGCGTCCAGAGGTAACTGAGGCCGGCACCCTCGGGGTCGCTCGCTGTCGCTGCAAGCGTCACCGTGTCACCCTCATCAACCTCCTGATCTGCGCCGGCATCCACCACTGGGGCGTCGCTATCGCGATTGACGAGAATCGAAACGGTGTCGATCGAAGTGTTCGTACCGTCGCTCACCGAACATTGGAGAACGATCGTCGTGTTCGTCAACCCCTCGGGAGCGACGAAACTCGGCGTGGCCCCGTCCGCGCCGGTGATGCTCACGGCCGGGCCGCTCACCTGAGTCCAGGTGTACGTGATGCCCTGACCTTCAGGATCGCTCGCTGTCGCCGCGAGGGTGACGGTGTCGCCCTCGTCGACGACCTGGCTCGCGCCGGCATCGACCGCGGGCGCGTCATCGTCGCGCTGGATCGTGACGATGACCGTGTCGACCAAGCCCGTGCTGGTCGTGACCTGGAACTCGACCTGCGTGTTCGTCAGCCCCTCCGGAGCGGTGAACACCGGGCGGGCAGCGCTTGCGTCGTTGAGCGCGATCGCCGGGCCGCTGAGTTGCGTCCACGAGTAGGTGACACCTGGCGTGAGCGCCTGGGCAAAGCCTGGCCCAAGCCGAACGCTGTCACCCTCGTTCACCGTCTGATCAGAACCCGCGTCGTAGCCGGCGACGCTGCCGTCCTCGACCACGAAGACGGTGACCGTGTCGATGGTGGTGTTCGTTCCGTCGCTGACCGCGACCTGAAAGACTAACGTTTCGCTCGCACCGTTGGCCGGGGCGGTGAAGCTCGGCGTTGCGGTGGTGTCGCCGGTGATCGCCACCGCCGTCCCCGAGACCTGCGTCCACTGGTACGTGAGAGCCTGTCCCTCGGCGTCGCTTGCGGTGGCAACGAGCGAGACCAACCCGCCCTCGCCGACCGACTGGTCGCTTCCCGCGTCAACCGAAGGAGCATCGTCATCGGCGTTCACGGTGATCGTGATTGTGTCCAGCGACGTGGTGGTCCCATCGCTCACCTCGACCCGGAACGTGAGGGTCGTGTTCGCGACACCCTGCGGTGCGGTGAACGCTGGCGTCGCCCCGGTGTCACCCGAGAGCGCGACCGCCGGTCCGCCCAGTTGGGTCCAGGTGTAGGTGAGGCCGGCGTCCTCGGGGTCATTGGCGTCCGCAACCAGCGTGACGGCGGCGCCCTCATCCACGGTGTAGTCGGCGCCGAGCGAGACGCTCGGGGCATCATCATCTCGGTTGACCGTCACGGTGACCGTGTCGAAGGAGGTGTTGACGCCGTCACTCACCGCGACCTCAAAGGTGAGCGTCGTGTTAGCAAGCCCTTCCGGGGCGGTGAAGGTGGGCGCGTTGGTGTTGGCACCGGCGAGCAGGACCGAAGGGCCGTCGGTTTGACGCCAGATGTAGCTGAGGCCCGCACCTTCGGGATCGGTCCCCGAAGCGGCCAGCGTGACGGCATCGCCCTCGTCAACGGCCTGATCAGCGCCGGCGTCGGCACTGGGCGCGTCGTCATCGCGCCATAGGAAGACCCACACCGTGTCGGTGGTCGTCAGCGATCCGTCACTGACCTCGACCTGGAAGGCAAGCCAAGTGTTCGTCGCTCCCTCGGGCGTGGTGAAGGAGACCGTGGCGTCGGTCGGTCCGGTCAGCGCCACGGCGGGGCCGCTGATTTGCGTCCACTGGTAGGTGAGGCCAGCGCCTTCCGGATCGGTGGCGGTGGCGGTGAGCGCGACAACCTGGTTCTCATCGACGCCGATGTTGGGACCTGCGTCGACGGTTGGTGCGTCGTCGTCGGCATTCACGAGCACCGTGACCGTGTCGATGGTCGTGTGTGTGCCATCGCTCACGGCCACTTGGAAAGTCAGCGTCGCGTTGACGTAGCCCTCGGGTGCATCGAAGCGCGGATCGGAGGCGGAGGCATCCGAAAGCGTGACCGCCGGACCTGCGAGCTGGGTCCAGGTGTAGGTCAGCGTTCCTTCCTCGGGATCGCTCGCCACCGCGTTGAGGAGCACCTCGTCGCCCTCGTCGACCGTTTGGTCGGTGCCGGCGTCCACGGTCGGCGCATCGTCGTCGGCATTGACAAGAATGCTCACCGTATCGACGGTCGTGTTGACGCCGTCGGTCACCGTCACCTGGAAGGTGAGCGTCGTGTTCGAGACTTCGTTGGGCGCCGCGAACGTCGGCGTCGCTCCGCCCGCCCCGGTCAGGGTCACCGGTGGTCCGCCGGTCTGCGTCCACAGGTACATCAGCCCCTGGCCCTCAGGATCGGTTGCAACCGCCGCAAGCGAGACGACGTCGCCCTCATCAACCGTCTGGTCCGTGCCAGCGTTCACGGTCGGCGCATCGTTATCGCGATTCACAAGAATCGACACGGTGTCCGCCGATGTGCTCGTCCCGTCGCTCGCGGTGAGCTGGAAGACGATCGTGACATTCGAGAGACCCTCCGGCGCGGTGAAGGTTGGCGTGAGCGAGTTTGCGTCGCTCAACACCACGGCCGGTCCGCTGACCTGCGTCCACGAGTAGGTCACCCCCTCACCTTCCGGATCGGTGACGGCGGCGCTCAGGGTCACCTCTGCATTCTCGGCGACCGACTGATTCGCCCCGGCATTCACGCTCGGGGCGTCGTTGTCGCGGTTGACGTTGACGGTGATCGAGTCGTAGGTCGTGCTCGTTCCGTCGCTCACGGCCACCTGGAAGGTGAGCGAGACATTCGTCAGGCCCTCGGGGGCCGTGAAGCTCGGCGACGGGGAGTTCGCGCTGGACATCGCGACGGCCGGCCCGCCGGTTTGCGTCCAGGTGTAGGTCAGGGCCTGGCCCTCAAGATCGCTGGCGCTGGCGGCGAGCGTGACCGCAGCGCCCTCGTTGACCGTGCGATCTGCGCCGGCATTGACGCTTGGGGCATCGTCATCGCGATGCACGGTGACGGTCACGGTGTCGACGGAGGTGTGCACGCCGTCGGTCACGGTGAACTGGAAGGTGTAGCTCGTGTTGACGACGCCTTCCGGCGCGACGAACGTGGGCGTTGCAGAGGTCAGCCCCGACATCGAGAGCGTCGGGCCGTCGATCTGTTCCCAGATGTAGGTCAGCGACTCGCCCTCGGGATCCACCGCGACGCCGTTCAGCGTCACCGTCTCGCCCTCGTCGGCGTCGAAATCCTGCCCTGCGTCGGCCGATGGCGCATCGCTGTCGCGGGCAACAGCGATGGAAACGGTGTCGATCGAGGTGTTCGTTCCATCCGATACCGCAACTTGGAAAACAAGCGTCGTGTTCGTCAGGCCGTTCGGCGCGGTGAAGGTCGGCGAGGCGCTCGATGTGTCGTCCAACACGGCCGCAGGACCGCTGATTTGAGTCCAGGTGTAGGTGAGCCCCACGCCCTCCGGGTCGGTCGCCGTTGCCGCGAGGGAGACGACATCGTCCTCCTCGACGGACTGGTCCGGACCGGCACTCACCGAAGGCGCGTCATCATCGGCGTTCACGAGTACCGTGACAGTGTCGACGGAGGTATTGACGCCATCAGAGACGGCCACCTGAAAAGTCAGGGTCGTATTCGAGAGGTAGTTCGGTGCGGTGAAGCTCGGCGACGCCCCGTTTGCGCCGGTCAGCGAAACGCTCGGCCCGCCGGTCTGCGTCCAGGTGTAGGTGAGTCCCACGCTTTCCGGGTCGGATGCGGTGGCCGCGAGGGCGACCGCGGCGCCTTCGGCCACGGACTGATCCGGACCGGCATCGACCGACGGCGCGTCGTCGTCGCGATTGACGTCAACCGTGATCGTGTCCACGCTCGTGTTCGTCCCGTCGCTCACACTGCACTGGAAGACGATCGAAGTGTTAGCAAGACCCTCAGGTGCCGTGAAGGACGGCGCCGCGCTGGTCGCGTCGTCGAGCGTCACACTCGGGCCGCTCACTTGGGTCCAGGTGTAGGTCAGGCCCTGCGATTCCGGATCGGTGGCGGTCGCCCCAAGCGTCACGGTATCGCCCTCATCGACGGTCTGGTCCGGACCGGCATCGACCGACGGCGCATCGTCGTCGCGGTTGACGTCGACCGTGACCGTATCCACGCTCGTGTTCGTCCCGTCGCTCACGCTGCACTGGAAGACGATCGAAGTGTTAGCGAGACCCTCCGGGGCCGTGAAGGACGGCGCCGCGCTGGTCGCGTCGTCGAGCGTCACACTCGGGCCGCTCACTTGGGTCCACGAGTAGGTCAGCACTCCGCCCTTCGGATCAGCGCTCGCCGAGGCGTTGAGCGTCACCACGTCGCCTTCATCCACCACCTGGTCGGCTCCCGCGTCGGCGACGGGCGCGAAATCGGTCGCGTCAATCGTCCCGTCGGCGAACGAAAGCTCGCCGACATTCTGGTACTCAACCGTAAAGGAGCCTCCACCGGCGAGCTGGATCGTCAGTTGGCCGGGGCCAGCACTCCAATCGACGTCGCTTCGCGAGAAGCCAGAGAGATCGATGGTGTTGGTTCCGCCTCCGCCATCGACCGAGTAGACCGCACCGTCCGTCGGTGACGCGAAGGCGAAGGTATCGTCGTGCGAGGACCCGACGACGGACTCAAACGAGTCAAGCGTGTCATCGCCTGCCGCACCCGACGCGTAGCCGACTGTGAGATCGACCGTCACCGGACCGCTCGCGTTGGCGTAGCTGACGGTGTCGGTTCCCGTGCCACCGAGCAGGGTGTCCTCGCCCGAGCCGCCGGAGACCGTGTCGTTGCCGCCGCCGGCGATGATGACGCTCCCTCCATCAACGCCCGTGAGCGTGTCGTCATACGCGGAGCCGGTGACGTTCTCGACGCTGCTGAGCGTGTCGCTGCCGTCGCCACCACTGGCGGCACCGGTTGCGAGGTTCACCGTCACCCCCGACGTCGCGTTGGCATACGTCGCGGTGTCGTTCCCCTCACCGCCTTCGATCGTGTCGTTTCCGGCGCGCCCCTCGAACGTGTCATCACCGGCGCCGCCCGTCAGGACGTTTGCGCCCGTCGTACCCGCGAGCACATCGCCGAATGACGAGCCCACGACGTTCTCGACGTTCAGCACGGTGTCGTCGCCATCCGCGCCGGTCGCGGTTCGGGCCGTGAGGTCAACCTCCACGGCTCCAGTTGCGCCGGAGTAGTCGACCGTGTCCACACCGGTCTGGCCATTGAGCGTGTCGTTACCCGCGCCGCCGACCAGGACGTCGATCCCGTTGCCGCCCAGCAGGATGTCGTCGCCTAGGCCGCCTTCGATCCGGTCGTTCCCGCCCAAGCCGTAGAGCGTGTTGTTCTCTCCGTCGCCAACGATCGTGTCGCCGAAGAGCGAACCGTATATGTGCTCCACGCCAGAGATCGTGTCGTTGCCCTCGCCGGAGGCGATGCCCGTCGCGAGATTCACGTTGACGGCTCCGGACGAACCCGTGAACTCAATCATGTCTTCGCCGCTGCCACCGATGAAGACGTCGTCGCCCGCCCCGCCAATGAAGTAGTCGTCATCGGCCCCGCCATCGAGCGTGTCGTTGCCCTCGCCGCCGATCAGGAAGTCGTATCCCGCGCCGCCGATCAGGACGTCATCGCCCCCACCCCCGTCGATCGTGTCATTGCCTTCGAGACCGTCGATCGTGTCCGCATCGTCGCCGCCGACAAGCGAATCATCCCCCGCCGTTGCCGACATGAGGATCCGCGGTTCAAGCTGCTCCCCCTGGAAACGAGGCGAGGCAGCCGGCTGGTGCAGTGCCGGCTCTTGGCTCGATGGCCCTTGCTCGACGTGGCGTTCCGAAACAACAGCGTGCCAGAGCCAAGAGAACAACCTGCGCATGTATGCCTCCGAGTGGCGACCCGCGGGCGGCCCACCCCGCGCCGACCGCGTCGCACGATCCCGAGCCATGCATCGACTTGGGTCCGACCGTCGATCCGTTGAGTTGGACCGAACCCGCGAATCCCATGGAATTCGGGTGGATCAGCGGACGGCACCATGTGTGCGGAACGCAACGGTTGTGCGGGCGGCCCCGATAAAGTCCAACCGGAGCGGGGCTCGCGACGCCATCGAAGTGTGTGGCCAGACCATGCGCCGGAGCCGGGCGCCTGTCGCGACCGCCGTCACTCAGCGTGACCGATGACGGGAGTCTTGTTCTGCAGCGGTCCGCGAATCGGGCTCCCGTTCGGTTCCCTGAATCCCGCGGACAACGCCCCACAACAGCGCCCAGATGGACGTTGCCACCGGCTCTTCCGCCTCGCTCTTCACGTGCGCGCCAATCGCTTCCTCCGCCGACCGCTGAATGGCCTGCACCTGCTCGTTCGTGGTGTTCACGACCTCTTCGAACAGCTCGTCAAAGTCCTTGCCTTCCTCCAGCGCCGACTCGACTCCGACGAATGTCTCACGTTCGGCCGCAGCTCCCCCGACTTCGACCGGAACAGGCGGCTCGGGGATCAGGTCGATCTCGATACCTCGTGGCGTGTCAACGATCGGCGAGATCTGGGGCACCATCGGCGTTGCGTGTGCCGGCGCGTGGTCCTCAGCGCTGCCCGGCGACACAAAAGCGGCTGGGCGTGTCAAGTCCGCTGCGATCGCGTCCCCAACCGGCTCATGCTCCGACTGCTTCTGCGGTTCCTCCTCCGGCGCGTCGGGCTTCGATGGCTCTTCGGTCGCGGGCACAACCGGGGTGACTTCCAGCCGGAAGCTCTGCTCGTACGTCGCGCCGGAGAGATCGGTGGTACGCACCGTCACCACATACTCGGTACCGCCGCTTCGGTCGAGGAGATCGGGGTTGGCCAGTCGCAGTTCGCCCGAGTCGGGGTCGATCGTGAAGATCGATTCGCCGCCCACGAGCTCGTAGCGCAGCACCTCGCCGACAGCCTCGTCGGCATCATGCCCTCGCAC
>JAEUIU010000044.1 GCA_016795065.1 Phycisphaerae bacterium
TCGAGGGCCTCGAGTTCGCGTTGGGCGTCGAAGTCGCCGCCTGACTTGTGGTGGACCACGAAGAGCTGAAGCTCATAGCCCTCCTTGGTCTTGAGCGTCACCACCAACGGGCTGCGGGCCCAACGCTTGGGAAGCTCCCCGCCCTTGGGCGCTGCCCATCCCTCACCGGTGCGCTTCGCCTGCTGGTCGTCGATCCGTTCTTCGGGCCAGTTCTCAACCTTCACGATCGGAATGCGGGACAGCACCGACTGTTCGATGCCGCGCGGGTCGCCGGCATCGAGGCTGGCGACGTGGTCGTAGCCAAGTCCCTTGAGATAGCCATCGCGAAACTCAATCAGGGCCTCCTTGTTCTCGACTTCTTCGAGGGCGAGGACGTCGGCGTCGAGGCGCTTGATGGTCGCGGCGAGCCCGGCGAGGCGGGCCGGACTGACGTGCATGGTCTTGTCGTCGGTGATGCTGGGCAAACCCGGCGGCGGGATGGCCGGGTCGTCCTTGTCGTCGAAGAGGTTCTCGACGTTGTAGGTCGCCAGCCGCAGGGCCCCTTCCTTCTTGGGCAAGGGGTCGCGACGCCCGAAGAGCATGCCGTCGGAGGGCGTCTCCTTCTTCGACTTCGCCTTCTCGCTGGCCGGGCCCTTCGCAGGCTTCTTGTCCTTGGCCTTGTCGTCCCTCAGCGTGACCGGTGTTTCGTCGGGTGGAGCCGAGGAGGAGAAGCTGATCGGCTGACCACAGGACAGCGTCAGGAACGCAATCGGGACCAGGGTGAAGGCGATTCTTGTGTTCATGGCAATCCCAAGGGATCCCGATGTGGGGCCACACGACCCGGGAGCGACGCTCTCGCCCTCGGTCACGGCTGGCAGCTCTTTGGAGTCAGGCGCGTCGGAAGGAGCATACCCCGTGGGGCGACGGTCGCCAGCGGGGTCGAAAACTCACTCGAAGACCTTGGCGAACTGGGTCGCGTTCTCGATTTGCCGTTCGAGCCACCGCTCCCAGTCGGGCCCCATATTCGAGGCCGGAGCGACGACGACACACTCGACCCCGAGTTCCCGGAGCTTGGAGCGAATCGCCTGGCCGGGCTCGTCCTCCCACACCATCCACTTCGCCGGATGCTCCTTGAGGAGGTGTGCGAACGCGGTGAGTTCGCTCTCGGAGGGCATCTCCTCTGGCTCCCAGTGGAGGCTGCGACCATTGAGTTCGTAGCGGCGGATGAAGTATTGGTAGATCGGATGGGAGAAGACGAGCGGTAGGCCGTTGGAACTTCCGATGGCGCTTTCGAACTGACCATTGAGCGTTCGCAAGTCGCGCTCGAGGCCCATGAAGCGGGCCTGAAGGTCGGTGGCCTGATCCGGAAGGAGCGCGGCCAACCGAGCGTGAATCGCACGGGCCTGTTCGATCGCCTGATCAGGATCGAGCCAGGTCGTGAACGCGGTCCCGGCGTGTGAGTGGGCTCCCTCGGTCCCGTGACTGTGAGTCACCCCGTCCCTGGTTTCGATCCATGCCGCCTTGAAGCCCTCGGCCGTCTCGATGACGGTACGTTCAACCAAGGAGACCTGCGAACGCCAATGCTCGAACCCTGCCCCGTTCAGGATGACCAGGTCGGCCGCCTGCATCGTGGCGATGTCCTCAGCGGTCGGTTGCCAGAAGGCCGGGTCGATGTCGACGGGAGGCGGCACCGAGACGGTCACGGCCGCATCGCCGATCCGCTTGGCGAAGTAGGCGAGCGGCGCGTTGCTTGCGAAAACCTGAAGCCCTGCCCCCTTGGCGGCCTTCTCTCCGGTGCGAGCAGGCGATCCGGTAGATGGAGTGTTGCCCGAATCACAGGCGACCGGGAGCAATGACGTCACCAGCAACGCGAGGGTCAAGGCAGCACAACGGCTGCTTGACGAGATCAGCCTTCGACAGAGCGGCATGGGCATGAGGATGGCTCCTTCGCCCGGTAGGCTACGCGAAGCGACGTGATTCCACCCGTCGGGATCGTTCGCCCGGGCTGTCGCCTCGCCATGCTCACCACCACCGACCTGCGATTTCGATATCCGGTGCGATCCGCGACCCGCGAGCGCCGGGGGTTTGAGCTGTGCACGCGGCCGCTGACGGTTGCCGCGGGTGGGTCGCTGGCGTTGGTCGGCCCCAGCGGATGCGGGAAGAGTACGCTCCTCTCGCTCCTCTCCGGCGAAAGGCGGCCCGATGCGGGCGAGGTGCGCTTTGGCGATCAGGTGCTCTCGTCGATGAGCGACGCCGAGCGTCGGGCCTTTCGCATGACCACGGTCGGGCTGGTCTTTCAGGACTTCCGACTGATCGAGTCACTCACGCTCCTGGACAACATCCTCCTTCCCTGCCGACTCCATCCGGCCCTGCCCCTCAACCGCCAAGCAATCGAGCGGGCCCGTTCGCTGGCGGCACAACTTGGGATCGATGGCCTGCTCGCCCGTCGACCGGACGAACTCTCCCACGGCGAACGGCAGCGTGGGGCGGTGGCCCGAGCCCTTCTCGCCCGGCCGAAACTCCTGCTCGCCGACGAACCGACCGGCAACCTAGATCCCACGGGTAAACAGCGTCTGCTCAGCGAACTCTTCCAACTCGCCCGTGAGCAGCAGTCGATCGTGGTCGTCGCCACCCACGACCATGCTCTCCTTCCCTCGTTCGATGCCGTGATCGACTTCGTGCGGGACTTCGCCTCGTGATCCAAGCGCGACATGCCTTCGCCCTCGCTCTTCGCTCGCTCCTCTTTCAGCGGGTGCGCAGCGGATTGGTCATCGTCGCGATCGCCTTGGTTGCCGGCCTTCCCCTCATCGTTCGCAGTCTGGTCGCCTCGGGGACCGACGCAATGATGGCTCGGGCCCGCTCGACGCCGCTCATCGTGGGCAGTCCCGGCTCGGAACTCGATCTGGTGGTCGCGGCGCTCTACCACGCCAATCCCGCGCCGCGGCCCTTTGCCATCGGCGAGTTCACGCGGCTCTCGACCTCAACCCGCGGCGTTGCGGTACCGCTTCACCTGGGCTTCACCGCCCAGCGACACGCCCTGGTCGGGACGACGCTTGACTATTTCGCGGCCCGCACGATGCGACTGGCCAAGGGAAGGCTCTTTGGAACACTCGGCGAATGCGTCCTCGGCGCGAACGCGGCGAGGGAGCTGACTTCGGACGGGAACGACCACCTCGTCACCGACGCGACCGATCCCTACAACCTGGCCGGAATGATCCCGCTGAAGCTACGCATCGTGGGAGTCCTTGCGTCAACTTCGACCGCCGACGATGACGCGATCTTCGTCGATGTGAAGACCGCGTGGACGGTGGCCGGCATTGGCCACGGGCATCAAGCGGCGGAGACGGTCGCCGATCCGAATGACTTGGTGGGACGCGTGGACGGGCACGTCGTCACGAGCGAGCGCCTTCGACACTTCGAGGAGATCACCCCCGAGTCCTTGGCGAGCTTCCACTTCCACGGCGATCCCGAGACGTTCCCCGTCCACGCGATCCTGCTGTGGCCAGCCAACGCCAAGGAAGCGACGCTTCTCCAGGGCGCCTTCCAGCGCTCGGGCGAGCCGCTGCAGATCGTCAAGCCCAGCGATGCGATGGCCAGACTCCTGCGGGAAATCCTCCGCGTCCAGCGATTTCTCGACGCGGTCTTCCTCGCAGTCGGCTGCGTGACACTGGCTGTCGTCGGGTTGGTCATTGCCCTTTCGATCCGCCTGCGGCGCGATGAACTCGTCACCATGGTTCGACTCGGGGCGTCGCGCCGAACGGTGGCCGGGATCATCCTCGCCGAACTCTGCCTCATGCTGGTGCTGGCCGGCGCGATTGTCGCAGCAGGCCTGGCCATCAGCCGCCCGATGCAGCCGGTGGTGGAGCGGCTGCTTGTTCATCGATGAGGTCGATCACTTTCTGCAGCGGTTCCCGCATCGTGGCGTACCGTTCGAGGGTGACAAGCGTTCGAAGGCGCTGGCGAAGGGTTGCGTCAAGCTCGGCGCCGTGCCCGCGAGGCACGTCGATTTCGGGGCGAGGATTCTGTTGGTTGGTCCAGCCTCCGGCGCGGGCGACCGGAAAGTCGAGAACACGGCGGATATTCGGCACCGTCGGGAAGGCCAACGCGACCTCGGCGGCCTTCGAGAGAGCTTCAGGCTCGTCCGGCGGAATGAGCCGCAGCGAGAGAATGCCCTGAACCCAAGTTCCATAGCGTTCGACGTTCCGAAGGGCCCGCCGGAGCGGCGACGCAGGCCGATCCGCAAATGGGATTGCCTTCAAGCGCTCGAGTCCGATCTCGACGCGACGCCAGTCATCGCTCGTGATGAGGATGCCGAAGGGACCGTACGTCGACATGCTGTTCATGTACATCTCGTCCGTGGACGCGCTCGCGATCACGGTCCCGATCCGACCGATCGCGTCGACGATCTCGTCATCCGTTGCGAAGTGAAATGCCCGGTCCTGATAGGCCTTCCACGAATGGACCTCGTCATAACGGAGCGCCATCGGCGCCCACATTGTGCCGCTGATGAAGGCAAGCACGAGCGCCAAGACCGTGCCCTGCAGGCTGCGTGCCGTGGTGAGCGGTCGGGCCACGGCGAGGCATCCGATGCAGCCGGCGACCAGTGCCGCGGCAACCACGCCGGCGGCGGCCGATGCGGCGAGAACGCGGGCGCTCATCGCCTCGACCTCGTGGAGTTCGTTCACGATGCGGGCGAGGCGGATGTGCTCGTCGGCGACGAACGGGAGGATCGCGGCGCCGCCGAGATAGCCGGCCATTCCGGCCACCATCGTTCCGAGGAGCGAGATCATCACCGTCGCAAAGACACCGCGGGCGAGAGCTGCGACAGCGAGGGCGAACGCCGCCCCGACGACCGCCGAGGCAAGGACCACCGCCGGCTCGAAGCCCGGCACCGAACGACCGGGTACGGACGGCGCGCCGGCCAACGACCGTAACGCGATGGCAACCAGCGAGACGCAGAGGATTCCGACGCCGATGGCGAGGAGTTTCGAGAGCACCATGCCCCGTCGCTCGATCGGAAGGACCACAGCCAGCGAACGGGCCCCGTGTCGCCGGTCACCATGGGCGACCGTGGCAGCGATCCATGCAGCGGTGGCGACGCTCGCGATACCGGCGATCCCGCCGACGGTGCCGATGAGCTCAGTCGCGGACACGCCGCGCAATCCGAGGGGTATCGTCGGAGCGGGCAGTTGGATGGCGATGCCCGCGGCAATCCCGAAGCCGATCAGGACGATGACCCAGGGACGGATCGCATCCAACGAGAGCCGAAGGTCTTTGAGGAGGAGCGGGGTCATCGTGCACCCCTCGTTGGGGATGGGGAGAGATCCTTGATCTCGTGAAGACCGAACTGCCAATGGCGTCGAATGGCCTCCAGGGCCGCCGCCGAGTGCGGCGACTCGCCGCTGATATCTCGGCGATAGAGCTCGATCGTGCTCGCAGCCAGGGCGGCAACCTCCCGATCCGGAATAAGGTGGGACCGCGCCCATGGCGAGTAGTCGAAGTCCTCGAGGCCGTGTCGTGAGGCAATCGCTCGCACCAGTACGTCGGCTGCGGCGCGCAAGACCGCGGCATCGCCAGGGAAAGCAACCATGGCCTGAAAAGCGAGTGAGTCGTCGGGAAGGCCCAGGCGGCTGCGATGTGAAAGCGTGGTAAACGCCGCGGCAGGCGAGTCCATCCGATTCAGGCTGGCGAGGGCCTCCGTGAGCGGCGCTCGAAAGCCGCGCGGACGAGTGATCCAAAGCAAATCTGACACCCGCTCGAACCTGAGACTCATGCCCTCGGCCTCATAGGTTGGACTCTCCCCGCGATTCCATGCCAGGAACAACGCAGCCAGGGCTTCCGCTGGCGCCGAACGAACGAGCTCCTCCGAGCGGAGTCGGTCCACCTCGCGGGCCGCCCGGCTGTCGCTCGACACCGTGAGGAATGCACTGGTCCCTCCGGCAGTCAGGGATACCAACACGAGGAGGACGTACTGCGTGGCGCCGTTGAAGCGTGACTTCCTAGCTAGAAGGAGCGTGCGCCCGGTGCGTGCAACGGGTGGTCCAGACCGAGTTGATGCAACGGGGATCGCGAGCGCCGCATCGGCCTCTCGTTCTGCGCGGCCCGGTGTGGCCCGTGTCAGGGAGCCGAGGAGGGCCGCCACGGTCCCGGCGACCGCCATTCCGGACACTGCGCCCCCCGCCAGCGCCCACTCCCGCAACATGTACATGATTGCCGAGTCCCACCCGAGCCACTCGGCGGTCGACCGGGCAGCGAGATCGAAGGCCGCCCACGCTCCCAGATAGCCAAGGGCCGCAGCTGCCAGAGCCAAGACGAAGGTGACGCCGACGGTGTCGAAGATCCTCTTGGCGATCCTCGCAGACAGAGTTGCCCAACTCATGCCGATCCAGGCCAAGACCACCGGGATCCACCACGCGGTGCCGAGATCGGGGACGTACTCAGCCTGGCCCGCCCAACGATCACGGAGGATCTGCGCGACGATCGCCAACACGACCGGGGGGATCGAGGCGATCGCCACGGCGAGCGCCCGGGCGACCCGGCGCGTGCGCAGGGGGATCGGGAGCGCCGCGGCGAAGAGGCTCGCCCGATGCATCCGATCGCCGTGCAGGACACACGCGGTGATCCACGCTGTGACCAGACCGATTGAGAGCGTCATCAGCGCTGCCGCCTCTTCGAGGAGCCGCGTGAGGTTCGGGGCAGACGAACCGGTGCCACGGACGTTCGTCCCGAGAAGGACGAGCGCAGAGATCACCGCCGCCACCAGCAGCCACACCACGAGCCACGGCCGGAGGGCATCGAGCGTGAAGCGCAGGTCCTTCCGAATGATCGTGTGCGCCGTCATCGCCAGAACCTCCCTTGACTCACTTCCTCGATGAGAAAGGTCGCCGAATTGGCGGCATCGACCGACGCGAGCAGGGCGAGGAGGAGAATCGCCCCACATGCAACGGGCCATCGACGTCGCGCAGCGGGCACGACTTCGATCAGAAGGCCGTAGGCAAGAGCCCCAATGGCCCCAACCTTGACGGCGACGGGGACACCGATGGGGATGCTGATGGCGAAAAGGTCCTCTGATGCCTGGTTCGTGACCACGAACTCCTGAGCCAAGCGTTGCCAAGCCACGTTCAGAATGGCTCCGCCCAATCCCGCCAAGCCACACGCCAAGGCAATCAGGAGTGCCCGCCCGAGGCCGTCGAGAATGCC
Source organism: Phycisphaerae bacterium (assembly GCA_016795065.1). GTDB lineage: Bacteria > Planctomycetota > Phycisphaerae > Phycisphaerales > SM1A02 > JAEUIT01. The sequence goes on from JAEUIU010000044.1 coordinate 7,180, forward strand.
GCGGGCGAACGGAGCCGCGGCTCCCGCCAATCCGCAGCCGACGAACACTTGGCTGATGAGGGTCCAGAGCGAGAGGTACTGCGGTGGCGGCCTGAGGGGGCTGACCGAACTGGACGATGCAGACCACCAGATCGTCAGGAGGAGCGTCAGGAGAAGCGGAACAGTGCAGGCGACCGCGATGGCGACCGCCTTCGCCAATCCCCGCTTCCACCAGGCGATCGGCAGGACCGCGGCCATCGAGGTCGCATGATGCCTGCGTTCGCCCATCCAGACGGCGAGCGTGATCCACGCCGCTGTCGGCGTGATGAGGAAGATCAGGGCCGTACCGAGGATCTCGATTACGCCGTCAAACGGTCGGCTCTGCGGTCCCAACCAGAAGGTGTTTGGGAACGCGATCGGCAGCAGGATAAGGCCGAGCGCCGCCAAGGCGACACCGATCGACCAGTTGATGAGGGCGTCGCAACCGAGCCGGACGTCCTTGGCAATGAGTTCGATCATGGCGTCGATGCCTCCCAATGCAGAATGCGTGTGTCCAACGCTGCGCGAGCTTCCACGGCAGCCTCGCGATACTGCGCCGGTAGCCAGCCGTCACGGAGGCCTTGGTCGAGCAGGTGCCGGGCTTCCCGAGCGTTGAAGATCCACTTGGGGGCCGTGTCGTCCGTCACCTGCGTGTCCGTATGTCGCGCTCCGTCCAAGGTGATCGGGGCCCGCTCATGGACTGCCAGTTCTCCGAGCTCTCTGCTGAGGGACCATCCACCTAACCAATGCTCGGGGAATCGGGTCACCCATCGAAGGGTGAAGTCAACGCGGTCAAACGGCATGAGTACATACGCGTCGTAGGCCGCCTGCTGGTCGTCGTGGGCCAGGGCGCGAGGCAGGGCCTCGCGCCACGCGTCTGCGAGCGCGTCGCCAGCAACCTCGTTGGGGCTCATTGCCCGCACTCGACTCGACGCTTCGAAGAGTCGGTAGAGATTCGGGCCCGGCATCGTAGGATCATGTTCGCCCCACGCCTTCACGTCGGCGATGAGCTCATCCGTTGAAGCTCGCGCCGCTTCTCGTTCCTGGAACCAGCGCGTCGTTGTCGGATAGGGTGTGATCGCGGCCACCGCAATGGGCATCGCCGCCCACAGGGCCGACGAGACAATGAACGCGCCACCAAGCGTCATGACCGCGCGACCGGCGGACGACCGCTCGCTGGACCTGGACAGCACGCGAAGGCCGGCCCCAGTGAAGGCAAGGCTCGTGATGGCGGTTCCCACGATGACGATCTGCAAGCCGATGCGGCTGAGATCCTCGGCGGGGAACGCGTTAGGGTTGAACATGTCCGGGTAGGCCGCCAACACGACCAATCCGCCGAGCAGGCCGGCGAAGAGGGATGAACCCGCGACCACGGCCAAAGCCACATGCACAAGAACGATCGCAACCCACCGCCGGCGGACGAGCGGCGCGATGCCGACGGCAAGGGACGTCGCCGCGAGCGACCAGACGGGATAGGGAAATCGCGTGGTCGTCGGATTGGGCAAGAGCCATGCGAGGATCGCATGAAAGCGATTGCCCATGATCTGATACTCGTCCACAGGCGCGAGAAGGACGGTGAGCGTCGGCGGGATCGACGTCATCAGGAACGCGGCGAGCACCTTCGAAATGGCCCGCCCTGCCGGTCGCATCGGGATCGAGGCGGCAAGACTCAAGCCGCCGTGGGTGCGGTCACCCCACACGATGGCGTGCACGATCCAAGCCGGAAAGGCGACGACGCCAAGTGAAAGGCAGAACCAGATCGCGAACAGGACTTCGTTCACCGAGCGGAACGCCGAGCCGAGCGGAAGCGCTTCGCGCGGAAGGGCGAGGGTAAGAGCGCCCAACAGAAGGAATCCGAGGGTCACCAGGAGAAGCGGACGGATCGCGTCGAGCGAGAGGCGGGCGTCCTTGAGGAAGACGGCGATCATTTCGGGCCTCCGTTCTCACGATCAAGTGGATTCGGCGCCTCCTGGATGTGGCGCGACCGCGCAGTTGCGTCAAGTCGCAGGCCCGCAGCGATCTTGGTCAGCTGCGGCGAGAGTCGGTGGCCGCGCTGGGCGAAGCGCTCCAGCTCCGTCGCCATCGCTTCGCTGTACCGAGAGGAGTCTCCCCCGTGATCGCGACTCCAGCGATCAAACTCCCGAACTCCATCCGTTTCGCCGTGTTCCTCGACGAAGAGCCGAAAGAGAAGAGTCATCGCGTGCCCGCGATCGATGGTCGCTGGGGGGTTCGTTCCAGGGGATAGGAGGGAGAATTCCGCCGCAAAGTCGACGCGTCGATTCGCCAAGTACGTGCGGAGCGCGTCCACCGATCCCTCGTTGCCCGGCTGTCGAGCCCGGTTGACGAATCGAACGGCCAGCTCGCTCTGCAGGTAGTCGTCCCTGCCAGGAGAGAAGTCGATCGCTTCCATCCGGCGAAACACCTCACGGAGCACCATGCCCCCAAAGCTTCGAGGGTCCTGCAGTTCGATGTACCACCGGTTCGATGGGAGGTTGGCCATCCTCTCAAGGGTGGCCACGAGCGAGCCGTCCGGGAGTCCCGGCACGTCCTCCGCGAACTCGACCAACTGGTTGGCAACGCGAATGGCCGAGTCGTTCCCGGCTGACCAGGTCGCCATGCCTGTCGCCGTGAGGGAACCGAGGATCGCAGCAACGCCGATCGCCTTCAAGGCGTTACCGACACGATTCAGCCGTCGCCCGGCCAGCATGCGAAGTCCCATCAAGGTGAGGGATGTGGCAAGGGCCGCAGTGAGTACCGCACCGAAGACGACCGACTCGCGTTTCCAGACGAGTTCGGAGGG
>JAEUIU010000047.1 GCA_016795065.1 Phycisphaerae bacterium
AGGCGATGCCCAAGGGGATCGCGAGGGCCAGCCATGGCATGTCGTTGTCGGCGACACTTTGGAACGCGCAGAGCCACCAGGCTAATCCCGACGCCGCGAAGAGGACCAAGGTGATCGGATACGCCACGGTGCGTTGCGCCCATTCGCGAGGTCGTTCGACGTAGAGCGCGATCGCCGCCGGAATCGCACCGGCAAGGAGCAACGCCGAGATGGCGAAGTCGCGGCCCATCGCGAGCGATCCGGCCATCCAACCCACGTAGGCGATGAACGTGAAGGTGTCGCCCCAATCGACCGTGGTCTCGCGGACCTTCTTGTCGAAGCGCATCCAGCGTGTTCCGGCCACCAGGCAGGCGAACCAGACGATCGGCATCGACCACCAGCCGTCGGGCAGGATGATCACAAACGTCGGAACAAGCGAGACGGCCGACGGCCCACGCAGGAAGCCGACGATGATCGTGGCGATCACTGCAATGATCGCGCCGCGCAAGGCAAAGAGCCCAAGCCCGAAGGCCCATCGCGACTTCACATTGCGCCCGATTTCCATGTACGCAACAGCCAACGCGGCCCACGTCACGGCCAGGCCACCATAGCGGAAGAGAACGCCGACACCCGCGGCGATCAGGGCGCCAGTCAGGATTCGCAGAGTCTTGCGATAGGCCGAGGTCGCTTCGGCGATGGAGCGTTCGTCTTCATGTGCGGCGTCATCTTCATCGCCGATGGCGGCGAGTTGTGATGCGGTCAGCCACGCGAGTACAGCCAGGAAAAGCGGCGTGTAGCCAAAGACCGAGGCCCATCGGTTCCCGCCAAAGACCGCCAGCGACGAGATCGACGCAGCAGCGCCACTGGCCACCACCGCAGCGAGAATGTTCGCCTTGGTCGACTGCCCGCGCACCGCCGCCCACGCCGACTCGGCGATGATCATCGCCCACCACAACATCACGATCGGCATGGAAAGTGCGGGCGTGTGCCTTCCCACCACGAAGAACCACGGTACCGCCGCGATCATGATGCCAACGATGGACAGCCATCGAAGCGGCCGGAACGGGGATTCAGCGATGGCCGAGATGCCCAAGCCCAAGGCCAAGACGGCCGTGAGGTGGAAGGGCACGGCGGCACCGGGCACGGTCAGGACCTCGAGGACCATCGGGGCAAGCAGGCCGCCGAGGATCGAGAGTCCCCCGACCGCGACGCTTCGCGATCGCCACGCGACGCCGATGCCCACTCCCGCGATGAGCGTCGAAGCCAGCAGCGCTACCGGTTCGCTCAGGACGTTCAACGGCCGGGCCGAGGCCAACGCGGTCACGATGAGCGTGCCCACGCCGGCGCCGAAGGCCCCTACTGCTGCCGGTCGGCCGAAGCGACGCAGAGCGATCTCGCCGGCGCCTAGGAAGAGGCCGCCGAAGATCGCCGCGATCAAGAGGCGTACGGCCGGCGGCGTCTTCTGGATCCAGCCCTGGTCATAAGCGAACTTGACGAAGAAGCCAGCCGCAATGACGACGACGATGGCGCCGACCCATGCCGCCACGCGTCCGCCGAGAAACGATTCCAAGGACGCGGTGTCGAGCGTTCCCGGCTCCCGCTCGCGAACATTGCGGTCCGGTTCCGTCCCTGGCTCGCGAGCCCCCGTCAAGCTCGGTTCGCCCACCCGGGGCGACGGATCGCTCGCATTCACCGTGTCGGGGACGTCGCTCGCAACCGAAGCGAGCTTCTTCCGCTCCTTCAGGAGATCCAAGAGCGGCGGAACGCTGGGCGCCGGAGGTGTTGCCGGAGGAGAAACGACCGGCACGCGCTCGAGTCCAATCGGATTCGCGGGCGCCACGACCGCTTGTGGCTCCATGGGCTTGGGCGTGACCGGAGTCGGCGGTGGCGTCGGCGCCTGAGTCTGCGAGCGCGCAGACTTCTCGGGCGGCGCGTTTCGCTCGATCCGATCGAGCCTCGCGTCGATGGCGTCCAGACGCTCCATCAGTCGATCGAACTCCCGCTTCAGCGGGCCATCGGGAAGCGGGCGGTTATCGCTGCTCACGGGCTCGATCCCTCACCGGAAGTCTCTCGCCCTCCAGCCACGGCACGCGAGCGTCGCACATACAGAATGCTGGTCACCACCATGATCGTGCCCACGACCAGCATGATGATCACCCGCAGGAGCGTGTCGGTTGAACGCATGTCCCAAGCAAGCACCTTGATGGCGATCAGAGCAAGCGTCGCGAGTCCGATCCAGCGGGCAATGGGTTGACGACGCGCAAAGCCGATGATGATGATGCCTATCGCCGTCGCTCCCCACAAGAGGCTCATGCCGGGCGCGACCAAACTCGGATCGATTCCGGCGATCACCCGGGCGATCTCTCGCGAGAGGTAGACCACAACCTCGACGCAGGCAACGATCAGAAGCATCCGAGCGGAAAAGGCATGGCCGCCGGATTGATTCGGCCAATCGTGCGAGCGGGCTTCCGAGCGGTATGCCAGGAGCGAGCAGGTCACCAGGATGAGCGCCGACACGCTGCCAATGTGCAGAAACGGGGTCGCGGGTTCGAACACCTCGCGCAAGGCGGGCACGGCAACGGCGGCGACCGCCCAGAGGACGCCCGCAAAGGTGATCTGGGCCACCGACGCCACCGCCATCGCCCGACCACCGAACCCCACCGCGTAAAGGTGGACGATCAGGGCCACGACCGCGATGCACGCTGCGGCGATGCCAACGCTCTCTTCCTGCGAGGCGTGCACGGTGGACCCAATGTCGGCCAATCCGATGAAGCCCGCCGCACAGGTCATGAGGAGAAACGAGGCGACAAGGGTCGGGATGCGCGTCGCAGCGCTTCGCGCACCGGCCGCTGCGACCAACGATGCCCCCACAATGACGGCGGCGATCAGGATGTCGATCCCGTAAAGCGAAGGCCCCTGTCGCCCCAGAAACGAGCCTGGGATCGAATCAGCCTTCACCACGGCCCAAGCGACCATAGCCGCAGTGGCGGCGAGGACGGCGACCATCGGCTGAAGGCCTCGCCGCCCGAAAGCCAAGACTGACGGCGCCACCGACATCATCGCCACCAGCATCCAATCCTCGGCGGAGGTGGCGCTGCCGAGAAACCAGGCGAAGGCGGCGATGAATGCGGCGGCCTCAGCCAGTCGCAAGGCGTTCTCCGGCAGTCGCCGGGCCATGGTCGCACCGGCCAATGCGACCACCGCGAACGCGGCGACGATGGGACCAACGCGAAGCTCTCCAAGACCCACGATGAGGTCGTTGGCGCCGAGTGCAAACCAGCTGACGCCACCTCGCCACGCGACACCAGCAACGAACGCGGCGATGAGCGCGAGCGTGAGGACCGCGACGCCGAGAAAGCGGCCGGCAACCACGAGGTCGCGACGCTCGGCTTCGACCACAGTCAGGGCGAAGGCCGACCAGACGACAGCCAACGCCGCGGCACCAAGAAACGGGGCGAGCGCGAGAGCTCCCAACAGGAGCGCGATCACCCGCAGCGCCGAGCGATAGAGCCACGCAGACCGGGCGAGGGATCGCTCCTCGTCGGTGTGGGCGTCCTCCATCTGAACCTGGGGGAGGAGAAACGAGCCTGCTCCGGCCGCGAGGGCCATGCCGATCGGGGCGTAGGCGAGCAGGCTCTGCCATGGAACGAGTTCGGCCAGCACCGGAGCGACGTACCCGCTCGCCAAGAGCGTTGCCAACAAGGCGATGACAACATTGGCGCGCGGCGTCGTCCCACGCATCGCCGCCAAGCCCGCCTCGGCGAGATAGAGCCCCCACCAGAGGATCACGAAGTCCACCGTCAGTTCGGGTTCCCGCCTGGCCTCAGAGAATGCCCAGATCAGCGAAAGAAACCCGTGCAGCGGCAGGGCCACGAATCGCAATGTCCAGAAGGGCTGAGGTCGGAAGGCCGCCAGTGAGAGAGCCGCCACAAGGCTGATCGAGAGATGCACCGCCGTGAAGAAGGGCGAGCTTCGAAAGCCATCGGAGAAGACCGGCGACGCGAACGCACCAAGCAAGGCGATGATCGCAATCGGCAGGGATTGGTAGCGCAGCGTGAGGAGCGACCCAAGGACGACGATGACGGCTGCAGCGATAAGTGCCGCGACCGGGGACAGGACGTGTCCCAATTCGGTGCCCAGGTAAGTCGTGATGTAGAGACCGGCGACGCCCGCCGAGACGAAGCCGACTGCCGCCAGTCGGCCGGTACGTCGCGAAACGACTTCGCCTAACGCGATGATCGCCGCCGAGACGACGTAACCGACCGCCATGCGGCCAAGCGGTCCGAACGAGGCAAACCAGCCTTGTCGATAGGCGAGGTGGACGAGTGCCCCCAAGCCCACAGTCAGAACGATGCCACCGATCGTCGCAATGACCCGACCGCCGATGAATCGTTCGAGGGAGTCGCTGCGGTCCGCTCGCCCTGAGGGTGTCGGGGACGGGACAGGCGGCGCGCGGGGCGGAACGGTGCCAGCCCATTGCCCTTCGCTTGGCACTATCGGCGCTGCACTCACGTCGCGGAGTTCACTCCGAAGTGCAACCAACTCGCTTTCCAGCTCCGCGATGCGGGCTCGAAGCGATTCGGCGTCCCACGGGCGTTCCGGCGAAGCCATACGGGGAGTCTACCTGCCCCCCTACCGCATGGCGAACCGATCGAACCACCTTGCAGTCACGTCGCCGCCCCGGCCGTATCGCCTTCCGCGATCCGTCCCTTCCACTGCCGTCGGCCGCGCAGGCTGAGGAGGAGACTCTGCCACTGCACGGCGGTCATGAGGAGGACCGCCACCGGATGGGCCAGCGCGATCCAGATCGGCTGGCGGAAGCGTCGGGCCAACGCCACTCGGCCAAGGATTGCAACGGCCACGGCGGCCGCCGCCATTCCGCCAGCGAGCGATCCGAGCGCGGGCCAGCCGAGCGCTTGGCTAAGGGCCCACCAAGCGAGCACACACCACGGCCAGACATGCCCCGTGAGGTGCAACACGGTCAACAGCACGAGCAACCCAACGTTGCCGAGGCCTTCGAATGCATTCTTGGTGAAACCATGCCAGGAGGATCGCAGGCCTCGATACATGCGGCACGCGACCAGATCGGTGCCGTCAAAAAGATCGGTTCGGAATCCGCCCGTCCGAAAGTGTCGCGGCATGCGGATCCCATCGTGCATCGATTCAGGAAAGGCCGCATGCCCGCCGGTCGCCCGGTAGGCATCGGCTCGAGCCAGGAGAAACTGACCGCATCCGGCGCTGGCGGCTGGTTCGAGGGTCGAACGCATGCGACGAATCGGGAGGTAGGAGAGGAGAAAGACGTGAATCATGGGGACGAGCAACGCCTCACCGATCGATCCGACCAGTTGGTGCGGCACGGTTGAGAGCAGTGCGACGTTCATTGCCTGAGCGGTCCCCACCGACCGACGCAGGGCATCGGGAGCGAAGCGAACGTCGGCATCGGTGAAGAGAAGCCACTCTCCGCGCGCCTCCTGGGCGAGTCGCCAACAAGCATGCTGCTTCCCATTCCATCGCGCGGGAAGCGGCACGGTCCTCACCACGCGCACCCGGGCGTCCGAGGCGACCAGTCGAGCGAGGATCTCCGGCGTCCGATCGGTCGACTGGTCGTCGTAGCAAAGGACCTCGATCGCGAGCCCGTCGCCGGTTGTGCCCTGCCCCGAAGCCAACAACGACGCGACGCACGCTTCGACGTTCGACTCCTCGTTACGGGCCGGAATGCAAACGCTGATCGAGGTTGGTGCCAGCCGCGGCGTCAGGTCGGCGCGCCGATAGCGACGCAGGTTGACCAAAGCCAACGCGGTCGCTTGCAGCGCGAACGCCAAGCCGAGCGCCAACGACCATTCGAGGAGGCTCATCGGGTGGCCTCCATCCCCCGATGTGTCGTGTCGATCGAGGCGCTCCGTCCGCGCAGGCGCAGCCAAAGGTCATACACCGGATGCACACTTCCGCGCGGTGCAAGGAGATCCTCGAAGGCCTGCCCGTCGCGGGCGATGACTCGTTCGGCGAGCGCGTTCCTGTTCGATTCCATCGTCCTCTGCATCGTTCGCAACCAACCGGTGGTGGTGAGCGCGTCCGGCGCGGGAACCACCTCGGCCCGCAGGAACACCTCCGGTCGCTGCTCGTTCCAGAAGGCGTACTCGATCGCGACGGCCATCACCGATCGGATGCCCAAGCGCGACGCCAACGCCGCCGCCCCGGGTCGAACCACCCGTGGCGAGCGCGGGTCGTTGAATCGTCCCTCGGGGGTCATCAGCACCACGAGGCGCTTCCCCTGTTGTTGGGTGTGCCGCGCGATCTCCTGGAGGTAGCCCACCATCGCCTCGCGCGATGCCGGCTCGTCCGGCGCGATGCCGAACATCCCGAGCTTTCGCATGAAGCGGAAGCGGGCGAGTTCGGTGAGGTCCATCGGCGCGTAGGGCTCACGGTCCTGAAGGTAGCGCCGCCAGAGAAGCGACCCAATGATCGGGTCCCACCATGCCGAATGGCTCATGAGAAGTAGCGCCGGTCCGTCCGCTTCGTTCCAGCTCGACAGGAGGTCGCGCGATCCCCTCGCGGCCCGTACGGCCGCAAAGCGACGTCGAAGCAAGCGCTCCGCGTACCACGCGAAGGCCGCTCGCACGCGACGATTCGGCGTCGCCGCAACAAGATCGATACTGCTAGGCATGGACCTTCCGCGGCTCCGACATGCCTCCGGAGCGAAGCGGGTCGCGACGTTCGGATAGCTCGGTGGCAAGCGATCGCGAACCGGTGACGCCCACGTCGTCGAGTAGGGACCACGCCGCGGTGACGCCGCTCATGAGGACCATCGGCACGCCCGGCCCGGGGTTGACGCTGCCGCCGGCGAGGTAGAGGTTCTCAAGCACGCGGCTCCGATTGCGGGGTTTGAATCCACCGCCGAACCGCCCGTGCGACGCAAGGCCGTAAATCGCTCCGCCCTCGGCGCTGTAGCGCCGTTCGATGTCACGCGGCGTGAGATGTCGCTCGACCACGATGTGCTGATCGATGTCCTCCATGCCGAAACGCCGCAGCTTGTCGAGGATCACCCGGCGATAGCGGTCGAAGAGCCCGCCCGGCCGATCCCAATCGTGGTGAGGACGCAGATACGGCGTGTGTACGAGGACGTAGAGCGCTTCGCCGCCGGGGGGAGCTTGATGAGGATCGGTGCGGCTTGGCACGCAGAGGTAGAGCGTTGGATCGTCGGCCGGCTCGCCCCTCGTGTAGATGTCGTCGAACTCCCGCGCGGAATCACGGCTGAAAAGGAAGTCGTGATGCAGGAGGTGGTCGTACTGCCGGTCCAAGCCCAGATAGAGCACCACGCCGCTGCATGCGGGTGTGAAGTGCCGGCCGATCCGATCCCGCTCGGCCTGCGCTTGCGGCGTCGCAATCAGGTCGCGGTAGGTTCGCTGAACGTCGCAGTTGGAGAGGACCAGGTCGGCCTCAATCGTCCGGCCATCATCCAGTTCGACCCCTCGGGCGCGCCGGCCGCCCTCGAGGATCCGCCGCACGCCGGTGCCGGTGATGATCTCGCAGGTCTCAGGCTGCTCGCGAAGGATCCGTTCGAGCGATCCGGCGACGTTGCGGGTCCCGCCCATCGCGTACCAGCAGCCATGATCGACCTGGGCAGCGGCGATGAGGGTCAGGATGGCCGGAGCGAGGAAGGGACTCGAGCCAACGTATTGGAGGAAGTGCTCGGAGAGTTGCAGGAGGTGCGGCTCACGAATCCAGCGTTGGGCGGTCTTGGCCATCGTCGAGTGGACGCGCATCGCGGCAATGTCGCGAAGGAGGCCCAGCTCGGCCGGCGGCCGCGTCCGCATCATGTCTCCGATGCCGCCCAGATCGCGATAGAAAAAGACTCGCTCGCTCAAGCGATACATCCGGCGACTGTGCTCGATGAAACTCCGCCACCCCTCGCCGACGCCGCCCACACCCGATCCCCCGAACTGACTGTCTAACGACTCGCTCATGGCGTCCACGTCGCCAAGCAGGTCCAAACGCGTGCCGTCTTCATAGAAGCAACGCCACTGCGGGTCGAGGCGCACAAGATCGATGTAGTCCGAGACCCGCCGTCCGCTTCGGGTGATAATGCCGCGCAGCACGTTCGGAATGGTCAGGATCGTCGGCCCCATGTCGAAGGCGAAACCGCGCTCGCTGAGAACGTTCATCTTCCCGCCGAGGTGGGCGTTTCGCTCGACGAGCGTGACCCGCATGCCGTTGGTGAGGAGTTCCGTCGCCGCGGCCAAGCCAGCCAGTCCCCCGCCGATCACGACAACATGAAGCGAGCGTGTCATGGGTGTCCTCCGGTAAGGCCGGACCATCGGCGGATCCAGACCATGAGTCGTTCGCTGGGTGCTTCCGGCGGCGGCGTGAGCCAGCCACGCTCCGTCACGGTGACCTCGCGGGTCAGGGCTAACAGGCCGCCCGCCCCCCGACTGGCACCCCAGCCACTCGTTCCGCGCCCGGCCAAGGCCGTCGCCGGATGGGAGGTGGGTCGCACACAATCGTTGATCGTCACAAAGGAAGTGCCGAGGCTCGCGGCACGGGCACGAATGGCCTTTGGTGAACGGGTGAAGACGCTCGTCGCCAAGGCCTGACCGACGCTTCGATGAAGACCGAACGCCTCGTTCAGATCGGCGACAGACGTCATCGCCACGGCCGGTCCGAAGTGTTCGCCCGCGAAGAGGGTGCTTTCCGGCGTCGCATCGGCCACCGCGTGAGGCCGAAGCGCCCGACCGTTCGGCGGTTCGACCACGCCACTCAGGGAGCGCCCCCCACGTTGCAAGGCGTCGCGTACCGCGGCAAAGGTGCGCGTCGCCGCCGGCGCATCCACCATGGTCAGCGGCGAGGTGGCGGCGGCAAGCGGAGCCAGCCGCCCCAGGAAATGGCGGTAGGCCGCAGCCTCGACCAACACGCGGCGCGGTGCCATGCAGGTCTGGCCCGCGTTCAGCAGGACCGCTTGCCAGATCGACCGGGCAGCGAGATCGAGGTCGGCATCGGCGCAGACGATCGCCGAATCGTGGCCGGAGAGTTCCAGCGTGGTTGGCATCAGGCGGCTCGCGGCGATCTCGGCAATGGAACGACCGACGGCCGTTGACCCGGTGAAGAGCACGTGATCGAAGTGGTGCTCGCGCAGAAGACGTTCGCCCTCCTCGCGCGACGCGTCGCATTCAACCAGCATGTCCTGCGGAATGCCGGCCTCGCCGAGCGCCCAGCGAACCGTGGAAAGAAGAAGGGATTGGGCCCGCGGCGAACGTTCGGAGGGCTTCACCCACGTCTCGTTGCCGGCCGCAATCGATTGGACAAGCTGGACGCCTAACAACTGGATCGGATAGTTCCAGGTCGCGATCAGGAGGACGCGACCAACCGCAGTTCGCTCCGTTCGGACCGCATCACCCCACTGCCACCACGCACCGCCGCGCTGTCGCTTCGGTCCGAGCAATCGCTTGAGATGTCGACGATGCCAGTGGATGCTCGCCAGGAGTGGAAGCATCTCGGTCAAGGTCACTTCCCATGCTGGCTTCCCGAGTTCCTCAACCACAGTCGCCACCAGCCGATCGTGCTGACGCCGAAGACCCGCAGCAAAGCGGTCGAGCCAATGCAGCCGATCGGCGATCGGTATCGAGAGTGTCTGGACCTCAAGCGGCCCGTCCGACGTCGGGCCGCCATCGGGCAACGCACGAGAGGCCATGCAGCTTCGCTCTTTCCGGAGCAAATGCACAACGTCCCGCGCCGAGCGAGCGGACCCCGTGGGAAGGCCGCACGGCGTCTCGACGTGTTGGGAGTCGTGAACTGCAGTCGATCGGGCGGCAACGTCAGCCATGAAGCGGACTCAGCGCGGAGGACAGCCGCCGCAGGGCTTCGAAGCGAACCCGATTGCGGATTCACCACCCGCGCGCCGAATCTGGGAGTCGGCCCAGTCCGAAGCCTAGCGACATGATCGCCAGCCCTCCTTCAAGGCAGACCCTCGTCGGCTCCGCGTCAGCGAGGCGGCATGCCCCGACGGTCGCCATTGTCGGGGCGGGCCCTGGGGGACTCGCTACCGCGATGCTATTGGCGAGCGCGGGGTGTCGGGTCACGATCGTCGAGGCCCGCGATCGGGTGGGAGGTCGTACACGACGGATCGAAGCGAACGCGGGTGGCCGCCGCTTTGCCTTCGACTGCGGTCCCACCTTCTTCATGATGCCCTACGTCCTCGAGGAGATCTTCGCCTCGACCGGACGACGGCTCGCCGACTACGCCGAGCTGACGAGGCTGGACCCGATGTATCGCCTGCTCTTGGGGCGCGATGGCGGCCGTCCACCCCTCACCATCGACACCACGCAAGACCTGAGCCGGATGGCCGCGCAACTCGCGGCGATCGAACCCTCCGATGGCCCGGCCTTCCTGCGGTTCATCGCCGACAACCGCCGGAAGCTCGGGCTGATGACGCCGATCCTCCGCAGCCCGATCCGCTCGGTCACCGATCTTCTCACGTGGGATGGGATGCGGGTAGCGCCGACGCTTCAGCCGTGGAGGTCGCTGTACGACCTGCTCGCCTCGTATTTCCGCAACGAGCAGATCCGACTCGCCCTTGCCTTTCAGAGTAAGTACCTGGGCATGTCGCCCTTCGAGTGCCCGAGCCTCTTCTCGATTCTCCCCTTCATCGAGTACGAGTATGGCATTTGGCATCCGCGCGGCGGTTGCAACGCCCTGACGCAGGCGATGGCCCGGGCATGTGTCGAACTCGGCGTGTCGATTAGGTGTAACGCGGCGGTCGACCGTCTGCTCTTTGACGGTCGTCGCTGCGTCGGGATCGGGAAGGCGGACGAGGAAGAACGCTTCGACCACGTGGTCCTCAACGCCGACGCGACGTGGGCGCTGAAACACCTCATCCCCGAGCGCCTGCGCGGCGGCTGGACCGACCGTCGGATCGACAGCCAGCGCTACTCCTGTTCGACCTTCATGATGTACTTGGGCGTGCGCGGCCACGTTGCCTTGCCGCACCACACGATCTACACCTCGGCGAGTTATCGCGAGAACATTGACGACATCGCCATTCACGGTCGCATGAGTGAAGATCCCTCGGTCTACGTCTGCAATCCCTCGCCGATCGATCCAACGCTGGCCCCCGAAGGCGACTCGTCGCTCTACGTGCTTGTGCCGACACCTAACACCAGTACCCCTCGCGGCGGCGGACCGCCGATCGATTGGACGACCGCGGCGCCTACGTTGCGTGAGCGAGCCTATCGACAGCTCGAAGGGATCTTCGGCATCGACGACATCCGAAAGCGCGTCCTGAGCGAGACGCTTCTGACTCCCGCCGACTGGCGGTCGGAGCGCATCAACCACGGGGCGACCTTCAACCTCGCCCACACCCTTCCGCAGATGTTGCACCGCCGACCGCATCACCGCCTGCAAGGCTTCGACGGCCTCTGGCTCGTCGGCGGCGGCACCCATCCGGGGTCGGGGCTGCCGGTGATCTTCCTCTCCGCCCAGATCACCGCGTCGCTTCTGTGTAAGGAGGCGGGGGTGGGAACCGACAGCAGATGAGGTTCCGCCCCACCGCGCCCGAACTCCACCTCACAGCCGCGAACGGATCTCCCAGAGATCCGGGAAGAGCGAGCGGAAGAGCGTCGAGCGCAGATAGTCCACACCGGCCGAGCCGCCGGTGCCCATTTTCATGCCGATCGTGCGCTCGACCATCTTCACGTGGCGATACCGCCATTCCTGAATGCCCTCATCGAGGTCGACCAGCAATTCACAGAGGTGCCGAACCGAGGGAAGCGTCTGGTAGGCCCGGATCAACTCTTCCTGCAACGCCGGGCTCGGTTCGGTCGGTTGGGTCAGGTCGCGCTGGAGAAGTTCCTGCGGCACCTTCATTCCGTTGGCGGCGAAGTAACGAAGCGCCGCGTCCCAGAGCGAGGGTTCGGCGAGTCGTCGTTCGAGGAGTGTCCGCTCCGGGCTTCCTTCCGCCTGCCAGGTGACGGCCTTTGGGCGCTTGTGCCCGAGCACGAACTCGAACTCGCGGAACTGCGAGGACTGGAAGCCGCTGGAGTTGGAGAGCCGTGAGCGAAACGAGGTGAAGCTCGTCGGCGTCATCGTCTCAAGGACGTCGATCTGGGCGACCATCGTCTTCAGGATGGTCAGCATCCGCCGAAGGGTCGACGCTGCGGTCGGGTGGTCGTTGCGAAGGAGTGCGGCCGCAAGGTAGCCGGCCTCGTGCAACTGCTGCTTGAACCAGAGTTCGTAGACCTGGTGGATGATGATGAAGAGCGTCTCGTCGTGCTCGGGCCCGTCGGAGAGCGGCTGTTGGAGCGAAAGAAGCTCGGGAATCTTGAGGTAGGAGCCGTAGGTGAGCGATCCCGCGACGGCCGGTTGGGCGGGGGCGTCGCTTCGGTCAGGGTCGCATCCCGGGCGAGACGAGGCGCCGGCGCCCATCGCATGGACGGGGCAGCCGAATCCGGTTCGGTCGGCGGAACTCGACGGTGTGGTCATGCCCCGAGTATCGCCCTTGACCGGGCGTTTCGCCAGTCGGTCGATTTCGCCCCTCGCTCGTTCGCGGCCCGCTACGCCTCGACCATCCCCTCGCGGATCGCGAAGCGGGTCAGGGCGACGCGGTCATGCATGCCGAGTTTCTGCATGATGTTCGCGACGTGGCGCTCGACGGTGCGCGGTGAAAGGAAGAGGAGCTTCGCGATGTCCCGCTTGGAGAGCCCTTGGGCGACGTGGCGAAGGACTTCGCGTTCGCGTCCCGAGAGGGCATCGGAGCGCACTTGCGTGGCGTCCCCCAGCCGGACACCGGTCCCGTCGATGACCAGCCGTTCCCGCACTTGCGGCGAGAAATAGGTCGAGCCCTCTCCTACCCGGCGCAGGGCCTGCAACATGTTGCTGGGCGAGTCGGCCTTGGTGACGTAGGCCGAAGCATGGGAAGCGATCGCGTCGGAGATGTAGCGGTCGGTGTAGAAGCCGCTGAGGAACATCACCTTGGTATTGGGCGACGTGCGCCGGATCTCATCGGCGACCTCGAAGGAGCTGCGCCCCGGCATGTCGATGTCAAGGACGACGATGTCCGGGTTGAGCCGTCGCACGGCCTCCAGCGCCTCGCCCGCCGAGCCGACCTCACCAACGACCTCGAATGCGCCGCTGCGCTCGATCCACTCGACGGTGGCTCGGCGCAGGCAGGCATGGTCGTCTGCGAAAATGATCCTATGCCGTTGCGTCACCATCACACACTCCTTTCAGGGCCCCGTCGGGCCCTTCGCCCGTCACGCCTCGCACTCCTTCACATCCTCATCCAGCACGGCCCGCACCGCAGCGCAGACCTGCCCCACCGAATAGGGCTTCGGGAGGACGAGGTATTCGTCGTCATCGCTCATCTGCATGCAGCTCGTGACGAGGATTGCCGGTGAGGGACACCCAAGGTCGCGAAGCCGCCGAAGGCCCTCGCGACTCGTCGCCCCGTCCGACCCAAACTGTTCGCCAGGACGTTCCTCATCGACCACGATGACCGCCGGATACGACGCCGAGGACTCGATGCTCTGGCAGACGGTCTCAAGATCCGCCACTTCCTTCACCTCGTAGCCGAGCTCAGACAGGCCGTCAGCGAGAATCCGGCGGGCGTACCCTTCAGGCTGCACAAGCATCACGATCGGCACAAGCTTGGGTTCGATCGTTGTCGCCGGCCGGGAGAGCAATGTTCGGCCATCCTCACGGACCGCGGCTGGCCACTGAATGCGGAAAAGTGACCCGCAGCCTGGCTCGGACTCAACCGTGATCGATGCCGAGCTCGACTCGAGAATGGTCTTCACGATCGCCAGGCCGAGTCCCGACCCCTCGCCATCCGAACGGCCACGGAAGAACGGCTCGAAGAGATGGGCCTGATCGCTTTCTGAAATCCCGGGGCCGTTGTCGGCGACCTCGAGCTGATGGAAGCGCATGCCGGGGAGAACGCGAACGCAGACTTCGCCCTCACCCCGCAGCGCGTCACGGGCGTTCAGGACGAGGTTCATCAGCACCTGCTGGATGTGGATGGGGTCGGCGGCGATCGGCGCGGACTCGCTGCCACATTCGACCCGGACGCGAAGCGACGTCGGGAGGAGTCGCCGCAGGAAGGAGACGAAGTGAAGGGAGGTCTCGTTGAGGTCCACCACGGGCGTCGGGCCATCGCGATGGGGTCGGGCGAACTGAACGAGCGAGCCGACCAGTTGACCGGCCTGTTGGGTCACCAGACGAAGATCAGCGACAGCGGTTCGGCAAGCCGAATCCTCGATCTGGGCCTCCTCCAGCCTTGCGATCGCCGCATGGGCCAGCGAGAGCGTATTCCTCAGGTCATGGGCGATGCCGGTGGACAGTTCGCCGAGAGCCTCGAGACGTTGTGAGAGACCTTGGCGAGCGCTGGCGACGCGACGTTCGGTCACATCGGCGATCGCGCCCGAGAGCCGAAACGCCCGGCCGGCCGGGTCATAGGAATAGCGGGCCTCGCCCTCGACGAACCGAATGGCGCCGTCCGGTCGAACGACGCGATAGGCCGAGCGGATCGGCTCTCGCGATTCGCGGCTGGCCTCCATTTGGGCCACGATGCGGTCGCGGTCTTCGGGATGGACGAAGCGAAGGAATCCGGTGAGGGTTCCGTCGAAACCGCCCGGTTCAATCCCAAGGATCCGGAAGTGCCACGGGCTCCACTCGACCCGTCCGGAAGCGAGGTCATAGCTGAAGGTGCCGACGTGGCCGGCCTCGATCGCCACCGCCATGCGCTGGGCGTAGTCGTTCAGTTCCCGTTCAAAGCCGACCTTTTCAGTGAAGTCGTCCAGCACGAGAGCCACCCCGCGCCCCTGTGGAAGGTCGACGGTGCAGGCTCGAAGCCTCAGATGCACCTGCGAGCCGCAGGGCGGCATGCCGGACACGACTTCCTCAAAGCGCGGCGTGGCTCCACAGAGAAGAGCCTCGATCGCTCCGACCACGACATCCGCGAACGCATGCCCAAGACCGCGGCAGAAGGCGATGAAATCGATGCCGGCCACCGCGTTCATCACCGGGCACCCGGTTCGGATTGCAAACGTCCGCCATGCCTCATTCACTTCGAGCAACCGACCGGTGCTGCCAACGATCCCGATCATCGAGTCGATCGAGCGGAGGACTGCCCCGGCGCGGGCTTCGGCAGCCTCAAGAGCCGAACGGTGCTGGGTCCGTTCGATGGAGTACCGAAGGGCGCGGGCGAGGGTCTGGGCGGTCAGTTCGGTCTTGAGGAGAAAGTCATCCGCCCCCTCGCGAAGGGCCGCGACGGCAAGCGACCGGTCGCCGTCGGCGGTGAGGACGACGATCGGGGAGTCGTTCTTGCAGACCTCGCGACAAGCGGCCAGGGTCGCCAGCCCATCCGAATCGGGAAGCCGCAAGTCGAGGAGGATCACACAGGGCGGCTCCTTCTCGCCCCGGAACACGTCGATTCCGGCAGCCAGCGTCGGCGCGGCCACCACATCGAGATGACCTTCACCCCCAGCCGAAAGGAGCCCTGACACCAACGGTGCCAAGGTCGGATCGTCGTCAATCACGAGCACCATGAGCAGCCGCCTTGACCATCACCAAAGAACCCGGCAGATGGATCCGCTTCGATGCCCCCCCAGCGCCCGGATGATGAACGAATTCCGATCGCTGGTCTCACGGCCGATCGTGAGTGAGCGGCTGAATTCTCTCACGGTGGCGATGACTTGAAAGGCCTGAGCGATCAAGATTTGCCAAAAGTTGGAATCGTTGTCCGGAG
>JAEUIU010000049.1 GCA_016795065.1 Phycisphaerae bacterium
CGGCAGGACTTCCGTAGCGGAGAACGGGGTTGGACGAGCGGCGACTGGTTTTGGAGGGTGTTTACCCCAACCTGGTGGCTCGCCGGACTTCTTGAAATTGGACAGGCACCTTCGCGCGGTCGACGGCTCGCGCTTCGAAACTGGACAGGCACCTTTCAGAAGCCACACCCGAACTTGGACAGGCACAAGTGCTGACTGACGCCTGGGCGCGCCGACTTTGGACAGGGACGAATCCCGTAGGTAGCCGGTCGCTCTGAGCCCAATCTGGGACAGGCACTCTTGCTGCGAGAGTTGTTATCAGACTCATCGCAGTGAGATTGGACAGGCACATCCGAACTGCATCCGCGCGGCAAAATTGGACAGGCACACCCGCACTGGTTATTGGACTCATTGCGACAAAATTGGACAGGCACATCCGACCTGCATCCAGAGAAATTGGACAGGCACATCCGACCTGCATCCGCACGGCGCATGCGGCGGAGCCACGCGCCGGATGGCACGATGCTTGGACGACTGGGTTGTGGATCACCCCCTCAGCGAGGGCGACTTTGGACCGGCACCGCTCTCCCGGCCCCCCTCCCCCGGACAGGCACCACCCCCGCCGCCACACCCACTCCCAACGCGACAGCCCCCCGCGCCGACTGGCGCGGGGGGCCGAACGAATCAGATTCAGACTGGCTCCCGTCGATGCGGCCCGCTGCGCGGAGGGTCCTACCCGGTCCGCGCTGGCCGGTCATCCGGCCCAGCCGCTCAGCTCGGTTCGTCGGACTTCTCGTCCAACTCCGGTCGGCCGACCTGGCCGCCGGACCGGTGGACCTTGTCGGTCAGGTCGCCGGGGTCCTTGCTCTTGTCGATCATCTCCTCGGCCGAAATGATCCCCTTCGAATAGAGCGACCAGAGGTGGTCGTCGAGCAGCTGCATGCCGAACTTGCGTCCGGTCTGGATCGCCGAGTCGATGCGGAAGGTCTTGTTCTCGCGGATCAGGTTCGAGATCGCGGGGGTGATGACCAGGAACTCGTAGGCCGCCACGCGGCCGGGCTTGTCGACCCGGGCGAGGAGCTGCTGGCTGAGGACCGCGATGAGCGAGGTCGAGAGCTGGACGCGAACCTGGGCCTGCTGGTTCACCGGGAATGCGTCGATGATGCGGTTGATCGTGCCCGCCGCACCGGTCGTGTGCAGGGTGGCAAACACCAAGTGGCCGGTTTCGGCGGCTCGGATCGCGGCCTCGATCGTTTCGAGGTCTCGCATTTCGCCGACCAGGATGACGTCCGGGTCAGAACGCAGCACACGGCGGAGAGCCTCGGAGAAGCTTGTGACGTCGGTGCCGACCTCACGCTGGTTCACCACCGACTTCTTGTGGTAGTGGTAATACTCGATCGGATCTTCGACCGTCACGATGTGCCGATCGAGCTCGGTGTTGATGTAGTCCACCATCGTGGCCAGCGAGGTCGACTTACCCGAGCCGGTCGGACCGGTGACGACGAACAGGCCGCGAGGACGACGCAGCAGGTCCTTCACAATCGGCGGGAGGCCGATCTGCTCGAAGGTCAGCAGCTTGTTCGGGATGAGACGCAAGACCATCGAGATCGCCCCGCGCTGGCGGAAGACCGAGACACGGAAGCGGGCAGCGTCACCGTAGGCGAAACCGAAGTCGGTACCGCCGACCTCTGCCATTTCCTGCTGGTTCTTCTCCGGCGTGATCGACTTCATCAGGGTGACAAGGTCGTCCTTGTCCATCACCTTGGTCTGAAGGCTGCGAAGGCGGCCGTGCAGACGGATGGTCGGCGGGCGGCCTTCGCTCAAGTGAAGGTCGGACGCGCCCTGACGGACGATGGTCTCGAGAAGTCGGTCGATCTGAATCGTGGACATTGGGGGTATCCGTTATTCCGCAGGGAGCTCGCGGGAAGCTCCCGCAGCATCATTCGCAGGTCAGGTGATCTCGTTGGGATTGAAGCCTTCGACTTGGGCGAAGTTGGCGACTTCCTCTGGTGTGGTCACGCCCTTCAGGATCTTGATCTTGCCGTCGCCCAACAGGCTTCGCATGCCGTTGCGCAGGGCCGCCTGCCGAATTCGGCCGACCGACGCCCGGTTGAACGCGAGTTCGCGGATCTCGCTGTTCATGATCATCAGCTCGAAGATGGCCTTTCGGCCCCGGTATCCGGCGCCGCCGCAGGCATCGCACCCCTTCGGGCGACAGATGTTGCCGCTGGCGACCTCTTCTTCGGTGATGTTCACCAACCGCAGGACCTTGCGATCCGGATCGGGATCCTTCTGCTTGCACTTTTCGCAGAGCACCCGGATGAGCCGCTGGGCCATGATGGCCTGAATCGCACTGGCCACGAGGAAGGGCTTGACGCCCATGTCGACCAGACGGGTGATGGCTGACGGCGCATCGTTGGTGTGCAGGGTTGAGAACACCAAGTGACCGGTGAGCGACGCTTGAATGGCGATGTCGGCGACCTCGCGGTCTCGAATTTCGCCGACGAGCACGATGTTGGGCGCCTGACGCAGCATCGATCGCAGAATCGCCGCGAAGGTCAGGCCGATCGCATCGCGTACCTGCACCTGATTGATGCCGTTGAAGTTGTATTCGACCGGGTCTTCGGCCGTGATGATCTTCTTGTCGGGCCGGTTGAGGATGTCCAGCGCCGAATAGAGCGTCGTCGTCTTGCCCGAGCCAGTCGGCCCGGTGACAAGGAAGATGCCGTTCGGGCGGCGGATGATCTTGTTGAAGGTGTCGAGCTGATCGGGCTCGAAGCCCAGGTTGACCAGACCGATGCGGACCGAGTCGGGGCGGAGAATACGAAGGACGACGCTTTCGCCGTGGTACGCCGGGCAGCACGAAACACGGAAGTCGATGGCGACGCCGTCGACCATCAGCTTGATACGGCCGTCCTGGGGCACGCGGCGCTCGGCGATGTTGACGCCGGCCATCAGCTTCATACGAGCGAGGACCGCCCCCTGCATCTTCTTTGGGAGGGTGTCGCGAATGTGGCAGACGCCGTCAATCCGGTAGCGGATCACGACGCCGTCCTTCTTCGGCTCGACGTGAATATCGCTCGCTCGACCGCGCACCGCCTCAATGATGATGCGCTGGCAGAGGCGGATGATCGGTGCGTCCTCTGCCGCGTCCTGATCGATCGAGCTGTCGACCGAGCGGTCGACGGAACGGTCCATGGAACGGTCCACCGACTTGTCGATCGAGTCGGTGACCAGTGACGTGGTCGACAGTTGGGCTGCCTTCGCCCCTCCGCCAGCGCCCTCGACGAACTTGCGGATCTGGCCGCGGCTCGCCAACGCAGTATCGATCTCGCAGTTGAGCCGGAACCGCAGGAGATCCTGAAGCTCGAGATCCAGCGGATCGTGCACGATCAGCTTCAGCCGCCCGCCCGACTTCGAGACGGGCAGGACGAGGTGCTTCTTGACGATGTCGTCCGGAATGAGCTTCAGGTCGATGCGGCTGGAGTGCTCCGGCCGATCGAGGTTGAAGTACTCCATCCCGTACTGCTCGGCGAGGGCCCGGGTGAGGTCCTCTTCCTTCAGGCCGGCGGACTCCATGAGGATCTCGCCGAGGCGCTTGCCGTTGCCCTTCGCCTGGGAAATAGCAACCTCAAGCTGTTGGGGCGTGATGACCCCTGCTTCCACCAGCAGTTCACCGAGCTTCTTTCGGATCTTCCGAGCCAACAGTGCCTCCAGCAACTACACCGGCTCGATGGCTCGCCGGTATTCGTATCTTGACGGACCCAAGGGATCCGTGTGGCCAGATCCGATCCCGTTTAGGGCGGGGTCGAATCCGATTTTGGGGGACGGGGTCTGGGGCGAACCTGAACGGTCGCACCATCGCCAACCTCTGTCACGGGCTCGGCGTAGGGACCGAAGTCACTCGCACCGAGTCGGGTAGTATCGTCGCCATCGCGCCAACCCGCAATATCACAGTTCGTACGACTGGTCGGACTGGACGCTTCCTTCGTCCAAGTCGCCGCGAAGGACTCCTCCGATGCACTTCCTTGTGACTGCAGGACCCACCCACGAGCCGATCGACGCGGTGAGGTACATCGGAAACCGTTCGTCAGGGCGAATGGGGCTCGCCATCGCTTCCGCCGCGGTCGAGGCCGGGCATCAGACGACCCTTCTGCTCGGCCCAGTCCCGCTTTCCGACCGAGAGATCGATGCGGTTTTCCCCCCACCCTCGCCGGCAGTGCCGGGGGCCGATGCGGCGACCCGTTCGCCCTCTCGACCGAACCCAAACGGGTCTGAACTCCTTCGCTTCCGAACCTCGGAGGAGTTGCGAGTCCTCCTGCATAGACACTGGCCAAGAGCGGACGTCCTCATCATGGCAGCAGCGGTGGCCGACTTCCGGCCCGCAAACGAGACCATTTCCGGGAAGCTCGAACGCGGGGCCGAACTGAACCTCCACTTGGTGCCGGTCCCCGACCTCCTTGCGGAACTGAAGGGCTGTTCGCGCCCAGATCAGCGGCGGGTCGGGTTTGCGTTGGAGGAACCGGAACGGCTGGCCGAGCGGGCCACGGCCAAGCTCGTTCGCAAGGGGCTCGACGCCATCGTCGCCAACCCGCTGGAGACCATGGACGCTGCCGGGGTCGCCGGACAGGTTTTTCTCCCCGGCGGCCGGGTCCTTCGCCCGCCGGAATGGCCCCAGCGGGTGCCGAAAGAGGCCTTCGCGAGGTGGCTCCTCTCGGCCCTGCACGACGAATGGAGAGTGGCCCGGGGTACCCGGCCGAGCGCCCCGGCACCCGAGGCTGACGGGCGGACTGGCCTGCGATGACCCCGGGATCAGACCCCGGGCAGCCCATGACCCCGCCTCATCCCGGATAGCCCGATAGCCGATACAGGGCTCATGCAGATCGGAATGCTTGGTCTTGGTCGGATGGGTGCCGGAATGGTTCGCCGCCTTCTGCGCGATGGCCACCAGTGCGTCGCCTACGACGTATCACCGCAGGCGGTTGAGGCCCTGGTGAAGGAAGGCGCTATCGGTGCCACATCGACCAAGGACTTCATCTCGAAGCTGACCAAGCCTCGAGCGGCATGGATGATGGTCCCCGTCGCCCTCGTCGACCGGATCATCGCCGATCTCGCCCAGTACCTCGAGCCGGGCGACACCCTCATCGACGGCGGCAACTCCTATTACAAGGACGACCTTCGTCGGGCGAAGGAGTTGGCAGCGAAGGGACTCACCTACGTCGACGTGGGCGTGTCCGGCGGCGTCTGGGGTGCCGAGCGAGGCTTCTGCCAGATGATCGGCGGCGAGACGTCGGTCGTGAAGCGCCTCGAGCCGGCCTTCCGCTCGCTGGCCCCGAAGCGCGAGACCGCGTCGATCACGCCAGGTCGCGAGCATGCGACCAGCACCGCCGATCACGGTTACCTCCATTGCGGACCGACCGGAGCGGGCCACTTCGTGAAGATGGTCCACAACGGGATCGAGTACGCCCTGATGGCGGCCTACGCCGAGGGCCTCAACATCCTCAAGCACGCCAACGCGGGCAAGCAGTCGCGCGAGGTCGATGCCGAGACGACGCCCCTGCGGAATCCCGAGGAGTTCCAGTACGAGTTCAACCTCGCCGACGTCACCGAACTGTGGCGTCGCGGCAGCGTGGTGGGCTCGTGGCTGCTCGACCTCACTGCCCAGGCGATGGCCAAGGACCCGAACCTCGCGAACTTCGCGGGCCGCGTGAGCGACTCCGGCGAAGGCCGATGGACCGTTTTGGCGGCGATCGACGAAGGTGTGCCCGCCCACGTCCTGAGCGCGGCCCTCTTCGACCGCTTCGAGAGCCGCGGCCAGGCGGACTTCGCCAACAAGATCCTCAGTGCCCAGCGCTACATGTTCGGCGGCCATCACGAGAAGGCAAGCTGACCTGGAGCGCGGAGACGGACGACAAGGCACGGCGACGCCCTCCGCGCGGCACACTACGCTGACGGGGATGATCCGCATTCGACGAGCCGAGCCGAACGATCTGCCGACCGTTCTTGAGTTGATTCACGCCCTCGCCGAGTATGAGCGCGAACCCGATGCAGTGAAGGCAACGCTGCCGGCACTCGAGAGGCACCTCTTCGGCAACGGATTCGGACGTGGGCCGACATGCGAGTGCCTCATGGGCGAGCTCGACGGCCGCGTCGAGGGCTTTGCGGTCTTCTGCACGAACTTCTCGACCTGGCTCGCGAAACCGGGGATCTGGCTCGAGGATCTCTTCGTCCGGCCGGCTGCCCGCGGACGCGGCCTCGGCAAGGCGCTCCTGATCGACCTCGCCCGTCTGGCCGTCGAGCGCGACTGTGGTCGGGTCGAGTGGAGCGTCCTCGATTGGAACGCGCCGTCGATTGCGTTCTACCGTTCGCTCGGCGCAGTCGCGTTGGACGAGTGGACGACCAACCGACTCACCGGCGAGGCGCTCCAAGCCCTCGCCGCATCGCCTGTCGCCAGTTGACGCGATACGCTGATAGAACACGCGGCCCCGTGGCGAAATGGCAGACGCAGCGGACTTAAAATCCGCAGTCCCTCAAAAGACGTGTGGGTTCGAGTCCCACCGGGGCCAGTCGGGCGCGAAACGACGCGAGCGTCGTTTCGCTTCCTTGGTGGCCCCGGGGGCCGCTTCGCGGCCTTGCGTCGGCTGCGCCGCCGCGGGACTCGTCCGCTACGCGGTCGAGTGGGCAGCGAGCCATCTCAATGGCGCAACAGACCAAGCGAGGACACGTCTACGTCATTTCGAACATCGGGTCCTTCGGCGATGGCGTCTACAAGATCGGACTGACGAGGCAGTTGGATCCTATGGTCCGTAGCTGGGAACCCGGCGATGCCAGCGTTCCGTTCGACTGCGACGTTCACGCCATGATTTTCAGTGAGGACGCCCCGGGACTCGAGTCCAAGCTGCACCGGCACTTCCTGCTGAACCAGGTGAACAAAGTGAACGACCGGAAGGAGTTCTTCAGAACGTCAGTGGCCGACCTGAAGCGTGAGATTGACGCCCTCGGAGTCGATGCCCACCAGACTCTGCTATCCGATGCAAGGAAGTTCCGCGAGACAGGGGCGATCGAAGCGAAGATCTCAGAGGATCCGGCGGCACGGGAAGCTTGGATCAATAGGCTGTTGGTGTTGGATCCTACCGACTCCTTGGAGAAGGCGATCGATTCTGACCCCACTCCCGATTCTCAACTTCAAGCTGCGCCATAGCTGCGCCATAGCTACGGAAGCATGGCGGTTCCGCCGCCATTGCCCTGGACACTCGAAGCAGCGCATTTCCCAACGGCCCTCCATTCCCCATGAACAACCCGATACTCAACCGAACCCATCTTCAGTCGGCGCAGCTTTGGCTGGCGCTGGCGAACAAAACGCAAGGCTCCATGGCAGCTGTCGCCGCGATTTCCTTCATGGGCATCTTGAGCGGATGGCCAGAGGGAATCGCTCAGGTGTCCGCTTGTGTCCTGCCGTTCGGCATCGTCATAGTGGCGATGGCACTCGCGAACGGCGCCAGGATTCGGCTTGCCTCTGTTCCTGCAGCACCCGAGTCCGCCGCGGCGATCGATGGGGTGCGTCGTGCGTCGTCGGCTTTTGCCTTCGCCGTGATGGCGAGTCTAGCCTCCGGAGGCGCGGCGGCGGCAATCGTGTGCTTCAACGGCTCCGAAGCCATCGCAGCGGTAGCGGCCGCCCTCTGGATGGTGTCGACCGCTGGCACCCTATTCTGCATGTCCAAGTTCTTTCGATCGTTGCACGATGCATTCCATGCACATGGTTGACATGTTCGAGGTCATCGCCGAGTATTGGAGAGAGAGGCCGTGAGTACGTACATATTCGCCTCAAGGAGCGACGGCTTAAAGGCAGCGACGGCACAACCTTGGGCAGAGGAGGCGTCCCTACCGTCCTCGCCGCACTCTGGCCGCGTGAGCTGCTCACAGAGACTGCGGATTGCCAGGTAAGCGCGAGAGATGTCATGCAGCAGGTTCGCCACAGCCACCGGAACCGCGAGCTCGCGACACTGGTGGCATTCCGTCGCCCAATCGCCGCACGTGCGGTTCGTCCCGGAGACTTGGGCGTGGTTCTCGCGGAACCTGAAAGCGATTGGCTCTCAGGCGGAACGTCGCTTTGGAAATCGTGGGGCCGACGGAACCAAATGAGCTTGTAAGTGAGTCGACAGCAGGAGTCTTGATTCGCTCGCATTGCAAGTATCTGTTCCTATGAGCGATTCGTTTCGCCGCGTTGCAGCTAGGCTTGCCCCCGCGTACGGTTTGACCCATGACCTCGATCCTCGCGCGAGCCATGGGAGCCGGGTTTCGGAGGCTGCATCCTCGGCTTCAGGCCCAGTACTCGGTCACGAGCGAGTCGGGCATCGCGTGGGTGGGCCGAGGGGTCATGTCGAGGATCTGGAGCAAGGGTCTGCTCGTGGCTCCCTTCCTCCGACTGGGAGCCATGCGCCGGGTGATGTTTCCCGAGACGGGGACCGACGTTCCGTTCACCATTTGGAACTACGCCTACAAGGACGCCTTCGGGCGCGAGACGCTTACCTGGATCAGGGAGTTCGAACTGTCGCCAGTCCGGCGATTTGACGAGACACTGGTCTTCAGTGAACGGCGGAAGCGAGCGGTGGTGTATGCGGGGACGCACCAGCACCTAGCGGTGGAACTCCACTTCGAAGCGGGCGACAACGGATCGCTGCGATTGCAGACAGGAATCCAACGGCTCTACGAGTGGCGAGTCGGTCTCCGCATCCCGAGGTTGGTGTCAGGTCATGCCCACGTCGTCGAGCGATTCAACGAGGTCGACGACCGATTCGAGATCGATGTCGGAATCGCGAGCCCCATCGTCGGACCGCTGTTTGGGTACAGCGGCTGGTTCCGGCTTGAGCCGTTCGCATGTCGCCGGGAGGACATTCCGTCCGATGCGATGCCTGTGCGCGAGGAGCGTCGCGACTAGCCGCAGGCCGACTCGCCAGCGTCGACACGCTCGCCGCGAGAAGCCGGTGGCACTGATCGATTGGCACGGGCACATGGCGTGGACAGGGTCCCTCGCGGCCATGCCTGCGCTGCGCCCGAGATCGAAGCCCCGCTTTCGGTGCAATGAGCAAGGCGTTAGACGCCAGGACAATCGTGATGACGACTTCCTTGCCCCCACTCGGTCACCTGTTACCGTGAGCGACACGGACCGTGGATCCCACCCCATGTCGAATTCGCATCGCCCAGCCAGCCGTCAGGTGCTCCGACTTGCCGTAGCAAGTCTCCTACTTGCAATCCTCTCGTGCGATCGAATGTCCTCGCCGAGTGCTGGCGTGACCACGCCGGTCCAAGGCACTGCGCCGGCGATCGATGGCCCTGACGGCCTGTCCGGCATGCCGGCCTCACTCGGCTGGGAGGACATGAGTCCCGCGTGGGATCAGGAAGGGCCGAAGCTCCTCCTCACTGGCACGATCTACGAGCCTGACGGTCGAACGCCCGCAGCGAATGTCATCCTCTACTACTACCACACCAATCGTGAGGGGAGATACGTCCACATTCCGTCCGAGCCGCGCAGCATGCCGCCCAATGACCTGGGCCAAACGCATGGTGCCCTGCGCGGCTGGGTGCGCACCGGACCCGACGGGCGATACGCGATTCGTACTATCCGACCGGGAACCTATCCGACTCGCGACGAGCCGGCCCATGTGCATGCGACCATCAAGGAGCCGGGTCGCATCGAGTATTACATCGATGACTTCGTGTTCGACGACGACCCACTCCTCACCCCAGCCAAGAGACAGCGCATGGAGAACCGCTGCGGGAGCGGCGTGCTCCATCTGGTCGAGCGGGATGGTCTCCTGGTCGGCGAACGGAACATCGTCCTTGGCCTGAACGTGCCCCACGCGGCACGCCGGTACCGTTAGCCGCCTCCGCGCCACGTCCGGGGTCGATCCACACCGGTGAGCGATCATGTCCGAGCTTCCGGTTCCGACTGGGGTCCCATGTCCACCGCACCCCACTCGCTTCCCACATCAAGTCGATCTCGCGACACCGGACGAGCACGACATAACGCTAACTCAACTCCGACCACGGCCTCAAGGCCGCGTATCTGCGCTACTCCGTAGAGTCATTGGGATCGGGACACTACATTGCTCTCGGTTCCCAGAGCGGCCGTTCCTGGACATCCCAGACGCACCCCCAATCCTCCCTCTCGACGGAGTACTCGCATTGTGGAACGGAACTCCAGCCCCTGACGCTCCGGGTCTCCTAGAGAACGTCCTTGGCACCACGTGCTGCTTTGCCCTGGTCTTCATTGCATCCGTCGGGCTTCGATGGCTGCGAGCGTCACGGCCTGCATGGGATCGCCATCGGTGGCGTGCCATCTGGCTTCCTCTTGCCGGCTGGACCATTACGACTCTCGCGATAGTCCTCTTGGGCTTTTTCGTGAGGGAAGGAAGGACGAGGGAACTGGAACGCCTGCGCTCGTCGGGGACGCCTGTTGAGTTCCTCGACAATGAGCTCATGTCTTCGGGAGACATGGCAGTGGTTCAAGTCTTGTTGAGTTCCATCTCCTGTAGCCTGTGGGGGGCCGTTGCCTTTCTCCTTTGGCTTCGCGCACGACCCATTCGTGTTGTCGTGTTTCGGTCGTTCGCGGCAGAAATGGACTCCCCCCTCAGACGGGCAGTTCAACTGGCGGGCGCGCACTGGGGGAGGGTCGATGCAATCGTGGCGCCGGGCGACACGATCGAGCATGAGAGTTGGTACGGACGCAGTTGGGGGATCGTTGGCAGCAGTACGACGGATGCATGGCAACAGGCCATTCGGCCCCTGTTGCGGCGAGCGCGAGTTGCGATCGTCGATGTGAGTAAGATCACCGATGGCTTGCGATACGAGTTGATCGAGATCTCAAAAGCCCGTCATGTCCACGTAGCACTCATTGCAGACCGTCTCGATCCGAGCGGGGCGGCGACAGAACTCTGGAGAAAGCACTTTGAGGGAACCCCACCACCATTGGTGACGTACGAAGGCCGATCGTCGACCGAGTTCGTCAAGTCACTCCTGGACGTTCTGGAGTTGCAAACGAAGCCGTTTGGACCGGCGTGGCGAGTGCATCGATGGTATGTCATGCAGTCGCTCGAGCGAGGTTTGGTGGTTCGAGGCATCCGGTGGTTTGGGATTGCCATCATCTGGTCGATCCTTGTGTGGGGGGTTGTTCAGTGCGCCCGCAATCTCTCCCCTTGAGGGTTGCGACCGGTCTCGTCTGGTCAACGCACGAGGGTGTAGCGGTCCACGCTCTTGGCGCCACAGGCACGAAGCCCATGTGCCATGGCTATTCCGGCCATCAGCAGACATGTGGCTCCCGAACGCCCGTCATGATTCGCAGTCCACCCTTCGGTCCACAAAGCCGCCCCGTCCTCGCCTGGCAGCGGGTTCAAGGCCCCTCCCTGCGGAGACCGGCCGAGCCGGGCGTTGACTAGGAGGTGGCCGCACGTCGGCGAACGCGGCCCCGCACATCGTCGGATCCGCTCAGACTGGCCTGCTCGTCCCGCGCCGGGGACCGTCATGAGCCCCCCATCCCCCGGCTATAGTGGGCCCTTCCATGCTCCCCCGCCGAAAGACCCGTCAGATTGTTGTTGGTGACGACCGCGTTGGCCGCGTCCGGATCGGAGGCGACGCCCCGATCGCGGTCCAGACCATGACCGCTGGCTACACCTATGACGTCGATGCCTGCGTCGCCGAGATCAACCGCTATGCCGAGGCTGGCGTCGACCTGGTCCGGGTCGCCGTCCCCGAGCGGAAGGACACCGAGGCCCTCAAGGCGATCATTCCGCAGGTCACGGTGCCCATCGTGGCCGACGTCCACTTCCACTACAAGCGGGCCCTGGAGGCGATCGAGGCGGGCGTCCACAAGATCCGACTGAACCCCGGCAACATCAACGACCGCGAGCAGGTCAACGCGGTGATCGATGCCTGCAAGGAGCGGAAGATCCCAATCCGGGTTGGCGTCAACGAGGGCTCGATCATCGAGCGGAAGGACAAGGAGAAGCGGATGGAGGAGCTCGGCAAGTACTTCGCCGGGCACAAGTCGGGACACCTTCTCGCTCTCATGATCGCCAAGCTCGAGGAGTACCTAGACATCTTCGAGGCCCGCGATTTCCACGATGTCGCGATCAGCGCGAAGTCCATGGACGCGGCCCTGGTCATCGACATCTACACCGAGATCGCCAACCGCTTCGACTATCCGCTCCACCTGGGCGTCACCCACGCCGGTCCAAAGTCGACAGGAGCCATTCGTTCCATCGCTGCCTTGTCGACCCTCATTGCCAACGGCATCGGCGACACCGTCCGGATCAGCTACGCCAGCGACCATATCGATGAGGTGAAAGACGCTCTCGAAATGCTCTATTGCCTCGGCAAGCGCGAGCGCAAGGGTGTCGACCTCATCGCCTGCCCGACCTGCGGCCGCATCCAGGTCGACCTCTTCACCCTGGTCAAGGAAGTCGAACGGAAGCTTGCCAAGGAGATCACCCTCCCGATCAAGGTTGCGGTCATGGGCTGCATCGTGAATGGCCCGGGCGAGGCCGAAGGGGCCGACGTCGCCGTCTTCGCCGGTGATCGCAGGGGGATCATCTACGTCCAGGGCGAGCGGGTCGCGAACATCCCCGAGGAGGAGATCCTCGACCGGCTCCTCATCGAGTGCCGGAACTTCCAGGCCAAGGTCGAGCGTGGCGAGGCCAAGCTGGGGGACAAGGTCGTCGACATCGTGCCCCCCGACCCGATCGGCGACCTGGGGTCGGGAGCGGCCAAGATCCAAGCTGGCATGGTTGAACAGGTGACGATCGGCCGGACCTAAGCCGATCGCCGCGGCTCCCTTCGACCGCGAGGGACGTCCAATCGCCACTTTCACGCATGACGGAAATCAGGCCCGACGTATAGTGCAGCAGTCGCACACCCCCTCCCAAGGTTCCACAGGGCCTCGGGAGCGTGTGCGGTCCCATATCTGCCACGGTGTGTGAAACGCCGGCTTCCTGCTGGCGCTCGCCCCGACCTCACCTTCAAGTCGAGCCCCCGACCATCCAGAGGCCTCAAGCCTCCCGGACACGCTCGGGGGGGAAGCCTGACGCGAAGGGAATGTGCATCGAACGCGATCGATGCCCTTCGAACTAGGCTGCATCTGGCTGCGGCTGCATCTCGTTGCGGAGCCCCCGAACCATGACTGCCTCGACGACTTCCCCCGACCAAACCGTCCTCGCTCTTGTCCCGACTCCTCGCCCCACCAGGCGTGGCTTCACGATCGTCGAGATCTTGGCGACCATCGCCATCATCGCGGCCCTGATGAGCCTACTCCTCGTTGGCCTTCAAGCTGCTCGGCGGGCGAGCAAGTCGACCCAGGAGAAGGCCAACATCAAGGAAGTCTTCAAGGCCTGGATGCAGTACGCCAACACCTATGACGACGCTGCGATGCCTGGGGTCATCGAGTCCGACGTCCAGGCCCTTTGGAACGTGAAGTACAAGGGCTCAGACAAGAAGACCACGATTCCCGCCCAGTACTGCGAGACCTATCCGCATCGCCTGATGCCCTACCTCGACCACACGGCTGGGATCCTGTACGGCTACATGGAACGGGACGACGACGACTTCTTCAAGCCCAACGCCGACACCGATGGCGACGGCAGCGTCGAGTTCAACGACCCAGGCATGCTGGCGATGAGCCGCAACCCCGCCTTTGGCTACAACTCCTATTACATCGGTGGCTGGTGGCGCGAAGAGAGCGGAGCAGCGAAGCTTCGGTTTGGAAATGCCACGTGGCAGGACTCGACCGGGCTGCAGCACATCGGCAAGGTCGTCGCACTCAAGGCGAGCGGTATCGAGCGTCCTTCCAGCATGATCGTCTTCTGCGGTTCCGCGCTTCGATCGACGGGGTACTACAAGGCCGGTACCGAGCTCGATGACGGTGCGGCCTCGGTCGTCCCCCACATCCTTGCCGGTGAGCAGATGTGGAGCCCGTGGGATGGATCGGGCTTCCAGAGCATGGACGCTTCGGCGCAGGCTCTGTTCAACTCATCGCTCTTCCCGTCGTTGGCCCAAGCCACCAACTTCTCGCTGGTGCAGTCGACGACCGGGTTGGGCATGCAGGTGACGGCTTCAGGTGAGATCGGCGTCCCCTTCAAGAGGTTCGGCGTGCAAGTGAGCGTCGTCCATGGCGACGGCAGCGTTGCTGGTGCTGGGGTCGGTGAGCTGCAGGACCAAAGTCGCTGGATGAACCCCGCGGCCCAGGCCCTCGACAAGGTGAATTTCACGCACACCAACGTTGACTAATCCGCCCGGGACTGATCTGCCCGGGAGACGCTCCCACGGTACGGATGACGGAACCAACCACGAAGGGGGCCCAAAGGGGACATGCTGGCTACCTGCCATGGATGCGGACTTGCCCAGCGTGTTCCTCCGCTGCCCAGCGGCGGCGTCGCCACCTGCGTCCGCTGCCGGGCTCGGGTCGCCCAACACCGTCCGGCCGATGCGATGCGGGCAGCGGCGTTCGCATTGGCGGCGCTGGTGCTCCTGGTGCCGGCGAATCTCCTCCCGATCCTCGAGATCGAATACATGGGCCGCACCAAGGCGAGCACCGTGTGGGGCGGTTGCGTGGCGCTCTGGGAAGAAGGAATGTGGGCTGTCGCGGCGCTGGTCTTCATCGCCAGTATCGCCATCCCCTTCCTCAAGCTGGTGGCGATCTTCGGACTCTGCTGGTCCGACGGTTCGGGTCGCCTGGTGAGCTTGCGTGCCTGGACCTTGCGGCAGATCGAACGCATCGGCCGTTGGTCGATGTTGGATGTCTTCCTCCTCGCGGTATTGGTGGCCTTGGTGAAGCTCGATTCGCTGAGCTCCGCACACCCGGGGCCGGGCCTCTTCTTCTTCGCTGGCGTCGTGGTGCTCACGATCCTGGCTAGCGCGAGCTTTGATGCCCGTGGGCTGTGGCAAGAGCTGTCGACGGAATGGGATATTCGCAACCGACCGTTGCGTTCGCCGGAGGCTGCCTCGGCGAGTGCTCCCGCTTGCGAACTGATCGACGATGATGCCTCGCGGGAGCCTCCAGCGCATGCCTGAACCTGATGACTCTGACCTTCCGGTTGCCACGATCGAAGCGCGTTCGCGTCGCAGTGCCGTGTGGCTTGTCCCGCTGGCGGCTTTGGTGGTGGTGGCGGGCTTTGTCGTTCGCGAGTGGTGGCAGCGTGGCCCCATGGTGGTGGTCATGATCCCGAAGGCGACCGGGATCGAAGCCGGCCGCACGCGGGTCCTCTCGCGCGGCGTACCGATCGGGACCGTCGAGCATGTCCGGCTCGATGAGCAGCTTGAGCGACCGCTGGTCGAGGTGCGCTTGGAACGATGGGCCTCGGCGTTCGCTCGCGAGGGCGCCGTCTACTGGGTGGTCACGCCCTCGATCAACTTCCATGGCGTGAGCGGTCTGGAGACGCTCGCGTCGGGACCGGTGCTCGAGGCCCGACCGGGAGCGGCGACCGCGAGCTCGACCACCCGGTTCACGGCGCTTGCCCGAACCCCTTCCAACGCCTCCACCGCGGGCGGCGTACAGGGCGGCGTGCTCGACGGCTTGCGGATCGTGCTGACCTCGCCACGGCTTGGCTCAATCCGTCCTGGATCACCGCTGACGTTTCGCGATATCGAGGTGGGCGAGGTCGTCGCCACCGAACTCGCCGAGGACGCGAAGGCGACACGCGTGCATGTCGTGGTGCAGGATCGCTACGCCCCCTTGGTGCGTGCCAACAGTCAGTTTTGGGGGCGCGGCGGACTGGGGCTTGATCTGGGTATGACCGGCTTCAAGTTGCGCACCGAGAGTCTGGAATCGATTCTCGGTGGGGGCATTGCCTTCGCGACGCCGGACGCCTCGGCCCCGGTCAGCGCCAACGGCGACAGCTTTGAGTTGCTTGAGGACGAGCCGAAGGGCTGGGTGAAGTGGGCGCCCGATATTCGGCTCGCCCCGTAGTCGGATTCGTCCACGCGAGACTCGCCTCCCTTCAGAAACACCGGGCTTTCGGGTAGCCTGCCTCATTCGGGTTCCCATGGCATGGCATGGGGGACCGAGGCGGCCAACCCCATGTCGCGGGTCCCGCCACGCGGCTTCCGTACCTTGTCATGGCTCCTCCCTCGACCTCCGCTTCCCCCGTGTCGGCGACGCTCTCCGAACTCGACCTCCGCCTGATCACCCAGGTGGATGAGGCCCTCGGGACCTTCCTGAACGCCGTCGACCTGCCGCCGAACCTCAAGTCGGCGGTGGTCCATGCCGTCCTCGCCGGCGGTAAGCGGATGCGCCCCCTACTCGTCCTTCACAGTGCCGCTGCGGTCGGCGGGAGCTTCCTCGACGCAATGCCCGCCGCGGTCGCCATCGAGCTGGTGCACGCTTTCAGCCTGGTTCACGATGATCTTCCGGCCTTGGACAACGATCGGATGCGCCGCGGCCGCCCGACGGTCTGGGTCGCGTTTGGTGAGGCCATGGCGATTTTGGCCGGCGACGCTCTCCTTTCGTTGGCTATCGAAAGCGCGACCGCGTCGCCTCGAGCCGCCGGTGAGATCACCCGCGAGATCGCCATCGCCACCACCCACATGATCAATGGCCAGGTCCTCGACACGCTGGGCGGTTTCGCTGCACAGGAGTCGGATCGCGATCGCCTGCATCGGATCCACCACAACAAGACCGGTGCCCTTCTCGTCGCCAGTTGCCGCATGGGTGGCCTGAGCGGCGGTGCGACCACCGAGCAATTGGCTCACCTCAGCCGTTGGGGCAGTCTCATGGGGCTCATGTTCCAGATCGTCGACGACCTCCTGGATGAAACGGCCTCTGCCGAACAGCTCGGCAAGGCGGTCGGGAAGGACCGGGAAGCCGGAAAGCTCACATTCCCGGGCGTCATGGGGATCGAGGCCAGCCGGGCCGAAGTCGCCCGTCTTGACTTGGAGGCGAGGAATCTGGTGCGTGAACTCGGAC
This sequence comes from Phycisphaerae bacterium, assembly GCA_016795065.1. Lineage (GTDB taxonomy): Bacteria > Planctomycetota > Phycisphaerae > Phycisphaerales > SM1A02 > JAEUIT01. The sequence continues at coordinate 16,931 of JAEUIU010000049.1, forward strand.
CTCGGGCCGCACCGCTGCAGGGCCTCGCTGACTTTCTGGCCACCCGAACCCACTGAAGTACCTCTTTTCCGTTCGGCACAACGATCCCGACGACCGCCAACGGCGAAGTCGACGCGGACTATGATGCGACTTGCCCGCTGACAAGGACCGTTGGCGGCCCCCTTCTGGCGACACACACGATGGAACTCAAGCTCCTCTCCAAGATCCAGACGCCTGCAGACCTTCGCCGCCTGCCGATCTCGGCCCTTCCGGACGTCGCCGCCGAAATCCGCTTCGCGATCTGTGATCAGATCAGCCGCTCTGGCGGCCATCTTGCCCCGAACCTCGGGGTGGTCGAACTCTCCATCGCCCTCCACTACGTCTTTGATTTCGGTCACGACCGTCTTCTCTTTGATGTCGGCCACCAGTGCTATCCACACAAGCTCCTGACCGGCCGGCTTCCGCTCTTGGGCAAGCTCCGCCTTCGCGACGGCATGGCCGGCTTCCCCGAGCCGCGTGAAAGCCCCTACGACCTCTTCTCCGTTGGCCATGCGGGCACCGCGATCTCCACCGCCGTCGGCATGGCTCGTGGCGACAGCCTCAACGGCGAGGGTTGGAGCCCCGAGAACGCCAACGGACGCCGGGTTGTTTCGATCATCGGCGATGCCTCGATCGTCAACGGCGTGGCCTTGGAGGGTCTCAACAACGCCGGCACGCTCCGCCGTCAGTTCATGGTGGTCCTCAACGACAACGGCATGAGCATCGCCCGCCCCCAAGGCGCGGTCGCCGCGTACTTCGACAAGGTCCGACTCAGCCATAGCTACGCTGAGTTGAAGCGGGCCGCGAAGGACATGCTCAGCCGCATGCCGGGCGGCGATCTCGTCCGCGACGTCTATCACCGCATGGGTGAGGCGAGCAAGGCGATCATCAGCGAAGGCGCGTGGTTCGAGCACTTCGGACTCGTCACCGTCGGTCCGGTCGATGGCCACGACCTCCCGAGCCTGATCGGCGTCCTCAACGAGGCGAAGGACTTGGACCGGCCGCTCGTCCTTCACGTCAAGACCATCAAAGGAAAGGGCTACGCTTTCGCCGAGGGCGATTCGACGACCTTCCATTCACCGAGTCCCTTCGCCTTGGCCGGTGATGACGAGAACTTCCAGAACGAGGGCTGCCGCGTTGAACTGAAGAAGTCCTCGCGCTCCTTCACCTCAGCCTTCGGCGAGATCCTCGCCGACCTCATGGCCAGCGATCCGAAGGTCGTCGCATGCACCGCAGCGATGCCCGACGGCACCGGCCTCGCGAAGGTGATGCCGAAGTTCCCCGATCGCACCTGGGACACCGGGATCTGCGAGAGCCACGCCCTCGACATGATGGCGGGTTTGGCCAAGACCGGCTGGAAGCCCTTCTTCGCGGTCTACTCGACCTTCCTCCAGCGGGCCTTTGACCAGTGCTTCCAGGAAGTCTCGCTTCAGGGACTTGCGGTCCGCCTCTGCCTCGATCGCGCTGGTCTGGTCGGCGGCGATGGCGCAGTCCACCACGGCTTCTGCGATGTCTCGCTCCTGCGGACCCTACCGAAGGCGTGCCTCCTTGCGGCGATGGACGAAGCGTCGCTGAAGGCGTCCCTTGAGTTCATGGCCAACTACGACGAAGGTCTCTCGGCGGTGCGCTATCCGCGCGACGCAGTCAGCCCGATGTACGCCGATCAGCCTTGCCCGCCCTTTGAGATCGGGAAGGCTCGGGCGTTGCTGACCCATCCCGCCCCGGATGTGGCGATCTTGGCCTACGGCACGATGGCTATCGATGCCAGCGAGGCGGCTCGGTCCTTGAGCTCGGAGTACGCGGTTGAGGTGTACGACGCCCGCTTTGCCAAGCCGGTCGACGTCGACCTTCTCCGCTCCCTCCTCGGGCGTGGCATTCCGGTCATCACTATCGAAGACCACTCGATCGAAGGCGGCTTCGGAACCTGCGTGTTGGACGCCTGCAACCAGGCCGGACTCGATGCCCGTTTGGTGACCCGCATGGCCCTGCCCGATCGTTGGATCTATCAGGGCGAGCGGAAGGACCAACTGGTCGAGGTCGGACTGGATCCGTTGAGCATCGCTCGCCGGGTGCGCGATGTTGTCGAGGCCCACGGCGGGGCTCGTTCCGGTGGTAGCTCGGTCACGCCAGTGGCGCGCTCGGCGTCGATGGCCGCTCGGTAAGGGTGGAGTTTCGCCCCCTGTGAAGTGGGCGAAGATCTGGCGGTTATTCCGTCTGAGCAGGTCGGCCTTTGCAACGTCCCTGTCTCCGTAGAAACACTCACCCATTGTCCGCCAGTGACCGATTGTGATCGTGACGCGTTCGCGGCGGCTCGGGGGGTCCGAGGTCGCGGGTTTCGCCGACGCGTCGCCAACACATGTCACGTTTCACGCGGGATACGTCGTCACACGACCCAGGTCGTGGACATACCTTGTCGTCGGCCGCCGCAGGGCTCTGCCTCTGCTGTGCCGCTGGCCTGGCACTGCTCGAAGGCCAGCACCTCACCGCGTTGACGTGCGCTGCCGCAGGTGGATTGGGTGCCATGGCATGGCATCGCACACGACCCCGCCGGACTCGTCCGCAGCCTGCATCAACGGTTCCTGCGGACCTCTACCAAGCCCTGGTCGAGGCCGCCGACGTGGTGATGTGGGAGTACGACGTCGAGACGAACCGCTTCACCTACGTCTCCCCCCAGGCATGCCGGTTCGGATATCCGCTTGACGCGTGGCTCAGGCCTGACTTCTGGGTCGACTCGCTCCACCCGGAGGACCGCGAACGGACCATTCGCTTCTGCAGCGAGCACGTCGCCAAGGGCATGGCTCATCGCTTCCAGTACCGCATGCGCACCGCGGACGGTTCGTGGGTCTGGATCGACGATGTCGTTTCCGCACCGGAGTCGGGGCCGAAGGGCACCCTCCTGCGCGGCGTCTTCGTGGACATCACGGCCCGCGTCGCGATCGAAGAGCGCCTTGCGGCCAAGGAACTGGAGATGGCGACGATCAACGCCGAATTGCGTCGCGCCACCGACAGCGCCAGCGCGATGGCGATCGAAGCCGCGATGGCCAGCAGCGCCAAGTCCGCTTTCCTGGCGACGATGTCCCATGAGATCCGCACGCCGATGACGGCGATCTTGGGCTTCGCCGATCTCCTCGCAGAAGAGGGAGATCGCAGCCGCGCTCCAACCCACCGCTTGGATTACATCGACACCATCAAGCGAAACGGCGAGCACCTCCTCGCCCTCATCAACGACATTCTCGACGTCTCGAAAATCGAAGCGGGCAAGATGACCACCGAGAAGTTGCCCCTCCGGTTGGATCAGCTCCTGCCGGACGTGATCTCGCTCATGTCGGTGAAGGCACGCGACAAGGGCATTGGGCTGGAGCTCCGTTACGAGACGCCCATCCCCGAGACGATTCAGAGTGACCCGGTGCGCCTGAAGCAGGTCCTCGTAAACCTGATCGGCAACGCGATCAAGTTCACGGAAGTCGGCGGTGTGACCGTGGCGGTCCGCTTCGATGACCAAGGCCCGATGCCCCAACTCTTGCTGGCGGTCTCGGATACCGGCATCGGCATGACCGAGGAGCAGCTCGCTCGTCTCTTCGCCGCGTTTGAGCAGGCCGACGCCAGTACCGCCCGTCGATTCGGCGGAACGGGACTGGGGCTGATCATCAGCAAACGCCTCGCTGCCCTGTTGGGCGGCGACATCACGGTCACGAGCCAACCCGGGAAGGGAACGACGTTCACCGTCTGCGTGGCCACCGGCTGCGTGGATGGCTCCCGGATGCTCGAGCCGACGGCCGCCAGCTCCGCGCTCCAGATCCCGCCCGCCGTCGCCATCCTCGAGGGGAAGCCGCTCGACGGCCTCCGAATCCTCCTGGTAGAGGACGGTCCCGACAACCGGCGCTTGATTGCCTTCCACCTCAGCAAGGCAGGGGCGATCATCGAGACGGCCAACGATGGCGCCGCCGCCCTCACCCGCATCTGCGCCCCGTCGATCGCCCTGGAAGGCGAGTCGGCGGTCGACGTCCTGAAGTCACCACCCGACTTCGACGTCGTCGTCACGGACATCGACATGCCGATCATGGATGGCTACGAGTTGGCGAGGCGACTGCGTACGGCGGGATGGCAAGGTCGCATCGTCGCCCTCACTGCCCATGCGATGAACGGAGACGCCGAACGTTGCATCGAGGCCGGATGCGACGGATACGCCAGCAAGCCGATCGATCGGAATCGCCTGATCGAACTCTGTCGTGGCACGACCGAGTCGACGTCAGGCATGACCACCATGCAGCACCGAACGGCCGCCTGAGCGACCGGTCGTCATCCCGTGGTCATGGAGAAGGGCCGCGAGAAGGTATGCGAGGCCGATGCCTTCGCGTTACGCGGCCGACTTGGCAACCATCTGTTCGAGTGTCGTCAGAAGCGACACGACCTGACGGGACAGCTCTTCGGCCTCCTGGAAGGCCCGTTCCGCATCCGCCTCGCGGCCATCGGCCCGGGCCTCGATGACCCGCTTCACTGCGGCATGCATGTGGCCATGCACGACCTCCAACTGGCGAAGCTCAGCCAGGTTCCCCCACTTGGCTAGGCCACCCGATCCGGGGGCGTACAGCCACTTGCCGACGTCGCACGCGTGGTGGTCGGTGGCTTGGGCGAGGGTGAGCGACTCTTCGCCGTCCAGGAAGCGGCGGAGCTTCAGCTTCCACGAAGTATGGCGAAGCTTGGCTGCGGCGAAGTCAAGGGTCAGCATGCGGTCCTCCAGAAGGCTCCCCCACGATCGGCAAGCCTCCAGACTCGGTTCAGGGGGAAACACCGGAGAGACAATTCGCGGGTAAGACTTGGAGGAGCGAACCGGCTGGAGGAGCGAGTGCGCCGAGTCTGGTACCGTTGCGCCCGCCCTATCGACGATTGACTGGATGTACCCATGCTCCATGCCTCGCTTGCGGCCGCGATGACCTTGTCGGTCCACTCCCAAGCGGCGCCGCCTGCCGGCGGTTCCGAGGAAGCTGCCCCGCCACCGCAGCGCCTGGTGATTCGCGCCGACGCTCCCGGCCATGCGATACCGGATTCCCTCTGGGGGATCTTCTTCGAGGAGATCAACCACGCCGGCGAAGGCGGTCTCCTCGCCGAGAAGCTCCGCAATCGATCCTTCGCCGAACCGATTCCCGAGAACCGCGAGGGCATCCCGGGCTGGACCAGACGCGATGGATCGATTCTCGAAGCCGCACCGCCTCGCTACGGAGATGTGATGTCCACGGTGCGGCTGCATGGCGGGATGCACAACGAGGGCTACTTCCGCGGCGAGCGGGGCGGCATCTCCGTGCGTGGTGGGGAGACCTACGCAGTCCGCGTGGATGCGAAGCGGATGGGCGAAGCATCGATCACGGTCGCCCTCGAATCATCCGACGGCACGCGACTGGCGCATGCGACCCTCGCTCCGTTGACCGATGAGTGGCAATCGCTCCTCGCATCGTTGGAACCCTCCGCGACCGCTGACGGTGCCCGATTTTCGATCACCACCAACGGGCCGGGCGATGCCCTCATCGATCTCGTCTCACTCACGCCCAAAAGCACCTGGCGTGGCCATGGCCTGCGCCATGATCTCGCCGAGCTCGTCGCTGCCATGAAGCCAGCCTTCCTGCGATTCCCCGGCGGTTGCTACGTCGAGGGCGGCGATTTCCTCAAGGACGCCTTCCGATGGCCCGCCACCGTTGGCGACGTGGCCAGCCGCCCCGGACATATGAACGCCACGTGGGGCTATTGGTCCAGTGACGGGCTCGGCTTTCACGAGTACCTGCAGTGGTGCGAGGACCTCGGGGCGGAGCCGCTCTTCGTCGTGAACTGCGGGCTCTCGCACAAGGAGTCGGTTCCGATGGACCTCCTCGGCCCATGGGTCCAGGAGGCACTTGACGCTCTCGACTACGCGAACGGCCCGCAGAGTTCCGAACAGGGCGCGAAGCGGGCCAACAACGGGCACCCCGCTCCCTTCGGACTGCGCCTGATCGAGATCGGGAACGAGAACGGGATGTTCGGCAGCTTCGGCGGAACGGCCGAGCAGTACCTCGAGCGCTACCGCGTCTTTGCCGAGGCCATTCGCGCCAAGCATCCCGACGTGCGGATCATCTCCAACATCCGGGTGAGCGGACCGAACACCCCTCAGCCCGATTTTGTCGATGAGCACTTCTACAACACGCCCGGCTGGTTCTGGCAGAACGTTGGCCTCTACGACCGCGCCGATCGCACGGGTCTGGGCGACGGCACCACGCCCGCGATCTATGTAGGCGAGTACGCGGTCACGCAAGGGTGTGGACTGGGAAACCTCGATGCAGCCCTCGCCGAGGCTGCGTTCATGACTGGCATCGAGCGCAACAGCGATCTGGTCCGCATGGCCAGCTACGCGCCCCTCTTCGTCCACACACTCGATCGGCGCTGGAACCCCGACGCGATCGTCTTCGATGCGAGCCGCTCGTATGGAACGCCAAGCTACTGGGTGCAAGCCCTCTTCGCCGACCATCGGGCGGATCGCCTCCTGCCGTTGGAACTTCCCTCGCTGGCGCTGGTCCAACCGTCAGGGACGGTGGGCTTGGGAACCTGGCAAACACAGGCGGAGTTCAAGGACATCCGCGTGACCTTTGGCGAAACAACGGTTGAGCCCAGCGCACAAGACGGCATGCGTCCGGTGCGTGGGGCGTGGAGTTGGGAGCAAGGCACCTATCGCATTCGTGAGGAAGCCGACGAACGGCTCGTCCTCCTCGATGTGCCGGCGCTGCATGGCCTGTCCGACTACACGCTCTCGCTCAAGGCGAAGAAGCTCGCCGGCGCTGAGGGATTTCTTATCGCGTTCCACGCCGACCGCTCCTCACCCGACGGGGAGCGACTGACCTGGTGGAATATCGGCGGGTGGGGAAACACGACCCATGCGATCGAACGCACTGATGGCGGTCGCGTGCGCCTCGGGGCGGGCGTTCCCGGTCAGATCGAGACCGATCGGTGGTACGACATTCGCGTTGAATGCGCCGCAGGGCGAGTGCGGTGCTTTCTCGATGGCACCCTCATCCACGACCTTGACGCTCGCCTTGCCCCGCGCGTGGCCGGGTGCGCTGGCGTGCAGGAGCAGTCGGGTGAGTTCATCCTCAAGCTGGTAAACGGCACGAGCGACCCGTTGACCCTCGTCGTTGACGTGTCTGGGGTCGAACGTATCCAGCGCGCCGAGTCCATCGTCCTCTCTGGCGCCTCACTGGCCGACGAGAACACCTTTGAAGAACCGTTTCGCATCGCTCCCAAGCGAACGACTTTCTCCCCCGGCCCTGCTCGCTTCCCCTACACCTTTCCGGCACGCTCGCTCACGGTTCTGCGAGTGACTCCCGCAGCGGCGAAGTGACGCCAGAGCGGGACCTTCGCCGGAGTTGTTGGCGGGATAAACCACGACCCTTCGTAGGTGTTTATTGCCGCGAATAGAGATTCGGAGCAAGGTTCCGGAACGCCCCGGTCGATTCTGGTATACTCCGATCAACTTATCCGGATTTGATGCCACGGCGCCCCTTGGGCTCTTCCGGCGAAACGCACAGGGGTTCAACCGCCGTGGCACGCCAAGGGACGGCCGCAGGTGCGTATCAGGTCCAGACAGCCCGTCGTGTGCGAGTCAACCGCATCCCCGCGAGCAGCTTTAGGAAGGGCGCTGGCCCCACTGCTGGCACTCCTTATCGCTCTCCTTCCGCTCCAGGCGGCCTTTGGACAAGCGGTTGGCGGCAAGGCGGTTGGAAGCGCTCCCGACGACCCAGACAAGCGATGCCTGCAATGCCATGGGCAAGCCCACATCGGCAAGCTGACCCCAGCCGAGCGGCTCTCGATGGTAGGAACGTGGCTTGGAAGCGAACCCCGGCCCGCGACCGATGGCGCACCGCTCCCCACCCCCGCTCTTGACGGAACCGAACCCGAAGCTCGTCCCAATCTCTACGTGACGCGTGAGGCCTTGGCGGGAAGCGTTCATGCCAACGCGAAGTGCGTCGATTGCCACGAGGACGCCGCCCGGCTCCCCCACCAGCCAAAGCTGAATCTCCAGACCTGCGCTACAACGTGTCACACCAAGGCCGCCCAGGCCTTCCCCACCGGTGCGCACGCCGATGCCCTCAAGCGGGGCGACCCCCTGGCACCGACCTGTGCCTCTTGCCACGGCGGCCACAACATCCTCGCCGTCAGCGACCGCCACTCGCCGCAGCATCGACTCAACAGCATCTTCCTCTGCGCCGACTGCCACGAACGGCACATGAAGCCGACCCCGGCAGGCTATGCGCCGAAGGCCCATATCGACGCCTACCTCCAGAGTGCCCACGGGAAGGCCATCGCCGAAGCCGGGCTCGTAGCCGCACCGACCTGTTCCGACTGCCACTCGGCCCACGCGGTACATCCGGTCGACCACCCGGACTCCCCCGTTCACCGCTCCAAGATCTACACGACCTGCGGTACCTGCCACGTCGGCATCCTGAACATCTACGAGCAGAGCCTGCACGGCAAGCTCGCTTCGGAAGGCAATCTCGATGCACCCGTCTGCACCGATTGCCACACCTCGCACTCGATCGTGCAACACGACAAGGTGGCCTTCAAGCTCGCCTCAAGCGATCGCTGCGGCGCTTGCCACAAGGACCGCACCGAACACTACCGCGAGACCTTCCACGGCAAGGCCCTCGCCCTTGGCCTGCCCAAGGTCGCGGCGTGCTACGACTGCCACGGCCACCACGACATCGTCCCCATCAGCGACGAACGCAGCCGGTTGCACGGCAACGCGAAGCTGGCGACCTGCCAGACCTGCCATCCCAGCGCGGGGCCGAACTTCACCGACTACATCGCCCACGCCGACCACACCAACAAAGAAGAGTACCCCGGCCTCTACTGGACCTTCGTCTTCATGACCTCGCTGGTCATTGGGACCTTCCTCTTCTTCGGCGCCCACACGATCCTCTGGTTTGCCCGCTCGGCCGTGCTCTACGTGCGCGACCACAAGGCCTTCAAGGAGGCCAAGCGGAAGATGGCCGAGGACCGTGAGACCTATGTCCGCTTCAAGCCCTTCGACCGGTTCCTGCATGTCCTGGTGATGACGAGCTTCCTCCTCCTCGTCGCGACTGGCATGCCGCTCAAGTTCTACTACACCGACTGGGCGAAGGAAGTGGTCCACTGGATCGGCGGGCTGGAGGCCGCGGCCCAACTGCATCGCTTGGGCGCGATCGTCACCTTCCTCTACTTCGTCCTGCACATCGGGAGCCTGCTGGTCCGAGGCTGGAACAACCGCGATCAATTCCGCAGCCCGGCGACTGGCCGCTTCAGCCTCGTGCAATGCGCGAAGTTCGTCTTTGGACCGGACTTGCCCTATCCGCACATTCAGGACGTGCGGGACTGGTGGGCCCATCAGAAGTGGTTCTTCGGGCGCGGACCGCAACCGCAATTCGACAAGTGGACGTACTGGGAGAAGTTCGACTACATGGCCGTCTTCTGGGGCGTCGCGGTCATCGGCATCAGCGGCCTGGTGATGTGGTTCCCCGAGTTCTTCACTCACTTCTTCCCCGGCTGGATCATCAACATCGCCCTCATCGTCCACAGCGACGAGGCCCTGCTGGCGGCCGGCTTCATCTTCACCTTCCACTTCTTCAACGTTCACTTCCGGCTTGAGAAGTTCCCGATCGACTCGGTGATCTTCTCCGGCCGCATCTCCAAGACCGAAATGCTCCATGAGCGGAAGCGCTGGTACGACCGACTCGTCGCCAACGATCGACTCGACTCGATCAAGGTCGGCGACGAGTGGAAGCAATGGCGCCGCGTTATCCATCCGCTCGGCTTCCTTGCCTTCGGTCTTGGCCTCATCCTCCTCTTCCTGATCGTGGTCGCCATGACCTCTCGCCTGGGAGGCGGCTCGTGACATTGCCGCGTACACGTTTCCTGACGGTGCCCCTCATCGGGCTCCTCGCCTTTCTCGCCACCGGCGTGGGCCTCGCCCAGGTCGGTTCGACCGACGTCCCCGTCGACCCCAACAAGCGCTGTCTCCAGTGCCACGCCCAAGCCCGGATCGCTCAACTCGGCCCTGCGGAGCGGCGATCGATGGTCAACACGCTCCTCTCCGTCGACGGGCCTGACGCCCACGCGAAGCCCGAGCCGCAGACCACGGTCGAGCCGCTCAGCGGCAACGAGCCCGAGGTCCGTCCGGGACTTCTTGTCGATACGAATCACTTCGCCGGCGGACCACATGAGAAGGTCACCTGCGTCGAGTGCCACGCCGACTCGGCAAAGCTCCCGCACCCGGCGAAGCTCCAGAAGTCGACCTGCGCGACGACCTGCCATGCGACCGCTGCGGCGCAATACGAGTCGAGCTCGCACCATCTCGCCCTCCTCGGCGGCAACGAGCTCGCACCGACCTGCGCCAGTTGCCACGGGGGCCATGACATCCTCCGCGTCAACGACCGCAACGCCCCGCAGCACAAGCTGAACTCGATGTTCCTCTGCGGTGACTGCCACAAGCAACACCGACCCGACGGCAGCAACGGCGACCCCGCGTCGCACATCGGTGACTATCTCGATTCGGCCCATGCCCGTGCGGTCACCAAGGCCGGGCTCACCACCGCAGCCACCTGCGCCGACTGCCACGGTGCCCACGGCGTCCTGCCGTCGAAGAACCCCGAGTCGCAGGTGAGTCGGACGAGGATCCCCGAGACCTGCGGCAAGTGCCATGTCGGTGTCCTCGAAACCTACGCCAAGAGCGTGCACGGCCTCAAGCACGCCCAGGTCATGGACAAGGCCGCCGTCTGCAGCGACTGCCATACCTCGCACCAGATCACTCAGGCCAGTGCTCCCGGCTTCGCCGTCGACGTTCTCAACGAATGCGGCAGCTGCCACGACAGCGAGGACGCCCGCAAGAAGAACGGCACGGCACGCATCGGCACGTACTACCAGACCTACCTCGAGAGCTACCACGGGCAGGTCACCAAGCTGGGCGGCACCCGTGCGGCTCGATGCAGTGATTGCCACGGCTCACACGACATCCGCCCACTCGACGATCCCGAGTCGAAGGTCGCCAAGGGCAACCTCGTCGCGACCTGCGGCCAGTGCCACGAGGGCTCCAACGAGAACTTCGTCAGCTTCGACCCCCACGCCAACTTCCGGGACGCGAAGAACTATCCGCTCCTCCACGGCGTGTGGCTCTACTTCATCATCCTGATGAGCACCGTGTTCACCTTCTTCGGGGTGCACACGATTCTCTGGTTCGTGCGGGCGGCGACCGAACGCCGTCGGCTTGCGGCCGAAGGCAAGCTCCATCATCCGCCGCACGCGGCCACTGCGATCCGCCGATTCACCACGCTCGACCGGATCAACCACGCCTTCGTGGCCCTCACCTTCTTCGGGCTCACCGCGACGGGCATTCCGCTCGTGTTCGCCGACGACCGCTGGGCAAAGAACCTCGCCAAGGCGTTCGGCGGCATCGAGGCGGCCGGCCTCTGGCACCGCTTCTTCGCAGCGCTCCTGATCGCCAACCTCGCCCTGCACTTCTTCGGGCTCTTCCGCAACTTCCTGCGGCGGAACTGTTCGTGGATGGAATGGCTCTTCGGCCCCAACTCGCTCATGCCGCGTTGGAAGGACGCCAAGGACATCACCGGCATGTTCCGGTGGTTCTTCGGTGGCCGTCAGCGACCGAAGTTTGACCGCTGGACCTACTGGGAGAAGTTCGACTATTGGGCCGAGGTCGGTGGCTCGTTCATCATCGGCGGCTCGGGGATCTTCCTCTGGTTCCCCGAACTTACCTCCATCCTCGTGCCCGGCTGGATCTTCAACGTGGCCATGATCATCCACGGATACGAGGCCCTGCTTGCGATCTGCTTCATCTTCACGATCCACTTCTTCAACGCCCACCTGCGGCCGGGCACCTTCCCGGTCGACGAGGTCATCTTCACCGGCAGCATGCCGGAAGAGGAACTGAAGGAACAACGCCCCGAGGAGTACGAACGGCTTGTCCGTACCGGACGCCTGGAAGCCCTCCGCGTCCCGGCCCCGGACCGATCGCGACGACCGGCGATTCTCGCCATCGCCATCATCTCCGTCGGCTTTGGGCTCCTCCTCTTCGTCCTGATCATGATCGGAGGCCTCACCTGAGCCAAGGCCCCGGCCAAGGTCGACTCGCATCTGCCGTCGGGCGCTTTCTCGACCGATTGGCCAGACCGCTCATGACCATCCTGAGCGTGTCGGCGCAGGTCTTCGAACGCCATCGGCTCCTCTCGACGGTCGCGTCGCTTGCCATCATGGCCGGCGTCACCATCGCCGCGATCGTTCTCCTTCGCGACCCGACACCGACGCCCAACGTCGGAAGCTCGTCGCGGACGACGCAGACAGCCCACCCCGCACTGCGACCCGATCGTCTCATCACCTTCACCGATGGCTGCCTCTCCTCAGAATGCCACGCCAACTACACGCTCGCCCCGGTCCAACACGCGGCGATCGCTGAGTCGGCCTGCGAGACCTGCCACGCCTCCGACACCGGTGGCCATGTCTATCCGCTCCTGGCCCCGAAGGAGCACCTTTGCGCAAGCTGCCATGCGAAGTCGGAGCACACAACTTTCCAACACCGGGCGATGACGGAGGACGGATGCCTCGCCTGTCACGATCCGCACGTCTCGCACACCAAGGGGCTGTTGAAGGCCGCTTCGATGGACGAGGCCTGCGCCGGATGTCACCCGCGGACGACGGCCTCGTTCGCCCACAAGCCTTACGCCGCGGATCGATGCGATTCCTGCCACGATCCGCATGGTTCGGACTTCCCGAAACTCCTCTTTTCTGGCGAAGGCGCCAACCACTGCCGGCAATGTCACTCGGATCTGGTTGATCGCGTCGAGGTCTCACCTCACTCGCACTGCGACATCGATGGCGGTTGCCTGGCCTGCCACGCGCCGCATGGCTCTGACCACAAACACCTGCTGCCCTCGGCCCCGCGCGACCTCTGCGTGACCTGTCACCCCAACGTGGGCAGCGCCGTCAGCGGCGCCCACGTCTCCCACGATGCCGTTCTCACCGGCGAACAGTGCGTCACCTGCCATGACCCGCATGCGTCGCAGTTGCCGAAGATGCTCCGGGACAGCCAGACTGAGATCTGCCTGAGCTGTCACGCCAAACCGCTGAAGGCCGCCGACGGTCGGACGATCGCCGCCCTTGCTGACGCGCTCCACAACTCGCCGGTCGTCCATGGGGCTATTCGCCACGGCGACTGCAGCGCGTGCCACGCAATCCACGGCGGCTCGCACGCCAAGCTCCTCAAGGAAGCGGGACCGAATGAACTGCTCGCTCCCGGCGAGGCCCGCACCTACGCCCTCTGCTTCACCTGCCACGACCCAACGCTCATGGATCCGAAGGGGACGACCCAGTTCCGCAACGGCTCGCGCAACCTGCATGACCTGCATCTGCGCGGCGCGCAACAGTCACGCGGCTGCGGTTCCTGCCACGCCGCTCACGCTGGAAGCCTCCCGCGGCTCATCGCCACCACCGTCAACTTCCAAGGCTCCGGCTGGGCGATGCCCATGAAGTTCGTGCTCTCACCCGAAGGCGGAAGCTGCGCTCCGGGCTGTCACGAAAAGCTCTCGTACAGCCGCAACGCCGACCCCTCCACGTCGGACACAAGCGCTCACCAACCCACCGAGGTCACCCGATGATCGCCCGGTCGATACCGATCCTTCTCATCGCCTTGGCCATCGCAGCGGTTGCCACCGCTTCTTGGTACGCCGGCCCGCAGGTGCTGGACCAAAAGGCAGCGCCACCCCATTCAGCGCTGGACAAGACCGGCTCCACCGAGCCGCCGCCCTCGAGCGTGATCGCCCGCGAAGGCTGCGTCACACCCACCTGTCACCCGGGCATCAAGGACCGTCCCTTCCTGCACGGCCCCGTTCAGGTAAACGGCTGCGACGGTTGCCACACCCTGGTCGATCCGGTGAAGCACGCCTTCCAACCGGTAGCCTCACGCGAGGCGATGTGCGCCCTCTGCCACATGCCCGAGGTGAGCGAGTCGCCGGTCCTCCACGAGCCCTTTGCCAAGGGTGACTGCCTCAGTTGCCACGACCCGCACGGCTCAAGCGAGGCCCGACTGCTGCGCGGCGAACGATACGCCGACGCCTGCCTGACCTGCCACAAGGACATGACCGGTGGCCACGACCAGGTACACGGCCCAGCGTCGGTCGGGGCCTGCGGCGCCTGCCACGAACCGCACGCGTCGAAACTCCCGAAGCTCCTCAACGCCGAAGGCCGCGACCTCTGCTTGACCTGCCATGTTCGCACCGCGGTCGAGATCGAGCAGAGTTCCGTCGTCCACGCCCCCGTGCTGGGCGAGTGTCGGGTGTGCCACGATCCGCATGCCACCGACAACGCGTCGATTCTGATCGAGGAGCCGTCGAAACTCTGCCTCAACTGCCATCAGGACATCGCCGACACGGTGCACAGCGCGACCACTCAGCATGCCGCCGTCACCACCAAGCGTGCCTGCCTCAACTGCCACTCGCCGCACGCGGGCAACCACGCGTCGCTCCTTCGTGATGACGTGAAGCTCCTGTGCTTCGAGTGTCACAACCAACCGATCAAGATGGAGGACGGCTCGACGCTGGTGAACATGAAGTCGGTCATCGAGACCGGCAAGAGCCTGCACGGCGCGGTGACCCAGCGGAGTTGCGCCGAGTGCCACGAGATCCATGGCGGCGGCCACAAGCGCCTCCTCAACAACGAGTATCCCTCGGACCTCTACTACCCCTTCGGCGAGAACGCTTACGCCCTCTGCTTCAGTTGTCATGACCGGCAGTTGGTGCTTCTCCCGCACACCGATTCGGCGACCGGCTTCCGAAACGGCACGACCAACCTTCACTACGTCCATGTGAACCAGGACAAGAAGGGCCGCTCCTGCCGGATGTGCCACGACACCCACGCGGCCAACCGCGAGAAGCACATTCGCGACGACGTCCCGTACGGCCCTTCGGGCTGGAAGCTGCCCATCGGCTATCAGCAGTCTGTCGACGGCGGCAGTTGTGCGGGCGGTTGCCACCCGGCTTACGCGTACAGCCGCGTCGAGGCGATTCCACATCCCCCGGTCCCTGCCGGCGCCAAGGAAGGCGCGTGGAAGGGCACCGATCTCATTCCGGGCTCCCGGGCGGAACCGCCCACCTCAACCAAGTCGGAACCGCCCAAGTCCCCCGGATCCACCACGAAGTAAACCCCACCGTTTGCCATCACAGATCCCCGGAGCGCCCCCAGCCGCTCGATTCCAATCGCTGGCAAGGAGCAGCCATGCTCAACCACCGCACGCTCATTCATACGCTCTTCGCTCTCGCTCTCGCCGCGACCCTGTCGCTCAGTGCCCGCGCGGACAACTTCCGCAACGTCAACCGGGGCGAGCCCTTCCCCGCCTTCAAGCTTCCCGCCATCGACGGATCCACCGTCGACAGCGAGTCCTTCAAGGGTTCGGTGGTGGTCCTCCTCTGCCTCTCCGCCGAACAGCGGCGTTCTGAGTTGGCCGCGATGGATTCCGATGCCGTCGTTCACGATCTCGGCAGCGACGAGGTCAAGATCATCCACGTCACCGCCGACGTCATCCAGAAGGCCTACTTCGAGAAGTTCCGCCAGGACCGCGGCATTCGCGCCGCGCTGGCCCTCGACGCCGAGCGGGCCCTCTACGCGAAGCTCGGCCTGATCGTCTTCCCAACCACCGCGGTCATCGGAAAGGACGGGAAGCTCACCAACGTCATCTCCCTCCATGACACGCGCTACAAGCACGTCCTCGACGCGGAGATCCGCCACGCCCTCGGCCAAATCGACGACAAAGAGCTAGCCAAGCGGCTGAGCGAGCAACCCTCCAGCGACAGCTCCCCGAAGAGCGTCGCCTCGGCTCACCGGGCCCTCGCCCGATCGCTGCGCGAGAAGGGTCGTTTCGACGCCGCCAAGGACGAGTTGAAGAAGGCACTCGAACAGGACCCGGACAACCCCGAGATCATGTTCGACATCGCCGACCTCGCCCTCAGCATGAAAGACTTCGACAGCGCCGATGCCGAAGTCCAGAAGGTCCTCGCCAAGCAATCGGACAATCGCCGGGCGAAGCAACTCAAGGGAATCGTCCTCTTCCACCGTGGCAAGCTGGATGAGGCCCGCACCGAGCTCGAGGCGGCCCTAAACCTGAACCCCAATCCCGAGATGATTCACTACTACCTCGGCCGGATTTACGAACAGAAGGGCGAGGCGACCAAGGCCCTTGAGCACTACCGCGAAGCCCTCCGCCGATTCGTCCATGAACCGGGCGACGCGCCGCAGACCCGCCCGTAAGGCCATCGTGCACTCGTCGGAGTGCCCTGCAGAGAACCCACATCTGACGCCCGGGTCGCGCTCCCACGCGATCCGGGCGTTGTCGCACGGCGCACCTCTGCGGCGGACTTTTCACCGTTCTTCATCTGATTCGTATTCACTTGCACAAAGACCAGACTTTGCTTGGCAAGGAGGACTTCATGTCCAGCATTGCACGCACCGTTTGGATTGGCAGTTTCACCGTGAGCGCCGTCGCTGCGCTCGTTACGACAGCCACGAGCCTTGGCTACGACAAGTACAGCGACGGTTGCCAGAATTGCCACGGCAGCTTCCTTGGCGGCACCTCACCCCAGGGAACGATCTTCCCCGAGCAGAACAAGCACCAGATGCACCGCGGTAGCCTCTACATGGCCACCAAGTGCAACCTCTGCCACACGGGAAGCGGCTACAGCAACGTGTACATGGGCAGTTCCAATGGCACGTCACTCAACCCCGGACTCGGTTGCAACGGCTGCCACGGCCACGATTACGGCGGTTCGGTGGGAGTCAGCGGAGCGGGACTCCGCAAGCATCATGCCTCAGCGGGCGTGAGTGTCTGCGCCGATTGCCATACCAACGACCCGATTCCGCTGGGTGAGAACGTCAAGCCGACCTATTACGGCACCACCGACACCAAGTGCAACGACCCCTGCAATGCGGCGCCGGGATTCAAGGAGAACTGGAGCGTCGGCGACACGGTGGGCCTCGACAACGACGGCGATCTCCTCTACGACGGCGCCGATCCAGATTGCCAACCCTGCCCTGCCGCCGACCTCACGGGCGACTGTCAGGTCAACGCCGCGGACGTCGCGATTCTGCTTGGCGCCTGGGGCGGCACCGGTGCCGCCGACCTGAACGGCGACGGCAGCGTGAACGCTGCAGACCTGTCGATCCTTCTCGGAGCGTGGGGCACGTAAGGGTAACAAGGCGTTGCCTCTCCAGCCTTTGCGACCAACCGGCTGGCGGTCGTTTCCAACGAAACCGCGATGAGCCGGTTCGAATGGCTGCCTTCCTCTTCCATTGCTGCGGCATCTCCCGCAGCGACTTCCGCTGTATGCATGCGCCGCTATCGCGGGTGAGATGGAAAGCTTGCTTCCTGGCCGGGCCATGCGCATGATGGCCCTGGCCATGCTTCACACGGATCATCACGCCGACCTCCCAGATCGCAGTGACGCAGGCGATCGGGCAGGATCGCCCTCTGCCGGCCTCTTTCGGCAGGTCTACGACGAACTTCGCTCGCTCGCCCGCCGTCGGTTGCGTCGCGAACGACCTGATCACACGCTGGGCGCGACGGCCCTGGTCCACGAGGTCTACCTCAAGCTCGCCGATCAGACGAGAGCCGACTGGCAGGGGCGAACGCACTTTCTTTGCGTTGCCGCCGAGGCGATGCGCCGCGTTCTGATCGATCATGCCCGCGCCCACAGGGCAGCGAAGCGCGGTGGCGGTCAGGATCTTTGCAGCCCGTTGGAGGTGTCGCCGGTCAGCGGGACAGAGCACGACCGCGACGACGAGTTGTGGGTTGCTGAGATTCTGGAGGCCTTCGAGCGCGAGCACCCACGGCAGGCGGAGGTGGCCAAGCTTCGCTTTTTTGCAGGGCTCACCGTCGGCGAGATCGCAGAGGCAATCGGTGTCTCCGACCGGACGGTCAAGAGCGACTGGCGATTCGCCCGGGCGTGGCTTGAGGCCCGCATGGCCGACGGTTCGGATCGCGCGGTCGGATGACCATTGCCCCGCGGCGGGCCCGTTGTCGCGTTCACCTCCACGCCATCGACCCGACCACCAACAGAGACGAGGTGACGATGCCGCTCGATCCGGAACGCGTTCGAACAGTCTTTCTGGAGCTCTGCGACATTGCCGAGCCGAGCCGGAGCATTCGGCTTGGCGAACTCACCAACGGCGATGACGAGCTCCGCATCGAAGTGGACCGGCTGCTTCGCCACGATCGTTGCGAAGTCCAATTCCTCGACGGGGCTTGGGCCTCTGGTGAGGAAGCGATCGGTCCGTCGCCCCTCATCGCTGGCGACATGACCGCTTTGGCGACCTCAACCGATCTCCAGATTCCGGGGTTCGACCTCCTCGACCTGATCGGTGAGGGCGGCATGGGCATCGTGTACAGGGCCCAACAGCATCATCCGCGTCGAATCGTCGCTCTCAAGCTCGTGCGCCACGGCTTTGCCACGCAGCGCCAAAGGCAGCGGTTCGATGTCGAGACCGATGCTCTTGCGCGACTTCGGCATCCGGGCATTGCCCAGATCCACGCGGCTGGGCTGGCGACACTGGCGGGCACGACCGTCCCCTACATCGCGATGGAGCTGGTCGAAGGCGATCCCATCCTCGTCCATTGCCGAGCCCAGCGGCTCTCGACGAACGCGACGCTGGAGATTCTCGCCAGGGTCTGCGACGGGGTCCAACACGCCCACGCTCACGGGGTCATCCACCGCGACCTCAAGGGAAGCAACATCCTCGTGACGCCCTCGGAGGACGGCATCGGACAACCTCGCATCCTCGACTTTGGTGTCGCGCGGATCATCGGGGATGAGCGCGAAGCGCTGACGATGCCCGGTATCGTGGTCGGGACGATCGGATCGATGAGTCCGGAACAACTCGGCGACGGCTCGGCAGATGTCGACACCCGCTCTGACGTCTACGCCCTCGGCGCCCTCCTGTATGAGCTTCTCGCGGGCTCTCCACCCTACGACCTCGAGGGCCGAGGCATCGCCGAAGCGGCCCGCATCGTCCGGGAAGAGGAGCCTCGGGGGTTGGGTCAGCTCAACGCGGCCTGGCGCGGAGATATCGAGACGATCGTGCGCACGGCCATGTCCAAGGAGCGGGAACGGCGATACGTCTCCGCCGCCGCCCTTGCTGCGGACCTTCGACGCTTCCTCGCCGACGAACCCATCGTGGCACGAACGACCACGGTTGCTGATCGCCTGCGGCGGACGGTCCGCCGACACCGTGTCGCGACGGCATTGAGTGTCGGCGCGATCATTGCCCTCGCGTTCCTGCTGGCGACCATCGTTCGGGCCCGTGGTCGAGAGGTCATCGCCCTTGAGACGGCCGAACGACGCACCGACGCCCTCATGGACTTTCTGAACGACCTGACCAGGGAGTCGCGAAGTCGGCAACTGGCCGCGCCGGGGACGCCGTTCGCGACCGCCCTGGATACCCTGAGCGCGAAGCTCCTGCAGACCCAGGCCGGGCCCGGTCGCGAGGCCCGCGAAGCCGAACTGCACGAGACCTTGGGGCGGCGCTTTCATATCGATTTGGGCATGTCTGGACAGGCGGAGCGTCACCTAGCCAAGGCGATCGAGTTCGGCCGACTGTCCGGCGCATGGGACGAAACGCACACCGCGGGCGTTCGACGCATTCGTGCCGAAGCCCTGTTCACCCTTGAGCGGTACGACGAAGCCGCCCGGGAGTTCGATGCGATCATCGAGTACGCCCGGCGGTTCCAGCGCTACACGTACGAAGCCTTCGTCGAACTCCTCGCCGAAGCCGGCGCAGCCCACGCGAGGGCATCCCATCCGGAGCGGGCGGTCGAACTCGCCCGGGAAGCGCGCACGGTGGCGGTCACCAACGGCGCGAACGTCGACTCGGTCATCCGGGCATACGTGAGCGAGGCCGACGCGCTCCGCGCGGCCGGTCGCTGGTCCGAAGCCATGGAGTCCCTCGAAGGCGCCCGCGCGGCGTGCGATCCCATGGCGGCACGAACCTATCCGCTTCTCCCCTTCCATATCGAGAAGGGATTTCTCCGTCTGGCCAAGGCCCAGGAGCAATGGGACACGATCGACCCGCTCATCGAGCGCTGCATGGCGGCGGCCAGAGCCTATCCTGGGACCGCCAACGTCTCGTTGGTCAGTGCCCAGGTCGAGGCCGGACAGATTGAGCGCCTGCGAGGAGATCTCGTGGCGGCCGAACGGTGGTATCGGGGAGCTCTTGACGCCTGCAACGCCGCGGCGGAGTACCGCCCCATCAACGCCCGTCGGGTGCTCGCGGAACTCTGCGCCCTCCTCCGGATCCTGCCGGACCGGGACGAGGATCTCATGCACTTTGAAGAGGAGCGGAGCCGCGTTGAAGACCTGGTCGAGGGCATGCCTGGTTCGAACTGATCCCTCGCGGGGTGCGCCTCAATGCGGGTTTGCGGGAAATCAGACACTTCTCGCACTTCGGTTGCCCCCATTGAGCCGCAATGTCGCGATTCCATGACCGGAGTGCTGTCGCTCCCGTGTCCGCTTCGCCGTCCGTTTGCCATTCATTTGCTGGAGAGAACCGCCATGCCGACGAGAGCCGCGTTCCGATCGTTCCTGTCGCTCGCCGAAACAACGAACCGTCTTTCGACCCGATGGCCCAGTGTGGTCATGGGTGTGGTGTTCGCAAGCGCGGCCCACGCCCAATGGACCGTCATCAACCTGCATCCTCGCGGAGCGACCGAGTCGCGGGCGTTTGGCCTTGATGGCTTGCAGCAGGTCGGGACAGTAGCACTGGGAGGGGTGAGCCACGCAGCGCTGTGGACCGGGAGCGCTGAGACCTGGGTCGACTTGCATCCTCCTTCGGCAACGTCCTCCGACGCGTGGGATGTCTCCGAGGGCAGGCAAGTGGGCCGTGCTCGTGTCGGCGGGCACGACAAGCCGTCGATCTGGAGCGGCACAAATGCGTCGTGGGTGAACCTCACGCCACTCGGGTCGCCGAGCGGAGCGGCCAACGCGATCCATCAGGGCGTTGTGTTCGGATTCGTCGCCATTGACGGCTGGAACCACGCGGGCGCCTGGACACGCGAGGCGTCCTCCTTCGGTGACATTCATCCCGCGCCCCCTGTGATCCTCTCTCAGGGCGACGACCTGGACGGCGAGACGTACGTCGGTGTGACCTTTGCCCCCGCCGACGGGCAGAATCACGCTGCCCTCTGGACGGGAGGCGCTGCATCATGGGTGGACCTCCATCCGCGTGGAGCGCTCTGGTCATGGGCGAGGGCAACGGACTCCGGACAGCAGGTAGGTTGGACGCACTTGGATGGCCAAGCGCGGGCAAGCCTCTGGACCGGGACCGCCGAGTCGTGGATTGACCTGTCGCCTTTCTGGGCCGAGGAATCCTGGGCCAACGATGTCAAAGGCGGCCGTCAGGCCGGGTCCGTCCGGTTCGAAGGCACCTATCTGGCCTGCCTGTGGTCCGGCACGGCGGAATCGTGGGAAGCGTTGCCGCTCGACCTACCCGGCAACTGGGGAGACGCATGGGCCAATGCCATATCGATGGAC
This sequence comes from Phycisphaerae bacterium, assembly GCA_016795065.1. Classification (GTDB taxonomy): domain Bacteria; phylum Planctomycetota; class Phycisphaerae; order Phycisphaerales; family SM1A02; genus JAEUIT01. The sequence continues at coordinate 38,521 of JAEUIU010000049.1, forward strand.
GCCACCACCATCTCGGTCGCCGGCTGGGCACACAACCTCGACACGGACCGCCTCGAGGCCATCTTCTGGACGCGGCCCATTCAGCCGTTTCTCATCGGGGACGTGAATGACGATTGTACGGTGGATGCCGTGGACCTGAGCATCCTCTTGGGCAACTGGGGCCCGTGGAATCCGACCTCACCTGACACCGACTTCACCAACGACGGCGTGACCGACGCCGCCGACCTCAGCGTGATGCTCGGGGCGTGGGGCGGGTGCTGATCCGTCAAGCGGCGCTCTGGAGCTGCGGCACGTGCAACCGTATGGTGACGGCGTCCCGGTCAATTCGCGGAATTGGTCGGAGTCACCACCCTTCGACTGCGCCCTCACGGTCGTGACACGTTCGACCTTCTCATGCCCGACCCACCCGGAGACCACCATGCGTCGCGTTTCTTCCCGTCAGTCGGTCGCCAGCTCAACGTTCTCAAACCACGCGACCTCCTTTGCGGCACTGCTGACCCTCGGCATCTCGAGCATCGCCCATGCCGACCTGACCTTCGCGACGGCGCCGGCACCAGGCGGCTTCGTGCAGGCATGCGCGGGGCCGGCCGTCTATGGGGTCGGCTGGCCCGGGGCCGATCTCTTTCTGAGCTACCCCCCGAACTTGGGTGCCGATCTGGTCGAGCAGTCCTTTGTCGGCAATGGCATCGGTGAACAGAGCGCGAGCTTCTCTGGGAGGAACATCAACAACAGCGCTCACGTCGTCGCCGGCCTAGGTTTCGTCCACGCCAGCGCGAGCAATTCGTCGCCGGACGCTGCGAACTTCCCGACGGCGCTTGGCCAGGGCGGTTGGTCAGAGACCTTCCTCATCGCCAATCCAGCGCTCACCGGTCAGCCGGGGTTCATGGCCTTCACGCTCGACGTTCATGGGACGCTCTACGCCGAAGGCCTGACTGGCTCGTCGGTCTTCACCGTCACCGCCTACAAGGACGCGGCCCAACTGACCGCCAACGAGTTCTACGATCCGGGGAACTCCGACCTGCTGAGCACGAACGTCCAGTACGGCAACTGGGGAATCGCCACCTTCGGCAACCCACCCACCGACGGCAAGACCGTCGATGATTCGGTCACCTTCGCCGTTCCCTTCACCTTCGGTACGCCCTTCAAGCTCGGTGTCTACGCGTTCGCTCGCGCTGGTCTCCGCTCCAGCGGCGGCGTAGGCGGCAGTTCCTCATCGCACACCGATTTCGAAGAGGGCCTGACGTGGGGCGGCATCGCCTCGGTCTACATTGGAACGACACCGACGAGTGACTACACCTTCACCAGCGGCAGCGGGATCGACTGGAGCCAGCCGCTGAACGGTTCGGTGCCCTCGGACCTCAACGGCGACGGGAGCGTCAATGCCGCGGACCTTGCGATCCTTCTCGGCGGATGGGGGACGTCGGTGGGAGACGTCAATGGCGACGGCACCACCGATGCCGCCGACTTGGCTGAACTGCTCGGTGCGTGGACGGGTTGAGGTGCGTCGGCCGTGCCTCTGTGGAGCATCGACTCGAAGACTTCCTCCCCCTCTGCCATCGCTTTGCTTCGCACCGGATCATGCGATCACGCGGCGTACTCCGTGCTCTCCGTGTCTCCGTGCGAGACCCTCTGGTTCGTCGGATGGCACGACGAAGCCCAGGCGACGGCTGACGGAGCTTCTCGCACATAGACACGGAGAACACGGAGAAGAGGTTCGATCGGGCGAACTTCTCAACCCGCCTCCTTCACTCCTCCGCGACCTTCCCTCGACAAGCTCGGGACAGGCCCGCCTTTGCGGTGAACGCTCCCTCACCCCAACCGCGCCGCCGGGCAGCCTGCGTAGATGCCTCCGGCTTCGAGCGTTTCCTGCTTCATGACCACGCTGTGCGGTTCGACGTGGGCGCCTTCGCCGATGTCCGCACCGTAGAACACCACGGTGTGATGGCCGACAGTCGCGTTGCGACGAATCACCAAGTGGTCGATCTTCAGGATGCGATCCTCGAAGGTATGGGCCTGGAAGTTGCACGTCACCGTTGCCCCGTCCTCGAACGTGAGCATGTCCGGATCGACCACCTGGGCGAAACCGTCACCTAACACGACGTTCTTCCCGATCCGCATCCCCACTGCCCGCAGGAACCAGGTGAGGAAGACGGTGCCCTCGAGGCGCTCAAGGAGATTGCGGGCGTACATGCTCCAGGCGACGAAGAGGAAGTCCCAGCGGCTGCACCAGCAACTCCATAGCGGGTGCTGCCCCGGCTTCACCCGGGCGATGAGAGCCCATTTCAGGAGGACGATCACCCCGCACAGGCTGGCCAGCGCGGCGAAGGTCACGGCGGGCACGATGAGGGCAATGAACACTGCCCCGCCGACCGCTTCCCGAAGGTCGCTCAGGACGTGGAGCCACCAAAGAAAGACCACGGTCGGCACCACCGGTAGGGCGAATCGAAGGGTCTCCCAGAAAAGTCGCGCGCAATACCGGATGAACGGCGGGTCGTGGGTGACGCTTCGGTCCGCCTTCACCACGTCGCGGCGCGGCAGTTCCATCGCCGGATGACCGAACCAGCCGGTGTTGGGGCGGGCCTTCGCCGGATCGGCCACCGTCGCAACGCCGATGAAGAGGTCGTGCGGATACTCCGCCCCACCCGGCACGACGGCGTGATTCCCGAGGAAGGTGTTCGCCCCGATCGACGTCGCCCCCAGCGTGATGGTCCCGCGGTGCACCTCGGGTGAACAGAAATAGATGCCATCGGCAAAGAAGCACTCATCGCCGATCGTGACCGATTCCGGGACCACGTCGATGATCGTCGAGACCTCGCCTCCGCGCCCGATCCGCATTCCCGCGATGCGCAGCCAGATCGGCCAATAGAGCGAACCACTCAGCCAGCGCCCGGCGGCATCCACCGCGGCGCTCTTCGACCAGACCCGCAACGCGTCGAACCCCCATCGGCTCATTGTTCCGGTCGCAACGCGGCCCATGCAGCGAAGCGCGACGGCCTGACTCACGAGACCTAACGGCACGCTGATCAGCGACAGGACCAAAAGGCCGACGGCGGTCCGCCATCCCAGGCTGCCGTCGTACAGCCAGGCGATGAGTCCGTCTCCATCCATGCCGCCAAGCACTTCCGCAAGCAGGGTCGCCAAGGCGATTGGAAGCCCAAGAAGAAGCGAATGGCCAACCCGCGCCACCAGCGTCAGGAGTCCATGCCCTACCGGCGAGAAGCCTAGGTCGCGGGGCGGCGCCGGCGCCGCCGACTCGCCAACACGCTGCGCCGGCACGCCGTCCCAAGCCTCGCCGACGGGAATCGTTCGGTCACTGGGCAGGTAGGCCAACGCCTTGAGTGTTGCCCTCGCTCCCACCGTTGCCCCGCCGCCGACGCCGGCCCGAACACCGATGGTCGCCTCGGCCCCGATCGACACCGGCGCGACCACGAGATCGCCGTCATCGACATCCATCAGATGGAGTGCCGCCTCCTGCGACAGCGTCACGTCATCGCCGATGGTCAGGAGATCCCACGCCCCACGGCCGAGCGCGACCCCGCGGTGAACATGCACGCGCTTGCCCACAGTCGCGCCCAGGAAACGGAGCGCGCTTCCCATGAAGACGGTGCCCTCGAGGATGCCCCACGGAATCAGTCGGGCGACCTGTTCGACCATCCAATAGCGCACATACGTTGCACTCCAGACGGGCACCCGAACGGGCTTGGCCTGCCCAATCACCATGCGATGGGTGATCGCGGTGAGCCCGACTGCGATCGGCGTCCACAGGAGCATCGCGAGGGTGCCGATCGCCGGGAGGAAGAGCGCCGACCACGTCACGCCAAGGGCATCGAAGATGGCGGGCAGCGCGAGGAACGCCATCGCGTACCAAATCCACCCGCTGATTGCGACGGAGCCGGCAATGAATCCCGCCTGCACCAAGGTCGCCCGTAGCGGGTGGATTGCCATGCGATGCCGCTCGGGCGTGATCCGCAGCGATTCGCGCGGCTGCGCATGCGCCGCGGCAAGCGTCGTACATCGCGCTGCCAGGCTCTCGACCGTGCGGGCGTCGTAGAGGTCGCGGACCGTCACGCCGCTCAGGGCGGCACCGTGGATCGCGTGGCCGCGCAGGAAGCAGATGACGCCGACCGCCGAGAGCGAATCGCCGCCAAGGGTCAGAAAGAAGTCGTCATCGACCGAGAAAGGCCCACGATGGTGAAGCGACAGGGCGAAGGCTTCGGCGACGAGCCGCTCGAAGGGCGTGGCTGGCTCGCGCAGGGAGGTTGGGCGTTGCAGGGCATCCCCGGCGGCCGCCAAGATCTCGGGCAATTCCTTTCGATCGAGCTTGCCTCCCACCGAGCGAGGAAGTTTCTCGCAGAAGGCGAACCGACTCGGCACCATGTAGCTCGGAAGAGATTGGCGGCAATGGGCCTTCAGGGAATCGATGGCAGGGCGATCGTCGATGTCGGCCATTACCACGTGGGCGGCCAGGAGCTGTCCGCTCGCCGGTCCCTGCACCCGGCAGGCAGCCTCTCGCACTCCAGGGAACGCCGCGAGACACGCCTCGACCGCGCCCAACTCGACGCGATAGCCGCGGAGCTTCACCTGGGCGTCGATCCGACCGTGGTACTCGAGGTCCCCTTGGCCATTCCGCCGCACGAGGTCGCCCGTTCGATAAAGACGACCCAACAAGGGATGCTCGACGAATCGCGAGGCGGTGACCTCGGGCATGCCGCGATACCCGCGAGCGAGGCTGATGCCGCCAATGCAGAGTTCACCTAACTCGCCGTCGGCCACTTCGTTGAGCGAGTCATCGACGACGTGCCCGACGTTGCCCCGCACCGGCACGCCGATCGTGACTGGCTTGCCTGCTTCGATGCGGGTCCGTACCACCGTCACCGTGCACTCGGTCGGTCCGTAGCCGTTCTCCAGCCTTCGCCCGCGACTCCACCGATCGGCCAGGTCCTGCGGAAGTGCCTCGCCCCCGACGTAGAGAAGCGTGAGGAGCGGAAGTGCCCGATGCGGCTCGTCGCACCCGGTGGTCCGAAGGAGCGTGGGTGGCGGACAGAGAACGGTGATGCGTTCGCGCTGAAGGAACGGGACCAAATCCGGCCCGAGCCGCACCGTCTCATCATCCAACGGCACAAGCGCCGCTCCCACCGCGAAGGCGAGCCACGTCTCCTCCAACGACGAGTCGTACGCGGGCGACGAGCATTGGGCGACGCGATCCTCGCAACCGAGTGCGAAGTGCTCGACATCCGAGTCGACCAGGTTCGCGATGCTGCGGTGCTCGATCTCGACACCCTTTGGCTTGCCGGTCGTGCCGGAGGTGTAGATCAGGTAGGCAAGTCGCGAAGGGCCGACCGTCGGCGTCGATGCGGCGATCGCGGCCACCTCGGGCTCCTCGACGACCCGGTGCACGTCGAGCATGTGCTCCACTGCCACTCCATGTGCAGCGAGCCACGCCCGTCCCATGGCGTCGGTCAACAGGACCTTGACCTCGGCGTCATCCAGAATTGCCCGAATATGGTCGGGCGGGAACTTCGGATCGATGCAGGTGAAAGCCGCTCCGGCGGAGAGAACCGCTAGCTGGGCGGCGTAGAGGGAAGGTGTGTCGCGACCGAGGACGATTGCGACGATCGGTTCGTCAGCGGCGGGATCGAGTCGGGCGCGGACCGCCCGAGCCATGGATTGGGCAGCGCGGTCAAGTTCGCCATAGGTCCAACGGATGCGTTCGGGACGCCCGAAGCCTGGCGGCACCTCAACAGCGATCCGATCGGGATGAGCCGCCACCGTGGCCGCGAATCGCTGGTGCAGCAGCGGGAGGGCGAGCGGGACGTCGGACTGCCCATCGCTCTCGGACAAAGGCCTCATCGCGCTTGTCGGAGAACTCGCTTCAGGGGCCCTCATGATGCTGACCGGTTCATGACGACCTGGTCTGGCGTTCCACGAGGTAGCTCGCAACCGTCCCCGCCAATCGCTTTCGATCGGCCGAGGCGAGGTTGCTGTAGCCGCCGATCACCCGACCGCCGCAATGGCCACAACGGCAGGTGAAGGGCTCGGCCATCACCGCCTCGGTCGTGTTGTAGTCAAAGGTGATCTCGTCGCCGGGGTCGATGGCAGTGAGGGCGGTGAGGACTGGTCCTCGAAACGCGGCATTGGGCTGGCAACTGTGGTTGAGGAAGCGCCACGCCGCGCGAACCGAATCCTCGGGGATGCCAGGCGCGGGCTGGACGTGCAGGTCAGCGCCGACCTGCACCGAGTAGCGCGATGGCGTGTCGCTCAGCAGACCCTCCAGGACCAGGACAACCTCACCTGCCTCGAAGCGAGAGCCGGCGCGAAGGCACCGGTGGTCGCTCGAGCAGTCGATGTGAAGGCTCCGTCTGGCCCGAAGGATGCGGGAGACGGAGGGCGAATTCGCGGGCGCGAGAGCGGTTGCCGATGCGAGCGACTTGTCGGAGGCGCTCGAGTCACCGGACCGCTGCCCTCGCAGCGTTGTCAACAGACTCATATGGATGAACCGTGCGACGCGGAGCCGTTGCCCAGGTGGGAAACGTCGGAGTGCTTCAACAGCACCGTCGTCGAGACCGATACATGACTATCAACGCCTACTTTCACCGGGTTGTCAAGCGCAACCTCTCGATTCGACAGGCACGACACAATGCTGCAATCCATGAGCATGCGGTTCTGGCACTCCCAACTGGGAATCGTGCACCGAGTGAATCCCCCGTCGCGGCAACCATCGGGTCACTGCACCATCGTTGCTTCTCTATGACGGCGGGAGCGTACTCACTCCTACCGGAGGGTCGCGGCTTTCTCGGCACGACCATCTCTCAGCCGTCGCCCTGCGGGCCGGCCCGCAGGGACGAGCTGCCCCGTTTGAGGATCGTGCCTCGGATCTCGAAGCCAGTGCACCTAGACGCCCCAGAGGAAGCGTGTGGAAGCGTGTGGAAGCGTGGCCTGAGCCTCCTACCGTCAGGCATATGCCGAACCGCTCTGATGCCAATGCGACGAACGACCGATGGACCGGAAGCGTCAAGTACGGCTTCGATGGTATGTTCTCGGGGTCGAAATCGACTGAGACCTCCCTATGTTTCCAACAACCCCCCCTTCAGTTCAGCAAACGATCCAACGAGTCACCAATCTCCTCAATGCCGGGCAGGTGGCTGCAGCGGAGACGGAGTTGGCTGATCTCACCCGCCTTGCTCCCAACAGCGTCGACACGTTTCGACTCCGAGGCCAGCTCCGCAGCATGCAGGGGCGAATTCAGGAAGCCGAGCGCGCATTCCATGCGGCATTCCGCTTGGCCCCTCGCGACGTGCCGCTCCTTCTGGCCATTGCACAGTTCCATTACCGTGTGGGTCGCTTTCAGGTCATGATGGAAGTGCTTGAGGAAGCGCTCAAGATCCAGCCGGGCAACCCCTCCGTCATCGGCATGATGGCCCGAGCGCGTCGCCGGCAGGGCCAACCCAAGCTCGCCCTCAAGCTCCTCGAACGCATTCCGGACTCGCCGGTGTCGGCCATCACCGCGGCATGGGCCCACTACGATCTGGGGGAGTGGGAGCAGGCCTTGAAGGCCATTCACTCGATCTGCGAGGGCCCCGACGCCGGTGCGATCAACAGGTATCAGGCCTTCCAGATTCGCGGTCTTTCCCTGGAGCGCCTTGGTCGCTACGACGCTGCCATGGTCAGCTACATCACAGCGAAGCAGGCTGTCCCGCTGCAATACGACTTCCAACAATACACCCAGTGGGTCCGCTCGGCAGGCGAGGTCTATAGCGAGGCCGCTTGGCCCTCGATGGCCCGTTCCAGCAACACCAGCGAAATCCCTGTCTTTATCGTCGCTCTGCCTCGATCGGGGACGACGCTGCTGGAGGCAATCATCAGTTCCCATCCCCAAGCCGCCGACGCCGGAGAACTCGAGGTCGTGCGGCGAATGGTGGGCGAGATCATGAAGCAGGAGCTCGCCGATAGTTGGCCGAGGGTCGCTCCGACGTACCTGACGTCCGAGGTCCTCGACCGTTGGGCCGCTCGCTACCTCGAAGCGTCGACGTCCTTCGGTCCCAGTGCGCTGCGAATCGTCGACAAGAACCTGTTGAACTGGGTCTACGTGGGACTGCTCGCCCAGATGTTCCCGAAGGCTCGCTTCATTCACATTGACCGAGATCCGTTGGACGTCGGCATCTCCTGCTTCGAACGCCTTCCCGCCGTGGTGGTGCCCTGGTCGGCCGACTTGATCCAGCTCGGCACGGTCATTCGGATCTACCGGGAGCTGATGGAGCATTGGAAGCGGTTGCTTCCCGGTCGCATTCACACCGTCCAGTACGAGCAACTGGTGCGCAACCAAGAGGGGGAGATGCGCAAGATCCTCGACTTCCTTGGCTTGCCTTGGGATCCTGCGGTCTTGGCGCATCACCACAGCAAGGATCGGGGCGGCAGCGAAGGTCGTCAGGCGCCGCTGCCGACGCTCGGTAGCGAACAGGCCTCCAAACCCGTTTACGACTCGTCGATCGGACGGGGAGCGAGGTTCGGCGCGGCGCTCGACCCCCTCCGAAAGGCGATCGCAGGCGAGGTCTGACCCGTGTTGGACGGCGGCATTTGAGCGACCGCCGTCATGGGAACGGTCACGTCGTGCCAGCCCCGGACGGAGACAATATGCAACGGGGGCCTATCGCGCGATGCGATGGGCCCCCGTTGCTCTTTTCGTATGGTGGTGCCTTACGCCGCGTCGCGGAGTGCCGCGTGCGGAATGTGGTGTCGGGCGATCATGTGCTCGATTGCAGCGACCTCTTCCGGCCGTAGCGAATCGAACTGAAGCGCACAGCTATGTCGATGCGGTCCGAGGCAACGAGTCCGAAGGACCTTGGCACTACAGGCAACCCGACAGGCTCCATCGGACACCATGAAGGGAACCGTCGCCCCCAAGGGGGTGCGGCTCACCACCAACGCCCCTTCCGTCGAGAGGTTGACCAGCTTCCCGGCATTGCAGGTCACCGCTCCACCCATCAGGTACCGCCCAGTCAAGCGGTCATCGACCGGCTCAAAGTGGTGGCTGGCGTTGGAGGCCTTGGGACGATGGATCGTCTGAGGGCTGTGCGGGGAGAGCTTCGGCGAGTGATGGCGCTTGTCCGACATGCTCGGAACGATCGGACCTGCGCCCACCGAGGTTCAGCCCCATTCCCTGAATTGCCGCGACCGCGATCGGAAGAGCCCCCCAAGCGGCACAGCTGGCGCGACCTACTCAGTAATGAAGGTCCTTCACACGCCCCGCGTTCACCCGGTCGACAGGCATGAGGTAGAGGGCGATCGATTCCGCGAGCCGACGCCCGTGCCGCATGGACCCCTGACCTTGGGTCGCCCAGCCGGCGGCGACGTCGGCAGCCTCATCGCGCGCCAACGCATCCGTGAGCCACCACTTGTGCTCGAACCCGAACGTGAAGACCCCGACCGAGAAGGAGCGAACCGCCGGCTTCCCACCCGCCACGGCAGTCGAGCCGAAAGGCGTGCCGCCGTCAGGGAGTTTCGCGATCGACTCCGTCTGGCTGATGGCCGAGGGAAGCGTCCACGGAATGCCCTTGTAAAGCGGATCCTCGCGGCCAGGGAAATTCAACTTGAGATCGCGCCACCCGCTGTCGCCACCCGCCGCAAGTTCGCCACCGAGCGCCTTGACGAGGACGCGAGCCCCGAAGCCGAGGCCGCAGATCGGAATCTGCCGTGCCTGCGCCTCGCGCACCAACGCCATCTCCCCGTCCGCCCACGTCGGAGCGTTGGCGAGGAGCATCTGGATGCCATCGCCAAGGACGATCGCATCGACCTCATCAAGGTCATTGGGCAATGGGTCCCCTGCCGCCAATCGCACCAATCGGATGCGGTGTCCGTACTCACGGAGCGTTTCGCCAAGAAGGCCGGTCGAACCGGGCTTCACTGCATGATCGAGGAGGAGAGTGGACATGGGAGTTCTGAGGATCCGTTTCACCCTCGTGAGGTGTCCTGCCCCGAGCTCGTCGAGGCAGGACGCACCACTTCGGTGAACGCGATGCGATGACCAATCACGACTGGCGCGGGACTCACGCCCGCGGGCCGGCGGCGCGGACTTCCGGGGTGACTTGGAACCGGGCGTCGTTGTCGCGGAACTTCTTCGCCAGTTCCTTCGCCTTCGCGTCGTAGGCGGCCTTGTCGTTCCACGTGTTGCGCGGATCGAGGACCTCACTCGGAACACCCGGCACCTCGGTCGGCATGCGGAGGCCGAAGATCGGGTGCTCGACGTACTTCGCGTTGCGGAGGCTGCCGTTGAGGATGCTGGTGACGAAAGCCCGGGTGTAGCTGAGCTTGAATCGGCTGCCGACGCCGTAGGGACCGCCGGTCCAACCAGTGTTGAGGAGCCACACGTCGGTGCCGTGCTTCCTGATCTTCGCGGCGAGTTGCTCGGCGTAGACCATCGGGGGCCGCGGCAGGAAGACGCCACCGAAGCAGGCCGAGAAGTTCGGCTGCGGCTCGGTCACGCCAGCTTCGGTGCCGGCGAGCTTCGAGGTGTAGCCGTTGATGAAGTAGTACATCGCCTGCTCAGGCGTGAGCTTCGACACCGGCGGCAGGACGCCGTAGGCATCGGCGGAGAGGAAGACGACGTTCTTCGGGTGGCCACCAACCGAGGGGATCTTCGCGTCGGGGACGTAGCTCACCGGGTAGGTGACGCGGGTGTTCTCCGTCTTGGCCTGGGAGTCGTAATCGGGGGTGCGGCTGGTCTCGTCGATGAGGACGTTCTCAAGCACGCTGCCGAAGCGGATCGCGTTCCAGATCTGCGGCTCGCCCTCCTTCGAGAGCTTGATGCACTTGGCGTAGCAGCCGCCTTCGATGTTGAAGACGCCCGCGTCGCTCCAGCCGTGCTCGTCGTCGCCGATGAGGGCCCGATGCGGGTCGGCCGAGAGGGTCGTCTTGCCGGTGCCGGAAAGACCGAAGAAGAGAGCCACGTTGGTCGGGTCCTGCTTGTCGACGTTGGCCGAGCAGTGCATCGGGAAGACCCCGCCACCGACCTTGCCGGCGTCGCTGCCCATCGCGGGCAGGTCGTGGTTCATCGCGTAGAAGATCGACTTCTTCATCTCGCCGGCGTAGCGGGTGCCGAAGATGAGCACCATGCGACGCTCCAGCGACTGGGCGATGCAGATGCCGCTCTTGATGCCGTACTCGGCGGGATTGTCGATGCGCATCGCACCGCAGTTGACAATGAGCCAATCGGGCTCAAAGCCCTTGAGGGCAGCGGGTTCCGCATTGATGAAGAGGGTCTTGGCGAAGAGGGAATGCCATGCCTCTTCAGTGACAACGGAGACCTTCAAGCGGTAGGTCGGGTCGGCGCCGGCGTAGCCGTCGAAGCGGTAAAGCTCCTTGCGGCTTGACATGTATTTCTTGGCGAGGGCTTCGAGCTTGTCGAAGGCCTCCGGGGTGACCGGTTGGTTGACCTTGCCCCAGTCGATGTTGTTGTGGATGCCGGCGGTGTCTTCGAGGAACTTGTCGTTTGGACTGCGGCCGGTCCGGTCGCCGGTGTCGCAAGTGATCGCACCGTTGGACGCGAGGCGCCCCTCTCCGCGTCGCACGGCGTGCTCGACGAGCACCGGGACAGCGAGGTTCGAGTGGATCGTGCCGCCCATCAGGGAGGCGAGGAAGTCAGCAGCGCGGGAGCGGACGGCGGTAGCCATTGGGATGGACTCGAATGAGAGGCGTATCTGGGGCCGCACGCCGGACGCTCACGCAAGGGCGACGTCTCGGCGGGCCGAAGCCGGAAACCAAGCAATCACAAGCGGTCACTGTATCACCAAGCCCGATTCGCCTTGCAGCCGCGGTGTGCCGTTGACCCTTCCCCGAGCCTCGGCTATTGTGCGACCCATCGACGCCGATTTCCGACGTCGGTTATGACGCGCGTCAGCCGTCAGGAGGGACTCCCGGACCACCAGCCCGGAGTACCCACTGACCCCCCCGCTGACCCCATCGCGTCCCCAGATGGTGACCGTAGCTCAGCTGGTAGAGCACCGGGTTGTGGTCCCGGACGTCGCGGGTTCGAGCCCCGTCGGTCACCCTGCGCCGGTGCTGCGCACGGCGAGAAAGCCGAGACAGAGAGCCGAGACAGAGATGGAAACGGAGTCAGACGGGGCTCGAACCCTCGGCGCAGCCGACGCAGACAAGTCTCGAGCCCCGTCGGTCACCCTGCGCCGAACGAGAGTTCGGCGAGAGAGCCGAAGCAGAGAGCCGAGACAGAGGTGGAAACGAAGTCAGACGGGGCTCGAACTCGGCTGCTTGTCTTGTGCTCTCAGCCTGCGTTGGCTTCGGCGTGTCCAGGGTTCGCCGCATTCTTGGCAACGGAGACGTGCATTGCCCTTGCCTCGAGAGCGGGCGTGGCCGCAATGGAAGCAGAGATTGCGCCGCAAGGATTGGCGTTGCTGGCGAGTGGCGAGCAGGACGACGAAGGGCCCCAGCAACCACAAGAGTGATGCCAACCCGAGGGCGAGGCTCCAACTTGAGCTCGTCGCGCAGAAGCAGCCCTTTCGGTGACGGACAAAAAGATCGATCGGAAAGAGGACACCGAGCCCGATGGCGGTCGACCCGAGCAAGGGCGTCATCAGCCGGTCGATGGCGACCGGGTCGTAGGCTCGGCTTCGCCGCCAAAGGTAGCGCCCCCATAGAACCCACGACGGAAAGAAAACGGCGATGGGCAGCGTGATGAACGGATACGCCGGGGTGTTCTCGAGGGCTTCCACTGCCTCTTTCTCGGTCAACAGCTCGAGGGACGCCCAAGCCATGAGAGCCAAGATCAACGCCGCCAGAAAGGAGACCATGATCACGCTCTTGACGAACGAGCGTGGCCGCTTGGCGACCGCGGGAGGGCGGTAGATCGGAAGGAGGAAGATCGCCTGTAAGAGGACAATGCCAGCGGCGATGATGGCGTACACCCCAATGAGTTCGGCGTCCCCGCTGAATATGCCCGACAAGAGTTCGTCGAGCACCCTCCATCCTCCGGGATCCTCCATGGGGACGAGCAGCGGCGTGCCGAGCAGGGCAGCGACAAACGTGGCGATGAAACTCACCAGCATGTACCGGGCGAGACCGAGCCAGCCCCCTGCCTTGGGCATTGTCCTTTCCATCAATCACCTTTTACCCGCCAGAAGAAGAACCTGTCAGCGCAACCGCGATCTCACCCGATCCCGACGCCTCCGTACACTGGCAGTCCCATGCTCTTTGCTGCCGTTCAGTTCGACATCGCGTGGCATGATGCAGCAACCAGCCGTGAACGGGCAACCCGTTTGATCGACCAGGCCAGGCTTCCCGCGGGCTCCATGGCGGTCCTGCCCGAGCTTGGCGATGTTGGCTTCACCATTGACCTTGACCGCGTCACGCCTTCGGATGCGCCCCGTTGGGCTGGTGACGAGGCGAGGCGGCGCGGAATTCACATGGCAGTTGGGTATCCCCGGCGGGCCGAGGATGGCTTCGGGCGGAATGAATGCGTCATCGCTCTGCCGGATGGGCGGATGTCGGTCCCCTATGCCAAGGTGCACCCATTTGGGTTTGGTCGCGAGACCGAGGCGTATCGAGGCGGGCGACGCCTGTCATTGACGCGGGTGGGGCCTTTCACCGCCTGTCCCTTGGTGTGTTACGACTTGCGGTTCCCGGAACTCTGGCGCCTCGCCACCCTTGCTGGCGCTGACTTGTTCCTCATCGGTGCTTCATGGCCCGCCGCCCGCCAGCAGCATTGGCGGGCGCTCTTGATCGCTCGTGCCATCGAGAATCAGGCGTATGTGGTCGCGGCGAACCGCATCGGCGATGATCCGAGCCTTCACTATGGCGGCGGTTCGATGATCATCTCCCCGACCGGCGAGGTGCTAGCTGAAGCGGACGACCAGCCGGTCGCGCTGACGGCCCCCGCAGATCACGCGGCGCTCGTTGCCTGGCGCACGAAGTTCCCGGCATTACGGGACGTCCACCGCGACTTGTTGGGAGAGATCCCCGTCGACCGCTCCTGACGCGACCGAGATTTCTCCCGCTGCTCCCAGCGGAAAGCGATCGCATCGACGACGTTCGCTGGGAGCGAGAACCTTGAGGATGTCCGTGGATTACCTGCCGCGTGGGGCGCTGCGCGAAAGGGATCATTGACGGTCGCCCCCCCACAACTACACTGCGGCGCGTTGGGTCATGCATCGCGATGCGCGATTCAGGATCCATCACACCGCGTCAACTCCTCGCACAGGACGTGCACGGAGAAAGCCCGATTCCGCGATGCATCACGCATGCTCGCGGAAGCGCTGCGGTGCGAGCGCAACACCTCGCTCGACGGGCGTGAGATGGCCAACGCAGGAGGCGGACATGAGCGTCTCGTCACAGCCGACCGTACAGCCCATCCCTGCCCGCCCCACCGCTCTTGCGGTGCCACCGATGATCGAACGAAGCCTCGAAGACCGCATCCGCCGCGAATTCTTCGCTCGAGCTTCGAGCAATGCAACGCGCTACGGCGTCACGCCCGACGATGTGCTGTCTCACCTTCGTGGCGCTCACCTGACGCTGACGCCGGGTCCTGCCCGCGTGTTGGCGTTCATGGACGACATCGTGCTCGCCGTTGCGTGCGTGCGCAACCACCCGCGGGCTTGGCACGATGCTTGGGGAAAGCATGAATCCGCGATGATTCGGGCCTGCCATGCCCGACTCGACCACGCGTCAGCAGTGGTCTTCACCCGTCGCTTCTGGGTGGACATGCACTTCATCAGCACCCACGGCGAGCCCGTTGAGGCCGACCCCAAAGGCGACGGCGATGAGCCCGCTTCAACCATGCTCGCCCCGTGGCCGCTCCGCTTTTACGTCGGGGTCCGCCCGCTGCGAGTCTGGCTGAGCGACCGACTCCTAGCCCGGCTTGAGCATGAGATTGCCACCGGCGCGATCGTCTCGACGGCTCGGAGCCATTCCAAGACGGACGGGGCCGGCCGGGTGAAGCCGATTGCCGAGCAGTCGCTGCACGAGTCGACCGAGGCGCTTTTGGGCCCCGGAACATCGAGCGGGGCCCATGCCCGCAAGAGTTGGATCAGTCCAACGGCCAGACGGCGCGCCACTCCCGTCGAGCCGGTCATCCGACTCCGCTTGGTCGACGGCGGAACCTGACCTGGTCCGGACGAGAGGGTCCTCTCAGCCGTCGGTTGCGCATAACCCGCAAGGAGCGGAAAGCAATCGGCCTTCCTCGCTTGACAGCGGCACGGTCTTCCGTACTCTGTACATCCCGCTTGGCTGACCGCTGAGCGGTGTCAACGCTCTTTGGGCAACTTAGCTCAGTTGGTAGAGCACCGCATTGAAAATGCGGGTGTCCGCGGTTCAAGTCCGCGAGTTGCCATGCGAAAACGGCCCGTCCGATTCAGGACGGGCCGTTTTCTTTTGCTTCGGTCGGGTCCCCTTCGGTTCAGGCCGCTTCGATGCTGCTGTCGAAGCCGCGCCGGATGATCTCCTCGTCCATTCCGATCATCGGGAAGCGCTTGGAGAGGTGGTTGGCCAGCTCTTCCGGCGAGACGAGCACGAAGAAGACCGGCGCTGCGATATGGGTTGTCGCAAAGCGCAGGGCCCGAGGGAGGGCCGGCACACACGTGGCGACGATGAGTTGGTCGTCCTCATAGCGAAGCGGCGCACATCGGAATTGCCATGCCTGTCGCCGCGTGATGGTCTGCTCGGCGTCGAGATCGATCTCATCCAAGCGGGCCGCGACATCCGCGACCAACGAGGCGTACTGCTGGGCCCATGCCCCTTCGACGACCTTGGGATGTACCCCGAAGAGCCGCTCGCAGACCGAGCCGAATGGCTCGCCACTGGCCACCTGTTCGGCCACGGCGCGATCCACCTGCTCTTGGCTCAGGACTCGGTTCTGGACCAGCAACTCACCGATCTTCATGACGATCACCCTTCATCAGCGGCCGGACTGGAATCTCGGACGGTACTCCGCTCGGCGCCCCGCACAGGACGCCAGCGCACGGGAAGTGCGACCGATGGATCATCGACCGGTCGTCGCCGAAGGGTTTGACTGCGACGCCAGGACCGATACGCCAGAGGAATTTCGGTTCCGACGGCGCAAGCGTGGCGGATAAACTCCGCATTGTGACGCGATCGCAGAGGCGTGCAGGAGGAACTGATCCAGATCAGGTCGACCAAGGCCCAAGGGGTTCGCGCCGAAGGAGCGAGGACGAACGCCCCGTCCTGTCCGAACTCCAACGTGTGCTGCGCGAGGGCCTGATCGAGCGCATCGCCGAGCGCGGTGACACCGTGCAGCATCGTGGTCTCAAGCGGCTCCTCGCCCTCATCGAGGGCGACGAAGGCCCTGAGCGTCAACGCAGCGCCGAGTGCGAAGCAGCCATCGGGCTACGGCTTCTCGCTCGCGGCGCGAAGATCCACGTCGAGGTGCCGACCAAATCGGGCCATACCGCCGACTTCCTCGTGCATCTGGCCGACCGCTCCTTCGCCCTTCACGTCAAGCGCTGGACACCTCCGATCGAGCGCGAGACCGAAACCTTGCGGGTGCCCGCAACGCTGCGACATCTGGAGCGCGTCCGTCGCCCTTACCTCGTCGGAGTGCGCTGGCCCGGCGCCGGCCCCGCGTTCGCACGGTTCCTCAACGAGGGCACGCGGTTCCTTCATCAGGCAAGCGTTGGCGACGAATGGGTTTTCCGCGATGCCGACGACCAACCCACCGGCGGACTGCGCATCCTCGCTCCGTGGCCTGGCGACCGCGTGGTTCTGACGGTCGGTCTCGATGCCACCGCCGACGACGAAATCGCCCGCATCCATCGCCTTCTCCGCAAGGCATACCACCAATTCGTCAGCGACATGCCCAACGTCATCGCCTTGGTCGGCGGCACCAAGGCCAACGAGCGACTCATCGACACCGCCGTCTTCGGCAGTCACGTCGAACGCTGGGATCTCTTTCCGCCGCGTGGCCATCGCGTCGCGCACGGTCGAGGCGACGATGGATTCTGGTCGGGCGATCGATATGACCAATCGCGATCCATCGCCTGGTTGACGTGGCAATCGACTCGCGGCTTGGGGAGCACTCGAGTCTGGTTCCGCTTCCGTCGCGACGCCGACGCGGACATCCGATCGCTTCTTCGTTAGATCGTGTGGGAGTTAGATCGTGTGGGGGCTAGATCGTGTGGGACCTGAATCGTGCGCGACCCGTGAGCGGCCATTCATGATGCGTCGCTTACGGCGAAACTCGCGTTTGGCCTCCGTCGGACGTGGAAGTCCACGCGTACTCTGAGGTGCGTCGTCCATTGGAGACGACTCCTGTCGGTCATGGAGACCGAGGATGTGAGAGGTGTCCAGGATGGATGTGCTCGTGCTCGAACGTCCGCTCTCCCAATGGGCGGTCGCAATGGTGGCGGGTCTGGCGGTGGCGCTTGCCATGAGCGTCTTGCACTCGTGGCTCGCCAAGCACCTGGTCCTGAGCCAACCGACCGGTTCCGTGCGATCGCTCCTAGCCCGCCTGAGTGCACGATGGCTGCGCCTCACAACGGCAGCCGTCGCCGTCAGCGCCGCGGTGATGCTGCTCAATCCTTCTCAGCACGTTCTCTCGCTCGTGCGGGGCCTGCTGGTGGTGGTGGCCGCGATCCAGGCGTCCTTCCTCCTTCCCACGGTGGTCGATTGGCTGCTGCATCGACTCTTCGTTCGAACCACGGGTCCCGACCCGGCCGTCGCCGCACCGCCAAGCAACGCAGAGTCGACATCGGTGGCGAGCACGCTCACCGGCCTGCGCTGGCTCATTCTTCTCGTCGCCTACTCGGTCTTGATGCTCTTGGCTCTTCAGAACCTGGGTGTCAACGTGACGGCCGTCGTCGCCAGTCTGGGAGTCGGCGGAATTGCCGTCGCACTCGCCGTCCAGAACATCCTGGGTGACCTCTTTGCGTCCCTCACCATCACGCTCGATCGCCCGTTTCTTCGCGGTGACTTCATCGTCGTCGGCAACGAGATGGGTGTCGTCGAACACGTCGGGCTGAAGACCACGCGGGTCCGCAGTCTGTCGGGAGAGGAACTGGTCTTCGGGAACGCCGACCTCCTGCAGAGCCGCATTCGCAACTACAAGCGAATGGCGGAACGCCGCGTCGTCTTTCAGGTGAGCGTGCCGCACACCACCGGAACAGAGGACCTCGTCGCGATCCCCGGCATGATTCAGGCGGCCGTGGCCTCCCGTCCGGAGCTCCGATTCGATCGCAGTCACCTCGCGGCCTTCGGAGAGTCCGCCCTGCAATTCGAGACCGTCTACATCATCGGTTCGGCCGACTACAACAAGCACATGGATGCGTTGCAGGCCGTCCATCTGGCGATCCTCCGCGACTTTCGAGCGCGGGGTATCGCCTTGGCGATTCCCGCCCAGACGATTCACGTCGCGCCGGCGGAGGAGTCGCCTGACGGCAAGGCATCGCGCGGCGTCGGCGCCTGAAGCGATGCCTCGAAGTCCTTCTTCGAAAGGGCCTCCACCTCGTCGAATGTCGCCGTCTTGAGCCACTCGGTCAGCGGGAAGAACTCCTCGTCGGGAAGGGCCGCCAGCGACTTCTGGAACCGACGGTCAAAGACCAGTCGGATCGGGGTGCCGTGCAGGTTCCGTTGGGAAAACAGCCTGAACTCGGAGCCGCTCTCGAACACCCAGCGATGTACCACCGGCCGACTCGCTGCCACGAGCCGCTTCTCAATCGGACCGGACGCCTGAGCCATCGTCGTTGGCTCGCCCCAGAGCCATTGGGACTCGAGTCGGAAACTGCCGGTGTTGGCGCAGGAGTACCCGCGAACCGTGCGATAGGGAACGATGCTCCCAAACACCAGCAGGGCGATCACGAGCGCCCCCACTGGGATGAGTGCGATGGTGACGCGGCGGCGCCGGCGGCGAATGGCCTGGTACGCCACGCGGGTCGTCACACCACATTCAGGACACCGCTCCGCCGACGGGAGGCCACTCCGGTCGTAGCCGCATTGAAGACAACGCTGCCACCCGGCGTGGCTGCCGCTGGTCATGACTCCTGCAGCCCCGCCGGCAAGTCGGGCATCTCGCCCGCGAACCGTTCGTGCGGCGGCACCCGTCGCGCAGCCGGCTCCGATTTCGCATCGAAGAGTTCACGGATCGCCGCCCCGGGCAACAGACCGTCGATGCGCAGGCCGGGCGCCGCGGCAAGCTGTTCGGCCTGCCGTCGCCCGAGTCGCACGCGGTACTCGACCTGATCGGCCTCGTAGGCACGGGCCAGGACGTCGATGCGCTTCTCGATGAAGTCGATGGCCTTTCCCTGCCCCATCGGGATCGACAGGGTGCATTCCTTCAGTTCGCCGAGCATGAAACCCAGAACACGCTGGCGCAGTTCCTCCAGTCCGTCGCCTGCGCGGGCGCTGACCAGGAGCGCGTCCTCCTCTTCGGCAAGCCACTCTTCGGGAGAACGCATGACCTCCTGCTCTTCGCGGGGCAGGTCGCGAAAGCGGTCCACCTTGTTGAGGAGGAGAAGCCGCGGTTGCGTCGTGGCCCCGATCTCATCGAGGACATTCCGCACCACGGCGAGCTGACGCGGCGCCTGCGGGTCGGCGACGTCCAGGACAATCAGCAGCACATGCGAGTAGATCGCGTCTTCAAGCGTCGAGCGAAAGCTCGCCACCAGGTGGTGCGGCAGGTCGCGGATGAAGCCGACGGTATCGCTCAGGAGGGCGTAGTTGGAACCGTTCTCACCGGCCGCGGTGCCGAGATTCCAACGCTCGACGCGGGTGAGGAGGGTCGCGAAGAGCTGGTCGTTGGCGAAGGCCCCGCCAGCGGTCAGGGCGTTGAAGATCGAGCTCTTGCCGGCGTTGGTGTAGCCAACGAGACCGGCGGTGAAGTGCTGGTCGCGCCTCTCCTGCACCTCGCGGGTCTTCCTCGCCTGCACTTCGGCCAGTTCGCCCTGAAGTCGCAGCAGCCGCTTCTGCACCAAGCGGCGGTCGATCTCAAGCTGCTGCTCGCCGGGTCCGCGCGTGCCGACGCCGACCGGTGCGCCGCCGGTCACCTGCCCGAGGTGACCCCACATCGCCCGCAGCCGCGGGGCGGTGTACTCAAGCTGGGCGATCTCGACCTGCAGCTGGGCCTGACGGGTGCTGGCCCGATTGGCGAAGATGTCCAAGATCAGCTCGCTGCGGTCGATGATCTTCGCCCCCGCCTTCTGTCCGGTCAGTTCCTTCTCCAACTCCTGAATCTGGCTGGGGGCGAGCTCATTGTCAAAGATGACCAGCGTCGCCTGCAGTTCCTTCACCATGTGGGCAAGTTCGTCGACTTTGCCCTTCCCAAGGTAGGTCTTGCCGCGAGGCTTCTCGCGGTTCTGGATGAGCTCCCCCTTGACGCGAACGCCGGCGCTTTCGGCCAGGGCCCGAAGCTCCGCCAAGGGGTCCTCGGCGAAGGCCGTCACCGAGCCGGGATGGTCTGACAGCGCTGACGACCGCGCCTGGGGAAGCCGAACGGCCACGAGAATGGCCACGTCCGACCTCAAATTCATGTCTTCGCGCGGATTGATGTTCATAGAGACCTCGAACCGAGTGGAGGCTCCATTGTAGAAAGTAGAATCGTCCACTCTCCCAACTCTCGCGAGAACACCATGACTTTCCCTTCCGTGCCGCTGAACGCGACGTCGCTTCGTCGCGAGCGAGTCCGTCGTCGGCTCCTCGTCGCGGCCGCCCTCCTCGCCGCGTCCGTTCCGCTCTCCCTCGATTCCCTCATTTTGGAATCGGCCTCAGCCCAGACGCCTCCCCCGCCCACGTCGGCGCCAGACGCGACGGCGTCCTACAACTGGTTCGATCCGATCATCGAGACGCGACTCCTACTCGCCGCCGCCTATGTCGACGGCACCGATGACGAGGCCATGCAGGAAGCCGCCCTCGGGGCGATGGTGGCGTCGATCGGCGACCCCTACACGGTCTATGTGCCGCCCCAGAGCGAACGCGAATTCAACAAGGAGTTGCGCGGCACCTACGTCGGCATTGGGGCCGAGATCGACATCCACGAGAACTACCTGCGGATCGTCACGCCGTTGGATGACTCCCCCGCCCAGCATGCCGGCGTGATGGCGGGCGATCTGGTCCTGGCAATCGGCAGCGAAAGCACCTTGGGCAAGAGCGCCGACGATTGCATGGATCTTCTGTTGGGCGAGGAGGGGACGCCGGTGACCATCACCGTGCGCCATGCTGACGGCCGCGAGCAAGACCTCACCATCACGCGGGCTCGCATCCAGGCCCAGACGGTGAAGGGCTTCCGACGCACCTCGCATGGTTGGGAGCACATGATTGATCCAGCCAACGGCATCGCCTATCTGCGTCTCACCCAGTTCACCGAGACGAGCCCCGAAGCGGTGCGCGATGCGGTCAACGCGGTGAAGGGAAAGGGGGCGAAGGGTCTCGTGATCGACCTTCGCTTCAACGGCGGCGGCGTCCTCGGTGCGGCGATTCAAATTGCCGATCTCTTCCTCGACAAGGGCTCGATCGTGAGCCTTCGCAACCGTGACGGCCAAGGCCGGGCGTGGAGCGCGGCGGCCCAACCGAGCGATATCGACTTGCCGCTGGTGGTGCTGATCAACGAGGGCAGCGCGTCGGCTAGCGAGATCCTCTCTGGGGCGCTTCAGGACAACGCCCGGGCCAAGATCCTCGGCACCCGCAGCTTCGGCAAAGGGTCCGTCCAAGACGTGCGCGAACTGCCCGGCAACCACGGGGCGATCAAGCTCACGACCGCCCGCTATTACTTGCCCAGCGGGCGCAACATCACCCGTTCGACGAAGCCCGAGGACGCGGACAAGCCCTGGGGCGTCGATCCCGATTCCGGCTTTCACGTTCCCATGACCGACGACCAGGAGCGGGCGATGTTCATTGCCCGTCGGGCGTGGGAGATTCCTGACGGCATGCCGGCTGAGCCGAGCAAATGGTCCGATCCGGCCTGGGTAGCCGCAGCTCCCGGCGAGAAGAACGCCGAGGGACTGGGCGACCTTCAACTGGCAGCCGCGATGACGGCCTTGCGCGGGATGCTTGCGGAAGGCCAGTGGCCGCGCGTCGGCGATGATCCCGGCGCGCAGGCGACGGTGAGCGACGAGTTGCAGCGGGCCCGTAGTTACCGCGAACGACTCATTCGCGAACTCGAGGCGACCGACAAGCGAATCGCCGAGTTGGCCAGCGACGAGACGCCGCCACTCCACACGGTTCCGAAGTCGTTGGGCGAAACGCAACCGCCTGCCACCACGGTTCCCGAGAAGCCGACGTCGCCCCCCCCGCCTCGTCCTGAGTACGAGAAGTGAGTCACGTGGCCCTCGGCGAATCCTTGATTCTTGGCATCGAAAGCAGTTGCGACGAAACGGCGGCCGCGGTCGTCCGCAACGGGCGCGATGTCCTGTCGGACGTCGTCTCGACCCAACACGAGTTGCACGAGCGCTACAAGGGCGTCGTGCCGGAGATCGCCAGCCGCGCCCATGTCGAGCGCATCCTGCCGGTGATTCGCGAGGCGCTCGATCGGGCCTCGATCACGCTCCCAGCGTTGAGCGCGGTGGCCGTGGGCCATCGACCCGGGCTCATCGGGTCACTTCTCGTCGGCACGAGTGCCGCGAAGGCCCTGGCCTGGAGCGCTGGCAAGCCGTTCATCGCGGTCGATCACGTCGTCGCTCACCTCTTCGCGGGACTGCTCGAGCGCGAGCCCTGCGCCTTCCCCGCCCTTGGGCTGGTCGTTTCGGGGGGACACACCAGCCTCTTCCTGGTGCGCGACCCGCTGCACCTGGAACTCCTCGGCCGAACGATCGATGATGCCATCGGCGAGGCCTACGACAAGGCGGCGACGATGTTGGGCTTGGGGTACCCCGGCGGGCCGCTCGTCGACGCGCTTGCCCAGCGCGGGAACGACCGTTTCGTGGATTTTCCGACCGCGTGGCTCGGCCGCGATGCCGAAGGGGAACGGCGTCTCGACGTGAGTTTCAGCGGCCTCAAGACCGCGCTCCTCTATGCCGTCCGCGGCGTCCCCGAGCGAAAGCCCAAAGGCACCCCGCGCGGCGAGCCGCCTCGCTACGCCCGAAGCGCCGCCGACCTCTCCGAGACCGAGCGGGCCGACTTAGCGGCGAGTTTCCAGCGCGCCGCTGTCCACGGTGTCCTGCGCGTCGTCGAGCGGGCCCTCGATCGCGTGCCGGTCCGAACGCTCCTCGTCGGCGGCGGCGCCAGCGCCAACAGCCGCCTCCGCACCGAGCTCAGCGCCCTCGCCACTGCCCGGTCGCTCGACCTGCGATTGCCCGCGATGAACTGGTGCCTCGACAACGCAGCGATGATCGCCGGCTATGCCCACCACCGCTTGTGCGGCGGCCAGATCGATTCGCTCGACGTCTGCCCGCAGCCGCTCTCGGTGCTGGCCTCGACAGCCGCTCGTTGACGAGCCTTCCTTCGCCTTGACGGAGTCCTCGTCCGAAGGGCGAAACTCGCCGACCAACCGTTGACGCCAATCGACCCACCAGCGACGCTGGTCGACGTGGACGACAGCGTTCGGACGTTCGTCATCGCGTTCCTGATGATTCTCCCGCTCTCGTTCGGGGTTCGCCTTCTCTTTCTCGGAGTCCGTGGAACCGCCGAGCCGGTGGCACCATGTTGCAACCGGTGCGGCCACCTCCTCCCGGTCCCGTTCGATCCCCAAGCATCGGACTCCCTCGCCCTTCGTCCGTGCCGCTGTCTCGAGTGCGGAACGGACCTCGCGGACCCTGGCACCATTCGCATCGCCCGGCGGCGCTGGCGAGGGCGCACGATCGTCGCGGGCCTTCTCGTCTGGGCGCTGAGTCTGACCGTTCCGTTTGCCCATACCGCGATCGTTACGCCGGGCTCGCGGCGCACCACCGCCATGTCGCCTGAGGCCGTGATGGCACTGATCGAGAGCGCCGAAGCCGGCGACCAGATCGACCTGTGCGGATTCGCCTCGCAGATTGCCTCGGGGAAGGTCAGCGACGAGCACCTTCGCGGAGTCGCCGCTGCCATGGCCAGGCGCGCCCGCCGCGGGGATCGACGAGTTTTCGCCACGTGCGAAGCCGACATTCTTCTCGCCGCCGATGCCCGCGGGCTCCTCGCTTCCGAGGACCTCATGGAGCTCGCGGATAGCGCGGTGCAGCCCGTCCAGATCGACCTTCTTCAGCATCGCCGGGAGGGTGAGGCCCTTCCCCTTTCGCCAAGGGCCTACCCGCTCCTCGGATGGGCCCGTGTGGACCTGTTCATCACGGGATTCTCGCTGGATGGGACGCCCTATCCGCTTCTCAAGCGGTCAACGGGCCGAGTTCCGTCCAAAGAGACGATTGCACCAGAGGCAGGCGTTCTTGAGTCGATCGATGCCGTGTTGGGCGGCAAGGTTCGGCTCGACGTGCCGCCTGGAACCTACACCGCCCGGGTGGAGGTCGAGCGCCGATACTGGGTTGCGCGCCCGAACCGCACGCTCTCGCTACCGATGCAGGAGGCTCCCGACGCTCGCCGAACGGAACGCATCGAGTGGTCATTGACCATCGTCGCGCCAGACGCGCCGTCGTGGGTGCGATTGGAATCCCCTGCCGAACTCGCCTCTGACGTTGCCGCCTCCTGTCACGTTCTCAAGGTCGCGCTTGACGCCGACGCGTCCGGCTCGATCTGTCGGCTTGACGCGGAGATTGATATCCAATCGCAGGTGAAGTGCTCACTCGCGTTTGACGTGTTCGTCACGCTCGAGGGCCGTGAGTGGCTTGTCGGCAGCTATGGCGTCGCGCGACTCCGCGACTGGTCTCAGGAGGTCGGTGCCACCCATCCGGTCGAAGTTCCTTGCCCCTCACTGCCGCTGCCTGCGACCGTGGAGGTCACTTTCCGTCCGCAGCCACGGCTGATCGAGATACTCGGCGACGTTCCGTCAATCTGGGGCTCGCCCGTCGTGAAGCGAGGCGTGCCACTCAGCGTCTCGGGGTTCGACAACGACGTCCATCGCGGGAAGAGCGACGGAGGTCTCCGATGAGGGGTGAGCTCCTCGCGTTGATGCAGTTTGTTCTCCTCTTCGGCGCTCCCTGCGTCGTGGGCTGGCTTCTCCTGCGGGCGTCGTTCGCCCCTCTTGCGCTGACCGCCACACGACCCACCCCCCAAGCGGAAGTTCCGATCGCCGGCGACGGAGGACGACGACGTCCGTGGTATCTCGTTGGCGCCACCCTTTTTCTCTTCGCCGCACCGGCGATGATCGCCGTCGTCGAACTGCCTGCGATCCAGGAGGCAGCCCGTCGCCGGGACAACATCCTTCCGCTTCGCGTTGTCCTCGATCCACTCCTTCGTGAGGAGGTCACCGGTGACCACTGGAAGAGGGCATTACTCTCGCGCGAGGCCGCTGGCGAGAACGTCACCGCTGCTGCGGCGGAGGTGCTGCACGCAGCCTTCGATGGCCTCTCCACTGGTGAGACACTCAGGCACACGGGAGCCCTCGGCGTCGCTGCCTTGGCTTGCACCGTCCGACCGGGAACCCCCACCATCCCCCCATCGGACGCTGCGGGCTTGGCCTCGCGTGTCTTGGACGGCTGCTTCCCGAAGCCGCCCCTGTCGGCCGTGGTCACCGAACCAAACACGGTAACCCTGCGTTTGGCGGAGGTGATGGACTGGGCAGGCGACCTGATCCGCGTCACCCTCCTTCGAAGGGTCCGCGTGGATGGCGAGGACGTGGGCCCGACGCTCGCCCATGGCGTTCCGCTTCTTTCCCCTCTCTCTGACGACATCGAACTGCACCTCGATCGACCGGTCACACCGGGGCTCCAAACGCTCACGGTCGAGGTCGACCTCTTTCTGTACACCCGCTTCGATGCCAAGCGGCTGCGTGACTCCAAGGGCCTCGTTCGCCCCGTGGACCATTGGCCCGAGCCGCTCACGCGAACGCCACAGACCTTCACAATCACGCTCACTCGGTAGCCTCGTCAACTCCGTCCCACACTACGCTGCCCCCATGTCGATCGGCATCACCTTCATCACCATGCTCCTCTTCGGGATGATCCTCCTGACGGGAGCGGCGCTGGTCGCCCATGGCCTGCTCGGGGATGCGGTCGCCGGTCCGCCCATCTGCGCCCGATGTCGGCATGGGATCGCGGTACTGTCCGGCGCAACGAGTGCACCCCAATCGCCCTGCCCGGAATGCGGCTCCGATCTTCTTGCGCCGCAGGCCGTCGTCTATTTCCGGCGAAAGCGGCGAGTCCGACGCATCGTCGCTGGCTTCAGCATCCTCGCGTCGGCGTTCCTGGTGCCGATTCTCCTGCGCCTCATCTCGTTCCTTCTCTTCGAGGGACCTTCCATCGGCCCTCAGACAACGCATGCGGCGTTGCTCACCGCCATCGCCGACCCGACGGCGCCCGAGTTCTTTGCCTTCGACGAGGCCGCACGACGCATGGCCGCAGGCACGATGAGCGACGCCGAGCTCAAGGAAGTCGTCCTTGCGGGCCGCACTCGCCGAACCGCGATGTCTGGCGGTTATCCGATGACGGCCGAAATGGACCTCCTCGTCGCGGCCGATCAGCGGTCGCTCATCAACGACGAGGAACTGACGACGTACCTCCGCTCGTTCTTTGCGCCACCCTCGCTGGGCATGCACGCGATCTTCAGGCCACCGTTCAACGTCGGCCTCGGTCCCTTCCCGGTCGAGTCGCTCAATGGCGCCCATCGCGCGCTGGCCCTGAAGCATGTCACGATCGACGGAAAGGACGTGCCGCTCCTCGACTATCAGGACGCGCCCCTCGGCCGCATCGGGCAGGCGGAGTTCGGACGGCTCAAGTTCGACGGGCCGCCAGGCGGGCACATGCTGCGGGCGACCTTCGAGGAAGTCTTCCGCATTGCCCCCGCCAACGGCAACGCCGCAAACGCCGCGCCGCGGCTCACAGTGGAACGGATCGTCGAGCTGCCGCTGACATTCATCGCTCAGGGCGCACCGACCTGGGTGACCACGGAATCGCCCGAACGCCGCACCCGCGAGGTGGAACAGGCCTGTCTCGCTCGGGCGATCGCGATCGACCGCGACGCGGCAGGCGACACCTGTTCGCTCCGGGTCGATGCCATGGTTCAGTCGGTGCGCAACCTGACCTTGGCCTTTGAGATCGTTGTCGTGCTCGATGGCACCGAATACGTCGTCGGCCGCCATGTCGTCGCCAACACCGCGTCGATGGTGACCGAGTATCCCATGGGATCGGCCTCCGTGGCGATCCCTGTGCCACGCGGGCTCCTGCCACATCATGCGGTGGTTCTCTTCCGACCCAAACCCGAGCTCGCCGAACCGATCGTCGGCGTTGAACGAGTCTGGGGGGGTGTGGTCGAATGCCGCGACGTTCCGGTGGTGACGACGCTTCCGCAAGGGTCCGTGCCCAATGGCGATGGCGAGGCGGTGCGACCATGAGCTGGATCATCGTCCTCACCCAGTTCGTCGGGCTTCTGGTGCTCCCCGTCGTCGCGGGAACCCTGCTCGGGGTCGCGAGGGCGAAGCGGGTCGCCCTCACTTCGCCCACCTGTGCGGCGTGCGGATCGCGCCTGCCCTTCGCGGCCGCCGCTGCAGACGCCCCTTGCCCGGGTTGCAACAAGCCGGTGAGCGAAGCGGGCCCCCCTCGTGCCGAACGTGCCCGGCGCCGTTGGGGACTCGTTCTCCTTGGCTGGCTTCTCTTCCTCGTCGGCTGGGCGGGCGCCTTCCTTGGCACCCAAGTGGCGATCTGGTCGGTGACCGGCGGCGTGATGACTCAATCGCGATCACCCGCTGCCGCCATCTCCGCCGCGCTCACCCGCAATCAGGGCATCCAGTTCGAGCTGGAATCACTTCGTGAACACGAACAGAACGGCGAGGACGTCGTCGCCCTTGCTCAATCGCAGCTCGACGCCGCGATCGGGACCGGTGACCCGACCACTTCACCACCGACGATCATCGCCAGCACCACCTCGAGCGGTCCCATCGATGTCGCCAGCATCGCCCTCCTTGGCTTGCCAGGCGGCAACCCGCGTCCAGCGAACGACCCCGTTCGTGCGGTGCGCGTCCTGTTGGCATGCTTCCCAGCGCTAGAACTGGATGAGAGCGGGCTCTCGTCGACGCCCCTCTGGTTGCGGCCTCGCTACACCGGCTTCATTCCTCCTCATGGGCCGCTCCAGCGAATTGCGATCGTCAAACGGGTGCTTGTCGATGGCGTCGAGTTCAGCACGTTGAGCCCGCAGTCCGATGGGCCGGACATTCCGCGGATTCTCTCCAGTGAACGGCCGCTGCAACTGGCCGAGCGGCCCGCCCCCACTGCGAAGACCATCACGCTGGAGGTCGAGGTGCGCCTCTACAGTCAGTTCGATGCCCGACGCATCACCGATCACCGCGGCTATCTGCGCCCGCTCAACGAATGGCCGGAACCGCTCGGCTCAGTACGACAGACCATCAGCTCGTCGCTTCAGCCAACCGCCGAGAACGCGACGCCCTGACGAGCGGATCGGATACGCTGGGCATCGAATGGTCTATCGCCCCCCTTTTGTTGATGACGCCTTCGCGTACGTCGATGGGCCCCATCCCTCGACGCTGCCCGAGCCGGAGTTCCTGAAGCTGTGCTCTTTCGAGATCGGCCGCGTCTCGGGGCCGGGCGGGCAGCATCGCAATCGCGTCGAGACCGCCGTCTACATCGCTCACACCGAAACGGGGATCGACACCCAGGCGACCGAGCGCCGCAGCCAGATCCAGAATCGCACCAAAGCGATCTTCCGGCTGCGCCTGAAGCTGGCGATCAAGTGCCGCACGACGACCAGCCGCGATCGTCACGAGGCAAGCGAGCTCTGGAAGCGGCGCCGCCAGGGCGAGAAAATGCCGGTGAACCCCGAACATGAGGACTATCCGGCCCTCCTTGCGGAAGCGATGGACGTGATCGTGGCCCGCCGTTACGACGTGGCCGGCGCCGCCGGCGTGCTCGGCGTCACGATGAGCCAGTTGACCCGGCTCATCCGCCACGAGCGACACGCCTTCGCCCTCATCAACGGCGGGCGAGAGAAGATCGGATTGACGCGTTTGCGCTCGTGAGGCGCTTCCGCTGCCTCTCCCTTGCACTTCCGGGTTGCCTTCGGACAATACCTGCATGCTCTCCACCGAACGCCTTCGCTCGCTCATCGCCGAGGAGTTGCCGCGGGCGATCGCCTGTCGCCGCGACCTTCACATGCATCCGGAGATCGGTTACGAGGAGAAGCGCACCGCGGAGGTCATTCGGAAGCACCTGACCGATGCCGGCGTCGCCTTCAAGGGTGGACTCGCCGGAGGCACCGGTACGCTTGCCCACCTGCCCGGGGCCAACAACGCCTCGTCGATCGCGCTTCGCGCGGACATCGACGCCCTTCCGATCGACGAGGAAGGTCAACAGGCGTGGAAGTCGACCATCCCCGGTCGCATGCATGCCTGCGGCCACGATGGCCACACCACGATTCTCCTGACCACCGCCCGGGTGCTCCAGCGAGTCGCCAAGGAGTCGGGACTGCCGCGTTCGGTCACGCTCCTCTTTCAGCCGGCAGAAGAGGGCGGCGCCGGCGGTCGCAAGATGTGCGAGGAGGGCTGCCTCGACGGCACCGTGATCGGGCCGAAGGTCGAGCGGATTTATGGACTGCACGGCTGGCCGGCTCTTGATCTGGGTGTGGTCGGAAGCCGAGCCGGAGCTCTCTTCGCATGTTCGGATCGGGTTGAGATCATCGTTCGCGGCGAAGGCGCCCACGCCGCGTTCCCGCACTATTCGCGCGATCCGATCGTCGCCGGTGCGGCGATCGTCACCGCCTTGCAGACGATCCTCAGCCGAAACGTCGATCCGCTCGAGCCGGGCGTGGTCAGCATCACGACCTTCCACGGCGGGAGCGCGATGAACGTCATCCCGCCGAGCGTGACCCTCACCGGAACGGCCCGGGCCCTTTCCGCAGAGACCCGCAACCTCATCGAGCGCCGCTTCGGCGAGATCTGCCAAAGCGTGGCCGCGGCCCATGGCTGTACAGCCCAGGCGACCTACACACGGGGCTATCCGGTCACGGTGAACGACGCCGGCGAAACCGATCGCTTTCATCGGTTGGCGACGGACGCGCTTGGTACGGCGCGCGTGCAGCCGCTCGAACGGCCGGTCATGGGTGGCGAGGACTTCAGCTTCTACGCCCAGCGCGTCCCAGCCTGCTTCTTCGCACTCGGCCTCCGAAAGCCGGGCGGCTCGATGCCCGCCCTCCACCACCCGCTCTTTGACTTCAACGACGATGCCATCCCCACCGGTGTCGAGATGTTCTGCCGTCTCGCCCTGACCGGCTAAACGTCGCTCCCCCAACCATGGTTCTCGCTCCCGTTCTCCTCGCCGGGCATCTCGCCCTCAATACCTGTCGCGAGATTGACATCGCCTTCGACACCGATGTCGAGTTCGTCGTCCGGCGGTGCGGTGCAGACGAGTTCGCGCTGCGGCGTTACGTCAACGACCTCGTCGTCCGGGCGAGCGCCATCACCTCTGCGTCGCTCGATGTCCGCTTGCGGGTGGCAACGATCCGGATTCGCACCGGCTCGGCCCGAAGCGACCCGTGGAATGCCCCGATTGCCGACGACCAATTGGCACAGTTCCGCGACCACTGGAATGCCCACGAGGCGGAGACGCCGCGCGACATGACCATCCTTCTTAGTGGCCGCGATATGGGCGGCTCGCCCTCGTTTCAGGGTTCGATCGGGACGGCGGAGGCCTATGCGATCCTCGCCCAACTCGGCGGGAGCGCGTCTGAACGCCATGACGCTGACCTGATCGACCTGTTGCGGGCCGTCGGAACCGTCTGCGGCGCCCCTCGCACCGACGAGTGCGAGGTCGAAGCGTGCGAAACCGGGCCTGGGCGGGGCTCCATCATGAGCCTCTGTGACGCATGTCCCGGTGGTGTCGCCAACATCGACCTCACCTTCGCTGGCGAAAGCATCGAGGCGATATGGCACACGTTCGATCAAGCACCCCATTCGCTTGGTTCGACCGAGAGTGGGCTCGTCGCGGCCCAGGACTTCGTCTATGTCGTCGCGGGCACCGATGTCGTCATCGATGCCGTCGCCAACGATCTCCTCACCAACTGTGGACCAGTCACGCTTGTGACGGCTCCATCGAAGACTCCGCGCGGCTGGGCCCTTGCGGTGGTGGACGAACAGGCCGGGCCCCGGCAGGGCGAGCGGAGCCTGCTGCTGCGCATTCCGGATGACGCGAACGGTACCGATGTCGCCAGCTACACGATCACTGACTCCGACGAGGCAGTTGCAACGGGCACCATCGAACTCGTGGTGCGAAGCGCCGACTTCAATGCCGATGGCCGCGTCGATGCCGTCGACCTGCAACAGGTGATGGACCGCATGGGAGATCGAGGGGCCACCGCTGAGATGGTCGACCTCAACGGCGATCGCCTCGTGAGTACCGCCGATCTAGGGCTTCTCCTATCTGTATGGAGCGCTTCGCCCGGCTCGTAAGAAGCGGAAACGGATGCGAAGACGCCCCTCGGATCGGCAACACATGCCGGAATGGGGTGAATGCGCGGTCCGGGTTGGTTTGCTTCCGGTCCAAGCACGGGGCACACTCTCGCCATGCTCCTTGCGCTCACGTCGTTCATCGCTTTGGCCCAGCCGGGGTTACCGCTTGCCTCCCCCGCCTCCCTCTCGAACCCCACTCGCGTTGCCGCCACCGAAGCGGCTCGCCAGAATCGCCCCACGCCCGCCAAGCCCAGCCGCGTCATCGCAACCGGCAGCGTGGTCGTTCCGTCCTCGCTCCTCAGCCAACTGAAGGAAGAGGCCGCGTCGGCGGTGGACCTTCCGTTGCCTGAAGGCGGCACGATCCGGGTGCATCTTGACCCGATCGACGTGCTCGCCGACAACGCGACCGTCGTCATCGCGACCCGCACCGACGCTGGCGTCACCGAGATGCCGCTTGTCGTGCAGGCACGCTTCTACGCTGTGCGGGTCGAAGGCCGCACCGATGCCTACGGCGTCGTGACCGTGAACGATGACCTCGTCGGCGGCTTCGTTCGCCTGCCCGAACGAACGCTTTGGCTCTCAAGCGGCCCCCACGGCCGACACCTTCCGACGGTTGCCTTTGACGAAGCCGGCGCCGATCCGTCGCTCCTTCCGCCCGGAACCGACTTCTGCGCTTCGGATCTTCTTTCGATCCCCGACGTCCCTGCAGGTGGAAGCGACGGCGGCATTGCAGGCGGTTCGCCGAACGGCTGCCGCGAGGTGGATATCGCCATCGACACCGATTGGGAGTTCACCGCGTCGGTCTTCGGCGGCAGCACCAGCGCGGCGGCGACCTACGCCCTCGCCCTTACCGCGGCGTCCAGCGAGATCTACACCAACGACTTGAACGTGCGCCTGCGCGTCTCCTATCTCCGCCTGTGGACCGGCGCGAACGGAGCAAGCGATCCGTGGGATCAGAGTTCGACCACCAACCAGCTTTTCCAGTATCGCGACTACTGGGTGGCCAACGAGGGCGCTGTGCAGCGCGACCTCGGTCACTTCCTCTCGGGCCGCGGTCTCGGAGGCGGGGTCGCCTGGTTGCCGGGACTGTGCGGCGGCGAGTATGCCTTCGGCCTGAGTGCGAATCTCGGTGGCTACTTCCCTTACCCGCTTCTCGATCACAGCGGTTCGAACTGGGACATCATGGTGTACAGCCATGAACTGGGCCACAACTTCGGGTCTCCGCACACCCATAGCTACAACCCGCCTCTGGACGGCTGCGGCAATGGGGACTGCTCGGCAGCCAACACCGGCACGATCATGAGCTACTGCCACACCTGCTCCGGCGGGCTGGCCAACATCGCCTTGCATTTCCATCCAGAGAACGTGGTCACCATGACCGAGTTCCTCGATACCAACGGCTGCGACTTCTCCGGCGCCGCCCAACCGGCCGATGCGATGGATGACTACGGGACGATCGTCGCCGGTGAGCAAGGGGACTTCGACATTCTCTGGAACGACGAGCGCGTGAATTGCGAGTCGATCTCCATCAGCGGCTTCGATGCCACCACCGTGCATGGCGCATCGGTCACACTGAATCCAGCCGAGCCCGGCGGCCGCCCGACCTTCACAGTGAGCGTCCCCGCCGACGCGACGGCCGACGACAGCTTCACCTACACGATCACCGACAGCGCTGGCTCCAGCGACAGTGGCATCGTCTCGATCGATGTTGTGACCCTGCTTCCTCCCACCGACGTGACCGGAACCCAGCCCGAAGTCACTGTCGAGTACTACGCCCTCGCACAGCCATCGTTGCTGCCTGACTTCGCAACGCTGACTCCATACCTCGCCGATACCACGCCTCAGATCAACTTCCCCTCCACCGGTGGCAACTTCGCTACCAGCGGCCGTGCGGACGAGGTCGGGGCGGTGTACCAGGGCTGGATTGACGTTCCGACGTCGGGCCTCTACACCCTCTTCGTCGATTCCGACGACGGCTCTCGGCTCCTGATCGACGGACTCGAGGTCGTCGACAACGACGGGCTCCATGGCATGCTTGAAAAGAGCGGGGCCCTGGGTCTGCAGGCCGGCAAGCACCTCCTTCGGGTCGAGTTCTTCGAGAACGGCGGCGGCGCTGGCGTGATCGCCCGGTGGCAGGGACCGGGATTGGCCAAGCAGGTCATTCCAGCCGCGGTCCTTTCCCATGGCGGCCAAATCGCCGGTCCGGACCTGAACGGAGACGGCTCCGTGAACGCCGCCGACCTGGCCATCCTGCTTGGGGCCTGGGGCACCAATGCGGCCGGACCGGATCTCAACAACGACGGGCTGGTCGATGCCGCCGACCTAGCGGTGCTCTTGGGAGCCTGGAGCTGATCGCTCGACCGTCCGCCTGACGAGTTCTCGGGCCCGCCATTGCAATCCCTTGCGGCTCTTTGGCGGGCCCGCTACATTGCTCGGCCCGCTTCGTCGAAGGCACCCCCTTCGCCGAGGCGGAATCGTTTCCCGGCGCCGTGGCCCTCCGCGACGCTGACATCCAAGACCGCACGCACTACTGCGTCGCATCGAGAGCCACCAGGCCGGCCCGATGCTGACCGAGCCACCTCCTTCGGGAGGACATCGGGACGTGGTGGGAGGTAGGAACCAACATGGCCGCGAAGAAAGTCACCAAGCAATTCAAGATCATGGCGCCGGGCGGCAAGGCCACCCCGGCTCCGCCGATCGGTCCCGCGCTTGGCGCCAACGGCGTCAACCCGGGTCAGTTCATCACGCAATTCAACGAGCGCACCAAGGAGTTTCAGGGTCGCGTCGTCGGTTGCCTGATCACCGTCTACTCGGACCGCTCGTTCGAGTTCGAAATCAAGACCTCTCCGGCGTCGGTGCTGATCACCAGCGCCCTCAAGATCGAGAAGGGCTCGGGCACGCCGAACACCAACAAGGTCGGCAAGCTCACCAAGGCTCAGCTCAAGAAGATCGCCGAAGAGAAGCTCAAGGATCTCAACACGACCAATGTTGAGGCCGCGATGCGCACCATTGCTGGCACTGCCCGTTCCATGGGCGTGACGATTGAGGAGTAACCCCCGATGCCACGACCAATCAGCAAGCGCACCCAAGCCAACGCCAAAATCGCCACCGACAACGTCCATGACGCGGCCGCCGCGATCAAGGCCGTCAAGGGTTTCAAGAAGACCAAGTTCGACGAGACGGTCAACGTCGTTTTCCACCTTGGCATCGATCCGAAGCAAGCCGACCAGATCATTCGCGGTTCCGTCTCGCTGCCCCACGGCATCGGCCGGTCCGCCCGCGTGATCTGCTTCTGCCCATCCGACAAGGTCGCCATCGCTAAGGCGAATGGCGCGATCGAAGCCGGAGCCGAGGAACTCGTCGCCAAGATCGAAGCCGGCTGGTTCGAATTCGATGTCGCCATCGCCAGCCCGGACATGATGCGTGTCGTCAGTCGTCTCGGTAAGGTCCTCGGTCCGAAGGGCCTCATGCCCTCGCCGAAGGCCGGAACCGTGACGCCGGACATCGCTTCGGCCGTCAAGGAGTACGCGGCAGGCAAGCAAGAGTACCGCAACGACGACGGCGGCAATGTGCACGGCGTGATCGGCAAGATGAGTTTCTCGGAGCAGGCGCTCCACGAGAACTTCGATGCCTTCCTCGCCGTCATCCACAAGATCCGTCCTGCGTCTGCCAAGGGCACCTACATCAAGAAGTGCGTCATCTCGGGCTGTATGAGCCCTGGCGTGCAAGTGTCTGCCTGATTTGAGCGCTCCGTAGCGCCCTGAGCTCGTCGAAGGGGCGCACACTCGCTCTGGCGGACTGCACACCGTCGAGCTCCTCACAAGAACACAAGGCTTCAACACCATGAGCAAGCCCATCAAGGACATGATCATCGCCGAGTACCGCAAGCGGTTCGGCGACGTCACCGGCGGGATCGTCGTCGAGATCCGCAGTCTCGAAGCGACCGCCAACAACAAGCTGCGCACCACCTTCCGGGAGAAGGGCGTGCGCGTCACCGTTCTCAAGAACTCCCTGGCCCGCAAGGCCTTCGAAGGCGGCCCACTCGAGCCGCTGGGCAAGTCCCTCGCCGGTCCGAGCGCCCTCATCTATGGCAATGCGACGGTCGTCGACATCGCCCGTGAGGTCGTGAAGTCCGCCGGTCAGATCAAGGAACTCGCCCTCAAGGCCGCCGTCCTCGACGGCGAGTACTTCGAAGGCAAGGAAGGCGTCGAGCGCCTCAGTCAATTCCCGACCAAGGACGAGGCCATCGCGAAGGTCGTCAGCATCGTGCTCGCCCCGGCCGGCAAGGTTGTCGCCGCCGCAAAGAGCCCGGGCTCGAAGATCCTCGGCATCGTCAAGGAGATTCAGGAGCGTCTCGAAAAGGGCGAAGTGATCGCTGCGAAGGCCTGACGCCTTCCCGTTCGAACGCATTGGTTTTTCATCCCCACTCACTCACGTTCTGTGCGGCGACTGGCTCGCACGCGAGTTAAAGGTCCGGGTGTTCCGGCCCCTCTCTCCGCAAGAAAGGTTTCATAGTCATGAGCGATACCAAGACTTTCGACAGCAAGATCACCGGCCTCGGTGACAGCATCGCCGCCCTCACCCTCAAGGAGGCGGTTGATCTCGCGGACTACATGAAGGACAAGTACGGCATCGAGCCGGCCGCCGGTGGCGCCGTCATGATGGCTGCGGGCGCTGGCGCTGCTGCCGCTCCGGCCGCCGCTGCCCAGACCGAGTTCGACGTCGTCCTCAAGGACGCCGGCGGAAACAAGATCCAGGTCATCAAGGTCGTCCGCGACGCGACCGGTCTCGGCCTCAAGGAAGCCAAGGACCTCGTCGACGCTGGCAACAAGACCGTCAAGGAGAAGCTCTCGAAGGAAGACGCCGACAAGCTCAAGGCGACCCTTGAGGCGGCTGGCGCCAAGGTCGAGATTAAGTAAGAGCGCTCCGTAGCGGAGTGGCTTGAGCGCTCCGTAGCGG
This sequence comes from Phycisphaerae bacterium, assembly GCA_016795065.1. GTDB lineage: Bacteria > Planctomycetota > Phycisphaerae > Phycisphaerales > SM1A02 > JAEUIT01. The sequence continues at coordinate 74,900 of JAEUIU010000049.1, forward strand.
AGTAGCTTGAGCGCTCCGTAGCGGAGTAGCTTGAGCGCTCCGTAGCGCCCTTCGGGCGCACACTCGCTCTGGCGCGCGAGCGCTGGGGTGAGGCCTCGGGTCCGGGCGCACACTCGCTCTGGCGCGCGAGCGCTGGGGTGGGCCTCGAAACTCCATGTTTGAAAGCAGCGGGCCGTCCTCTCTCACGAGGGGCGGCCCGCTGTCGTTTTGCTCCCGCTCCTCCTGGGAGGCGATGTCCTCCCTTCGTCAATTTCTAACAATCCGGGGGATTCACGAGGAGATCCAGCCCTCCCACCCGCAGTATGGGCGGCAGACACGACCAAGACGTGGCCCGTCGTGTCGTCACGGGGTTCATACCCGTCCTGTTCCGAAGAGTCCGTGTTTGGGGAGTGCTGATGCAGGTTCGCCTGATGCGCCTTCTGGTCGGGATTTCACTCGCTGCGCTGGCTGGGGCCCTCCTTCCGGGAGCGGTGGCTGCCCCCTCCCCGCACGCATTTCGACCGACGCCCGGAGACTCGGAAGCCGACAGTGATGGCGACGGCATCCGCGACAGCGTCGACAATTGCCCGACCGTCCCCAATCAAGATCAGGCTGACCTCGACAGCGATGGCGTTGGCGATGTCTGCGACAACTGCCGCTTCGTCTTCAATCCCACCCAGGCCGATACGGACCTCGACGGCGTCGGCGACGCGTGCCAGACCCTCGATTGGGACGGCGACGGAACCATCGACCAACTTGACAACTGCCCTGGCACCGCGAATCCCGATCAGTCGGATCTCGACGGCGACGGCATTGGCGACCTCTGCGACGGCTGCCCGACCGACCCCTTGAAGTTCGATCCGGGACCCTGTGGCTGTGGCACACCAGAGAACGACGGCGATGGCGACGGGACCTCTGATTGCATCGATGGCTGTCCCGACGATCCGTTGAAAGTCGAGCCTGGCGCTTGCGGGTGTGGCAACCTCGACAGCGACAGCGACGGTGATCAAGTCCCAGACTGCCTGGACAATTGCCCCTTCGCGGTCAATCCCGATCAGAGCGACCTTGACGGCGATGGCATCGGTGACCGCTGCGACAACTGCAAGACGGTCGCCAACGTCGATCAGGCCGACGCCGATTTCGACGGCATCGGCGACGCTTGCGTGACCCTCGACAGCGATGGCGATGGCATCGTCGACCAACGCGACACCTGTCCGTTCACGCCAAATCCCGACCAAGCCGACAGCGACGGCGACGGAACGGGTGATGAATGCGATGGCTGCCCGGACGACGCGTGGAAGAGCGACCCCGGAACCTGCGGCTGCTTCTCGTCGGACACGGATGCCGACGGCGACGGCGTTCCCGATTGCATCGACGGTTGTCCGTACGACCCTCTCAAGAGCGATCCGGGCGTCTGCGGCTGCTTCGTCGTTGACGACGTCGCCGACAGCGACGGCGACGGCATGGTCAACTGCCTCGACGGGTGCCCGCTCGACCCCCTCAAGACCTCGCCCGGCCTTTGTGGATGTGGCTTTCTCGACGACCCCTCCGATGGTGACGGCGACGGCGTTCCCGATTGCGTCGACAACTGCCCGACCACCGCCAACCCTAACCAGATCGATCAAGATGGCGATGGCGTCGGCGACGCCTGCGACGTCTGCATCCACTTTCCCAACCCGGGCCAAGAGGACTCGGACGCCGATGGCATCGGCGATGCGTGCGAATCGCAGGACATCGATGGCGACGGCATCATCGACCAGGTGGACAACTGCTACTTCGCCTTCAATCCCGCCCAGCAGGATGCTGACGGCGACGGAGTGGGCGACCTTTGCGACGAATGCCCCAGCGACCCGCTCAAAATCTTTCCGGGCGCCTGCGGCTGCGGCGTCCCTGATGTCGACGGCGATGGCGATGGCGAACCCGATTGCACCGACGGCTGTCCGAGCGATCCGCTCAAGACCTCGCCCGGCCCTTGCGGATGCGGCGTCTTGGATGACGACCTCGACGGCGACGGCACGCCCGACTGTGTGGACGGCTGCCCTGAGGACGGCACGAAAATCGCCCCCGGTGCCTGTGGGTGCGGCGTTCCTGACCTCGACAGCGACGGCGACAGCATTCCCGATTGCCTCGACGGTTGCCCCTTCGATCCAACGAAGATCACACCCGGCACGTGTGGCTGCTTCGTTGCCGACATCGATAGCGACAGCGACGGCATCGCCGACTGCATCGACAACTGCCCGTTGATTGCCAATCCCTCCCAGTCCGACGCCGATGGCGACGGCAATGGCGATGCATGCGACGGAAGCGACAGCGACGGCGACGGCCTCGCAGATGCCAATGACAACTGCCCTGCCCTGCCCAATCCTGACCAGACCGACAGCGATAGCGATGGCGTTGGCGATGCCTGCGACGGCTGCCCGCTCAATCCGCTCCTGACCAGCGCGGGACCCTGCGGTTGCGAGGACACGCTCGATAGCGACGGCGACGGAATTCTCGATTGCCTTGATGGTTGCCCCAACGACCCGGCGAAGATCCTCCCCGGCGCGTGCGGATGTGGAACGCCCGAGCTCGATCAGGACGGTGATGGCACGCCCGATTGCGTCGACGGCTGTCCGAACGATCCGTTGAAGTCGGCGCCCGGCACCTGCGGCTGCGGCGTCCCAGATGACCCAACCGACAGCGACGGCGATGGAACCGTCAACTGCGCCGACGGCTGCCCGCTGGACCCAACCAAGATCACCCCCGGCCCGTGCGGCTGCGGGGTATCCGATGCCGACAGCGACGGCGACCAGTCACCCAATTGCCTGGACAACTGCCCGATGGTCTTCAACGTCGACCAGTCCGACCTGGACGGCGACGGCGTTGGCGACACCTGCGACAACTGCATCGCAGCGAACAACCCTGGTCAGGAGGATGACGATAGCGATGGGATCGGCGACGCCTGTGACCTCTGCCCAGAGGCGTTTGACCCCGACCAATCCGACAGTGATGGCGACGGCGTCGGCGATGCCTGCGATGGCTGTCCCAACGACCCCTCAAAGACGTCGCCCGGCGCGTGCGGCTGCGGCGAAGCGGATGCCGACGGAGACGCGGACGGCATTCCCGATTGCCTCGACAACTGCCCTACAGCCTCCAATGCGGATCAAGCCGACACGGACGGTGACGGCATCGGTGACGCCTGCGACAACTGCCCGGCGATCGCCAATCCGGCCCAATCCGACGCCGACGGCGATGGCGTCGGCGACGCCTGCGACAACTGCCTCTATTCGGCCAATCCCGACCAGGCCGACACGAACAACGACGGCGTCGGCGATGTCTGCGCGAACCAGGATTTCGACGGCGATGGGACGATCGACCAGCTCGACAACTGCGTCGCGAGCTTCAACCCGAGTCAGGTCGACAGCGATGGCGACGGGGTGGGCGATGCCTGCGATGCGTGTCCAGGCGATCCAAACAAGTTCAACGATCCCGGCGCGTGCGGCTGCGGCGTAGCGGACCTGGACAGCGATGGCGACGGCCTGCCGGACTGCGTCGACCTCTGTCCGGACGATCCCTCGAAGTACCTGCCGGGCCCGTGCGGCTGCGGTGTGCCCGAAGAGGACGCGGACTTCGACGGCATCGTCGATTGCGTCGACAACTGCCCAACCTTCAACCCGTCGCAAGCCGACACCGACGGCGATGGTCTGCCCGATGGCTGCGACAACTGCGTCACGGTGCCAAACCCGCTTCAGGAGGATCTCGACCTCGACGGCATCGGCGACGCCTGCGTGACGCTGGACACCGATGGTGATGGCACCATCGATCAGTTTGACTCTTGCCCCTTCGTGCCGAATCCCGACCAAGCCGACAGCGACGGCGACGGCGTGGGCGATGCCTGCGACGGCTGCCCCGACGACCACCTCAAGGTGTCTCCCGGCGCTTGCGGATGTGGGATGCCTGACACCGACAGCGACGGCGACGGCACGCCCGATTGCGTCGACGGTTGCCCTACGGATCCGGCGAAGTCAGCCCCAGGACTCTGCGGCTGCGGTGTGATCGACCAACCGAGCGACAGCGATGGCGATGGAACTCCCGATTGCGCTGACGGCTGCCCGACGGACCCGCTGAAGATCGAGCCCGGACTCTGTGGATGCGGCACGGTTGACGACGCCCTCGACACCGACGGCGACGGCATCCCCGACTGTACCGACACCTGCCCGACCACTCCCAACGCGAATCAGGCCGACATCGACGGCGACGGCATCGGCGACGCCTGCGACAACTGCATCCATGTCTTCAATCCCGATCAGGCCGATGCAAACCTCGACGGCGTTGGTGACATCTGCGCGTCACTGGATTGGGACGGCGACGGAACGATCGATCAACTGGACAACTGCTTCTTCGTTGCCAATCCGGATCAGGCTGACGCCGACGGTGACGGCACGGGCGACGCATGCGATGGCTGCCCGAATGATCCGTTGAAGGTCGAGCCGGGCGCCTGCGGTTGCGGAAGCCTCGAGACCGACACCGACGGTGACGGAGCTCCTGATTGCATCGATACCTGCCCGACTGACCCCAACAAGTTCGATCCTGGGGCCTGCGGCTGCGGCGTCGCCGACCTCGATGATGACGGCGACGGGGTGCCCAACTGTCTCGATGGTTGCCCCGACGATCCAAGCAAGTCCTCGCCTGGCGCCTGCGGCTGCCAAGTGGAGGAGTCTGATGGCGACGGCGACGGAACGCCTGATTGCATCGACGGCTGTCCACTTGATCCGCTGAAGACCAGTCCCGGCACTTGCGGCTGTGGCGTTCCTGAGACCGACGGCGACGGCGACGGCGTACCTGATTGCATCGACAACTGCCCGACCACCGCCAATCCGACCCAGGCCGATTCCAACGCCAATGGCGTGGGCGATGCGTGCGACCCAACCGACAGCGATGGCGACGGCTTGCCCGACGCTCTGGACAACTGTCCGACCGAGCCCAATCTCGATCAGAACGATGCTGACGGCGACGGCGTCGGCGACCCCTGCGATGGCTGCCCCTTCGACGCGTCCAAGATCACCCCGGGCCTCTGCGGCTGTGGCGTGAGCGATCTGGACAGCGATGGGGATGGCACACCCGACTGCACGGACGGTTGCCCGACCGATCCGGCCAAGACCGCTCCCGGCCTGTGCGGCTGCGGCGTCGTCGATGACCCGAGTGACCCCGACGGCGACGGCGTGCCTTCCTGCGCGGACGGGTGCCCGAACGACCCCAACAAGACGAGCCCCGGTTCGTGCGGCTGTGGCGTCTCCGATGTTGATGCCGACTTCGACCAATGGCCCGACTGCTTCGACAACTGCCCGACCGTCTTCAACATCGACCAGGCCGACGGCGATGACGACGGCATCGGTGACGCGTGCGACAACTGCCCGACGCTCTCCAATCCGGATCAGGCTGATGGCGATGGCGACGGCGTCGGTGATGCCTGCGACGGCGAGGACACCGACGGCGATGGTGTCTTCGACGCGCTCGACAACTGCCCCACCGTGTTCAATCCGGACCAGGCTGACAGCGACGCCGATGGCGTTGGCGATGCCTGTGACGTGCCTGCCGGCTGCACCTGGCCGGTCGCGGGCGACGTCAACTGCGATGGCGTCTTCAACTGCGCGGACTTGGTGACATTCGCGGCGATTCTTGCCTCGGAAACGACACCGTGCAGTGAGAGCGCCTGCCTCGACGTCGATGGCAACGGCACGGTGAATGCGGTCGACTTCGGCTTGCTGGCAGCCCTCCTCGGTCTTCCCGATGGCGATGGCGACGCCCTCCCTGACCTCTGTGACAATTGCCCCGAGGTCGCCAACCCCGACCAACTCGACAGCGACTTTGATGGATTGGGCGACGTGTGCGATCCAGCGCCCTTTGACATCGATGGTGATGGCGTCGACGACCGCATCGACAATTGCCCATTCGTGCCAAACCCCGATCAAGCCGACAGCGACCGCGACGGCATCGGCGACGCCTGCGACCTGGTCGGCCCCTGCTGTCCGGGCGGTGACCTGAACTGCGACGGGGCTGTCGACTGTGCCGATCTGGCGTTGCTCGTGCTCGCGCTCCAGAGCGGTGATCCCTGCGCGGACATCAACGGCGATGGCTTTGGCGACCTCTTCGACTTGATTGACCTCTCAGCGATCCTCGGAAGCGGCGACGCCGACGGCGACTTCATTCCGGACTCCTGCGACAACTGCCTTGACCTCTTCAACCCCGATCAGGCCGACAGCGACGGCGACGGCATCGGCGACGCCTGCGATCCCGGCGGCCCCGGCTGCTGCCCGGGCGGTGACATGGATTGCGACGGGGACGTCGACTGTGACGACTTCACGAGCTTCTGGCTCGCTTGGGAAGCGGGCGACCCGTGCGCCGACATCAATCAGGATGGTAGCGTCGATCTCGACGACCTCCTGACCATCTACAGCCTCCTCGGCGACACCGACAACGATTTCGACTTCGTGCCCGACAACTGCGACAACTGCCCGGACCATCACAACCCTGATCAGCTCGACAGCGACGGCGATGGCATCGGCGATGAGTGCGATACTGGCGATCCCGGCTGCTGCGCGAACGGTGACATGGATTGCGACGGTGACGTCGACTGTGACGACTTCACGCTGTTCTGGATCGCCTTCGAAGCGGGCAACGGGTGCGCCGACATCAACCAGGATGGCGTCTTTCCTGACCTGCTCGACGCCGCTACCTTCCACGCTCTCCTCGGCGACTCCGACAGCGATTTCGACGTCATTCCCGACACCTGCGACAACTGCCCGACCCAGCACAACCCCCAACAGCTCGACAGCGACGGCGACGGCGTCGGCGACGCGTGCGAGTCGACGGACTCCGACGGCGACGGTACGCCCGACCGCGATGACGGCTGCCCGTTCGACCCGCTGAAGATCGCCCCCGGCCTGTGCGGTTGTGGTGTGGTCGACGCAACATTCGCATGGACCCCAACGGGGGGTGGCGTCGGCGGCGATGCCATCAACGCTCTTACTCAACACGCCCAGAGTGGCGCCGGCAGTGAGCGCCTCATCGCCGGCGGCATCTTCACCACGGCGGGCGGCAGCCCCGCGAAGAGCATCGCCCAGTGGAGCGGCTCAAACTGGAGCGCTCTGGGCTCGGGACTTGCCTTCGACGTTCGTGCCCTCGCGTCAGTTCCGAATCCAGCCGGCACCTCCGCCACGCTCTACGCCGCTGGCGTTGAAACCGGTGCTGGCATCGGCAAGGGCGGCGGCTCAGCACCGACCTTCAACGGCATCGCCCGTTGGACCGGCAGCGCTTGGCAGCCGCTCGGGAGCGGCCTAAGCGGCGGGCAGTCCGGCGGCGGCCAACCTGGGGGCCAATCGGGGAACCAACCCGGTGGATACGCGGCGGTGAGCTTTGACGAAACCGGCAGCGGTGTCGAGAACCTCTTTGTCGGCGGCAGGTTCACCTCGGCAGGCGGAACAGCAGCGAGCAACATCGCCCGTTGGAATGGAAGCTCGTGGAGCGCGCTGGGGAGCGGGACGAACGATCAGGTCTTGGCGTTGACGGTCTTCGACGACGGATCGGGCCCGGCGCTGTACGCGGGCGGTCGCTTTACCACAGCGGGCGGGGTCGCCGCGCATCGCCTAGCCCGTTGGGATGGCAGTGGTTGGTCGCCGGTCGGAATGAGCTCTGGCAGCGGAGGTGGCAGCGGCTTCGATAGCGACATCCGGGCCCTCGCGGTCTTCGACGACGGCAGTGGACCCGCGCTCTACGTCGCCGGTGCGTTCACGCATCATGGGACCAAGCCGCTCAACCGCATTGCGAAGTGGAACGGGACCTCGTGGACGGCGCTGGGCTCCGCCGCCAACAACGGCGTCAATGGCGACGTCCGCTCGATGATCGCCTTCGATGACGGCAGCGGAGCCGGCGCGAAGCTCTACGTCGTCGGTTCCTTCACGACGGCAGCGGGCATCACCGTCAACCGCGCCGCCACCTGGGACGGCAGCGCCTGGGCAGCCAGCGGCGGAACGAATCTGGGGGCGAGCGACGAATGCCGCGCGACCGCGGTCTTCGAGGATGCGATCTATGTCGGCGGACGCTTCAAGAACTTCGACGGGGTCTCGTCGCTGCACATCGCCCGCGGCGCGATCGATTGCGGGCGGTCGCCAGACACCGATGGCGACGGCGTGCCTGACGACGATGAAGTCACCAACGGAACCGATCCCTACGACCCCGATACCGACAACGACGGCACCAACGATGGGAGCGACGGTTGTCCGCTGGATCCGCTGAAGGTCGCCCCCGGCCTCTGCGGGTGCGGCGTCGCGGACACCGACACCGATGGCGATGGCGTGCCCGATTGCATCGAGATCGCCAACGGCACCGATCCAAGCGATCCGGACAGCGATGGTGATGGAACCCCTGACGGTGGCGACGGCTGTCCCAACGATCCCGCGAAGTCGTCCCCGGGCCTCTGTGGCTGCGGCGTAAGCGATGCAGACAGCGATGGCGACGGCACACCCGACTGCACCGACGAATGTCCGCACGATCCGCTGAAGATCGCTCCTGGCCCTTGCGGTTGCGGCGTTCCGGAGGCCGCCTTTGCCTGGTCGGCCCTTGGCAGCGGCACGGGCGGGACGGTGGAAGCTCTCACCGCCTACGACGACGGCGCGGGCTTCGGCGAGCGACTCTACGTCGGAGGCAAGTTCGCAACCGCCGGTGGAGTGTCGGCGAAACGGATCGCCCGCTGGGACGGCTCGGCGTGGTCGGCCCTCGGCGGCGGCGTAACGTTTGATGTTCGAGCCCTAGCAGGCGGGAGCATCGGCACCAGCTCTCCCTCTCTCTTTGCGGCCGGCGTCAGCGCGAACGCAGGGCACGAGGGAGGCTCGGGCAACGCCGATCGCATCCGCCGTTGGAACGGGACTGGATGGTCGACGCTCGGCACCGGCCTCGATGGCGACGCCTTCGCTCTCGCCCTCTTCGACGACGGCCTTGGCAGCGGCACCAGGCTCTACGTTGGCGGCGCCTTCACGAATGCCGGCGGGTCGGGAGCGAGTTGGATCGCGTGCTGGAATGGCATCTCCTGGTCGAAGGTTGGACTTGGCCTCAACGAAAGGGTCATGGCCTTGACGACATTCGACGACGGCCTCGGAACCAAGCTCTACGCGGGCGGTCGATTTACGTCCGCTGGTGGCGCGACCGTCAATCGCATCGCGCGATGGGACGGAAGCGGCTGGTCGCCGCTAGGCGCGGGCTCGGGTCCGCATCCGGCGCCGGGCATGGATGCGGACGTGAAGGCCCTTGCGGTCTTCGACGATGGCAGCGGCCCGGCGTTGTACGCCGGCGGCAGCTTCACCACTGCGGGGGGAGTCGCGGCGAATCGCATCGCAAAATGGAACGGCAGTACGTGGAGCGCACTCGGAACCGGCCCTGCGAACGGCCTCAACGGGGACGTTCTCACGCTCATCGCCTATAACGACCAGAGCGGTAGTGGTCCGCGCCTCTACGTCGGCGGGACATTCACGTCGGCAGGTGGCATCACGGCCCATCGACTCGCCATGTGGGACGGCGCCGCGTGGGCGCCCGTCAGCACCTTGGCCGGTCAAGGCGCGAACAAGCCGGTGAGGGCGTTGACGGTCGTGGATCGCACGTTGGTGGTCGGCGGCGAGTTCGGGAGCGCCGTGGGCCTTCCCGCCGCGCATGTCGTGCAAGCATCGATTGCGTGTGGCGTCGCCCCGGACTCCGACGGGGATGGCGTCACGGACCCTGACGAATGGGAGAACGGAACCGATCCGAACGATCCCGATACCGACGGCGACGGCACGAACGACGGACTCGACGGCTGTCCGCTCGACCCGCTCAAGATCGCACCAGGTATCTGTGGCTGTGGCATCGCGGATACCGACACCGACGGCGATGGCGTCGCCGATTGCGTCGAGGTCATCCAAGGCACCGACCCGGGCAATGGCGACAGCGACGGTGACGGAAGCCCCGACTCGATCGATGGCTGTCCGAACGATCCGCTCAAGACGGCGCCTGGCGCCTGCGGCTGTGGTGTCAGCGACATCGACGCGGACGGAGACGGAACCCCCAACTGCCATGACGGTTGCCCGAACGATCCCTTGAAGACCTCACCCGGCGCCTGCGGTTGCGGCGTTGTGGATGGAGCGACCGAATGGTCCGCCCTGGCGGGAGGAACGAGCGGCGCTGTGAACGCCCTGACCACCATGAACAGTGGCGCAGGAACCGATCTCATCGCCGGTGGACAGTTCAGTGCGGCAGGCGGAACCGCGACCAAGTCGGTCGCTCGCTGGAATGGCACCGCGTGGTCGGCTCTTGGCGGCGGCCTGTCGTTCCCGATCCGAGCACTTGCCACCGTTTCCAGCGGATCAGGGTCCACCCTCTACGCAGCCGGTGACCATCCGGGTATCGGCGGGAGCGGCAACGTGAAGGGCGACCATGGCTCTGGCAGCTCAGTGCCGCTAGGCATCGCTCAGTGGACGGGAACGACGTGGCTGGCCCTGGGCAGCGGTCTCGACAGCGACTCCTTCGCTCTCGCAGCCTTTGACGATGGGGCGCCGGGCGGCGAGAAGCTCTTCGTCGGGGGACGATTCACCAAGGCAGGCGGAGCCCCCGCCAACGCGATCGCCCGATGGAACGGCACAAGCTGGTCGCCCCTCGGGTCACCCGGTGCCGTGGGCGTCAACGACTGGGTGCACGCCCTCACCACCTTCGATGACGGCAATGGCACCTCCCTCTACGTCGCAGGTCGATTCACGAAGGCCGCGGGTGCGGTGATGAACCGCATTGCCCGATGGGACGGCAGCGGATGGTCGCCCCTCCTGTCGACCGGTGGAGCCAGTACGGCCGTGGGTGTCAACGGAAACGTCTACGCCCTGGCAATCTTCGACGATGGCAGCGGCCCGGCTCTCTACGCTGGCGGCGCCTTCAGCGTCGCGGGCAAAACGACCGCATCGCACATCGCGAAATGGACTGGGACCGGATGGGTAACCCTCGGTAGCGGTCCAACCAACGGCGTGAACGGCGATGTCCTCGCCATGGCCACGTTCGACGATGGCAGCGGGCCGCGACTGGCGGTGTCTGGCTCCTTCACGAGCGCTGGAGGCGTCTCGGCCAACGGCATCGCGTTCTGGGATGGGACCGCCTGGGCAGCAGCCCCCGCCGGAACCGGATCCAACGGCGAGATCCGGGCGTTGGCCGCCTTCGGCAGCGGCCTTGTCGCCGGCGGCACCTTCACCTCGATTGAGGGCACGAGCGCTTCGCGCATCGCACGCGCCGCGGCGGATTGCACCCCCCCGCTCGACAGCGATGGCGACGGCGTGCCTGACGACGAGGAAGTCACCAACGGCACCGATCCAAACGATCCCGACACCGATGACGACGGCACCGGCGACGGCAGCGACCTCTGCCCGCTCGACCCGGCGAAGTCGGTTCCGGGGACCTGCGGCTGCGGCGTCAGCGACATCGACAGTGACGGCGATGGCAGCGTCGATTGCGTCGATGGGTGTCCCACGGATCCAAACAAGACTTCGCCCGGCCAATGCGGATGTGGCGTCTCCGATGACACGTTGATCTGGTCGCCAGTTGCCAATGGCGCCGACAACGCGGTGTGGGAACTTGGGTTCTTCAACGACGGGTCGGGAACGGCGCTCTTCGTCGGCGGCCAGTTCACGCACGTTGACGGCGTCAGCGCCAACCGCGTCGCCCGATGGAACGGAACGACGTTCGCTCCGCTCGGGAGCGGCACCGACGGCACGGTGTACACCTTCGCCGAGTACGACGACGGACAGGGACCGGCTCTCTACGCGGGCGGCTTCTTCAGCCACGCCGGTGGCGGCGACGCCAAGAACGTCGCGGCGTGGAATGGAAGCGCGTGGACGCCGCTTGGCGCTGGCCTCAACGCGACTGTCCGAGCGTTGATCACCTTCGACGACCAGACCGGCTTCGGTCCGCGGCTCTACGCGGCTGGGCAGTTCTCGACCGCGGGCGGTGCGCCAGCGAAGCGGATCGCCCGCTGGAATGGCAGTTCCTGGGCCGAGGTCGGGGGCGGCGCGAATGGGTCCATCTTCGCTCTCGCCACCTTCGACGACGGGCTCGGCGGCGGCGAGCAACTCTACGTCGCAGGCGACTTCACCATGGTCGGCGGCGTCGCCGCGAATGGCATCGCCCGCTGGGATGGCACCGCTTGGCACGCCCTCGGAACGGGGCTGAACGGTTCGGCTCGGGCAATGACGGTCTTTGATGACGGCAGCGGCGCGGCGCTGTATGTGGGCGGTTGGTTCACCACCGCTGGCAGTGGCCCTGCCCCGTATGTCGCCCGTTGGAACGGTGCAAACTGGTCAGCGGTCGGAAGCGGCCCCTTCTCGGGCGTCGAGACCCTCGGTGTCATCGGGCATGGCCCTGGCGGCAGCGACCGACTCTATAGCGGCGGTGCAGCGGGCATCGATTTCTGGAACGGATCGGGCTGGGAAAACGTCAACGGGGACGCGAACAACTACGTGCTCGCCTTCGCGGCGCACGGCCTGGAGCTCTATGTCGGCGGCGACTTCACCGCGGTGAACGACACGCCGGCAGCCCGGCTTGCCCGGCTCGGTTGGTGTTCTCACCTGCTCGATAGCGATGCAGACGGTTTCCCCGATCGCACCGACGGCTGCCCGCTCGACCCGATGAAGATCGGCCCTGGCACCTGCGGTTGCGGCGTTGCCGATGTGGACACGGACTTGGATGGCACACCGGACTGCATCGACAACTGTCCACTCACAGCCAACGCGACCCAAACCGACAGCGATGGCGACGGCATCGGGAACGCCTGCGACAGTTGCATCGGGTACCCCTTCGCGGGCGGCGGCTCCGGCTTGGTCTTCGTCAACGGCGACTTCGCCGACTTCGTCCCGGGTACGGATGTCGACATCGGCGTCATTGGTTGCGACGTCTTCGGCAACCTGAACGCGGGCCTCGGTGCCGTGGCCCCAGGCGGCACGCTGGTCCTCGCCCCAGGCGTCTACGCCGTCGACGCGCCGATCGATGTATCGATGACGATCCTCGGTCCAGGCAGTCCGGGATACGCCGCCGCCGGTGGCATCGCCGCACCGGGCGAGACCGCAACGTTGGTCCCCTTCGGCGACTTCGCCTCAGATGGCATCGTCCTCTATGTCACCGCCGACGACGTGACCTTGAGCGGCCTGATCATCGACGGCGACAACCCGGCGTTTGTCCATGACCCCCGTGGCGGTCCACCTTTCGGTGATGGCGACGTGAATGCCGCAGTGGCCGTCAGCAACGGCCTTTGGTCGAATCCGGCGAAGCCACCTGTGCCCATCGAACGCCTTGTCATTGACCAGTGCGTCCTGCGCAACACAGCCCTTGCCGGTGTCAGCATGGCGGGACGCTCATCCGCCACGGTGTCGGAGAGCATCGTGACGAATGCTGCTATCGGCATCCAAGTCGATGGCGGCGCGGTCATGATGCAATCGAACGTGCTCGCGGGTCTGCCGTCGGCCGGCGTGGCTGTTCTCGGTGGAGCAGTCGCCGACCTCGGTGACTGCTCGCAAGGCAACATCACCGGGCTCGGCGCGTCGCAAGGCGGGAACGACCTGACCGGCTACACCGGCACGACCAGCTTCGCGATCACCACCGCGAACCTGTCGGGCCAACACCCGACGCTTGCCGATCTCAACGATTTCGGCGTGGCCAACATCGAGGCGGTGCTGTACGACGCCGGGGACGATGCGGCCCTGGCGGACGTCGTCGCCTCCCCCTTCGCGGACGCCGACGGCGACGGCGTCCCCGATTGCCTCGACGGCGACACGGCCTGCATGACCGTCGTCGAGACCAGCGCCCTCTGCGGGATCGATGGTGGGGCCCTCAGCGGAACCTACATCTACACCTTCGAGGTCACCAACCACGCCGGTCGCGCGGCCCAGTACATCTTCTTCTCGGCGCCCGAGATCTCCCCGTCGATCATCACCCTTCCGACGCTTCTTGGCGACGGCATGACGACATCGGTCACTGTCGAGATCTCCAACGTGGTCGGCGAGTCGCTCTGCTTCACGATGGCCATGGCCGATCCGCAGTTTGAGGAGTGCTGCGCCCTGGACCTCTGCGTCGACTTGCCGCTGTGCTCCTGCCTGCAACTGCCGCTCAGTTCCGTGACCTGCGTCGACGGGCCGAGCGACGCCTACACGTTCACCTTCCAGGTCACCAACCTGACCGAGGACCTGGTGCGTCATCTCTTCTTGCCCTCGCCTCCCGGTTCGGGCATCACCATCACGCCCAGCCACTTCCTCATTCCACCGCTCGCTCCGTTTGCGACGAGCGCTCCATTGACCGTGACGGTTGTCCTTCCCTCCTCGCCCCAACCGCCCGCCAATGCATGTCTAACCATCAGCATGCACACCGCCTCGCTGGCGGAATGCTGCGCCGAGGAGATCTGCCTTCCACTTCCCGCCTGTCCCGAGGGCTGACCGAGCGTCCCTTCCTCTGGAGACCTTCCATGCCGAGCTGCGCCCTCCGCCGCGACATCACGCTCCTTGCCAGCTCACAGCAGCGTACCATGTCGGCAAGCAACACATTGGCGAAGGGCGCGGCACGAGCGGCATTCGCCGTTCTGGCGATCGCCTCGTCGATGTTCGCTGCCCCTCCAAGCAACTGCTGCGACGACTGGGCCGGAAAGGGCTGCGACGACGCCGCCTGCTCCGCCCAAGTCTGCGCGGACGATCCCTACTGCTGCGATACCGAATGGGACTTCCTCTGCGCCGAGCGGGCCCACGACCTCTGCGGCCCTCTCTGCGAGCGAGGCGGCGGTGGTGGAATCACCTGTTGCCCTGGCGGCGACATGGATTGCGATGGCGACGTGGATTGCTCCGACTTGTCGCCCTTCTTGGTGGCCTACAACGCCGGTGACCCGTGCGCCGACATCAACGGCGATGGCTCTCCGGACTTCATCGACTACCTCGACATGCTCGCCCTCACCGGAGGCGGACCGGATTCCGACTCTGACAACGTCGCCGATGAGTGCGACAACTGCCCCGAGCAGTTCAATGCCAACCAGCTCGACACCGACGGTGACGGCATTGGCGACGCCTGCGATCCCGATCCGTGCCCGACCGACTCCGATGGGGATGGTGTCGATGATTGCTTCGACGGCTGCCCTCAGGATCCGCTGAAGGCGGGGCCGGGCCAATGCGGTTGCGGCGTTCCTGACATCGACTCCGATGGCGACACCATCGCCGATTGCAAGGATGGCTGCCCGAACGATCCGCTCAAGACCGGGGCGAGCGTCTGCGGCTGCGGCGTCGAGGAGGATGCCTATTGGTCGGCCTTGGGCGCCAACGGCGTCGACACGTTCGTCAACGACCTGGAGACCTACAACGACGGCACCGGCGAGGCGCTCTATGCCACGGGCCTCTTTACGCTCGCGGCAGGAACGCAGGTCGATCGCATTGCCCGCTGGAACGGGACGACCTGGTCGCCGCTCACCGGCCCCTCGGGCTTTGGACTCAGCGGGATTCCCAACGGCGGCGGGGCCGACATGGTGGTCTTTGACGATGGCAACGGTCCGGCTCTCTTCGTCGGCGGGGCGTTCACGACCGCCGGCGGTGTGGCGGCCATGAACATCGCCAAGTGGGATGGTTCGACCTGGTCAGAGGTCGGCGGAGGATTGAACGCGGCGGTCAGCTCGCTGGCGGTCTATGACGACGGTCTTGGCGGCGGTCCCGCGCTCTATGCCGCCGGCGACTTCTCGATGGCCGGATCCGTTCCGGTCACCGACATCGCCCGCTGGAATGGCGTGAGTTGGTCTTCGGTCGGGCCGGCGTTTGGCGGAGGCTACATCGCCGCGCTGGCGGTCTTCGATGACGGGCTGGGTGGCGGCCCGGCCCTCTACGCCGGCGGTTCCTTCTTCAACATTGGCTCGACGGTGGTCCGCAACATCGCCCGCTGGAACGGCACCTCGTGGTCGGCCCTCAACAGCGGCCTCGATGACGGTGCCGTCACCTGCATGACCGCGACCAATGGCGGCTCGACGCTCGGGCCGTCCCTCTTTGTCGGCGGCTTCTTCTACCGGATCGACGGCGTGACGGCCCGGCGACTCGCCCGCTGGGACGGCACGAGTTGGTCAGGCGTCGGCAGCGGCATGAACAGCTCCGTCTCGTCGCTTCAGATCTGGGATGACGGCGGCCCGGAGGGCCCGGTCCTCTACGCCGGCGGCTACTTCTCGACCGCTGGCGGCAACTACGGCAGCAAGATCGCCCGCTGGAACGGCTCGACCTGGAGTGCCCTCGGGGGCGGCGGCTCCAATGGCGAAGTCTTCGCGATGGCGGTCTACGACGACGGCTCGGGAACGGGACCGGCCCTCTTTGCCGGCGGCTTCTTCAGTGTCTTCTTCTCCACCAACGGCACCACCCAAACGCTGAATGTCGCCAAGTGGACCACGCCAACCTGCCCCAACACCGAAGAGCCCGACACCGACGGTGATGGCGTCCCTGACGGAGAGGACGGTTGCCCCACCGATCCGCTCAAGACCGCTCCGGGCGCCTGCGGCTGCGGCGTCCCCGACACCGACAGCGACGGTGACGGCACGCCGGATTGCAACGAGACCGCAAGCTGCCTCACGGTCGTTGAAACGAGTGCCCTGTGCGGGCTCAGCCGCAGCGGTCTGACCGGCAACTACACCTTCACGTTTGACGTCACCAACAACTCGGGCATCGCAGCCCAATACGTCTTCTTCTCGGCCCGGGAGATCACGCCCTCCATCATCACCCTGCCGCAGCCGTTGGGCGACGGCGAGACGACCTCCGTCTCGGTCGAGGTGACCAATGTCGTCGGCGAATCCCTTTGCTTCACGATGGCTTTGGCCGATTCACAGTTCCAGCAGTGCTGCGCGCTGGACCTGTGCATCGACATGCCGGAATGCACCTGCATGCAGCTTCCGGCCTCGACCGTCACCTGCGTCGATGGTCCATCCGCGGCCTACACCTTCACGTTCCAAGTCACCAACCTCACATCGGACATCGTTCGCCATCTCTTCCTGCCGATTCCGCCGGGGTCGAGCATGACCATCGTGCCCAACCACTTCTTGCTGCCGCCGCTTCACCAGTTCGCGACCAGCGCCCCGCTCACGGTGACGATCACCCTGCCGAGCGAACCGACGACGTCGGACCTCTGTTTCCTGATGAGCATGCACACCGCATCGCTGGCGGAGTGCTGCGCGGAGGAACTTTGCATCAAGCTTCCGGGCTGCGAATCAGGTTCGACCGGGGAGCCGGCGGATCTGAACGGCGACGGCACCGTCGGCGGCGCTGACCTGGCGATCCTGTTGGGAGCGTGGGGAAGTGCCGATCCGAACGCGGATCTCAACGCGGACGGCGTCGTCAACGGCGCCGACCTCGCGCTCCTTCTCGGTGCATGGCAGCCATGAACGCCGCGATTTCCTCCGCAAAGCCGACCTAGCAGGCCGCTAAGAAACTCCATTCGGGCTGCGGCCGACCCTGATGGGCCATCCGCGGCGTCGATGCGACTCGCGATATTTCGCCCAATATCGCTTCGTCGCAACTCCTTGCGGCTGACCCATCAGGCTCGCCCTCGCCTTCGAAGCGAGTTCCTTAGCGGCCTGCTAGGGTCGCTCTGGAGGGGACGTTCCCATGGCGCTGCCTATCGGGCGAAGATTTGTCGAAGTTTCAAGCTGCTGGCCTTTTCGCCCTTGAACATCCGCTGCGGTTCGGTAGTCTCCAAGTCTGGCGGTTGATAAAGCCGCCTTCATACAGAGAGCCCCCTGGTCCGACCTTGTCGTCCGGGGGAACAAACCGGGAGATTGATTGTGGCGAGCCACCTGACCCGCGCCTGTCGCACTGCGCTTTTCCTTCTCATCGCATGCTGCGCCATCGGTACGGGCCGAACCGCGTTTGCCCAAGCCGCCGATCTCTTCATCTCGGAGTACATCGAAGGTTCGAGCAACAACAAGGCGATCGAGATCTACAACGGGACGGGAGCGGCGGTCGATCTTGGAGCCGGTGGGTACGGGCTGGAGCTTTACGCCAACGGCTCGCCGACCGCCACGGCGACACTGAACCTGAC